>JAUIGL010000047.1 GCA_030430165.1 bacterium | reverse complement strand
GTATCGAGGGGCCTGGCGCGAACAGGCCCCTCGATACGCCCCTTGGGCTACTCGGGGACGTCGGCGGTTGGGGCGCGGTCGAGACGTTCTCGGCGCGCGACCTCCCCCTAACCCCCTCCTTGGTAAGGAGGGGGAACGCGGGGGCCGTTCCTCGTTGCTTCCCGCCGAGCGAGCCGGCCGGGGACGGGCGGCATCCTCCCGTTTCGCGGCGCGGCGGGCCGGTGTATCGTCGCCGGGTGCGATCTCCCGTCGACCCGCGCGGCCAGGCCCGGCAGCGAGCCGCTGCCGAGCACTTTCTCTTCGAGAAAACCCGCGACGCGCCGCTGCGCGTCTGCCTCGCCTATCCCAATGCCTACCGCCTGGCGATGGGCAACCTCGGCTTCCAGTCGGTCTACGAGATCTTCGACCGCTACCCGGGGGTCGTCTGTGAGCGCGCCTTCCTGCCCGACCGGGACGCCGCCGCGGTGGCTCCGGGCTTGCTGGCGACGCTCGAGAGCGGGCGGCGGGTCGCCGACTTCGACCTGATCGCGCTATCGATCTCGTTCGAAACCGACTATCTCAACATTCCGTCGCTGCTCGAGCTGATCGGCGTGCCCTGGCGCGCCGCCGAGCGCGACGAGTCGGCGCCGCTGATCATCGCCGGCGGTCCGGCGATCTTCCTCAACCCGGAGCCGATCGCCGACTTCCTCGACTTGTGTCTGATCGGCGAGGCCGAGGAGATGCTGCCCGAGTTCCTCGAGCACTACGGCGACGGTGCCGAGCCGCGTCGAGAATTGCTGGAGCGTATCGCCTGCGCGGTCGGCGGCGCCTACGTTCCGGAGCACTACGCGCCGGTGTACGACGGGCCGCGGCTGGTCGAGCACGGCTACCGCGGACCGGCGCGGCCGCAGGTCGAGCGCCGCCTGGTTTGGGATCTCAACCGCTTCCCGACGACGACGCGAATCTTGTCGGACGAGGCCGTGTTCGGCGACATGGTCATGGTCGAGGCCAGCCGCGGATGCCAGTGGGGCTGCCGCTTCTGTGCCGCCGGCTACATGTACCGGCCGATCCGCACGCGCAGTCCGGAGTCGCTCGGCGAAGCGCTGCGCGACGGCTTGCAGCACCGCAAGACGATCGGTCTGGTCGGCGCCGAGATGGCCAGCGTGCCCGGCGTCGCCGAGCTCGCGGCGACCGCGGTCGCCGCCGGCGGACGCTTGTCGCCGTCGTCGCTGAAGGCGGACTGCGTCACTCCCAGTCTCGCCGGTTCGCTCGCCAGCGGCGGCACCCGCAGCGCCACCATCGCGCCCGAGGCCGGGTCCGAGCGCATGCGCCGCATCATCAACAAGAACCTCACCGAAGCCGACATCCTGCGCGCCGCCGAGCTGATGGTCGGCGAAGGCGTCGATCACCTCAAACTCTATTTCATGATCGGCCTGCCGCAGGAGACGCGCGACGACGTGCACGCGATCGCCGAGCTGGTCGAGACCATCCGCGCCCGCCTCGGCGCCGGCGCCAAGGGCGCGCACCGGGTCGGCCGGGTCACGGTGTCGGTCAATCCCTTCGTGCCCAAGCCGTGGACCCCGTTCCAGTGGGATCCGATGCATTCGCTGTCGGACTTGCGCGCGACCTTCCGCGACCTGCGCAAACGCTGCGGCCGCATCCCCAATCTCGAGTTCAACAGCGAGTCGCCGCGCGAAGGTTATCTGCAGACGCTGCTGTCGCGCGGCGATCGGCGCATCTCGACCGTCATCGAGCGCATCCACCGCGGCGGCGGCGATTGGTGGGCCGAGATCCGCGGCTGGCAGCGCCAGGGGATCGACGGTGTGCCCCATCCCGACGACTACGTGCACCGCACCTACGGCGACGACGAGAGCTTCGCCTGGGACTTCATCGACCACGGGATCGCCAAGAGCTACCTCTGGGTGGAGCGCCGCAAGGCCTTTGCCGAGCGCCAGACCGCCCCTTGCGACACAGCCACCTGCACCTCCTGCCAGGCGTGCTGACGGTGGGTGAAGCCATGGATTGGCCAGCCCACCTTCCGAACGCAGCTTCTCCGATGACCAACCCGGGAGACGAATCGTCGCGCCAGCGACCACCATCCCTTGGCTCTGCCTTTGCCTATGCCCCTGCCTACGAGCGTCTCCGCCCTCCGAAGCTCGCAGAGCGCAGGAGGGAGCGAGCTCGGTAGCATGAGAGTAGTTGCAGTCGGTGTCGATCATGCGGAGGTCGATCGCATCCAACGCGCAATCGACCACCCCAAGTGGGGGCGGCGCTTCCGCGTGCGCGTCTACAGTGCGGGCGAGATCGCCTATTGCGAACGGCGCAAGCGTTCGGCGGAGAGCTTCGCGGCGCGCTGGGCCGCCAAGGAAGCGGTGATGAAGGCGCTCGGCACGGGCATGCGCGGCGTCGGCTGGCAGGAGGTGGAGGTCGTGCGCGAAAAGGGTTCGGCGCCGACCATCCAGTTGCATGGGCGCGCGGTCGAGCGCGCCCGGATGCTCGGCATCGAGCGCTGGCACCTCGCGCTCACCCACACGGCGCTAATTGCGACTGCGTTCGTCGTTGCCGAAGGGCAGGGCGACCATCCAGACTAGCGCGACGGCGACCGCCCACAGTCCGAAGACGAGGCCGGCGGCGGTCCACACCCGAGTGTCGCGACCGTGGTTGTGAGCGATCAAGCGGCAGACGATTGCGTTGAGGATGTTGGCGACCAGCCCGGTGCGCAACAGGGTCGCGAGATCGATGTCCTGCGAAACGAAGCGCAGGCACGTCAGGTATCCTAAGAACGCTTCCCAGGTCACGGTTGCTTACCCACCAGCGCGTCACTATAAGCGATTTCCATGGCGCCCAAAAGAACCGAAAGCGACAACCCGCGCTCGCCTCTGCGTGACCTGATCGAACGCGGCGAAGAAGTAGTCAACGTGTTCCTCGAAGAGCTCACCGGCGGTGCGAACCTGCGCGACGAGATCGAGGGTGCCGTGGTGCGCGCCAACCGCGCGCGCAAGACGGTCGACAAGAACCTGGAGGCGGTGCTCGCCGCGCTCAATCTGCCGACGCGCAGCGACTACAAGCGGTTGGTCGAGGAGATCCACGCGCTGCAGGGCTCGGTGGTGAACCTCAACATGAAGCTCGACCGCCTGATGGCGCAGACCGCCGCGGCCGCTGCCAAACCGGCACCGGCGCCGCCGGTGACGCCCGCCGCCAAGGCCAAGCCCAAGCCCCGCAAGAGCACCGGTAAGTCGCGAGTCGCATCGAAAATGGGCCGCGGCAAGCCGCGCATTCGCACCAAAGCGCGCAAGCGCGCCTCCGGCAGCTGACCTCCAAACGGCGACTTCCGTCACCCCAGTCACCCCGGTCACCCCAGCCCTAGCCTCAGCCGCAGCCTCCAGCCTTCTTTGATCGCCAGGTCGTCCAAAGCCGCCTGCGGCCCTCCTTCGCTCAGAGAGCTTCGGACGGCGTCCAAATGGGGGGGGGCTGGTTAGCGGCGGCCCAGCTGTCGGTTGAGCAGCTCGGCGACTTGCTCGAGCTGTGCGCGCGAGGCGATCGGCTCGCTGAGCCGCGGTATGGCCGCTGCGACCGGTGCGATCCGCTTGCCGATTTCGCGCACGGTCTTGCGGTCGGCGGCCGCGCGCGCTTCGAGCGCCGCGTAGTTGTCGCGCAGCTTGGCGCGCAGCTCGGGGGCGCAGCGCAGTGCCGGTGCCGAGCCCTTCGGCGGCAGCTTCTGCACCTGGTTGGCGATCGCCGCGGCGCAGCGCAGGCCCTCGGCGTCGAGGCTTTGCGCCAGGTCGGCGGTTCGCTCGACGACCGCCGCCTCGGTGTTGGTGACCAGAACGATTGCCGTGTCTCTGCGCCGCAGCAGGGTGTCGACGTCCTGTGCGCGTGCGGCGAAGCCGGCGAGCAGCGGCTCGAAGGCGGTGGCGAACTCACCGAGGTTGGCGATCAGGCCCTTGCCGACCCAGCGCTCGAGCGCCGCCAGCAGGGGGCGCAGGGTGAGGTTGGCGAGTCGGCTCTCGCCGAGAATGCTGCTCGGCGCGCGCAGCACGGCGGCGGCACCCGACTCGACCAGCGAGCGCATGCGCGACGGTGCGCCGAGGAGGTCGCCGGCGTGGGCTCCCGGGGGCGTGTCGACGACCACCAGGTCGTAGTCGAGCTGCGCCAACTCGTGCAGCTTCTCCATCGCCATGTACTCGGTCGAGCCGCCGAGCTCGTCGGAGACCTCGCGGTAGAGCGGGTTGGCGAGAATCGCCTCGGCCAGGTCGTCGCTCGGCGCCACCCGGCGGATCAAGTCGTCGAAGGCGCTCTTGGTGTCGAGCGCCATTGCGTCGAGCGAGCCCGTGCCGGCGATGGCGAGTGCGGTCGGACGCATCGACAGCTCGTCGAGGCCGAGCGCGCTGCGCAGGCGCTTGGCTGGGTCGACCGTCACCAGAGCGCAGCGCGCGCCGTTCTCCGCTGCTGCCAGGGCGAGGGCTGCGGCGGTCGAAGTCTTGCCGACGCCGCCTGCGCCCATGCAGAGGATGATCCGTTTGCCGAGCAGTCCTTTGCTCGCCCGGCGGCGCTTGGCCGGGCTCATCGCGCGCTCCAGCGGCGCAGCGCCGACTCGATACTGGCGCCAACCTCTCCGCCGATTCCGGTTTCGACCAGACGCAGTGGCTGCGCTGCGAAGATCTTGCGCAGCTCGCGGGCGAAGGTCGCGGTGCGTCGTTGTGCGGCGAGGTGCTGTCGCGCCGCGGCGAGCAGACGGTCGTCGGAATAGATTTCACTCAGCTCGTCGATCGCCTTGCGGTCGGCGGCTGTGAAGCGAGCCTCGGCGCAGCGGTTGAGGATCGGCCGCTCCAGCTGCAAGCCGAGACGCTTCAGCGAAGCCGCTGCCTCGGCGGCCTCGGCCACCGACATCTCTTCGCACAGGGCGACCACGGCGACGCTGGTCAGCTTGCGGTTGCGCAGGTGCGAGGTGACGCGCGCGAGGGGGGTGTGGAGCGGCCCGCGCGCGACCACCGACGCCAGCTGGAACGGCGCGCGCAGAAGCTGAAGGGCGTGCCCGGTGGCCGGGCTGTCGACGATGATGCGATCGTATTCGCGACTCGCGCTCCACGCGTACACCTGGTCGAGCGCGAGAAACGCGGTGATCCCCGGCGCGGCGGTGGTCAGCGCGTTGAACGCGTCGCTGGAGAAGAGTCGCCGGGTGAGAATCGGCAGGCGCAGGACCCGGCCGAAGTACGCTTCGACCAGCGCCCGCGGCTGCCATACGACACCGTCCACTCGGTCGCCGATGGAGCGCGGCGAGTCGCCTGTATCGGTTCCCGGAAAGTGGCGATCGATGCCGCCGTCGTCGAGCGCCTCGACCAGCAGCACTCGATTGCCGTGGTCGGCCAGCGCACCGGCCAGCGTGCAAGCAATCGTCGTCTTGCCGCTGCCACCCTTGCCGGTGACGAAGAGAACGGGAGCTTGGCGCATGTTGGGTAGGAGTCGTCGCGTAGGGAGCGCTGGTTGGTGTCGGCTGGCAATCGGGCGCGGACATAGGATAGACGGAATCCTCTATTCGTCGCCAGCTCGCGCCAGGCTCGCGCGGGAGGGACACGCGCCGGCGACCAGCCATCACCGAGGAGGACCCATGGCCAAGCGGATTCTAGCCATCGATCAGGGGACGACCGGCAGCACCGCTCTGGTTTTCGACGAGACCGGCAGAGTGCGCGGCCGCGGTTACGCCGAGTTCACTCAGCACTACCCGAAGCCGGGTTGGGTCGAGCACGATGCCGACGAGATCTGGAAGGTCACCCGGCGGGTGGTGGGGCGCGCCTTGCGCGACGCGCGCACCAAGCCGTCGCGGGTGGCGGCGATCGGCATCACCAACCAGCGCGAGACCACCGTCGTCTGGGATCGCAAGACCGGCGAGCCGGTGCACAAGGCGATCGTCTGGCAGGACCGGCGCACTGCCGACCTGTGCGCCAAGCTCGAGGCCGACGGCCACGAGGCAAACTTCCGCCGCAAGACGGGCCTGGTGCTCGATCCCTACTTCTCGGGAACCAAGATCAAGTGGCTGCTCGACAACGTGCGCGGCTTGCGCAAGCGGTCCGCCGACCTCGCCTTCGGCACCATCGACAGCTGGCTGATCTGGAAGCTGAGCGGCGGCGCGGCCCACGTCACCGACTACACCAATGCTTCTCGGACACTCCTCTACGACATTTACAAGCGTCGCTGGGACCCGGGCTTATTGGGCGCGCTCGACGTGCCGGCGGAGATGCTGCCGCGAGTGGTCGCCTCGAGCGGTACCGTGGCGACCACCACCAAGGCCGCCTTCGGCGCCGAGGTGCCGATCGCCGGTATCGCCGGCGACCAGCAGGCGGCCTTGTTCGGCCAGGCTTGCTTCGAGCCCGGGTTGGTCAAGAACACCTACGGCACCGGCTGTTTCGTTCTCATGTACACCGGCGACAAGCCGGTGCGTTCGCGCAAGGGGCTGGTGACGACGATCGCCTGCGCGGCGGACGGCACCCCCGCCTACGCTCTCGAAGGCTCGGTGTTCATCGCCGGCGCCGCGGTGCAGTGGTTGCGCGACGGCCTCGGCTTGCTCAAGTCGGCAAAGCGCAGCGAGAAGATGGCGACGCGGGTCGACTCGACCCTCGGTGTCTACCTGGTGCCGGCATTCGTCGGCCTCGGCGCGCCGCACTGGGATCCGGAGGCGCGCGGCGCCATTCTCGGTCTCACCCGCGGCGTCACCCGCGATCACGTGGTTCGCGCCGCGCTCGAGTCGCTCGCCTACCAGACGCGCGACGTCGTCGACACGATGGCGGCCGAGTCGAAGCGGTCGCTCGCCGGGATGCGGGTCGACGGCGGAGCTGCCGCCAACGATTTCCTCATGCAGTTCCAAGCCGACGTGCTCGGCGTTTCCGTCGACCGGCCGAAACTGGTCGAGACGACTGCGCTGGGCGCCGCCCTGCTCGCCGGCCGCGGCGTCGGCGTCTGGAAGGACGCCGCCGCGCTGAAGAAGGTCCGCGTGCGCGACCGCGACTTCAAACCCAAGATGCGCAAGCCCGAGCGCGAACGCCTGTACGCCGGCTGGCGCAAAGCAGTGGCCGCCGCCCAGGCCTTCAAGCCGTAGTAGCGGGGCGGAGCCCGGGGGCAGCCCCTTGCAGTTTTTTCTCTGGCCGTACCAGGCGATCGAGTGGTCGATCGCGCCGCTGCTGTGGCTACTGTCGTCGTTCTTGCTGCTTTGCCTGGTGGCGGCGCTGCGGCGGCAGCGCGGCGCCGATGCCGCGCTGGTCGGCGGCGCGCTGGTGTTCCTGCTGGCGCGCTGGTGGGCGACGCTGGAGTCGGGGTTGGCGGCGCCGCTGGCGATCCTCGGCGGGGTGCTGGTGGTGATCGGGATTCTGGCGGCGCCGGCCTCGCCGCCGGCGCCGAGGTTGCCGTTCTGGGTCGGCGTGGCGGTGGCGCTGGCGGCGCTGGTTCTCAAGTCGATCGCGCTCGATACGTGGCCGGCGCACCTCAACGCCTACTCGGCGGAAACCGGATTGCGCGGCCTGCAGGCGCTCGACGGCAGCTGGCCGCGCCAGTTCTTCTCGTCAAAGGAATACGATCTGGTCAACGGCGGAGTTTCGCCGCTCCAGCTTCCGCTCACCTGGTTGAGCATGAAGGGGCTGGGCGGGACGATTACCGCGCTCCGCTTCGCCGAAGTCGCGGCTTCGACCGCGCTGCTCCTGATCTTCTGGGCCTGGCTGCGGGTTCGCCTTCCGGGCATGTCGGGGCTGCTCGCCCTCACCCTGTTTGCGACTGCGCCCTGGCACCTCGCGCAGTCGCGCATGGGCACCTTCTTCTCGGTGAGCGTGACCTGGGCACTGCTGCTTCTGCTGCTCGCCGAGCGAGTGGCGCGCGGCCGCGCCGCGCTGTGGCAGTGGGCTCTGTTCGGCGCGTGTGCGGGCGGCATCGGCTACTGCTACGCGCCGATCAACGTTCTCTACCTTTTCTTTCCGCTGGTGCTGTTGGCTGGCGCCGGGGCATCCGGGGGGATGCGCGGCGCAGCCGTCGCCACCGTTTGCTTCGCCGCGGTCATCGCCGTCCAGGTCGGTGTGCCGCCGCGCTTCGATCACGTCTTGCACCGCGAGTTCGGCGCGCTTGCGACCGATACCAGCATCCTGCGCAAGACGGCCGATGGTCGCGTCGCCGACGAGCTGCAGCCGCTCGGCGTGATCGCCGGCAACGGGCTGGCGAATGCCGCGACCTGGTGGCGGCGGACCTGGGACGAGCCGGCGATTTCGTCGTGGTACGCGGTGTCGCTGACAATCGCGTTGCCCTTGGCGATCGCCGCTCTGGCGAGTCGGCGATTGCGGGTCGCGGCACTGTTCTTCCTGATCGGGACTCTACCCCCGCTGCTGGTGTATCCGGTGCACCGGCGTTCGCTGATCGTCTGGCCCTTCGTCTACGCGATCGGCGCGGTCGTGCTCGGCAAGCTGGTCGCCGCCTGCGGCCGCAGCTTCGACAGTCCGGTGTGGCGCGGCGCGACCGGCGGGCTGGCGTTCGCCGCGGTGCTGGCGGCGGTCCTGCACGGCTTTTTCGTCTACGCGACGACCAATTCGACCGTTCGCACGGGTACCTACTTCGGACCGGATCACCGGCTGGAGATGTTGCTCGAGGCCGAGCGCCTGTTGCCGCTCTGCGTCGTGGTCTTCGTCAACCCGACCTTCGAGGAGGAGGTGGTGGCGCGGATGCGGCTGTACGAGCCGGCGCGGCGCAGTGGTGGCCGATTCGACTTTGCAATCGCCGGCGCCGACGGAGTCGATCCGCCGCCGGAGGAGGGCGACGCGACCTGTTTCCTGCAGCTCGAGGTGCCCGACGAGAGCAAGCACGGGATCCGCGAGGTAATGCGCAGGTACCCCGGTGGGATTCACTTCTTGCGCAACTCGCCGACCGATCAGTTGCCGATGTATACCGTTTACCAGCTGCCGGCTGGCAGTGTGTGAAAGTTCGAGTACAATGCGGAAGGTTATGAGAGTAATAGTAGGTATTGCGGGGTTCCTCTGGGTTCTCTCGGCGCCGGCAGCGTTCGCCGAGCCGGTCGAGGTCGACGCCGACGCGGCGGCGGCGCGGCTGGCGGAGGCGATCCGTTGGCGAACCGAGTCGCAAGAGGGCGTGGCCCTCGCCAACGCCGAGGCTTTCGCCGGGTTGCACCGGCAGATCGAACGGCAATTTCCCGCGGTGCACCGCGCCCTCGAGCGGGAAGTGGTTGGCGAGGCGAGCCTGCTCTACACCTGGGGCAAGGGCAGGGGGAATCCGATTCTGCTCGCCGCCCACCTCGACGTGGTGCCGGTCGAGTCCGAGCTATGGGCCCAGCCGCCGTACGATGGGGTGATCGAAGGCGGGTATATTTGGGGACGCGGGGCGCTCGACGACAAGAGCAGCGTCTTCGGCATCCTCGAGGCGGTGGAGCGGCTCGTCGCCGGCGGGTTCACGCCGTCGCGCACGGTTTATCTGGCGTTTGGCCACGACGAGGAGAACGACGGCCTCGGCGCCGCCGCCATCGCCGCGCTGCTCGCCGAGCGCGGCGAGCGGCTCGCCATGGTGCTGGACGAAGGCGGTTTCGTTCTCGAGGGGATCATCGAAGACCTCGACCAGCCGTTGGCGACGGTCGGGATCGCCGAGAAGGGATTTGCCAAGGTCGAGCTCTTTTCGCAGGGGCCGGGTGGCCATTCTTCGGTGCCGCCGCCCTCGACCCCGGTCGGCCGGGTAGCCCGCGCCGCGGCGCGCCTCGAGGAGAACCCGATGCCGACGCGGCTGGAGAAGGTGACCGAGCTGCAGCTCGCCGCCTTCGCGCCGGAGATGCCGTTCTGGCAGCGCCTGGCGATGAACAATACGTGGCTGTTCAAAGGCGCCGTGCTGCGCTCGCTGGATTCGGCGCCGACCACGGCGGCGACGGTGCGAACCACCACCGCGGTGACCATGCTCGAGGCCGGGGTCAAGGGCAACGTGCTGCCGCGCGAGGCGCGGGCCCTGGTCAACTTCCGGATCCTGCCGGGCGATTCGGTCCGGTCGGTGCTGGAGCACGTGGAGAAGGTGGTCGATGATCCCGAGGTGACGATCCGCGTCGTCGACGAACCCACCGAGCCGTCGCCGGTATCGAGCGTCGAGAACGAGGGGTACCGGGCGATCGAGGCGACGATCGTCGAAATCTTTCCCGACGCCCTGGTGGCGCCGTCGCTGGTCCTCGGTATGACCGACGCCCGCCGCTACCAAGGGATTGCAGACGGAATCTACCGTTTTTTGCCGATCCGCATGGACGAGGTCGACGTCGATCGCATGCACGGCACCGACGAGCGGATCTCGGTCGAGGGCTACGCCGACCTGATTCGCTTCTACATCCGCCTGCTGCAGCGCCTGGCCGACTGACCCGGGGTCGCTTGCCAACGCCGCCTTCAGCTGGTACCTAGACCGATTCGGAGAAGAGCCATGCGCGAAGGAATTCACCCGGAGTACCATCAAGCCAAGGCGATCTGCGCCTGTGGCAACACGTTCGAGACGCGGTCGACGCTCGAGGAAATCCACGTCGACATCTGCTCGGCCTGCCACCCGTTCTATACCGGCAAGCAGAAGCTGGTGGACACGGCCGGTCGCGTGGAGCGTTTCCGCCGCAAGTACGGCATCCAGAAGTAGCGAGAATGAGGCCCGCGCCGGCGGCGCGGTGGAAGAGGGCGCCGGGGTTCCTGCGCCCTCTTTGCGTTTCCGCTAAAGGAGGCGGCCGATGCTGCAGAAACTGGAAGACGTCGAGCGCCGGTACGCCGAGCTCGAAGGGCAGCTGATCGATCCCGAGGTTCTCGGCGACCAGAAGAACTACGGCCGCCTGGCGAAGGAGCGTGCCGACCTCGACCCGATCGTGCGCGCCTATCGCGAGTGGAAGAGGCTGCGCGACGACATCGACGGGCACAAGGACCTGCTCGAGGCCGACGACGCGGAGATCCGCGAGCTCGCCAAAGAGGAGTTGCCGGCGCTCAAGGAGCGCTCGTCCGAGCTCGAGGCGGAGCTCAAGATCCTCCTCTTGCCGAAGGATCCGAACGACGAGCGCAACACGGTGCTCGAGATCCGCGCCGGAACCGGCGGCGAGGAGGCGTCGCTGTTCGCTGCCGATCTATTCCGCATGTACAGCCGCTACGCCGAGGAGAAGGGCTGGAAGGTCGAGGTGCTGAGCAGCAGCGACACCGGCCTCGGCGGCTACAAGGAGATCATCGCCCTGATCGAGGGCAACGGTGTCTACAGCCAGCTCAAGTACGAGGGCGGTGTGCACCGCGTGCAGCGGGTGCCGGTGACCGAAACGTCGGGCCGCATCCACACCTCAGCGGTCACCGTCGCGGTGTTGCCCGAGGCCGAAGAGGTCGACGTCGACATCGACGAGGGCAACGAGCTGCGCATCGACGTCTATCGCTCCTCGGGGCCGGGTGGGCAGAGCGTCAACACCACCGACTCCGCGGTGCGCATCACCCACATCCCGACCGGATTGGTGGTTTCCTGTCAGGACGAGAAGTCGCAGCACAAGAACAAGGCGAAGGCGCTCAAGATCCTGCGCTCGCGATTGCTCGAACGCGCCCAGGCGGAAGCCCATGCCGAGCAGGCCGAGAATCGTCGCACGATGGTCGGCAGCGGCGACCGCTCGGAGCGGGTGCGCACCTACAATTTCCCGCAGGGGCGGCTCACCGATCACCGCATCAACCTGACCGTTTACAACCTCGAGAAGATCATCGACGGCGATCTCGGCGGGGTGATCGACGCCCTCAACACCCACTTCCAGGCCGAGCAGCTCAAGGCCAGCGAGGGGGACGACAGCTGACCGGCACCGGTGCTGCGAAGTTCGCCGAGCTGATCGGCGACGCGGTGGCGCAGCTCGAACGCGCCGGGGTGGAGGGAGCCCGCCTCGACGCCGAGGTCCTGATGGCGCGCGCCGCCGGACTCAGCCGCAGTGGCGTCATCGCCCGCCTGCGCGATGCGTGTCCGGTTGAAGTCGCGGCCGCATTCGCCGCGCTGGTGGCGCGCCGCGAGCGCCGCGAGCCGGTTGCCTACATCGTCGGCGAAAAGGAGTTCCATTCGCTGACCTTCGCGGTCACCCGCGACGTCTTGATCCCGCGCCCGGAGACCGAGCTGCTGGTCGAGCTCGCGCTCGGAGTAGTCGCGCCGGGCGCCCGGGTCTGCGATGTCGGCACCGGCAGCGGTTGCATCGCCATCGCCATTGCCAATGCCCGGCCGTCGGCCGAGGTAGTCGCCTGCGACCGCTCGCCGGCCGCACTGGCGGTCGCCGCCGGCAACCTCGAGCGCCACCGGCTCTCGGATCGGGTGACGCTGGTCGAGTCCGACCTGCTGGCCGCGGTGCCGGGGCATTTCGACGTGATCGTCTCGAATCCTCCGTACGTCGCCGACGGCGCGGTGCTGGCGCCCGAGCTCGATTGGGAACCTCCCATGGCGCTGCGCGGCGGCAGCGCGGGGATGGACCTGATCGGCCGACTGCTGCAGCAGGCGAGCCGGCGGCTGGCCGGCGGTGGCGCGGTGCTGATCGAGATCGGCGCCGACCAGGGCCAGGTCGCGCTCGCCGCCGCCGGCAGCGCGGGATACTCGAAGGCCGCCGTGCACCGCGACCTGGCGGGGCAGCCGCGGGTGCTGGCGGCGTCCTCGATCGTCGAAGGTTGCTGAGGCGGCAGGGCAGTCATCGGTGGCGCGACGTGCTACGAATGCAGATCTGCGTCGGCCAGCGAGGTCGGGGTGCGCTCTCTTTGGTGTATCCTCGAGCCCCATTCGTGCCGAGCGGCAAGGCGAATGGACGTAATTCGAGTCAAAGGAGGACGGCGGCTGACCGGCGAGGTGCAGGTCGCCGGGGCGAAGAACGCGGCGCTGCCGATCCTCTTCTCCACCTTGCTCACCGACCAGCGGTGCGTTGTCGGCAACCTGCCGCAGGTGCAGGACGTGCGAACCGCGCTGCGCCTGCTCAGTGACCTCGGCGCCGAGGTCGAAGAAGACGGCTCGACGGTGGCCATCACCGCTGGCGAGATCACGTCTTCGGAGGCCCCCTACGAATTGGTCAAGACGATGCGCGCGTCGTTCCTGGTGCTCGGGCCGCTGCTGGCGCGACTCGGCCACGCCCGGGTTTCCCAGCCGGGAGGGTGTGCGATCGGCGGCCGGCCGGTCAATCTGCACTTGCACGCGCTGCAACAGCTCGGCGCCGAGCTCGATCTGGTGCACGGCTACACCGAGGCCCGGGCCGATCGGCTGCGCGGCGCCGAGGTGCAGCTCGATTTTCCCTCGGTGGGCGCGACTGAGCACTTGATGATGGTGGCGTCGCTGGCGCACGGCGAGACGGTGATCGAGAACGCCGCGCGCGAACCGGAGATCGTCGATCTGGCGGCGGCATTGCGGTCGATGGGGGCGGACATCGAGGGCGCCGGTGAGGCGATCGTGCGGGTGCGCGGCGCCAGCCAGCTGGGCGGCATGAACCACCAGGTCCTGCCCGACCGCATCGAAGCCGGGACCTTTCTCATCGCCGCGGCGATGACCCGCGGCGAAGTCGTGGTGCGCGGTGCGCGCAGCGGCGATCTGCACGCTTTGTTGGTCAAGCTGCGCGAAGCCGGCGCCGAGCTCGAGGAGCGCGACGACGCGATCGTCGCGCGGGCGGCGCGGCGACTCGCCGGGGTCGACATCAAGACGCTGCCCTATCCCGGCTTCCCCACCGACTTGCAGGCGCAGATGATGGCGTTGGCGACGGTCAGCCAGGGCACCTCGGTGATCACCGAGACGGTGTTCGAGAACCGCTTCATGCACGCCAACGAGTTCTTGCGCTTCGGCGCCGACATTTCTCTCGACGGGCACAACGCGGTGGTGCGCGGGGTCGAGCAGCTCAGCGGCGCGCCGGTGATGGCGACCGATCTGCGGGCCAGCGTCTCGCTGATCCTGGTCGGGCTGGTTGCCGACAACACCACCGAAGTCCGTCGCGTCTACCACCTCGATCGCGGTTACGAGCGGATCGAGGAGAAGCTCGCGGCGCTCGGCGCCAGTATCGAGCGAGTGAAAGGAGCTCGGGGATGAGCGAGACGATTCGGACTCTCGATACCAGCGCGCGTGGCTTTGCCAAGCAGCTCGAGCGTTTGCGGGCGACCCAGGAGGCCGACACCGCGCGCGCCGAAACGGCGGCGGCGGCGATCGTCGCCAAGGTGCGGCGGCGCGGTGACGCGGCGGTGATCGAGCTCGCCAAGCAGCTCGACGGGATCGCGCTGACGCCGCGCTCGCTGCGGGTCGGCGAGCGCGAGCTCGACGCCGCGGTCGAGGCGATGCCGGCCAAGGTCGTGCGTGCCTTGCGCACGGCGGCTCGCCGGATCCGTGCCTTTCACGCCAAGCAGAAGCAATCGTCCTGGAAGTTCCGCGACTCGGCAGGGCTCACCCTAGGCCAGAACATCACGCCGCTGCGCCGCGTCGGGGTATACGTTCCCGGCGGCAAGGGCGCCTATCCGTCGTCGGTCCTGATGAACATCATCCCTGCCCGAGTCGCCGGCGTCGACGAGGTGGTGATGGTCTCGCCGGCCGGGCCGCAGGGTCACCCGACGGCGGTGCTCGCGGCGGCGCGAATCGCCGGCGTCGATTCGGTGTACCGCGTCGGCGGTGCTCAGGCGGTGGCGGCGTTGGCCTACGGAACCAAGACGATCCCGCGGGTCGACAAGATCGTCGGTCCGGGCAACGCCTACGTCCAGGCCGCCAAGCGCCAGGTCTACGGCCAGGTCGACATCGACGCGACCGCCGGTCCGAGCGAGGTGCTGGTGATCGCCGATACGAGTGCGCGAGCCGACTACGTCGCTGCCGACCTGCTGGCGCAGGCCGAGCACGGCAGTGGCGACGAGTGCGCCATCTTGCTGACCCCGTCGAAGCGCGTGGCGGCGGCGGTGGCGCGCGAGATCGATCTTCAGCTGCCCGAGTTGCCGCGGCGCCGCGACATCGCCCGCGTGCTGCGGCGTCGCGGCGCGCTGATCGTCGTTCGCAACCTCGACGAGGCGATCGAGATCGCCGAGGAGATCGCGCCCGAGCACCTCGAGCTGCAGGTGCGCGACGCCACCAAGGTGGCGGCGCGACTGCGCAACGCGGGGGCGATCTTCTGTGGCGACGACGCCCCGGCGCCGCTCGGCGACTATCTCGCCGGGCCCAACCATGTCCTGCCGACGGGCGGGTCGGCGCGCTTTTTCTCGCCGCTCGGCGTCTACGACTTCGTCAAGCGCACCAGTGTGGTGTCGGCGAGCCAGGCCGCGATCCGGCGTCTCGGACCGGCGGTCGAGACCCTCGCCGAGCTCGAAGGCTACGACGCGCACGCGGCGGCCATCCGGTTGCGCCGCGGCTGATCGAAACATTCTACGATCGTTCGAACGGCGATGCCGAGTCTTGGTCGGTTTGGAGGAACTTCGGAGCCTCGCTAGCGCTCGGTCATTCGAGGGGCCCTCACCCGGCCTTCGGCCGACCTCTCCCACAGGGAGAGGCATCTGAATTCCCTTCTCCCTGTGGGAGAAGGGCAGGATGAGGGTCCCTCGAATGGGGGCGAAGCCCCACCAATGTATCTTCAGAACGTTCGATGGATCGATTGTAGTCGCAGCGCATCGGTCGCTCTCCGAGTTTCAAACCGACACCCGACCCGGCGCCGACCCTGCTTGACTTTGCGGTCGGCAGTCGGGACGCTCGCTCGCGGAGGTTGTCATGGCGGCCAGGGCTCGCAAACGAAACGGCAACGTTTCCCGGAAGACCAAAGAGACCGATATTTCGGTGCGGCTCGGGGTCGACGGGAGCGGCAAAGCGAAGATCGACACGGGAATTCCGTTCTTCGATCACATGCTCGACAGCCTGGCGCGGCACGGCTTTCTCGATCTCGACATTCGCGCCGTCGGCGACCTCGAAGTCGACCAGCACCACACCGTCGAGGACGTCGGCCTGGCGCTCGGACAAGCGTTGGGCGAGGCGCTCGGCGACAAGAAGGGAATCCGGCGCTTCGGCGAGGCTGCTTGCCCGCTCGACGAGGCCCTGGTGCGGGTGACGGTCGACCTCAGCGGCCGGCCGTTCCTGGTCTACGACGTCGACATTCCGCAGGCGCGAGTCGGCAACTTCGACACCGAGCTGATCCACGACTTCCTGCTGGCGTTCGTCAATCAGCTCGGCATGAATCTGCACGTCGACATGGTGCGAGGGCGCAACGCGCATCACATCATCGAGGCGACCTTCAAGGCGCTGGCGCGCGCCCTCGACGGCGCGACCCAGGTCGACCCGCGGGTCGCCGGAGTGCTGTCCACCAAGGGCTCGCTCTAGCGCGCGAGGTCGCAGGCTGATGGCGGATTCAAACCAGAGCGGCGCCGCGGCCGGCGAGATTGCCATCGTCGACTACGGCATGGGCAATCTGCGTTCGGTGCAGAAGGCGTTCGAACGCGTCGGTCACGTCGCCCACGTGACGCGCGACGTCGCGGCGATCGACGCCGCGGCCGGCGTTGTGTTGCCCGGGGTCGGTGCGTTCGGCGCTTGCATGGAGAACCTCGAACGCTTCGGCCTGGTCGAACCGGTGCGCCGCGCGGTCGACAGCGGCCGGCCGTTTCTCGGCATCTGTGTCGGCCTGCAGCTCCTCTTCGAAGAGAGCGAGGAGTACGGTCCGGTGCGCGGTCTCGGCATCTTGAAGGGGCGCTGCAAGCGGTTCCGCGCCAACGACGATCCCGAGTACCGGGTGCCGCACATGGGGTGGAACCAGATCGAGCTGCGCGCGCCCTCGCCGCTGTTCGCCGGCATCGACGACGGTTCCTTCGTCTACTTCGTGCACTCGTACTACGCCGAGTCGGACGATCCGTCGGTGGTCGCCGCAGCAACCCAGTACGGCAACGAGTTCGTCGCTTCGGTGGTGCGCGACAACCTCTACGCGTGCCAGTTTCACCCGGAGAAGAGCCAGGCGATCGGGCTCAAGATTCTCGCCAACTTCGGCAAGCTGGTCGCCGAGGCCGGCGACGTCTCGAAAGCGAGTTAGAGGCCTGACCGAAAAATGGACTTCTGCTGCGAATCGCCATCCATCCTCGATCGCTGCGTCGCCGAACGCTCGACGTATCGCCCGATACGACTTCGCATTCGGCTCCTTGCCCTCGAGGCGGCTGCCGATTCTCGCGACGAAGCCACCTTCCGGCCAGACCTCTAGGCGATGCTGATTCTACCCGCAATCGATCTGAAGGGCGGCAAGTGCGTGCGCTTGCTGCGCGGTGAGCTCGATCAGGAGACGGTGTACGGCGACGATCCGCTCGCCATGGGGCGGCGCTGGGTCGAGGAGGGCGCGACCTTCCTGCACGTCGTCGATCTCGACGGGGCGGTCGAAGGTCAGCCGGTGAACGGCACGGCGATCGCGTCGCTCGCTTCCGGCCTGTCGATTCCGATCGAGGTCGGCGGCGGCGTGCGCACGGTCGAGCGCGCCGGCGCGTTGCTGGGCATGGGAGTCGATCGCGTCATCTTCGGCACCGCGGCGCTCGAGCAGCCGGAGATCGTCGCCGACGCGTGCAGCCGATTCGCCGGGCGGATCGCGGTCGGCATCGACGCGCGCGACGGCAAGGTCGCGGTCAAGGGGTGGACCGAAACCAGCGAGGTGGAAGCCGTCGACCTCGCGCTGCGCATGCAGGACGCCGGCGCGGCGCGGATCATCTACACCGACATCAGTCGCGACGGCACCCAGGAGGGTGTGAATGTCGAAGCGACCGCCGCGCTCGCCGAAGCGCTGGAGATCCCGGTAATCGCCTCCGGAGGAGTCGGCTCGATCGCCGACATCGAAGCCCTGCTGCCACACGAACAATCCGGCATCGAAGGAGTCATCGTCGGCCGAGCCATCTACACCGGAGCAGTCAACCTCGCCCAGGCAATCCAGGTCGCCACTTTGCGACTTGGTTCGAGTTGAGACACGGGTGAACACGGATGGACACGGTTGGTGTGTTACGCGACGGCGCGTTTGATCTCGAGCCGGGGGGTGCCGAAGTTGAGGAGGAGGCCAGTCTTCAGCTGGGTGGCTCTCAGGTAGTTGATGAGCTGGGCTTGGTGTTGGCTGGAGAGAGCGGCTACCGCTTTCACTTCGACGACTACCTTGTTCTCGACGACCAGATCCGCTCGATAGATTCCGACTCGGGAATCCCGATAGTGAATCGGAACGTCGAGTTCAGTCTGATGGGAGATCCTTCTTGCGCTCAGCTCGACGATCAACGAGTTGTGGTAGACGCGCTCCAGAAATCCCGACCCCAGCGCATTCGAGACTGCGATCGCGCAGTCGATAATTCGTCCAGTCGTGTCGGAGTCGTGTAGGGGCCTACGCAGTGTCATGGTGTTCCTTCGGCTGAACCCGAGGCATTCTGAAATACCATCCGTGCCCACCGTGTTCACCCGTGTTATAGATATTGTGTCTAGAGGCAAAGTATGCTGACCAAGCGGATCATTCCGTGTCTCGACGTCAAGGACGGGCGGGTCGTCAAGGGGGTCAACTTCGTTGGCTTGCGCGATGCCGGTGATCCGGTCGAGGCGGCGCAGCGGTACGACGAGGAAGGCGCCGACGAGCTTACTTTTCTCGACATCACCGCCTCGCACGAGCGGCGCAACATCATTCTCGATGTGGTCGCGCGTACCGCGGAGACGGTGTTCATGCCGCTCACCGTCGGCGGCGGAGTGCGCGACCTGCAGGACATTCGCAACCTGCTGAACGCCGGCGCCGACAAGGTCGCGATCAACACCGCCGCGGTCAACAACCCCGAGTTCGTCGCCGAGGCGAGCGAGCGTTTCGGCAACCAGTGCATCGTCGTCGCGATCGACGCCAAGCGGACCGAGAACGCCGGCGACGCCGGGCCGTGGGAGGTTTACGTGCACGGCGGTCGGACACCGACCGGGCTCGACGCGTTGGAATGGGCGCAACGTATGGAGGCGGCGGGAGCCGGCGAGATCCTGCTGACCAGCATGGATCGCGACGGCACGCGCGACGGCTACGACCTCGGCCTGACCCGGGCGATTGCGCAAGCCGTGGAGGTGCCGGTGATCGCTTCCGGCGGGGTCGGCAATCTCGAGCACATCCGCGAGGGGCTCACCGAGGGGTTGGCTTCGGCGGCGCTGGCTGCCTCGATCTTTCACTTTCGCGAGCATTCGATCCCGGACTGCAAACGGTATCTCGCCGAGCATGGAGTAGCCGTGCGCGAGCCCGTTGCGGACTGACTTGCGCTTTGGCGACCGCGCCCGGGGGGCAGTGCCGGCGCGCGGCGAGACAAAGGCCGCCCGGTGTCCTTGTGGCGTCGCCGCTCGCCCGGGACCGTCGATTTTGCTGCTTGGGTTGCGCTCTCGCCGAGTTTGGCACGCCTGCTGCTGTTTCACCGTGACAGGTGACGCGATGAGAGCACAAGTATTGGCGATCGACGACGATGCGGATTGTCTGCTCATGGTGCAGCACATGCTGCGTCAGATGGGTTTCGGCGTGTGCACGGCGAGCAGCGGCGCGGAGGCGCTGGCGATCGTCGAAACGGTGCGTCCGGATGTGATCCTACTGGACTTGCTGATGCCCGAGATGGACGGCTTCACGGTGCTGGAGAAGCTCAAGAACAATCCGGCGACCGAATCGATCCCGGTGGTCATCGTCTCTGCGCGCGGCCACGACGACGACCTGCTCGCCGGTTACGTCGCCGGCGCCGAGTACTACGTCTCGAAGCCGTTCACCACGAGCCAGTTGCTCTACGGCATCGACATGGTCCTGAACGACACCGCGTCGCTGTCGGCGCCCGACTCGCGCGCCGTCCCCATCGAGATGCCCACCCGCAACTAGCCCGCATCTCGAACCGCGCGGCTGCGCCGCGCGGCGTCCCAAGAGCCGAGCTTTGCTCGGCTGTCCCAAGCTCGGCTCCGCCTTCGCGTCCCAGGCCGAGCTTCGCTCGGCGTCCCAAGCGGCTGGCGCCGCAACTAGCCCGCATCTTCGATGCGTGCGAGCCGCGCGACTGCGCCGTGCGGCGTCCAAAAGCCGAGCTTTGCTCGGCTGTCCCAAGCTCGGCTCCGCCTTCGCGTCCCAGGCCGCGCTTCGCTCGGCGTCCCAAGCGGCTGGCGCCGCAACTAGCCCGCATCTTCGATGCGTGCGAGCCGCGCGACTGCGCCGCTCGGCGTCCAAGAGCCGAGCTTTGCTCGGCTGTCCCAAGCTCGGCTGCGCCTTCGCGTCCCAGGCCGAGCTTCGCTCGGCGTCCCAGGCGGCTGGCGCCGCGGGGGTGTCAGGCGCGCCGCAGGCGCTTGGGACCGTCGACAGAGCGCAGCGAATGGCGGCGTTGGGACGCCTCCCGGCGCGTAGCGCCGGGAGGCTTGGGACGGCGAGCGTAGCTGGCCTTGGGACGCGAGTCGGCGATCAGTGGATCGCCGACTCGTTGCTGCTGTTGTTGTCGTAGAGCATGCCGAGTCGCCGCCAGTCGGACTCGGTGCGTTCGCTGATCAAGCCGAGGCGCTTCAGGTTCGGCACCACGGTGTGCATGAAGATGGTGCTGTTGACCTTGTTCCACTCGGGCATCGACAGGAACACCTGGACCACGGCCTCGGGGTCGAGGTCGTACTTGGGGCCGAGGATGCGCAGCATGTCGAGCTGCTGGTTGGCGTTGAGCGTCTCGAGGATGGAGAATGCGAAGTCTTCCATCTCGGCGAGCTCTTCGGGCTCCGAATCCTTGACCACTTCGCGCATGCAGAGCATGCCGAAGGCGGCGTGGCGCGACTCGTCGATCTGGACGCGGCGGACGATGTCCTTGAGCAGCGGGTTGGTCGTGGTGCGCGCGATGTCGTCGAAGATGCCGACCGCCATGCCCTCGAACAGGGTCTGCATGCCGAGCGTCTTGAGCTTCCAGGTCGGCGCCTCGAGCAGCTTGTCGAGCAGCACCTTGAGAGTCGGGTCGATCGGGAAGAGGGTGCCCATCTTGCGCTGCAGGAACTTGGAGATCACTTCGACGTGGCGCACCTCGTCGATCACCTGCGAGCCGGCGTAGAACTTGGCGTCCATGGTCGGGCAGGCGTTGGTCAGCTGGCCGCAGAGCTGCAGCGCCGCCTGCTCGCCGTGCAGCAGCTGCGACAGAGTGTGAGCGAACTCGTCGCGCGAGGCCTGCCGCCGGGTCTCCTCGTCGGCCCCCATGGTCGCCAGAATCGACGGCAGCAGTTGCACGTTCTGCTGAGGCAGAAACCACTCGTCCTCGGGGAAGGGCATGTCCCAGTCGATGTCGGTCTCGGCGTTCCACTGGCCCTTCTTGCCGCGCTCGTAGAGGTTACGCAGCTCTTCGACCTCGCTGCCGTACTCCCACGTCCAGTGCAGGTCGAGCGGGACGTCGACGTCGATCTGGTCGCGCAGTCCCTGGACGACGCTGTCGTCGACGAAGTCGACGGTCTCGAAGTCTCCCACCTCGCGGCGGTATTCACTCAATAGTTTCTCTGCCATGGGTCTCTTCTCCTTGGTTCGAGAGTCTCGAATTCGCTCAGTTCTTCTCGGGATCGATGATGATGCCGTGGTGCAGGAACGCCTTGACCTCGCGCTTGCGTCGCTCGACCTCGTCGGCGCCGAAGATCGAGCGGCCGACGATGCCGTCGCCGACCTCGCCGGAAGCGAAGTGGTAGACGACCATGCCGATCAGGCTTTGCAGCAGGTGCGGGATGCTGGCGGCGCGCACCTCTCCCGAGGCCATTCCCTCTTTGAGCAGGGAGCGCGCCTGGTCGAGGATTCGGTAGAGCGCCTTGTCGGCTTCCTGTTGCTCGGGCAGCTCGCCGGAGAGCTCGTCGTCCTCGAACAGCGAGCGCAGCAGCACCCTGGCGTGGGCGGGCGTGCTCGCCAGCAGATCGATCAGCACGTCGACCCAGCGGTCGAGGCGCTCGGCAGCGCCGCCGCCGCGCGCCAGCGTGCGGGTCAGCTCGAGATCGATTTCGGCTAGAATGCGGCCGACGACCGCTGCGTAGAGGTCGGCCTTGGTGCGGAAGTGGTGGAAGAGCGTCGACTTGCTCAGGCCCACCGCCTCGGCGATTTCGCTCATACCGACGCCGGCGAAGCCTCGCCGGGCGAACAACTCCTCGGCTGCTTCCAAAATGCGGTCTCTCGCCGAGACCTCTGCCGTACCAGACTTCGCCATACCGACCGACCGATCGGTCGAATACTGCCGATCGATCGGTTTGGTGTCAAGAATTAACTTCGAAGATCAAATATTTTCTCGCGCAGGGGCGCTTGGTTCGATCCGAGGACGTCGACCTATCTTTCTCGGCGCCTCTGCGCGAGGAATTCCTGCCCTCAACGATCGATTCGCGCCGATCGGCGGTAGCGACTCGGCTGTGGTGGCAAAGCCTATGGTTCTCTGCGCTTAGCGGGTTCTTCCGGGTTGCCGTCGGTGTTTTTCCGAGGTTGCCAGCGGACCTACGTGACTGCTAGACGCGGGCTTGGGATCGGGCGTTGCGGGATAGCTCTCCGGGGCCGCCGTTGCGCGCGATCGGGTGCACGAACAACCTCGGGAGGGATTGGAGAAATGGCGGGATCGTACTTGCGAGTTTGGGCCTACGCGACAGGTGTGTGGGCAATCGTTTCGCTGGCGCCGGCCGCGGCGCAGCTGCCCTGTGTCGGCGACTGCGACGGCGACGGCATGGTTTCGATCAGTGAGCTGATCCGCGGGGTCAACATTTCCCTTGGATCGGCCGAGCTGTCGACCTGTCCCGCGTTCGATTCGAGCGGTGACGGCACGGTCACCATCAACGAGCTCATCCAGGCGGTGAACGCCGCGCTCCAGGGATGTGTCGGCGACCAGCCGACGGCGACGCCCACCGGCTCCGTGATGCCGACCGACACCCCGTCGACCGAGCCTCCCGCCACCGAGACCCCGACCGAGACTCCGCCACCGGGGACGCCTACGCCGGACCCAGGCGAGCAGATCGCCGGCGCTGGCGCCGCGGTTGCCAATTCGCTCTCCTCGATCGTCAACGTCGTCGGCGCAGTCGTCGCCGGCGCATCCGGCGGGACCGGCGGCTTGGCGGTATTCAACGGCGGTTTCCCGGGAGGTGGCGCGGGAGTCGATGCCTGCGAGCTCGGCGGTACCGTGGCCTCGAGCATCACGGTCCAGGGGCTCGCGGCGAACGTCAACATCGACTTCGACAATTGCGCGGTGAGCCGGCCCGGCGGGTCGGTCGTCTTCGACGGAAACCTGGCGGTGACCTCGCTCGGCTTGAACTTCCGCGGTCAGGGATCGTTCGATGCGATCATCGAGTTCCGCGACGACCAAGGTGCCGTCTCGGCGGTCACCGATGCGATCATCCAGTCGCCGGTGGCGCTGACCGCGCCCGCGGGATCGGGGCCGTGCGCGGTCGAGATTCCGGTGCTCGGGGAGAGAGAGATTACCGGTATCGGCCTCTCCAACCTCACCGGGACACTTTCGTCGACGGTTCCCGGTCAGGGCGCTGCGGAGGTCACCTTCGCCGGTACCGACGTCCAACTCCAGATTCTCGACTCGAGCGACGATTGCGTTCCCACCGAGTTCAACTTGACCTTCAACGGCGATGCGCAGATCTCGCAGAGCGTCGGAACGCTTGCGGTCACCTCGGGCGCCTCGGTTTCCTTTGCCCTCGAGTTCGTCGAGTTCCTGATGGCGGCGCAGCAGAGCGGCAACGAGAGCCTGGTCTCGATGTCGGGCGAGCTGATCGCCAGCTGCTTCGGCGGCTCGGTCATGCTGAGCACGCCGGAGAGCCTGAGCTTTCTCATCGGCCAGTTCTGTCCGGGCTCGGGAACCATCTCGATCCAGGACATCGGCGATGTGATCTACTCGCAGGAGGGCGTCAGCGTCGGCGGCATGACCTTCGCGTCCTGCCTCGATCCGGCGCTACTGACCTGCGTTGAATGAGACCGGTCGCCCCGGGCGCACGCGCCCGGGGCGACCGTGAAAATCGACGAGTGTGCTGATCGCCGTGGTACGGGTGTTCACTCGATCTGCGGTGCCACGGCGGTCATCTCGTCTCCTTTTCTTGTCCACAGATTACGCAGATTTGGTTTCCGGTCCTCTGAGAGCCAATCTGCGAAATCTGCGTAATCTGTGGATAGAAAATAGAGCCTCTGCTGATCGCTAGAGTGAAGCTGCAGCAGTGACCGCCGCGGTGCGGGAGTTCACTCGCGCGCGGCGAGCCAGCGTTCGGCGTCGATGGCGGCCATGCAGCCGCTGCCGGCGGCGGTGACGGCCTGGCGGTATTCTTTGTCCTGGACGTCGCCGCAGGCGAAGACGCCAGGGATGTTGGTGCGGCTGCTCTTGCTCTTGGTGACGATGTAGCCGGACTCGTCGACGTCGAGAGCGCCGGCGAAGAGCTCCGTGTTGGGGCGGTGGCCGATCGCCAGGAAGATGCCGTCGATCGGCATCTCCGACTTCTCGTCGGTCTTGAGGTTGCGCAGGATGGCCGCGGTGACGCCGCCCTGTTCCGCGTCGCCGGCGATGTCTTCGAGCACGCTGTCCCAGATAAACTCGATCTTGTCGTTCTTGCGCGCGCGCTCGGCCATGATTTTCGACGCGCGCAGCTCGTCGCGGCGGTGCACGACGGTCACCTTGGCGGCGTGATTGGTGAGGAAGATCGCTTCCTCCATCGCCGTGTCGCCGCCGCCGATGACGATCACGTGCTTGTCCTTGAAGAAGAATCCGTCGCAAGTAGCGCAGGCCGAGACGCCGTAGCCCATCAGCCGGGTCTCGGCTTCGAGGCCGAGCAGCTTGGCGGTGGCTCCGGTCGAGACGATCAGCGCCTCCGCCTCGTAGAGGTCCTTGCCGACGTGGACGCGAAACGGCGAGCCGTCGAGCTCGACCTTGTCGGCCTGTCCGAACACGCACTCGGCGCCGAAGCGCTCGGCCTGGGCGCGGAAGATCTCCATCATCTCGGGGCCCATGACGCCCTCGGCGAAGCCGGGATAGTTCTCAACGTCGGTGGTTATGGTAAGTTGCCCGCCTGGCTGGTCGCCCTCGATGACGATGGGCTGGAGATTGGCGCGCGCGGCGTAGAGGGCGGCGGTAAGTCCGGCCGGGCCGGAGCCGACGATGACGACTTTGTGTTTCGACATAGGAAGACCGTAATGGCCACTCGTTCAACCCGCAAGAAGACCGCCAAGCCGAAGCTCTCGCACATCGACGCGCGCGGACGCGCGCAAATGGTGGACGTCGGCGACAAGCAGGTGACCGAGCGCGTCGCCGTCGCCGGCGCGACCCTGGTCATGAAGCCCGCCACGCTGAAGCTGATCCAGAGCGGCGGCATCGCCAAGGGCGAGGTGCTGGCGGTCGCGCGCGTCGCCGGGATCATGGCGGCCAAGCGCACCCACGAGCTGATCCCGATGTGCCACCCGCTGCCGATCAACGTCGCCGGCATCGAGTTCGCCGCCCGGCGCGGCGGCAAGCTCGACGTCCGCGCCACCGTCAAGGTGAGCGGCAAGACTGGGGTCGAGATGGAGGCGCTGACCGCGGTCACCACGGCGGCGCTGACCGTCTACGACATGTGCAAGGCGGTCGACCGCGAGATGACGATCAGCGACGTCTGCCTGCACGAAAAGAGCGGCGGCCGCAGCGGACACTTCCGCCGCAAGCGCTGAGCCAGCCTTGATGTGACAATAAATCGCGAGCCCAGAACGCGTCAGAGTGCGCCAGGTGCGGGCGCGCGCAGTCTTCGAGCAACCGGAGTTTACTCTATTGTAAATGAGGATTGGGAGAAGCGAGCACGACCGCAGATGGCGCGCTATGGCGCGAGCCGAAGGCGGTTGTGACCGTGATTTATTGTCACATCAAGGCTAGTCACTCAGTCGAGAGCGTCTTCGACCTCGCGCTCGGCGTCGTTGACCGCCTCGTCGATTTTCTCGCCAGCTTTCTCCATCGGTCCCTGTTTTTCCGGGCAGCCCGTCAGAACGAATGCCAGCGGAAGGATCAGTAGGATTGCGAGCCGAACGCTTCTCATCGCTTGCTCCTCTCGGCGCCGCGTGAACCTCGACAGGGCCGCGGCAAACCCTCGATACCCCTCTATTCCAACTCGGCGCTCGTGTACAAGCATCATTTTCGAGCCGAACCGCGCGACCGTGTGGCCAGGAAGCGGGCGAGATGCGCCTCGCCTCGACCTTCGCTATAAAAAATGGCGTCGTGGGGGGAGATTCGTACACTACTGCGCGGCGCACCGCTGCCGCGCTGCTTCTCGGAAGACGACCCTCCGCACGGCGCTGGGTTCCGCCGGCGGTGCTCGCGACCCTGGTGTTCTGTGCGCCGCCTGAGGAACGCTCGCACGGAGACCCCGAGCCGGAGGAAGAGGCAAGGGGGAAAGAGTCGGAGCCGGGCGGATGAGCATACGGATGAATCGAAGTCTCTTGAGCGTCTCGCTTGCGTTGGTACTCGGGGTCGGGGGGTGCGTTCGCAAGCCTCCGCCGATGACGGACACGGAACGACCGCTGACGCACGACGAGGAGATCGCCTACCTGGAGGAGCAGGGGGCGGAGTTCGATGCGGAGATCGAGCGGAGCGGGGTCGTCCTCGCCGACCCGGTGGTGCAGGAGTACGTCGACGGCATTGCGCGCCGGCTACGGCCCGAGGGCGTCGCCGACGATGTGTTCCGCATTCGCGTGGTTCGCTCGCCCTCGTTGTTCGGTTTCGCACTCCCGCACGGGTCGATCTACCTCTCCGTCGGGCTTCTCTATGCGGTTCGCAGCGAAGCCGAGTTGAGCCAGGTGATGGGGCACGAGATGGCGCACGTGGTGCAAAGACACTCGCTCGCCGCGTTGCGCGATCGGCGGGCCAAGGGAGTCGCGGTGCAATTGACCGACATGGCGACGCTCGGCATCGCGGGGGGAGTCGCGCAGGTGTCGTACTTGTTGTCCGTCACCAGCTACAGCCGCGCCGCCGAAGCCGAGGCCGACGAGCTCGGACTGCGCGCAGTGGTCGGTGCGGGATACGACGCGACCGCGGCGGTCGGTTTCTACGAGACCTTGCGCGCCTCCGCGCTCGCCGAGGTCAACGAAACCGGCGGCGCCTTCGCCACCCACCCAACCTTGAGCGCCCGCTCGGAGAACCTCGAGGAGCTTCTCCGAGCGGGCGAGATCGAGAGCGGTCGCGATGCCCGGGTCGGCACCGCGGAGCAAGCGGCGATTCATGGACGGATCGCCGGCGAATACCTGAGACTCCTGTATGTCTACCGGCTCTACGAGCGGTTGAGCGAAGAGACCACGGCGTTGCTCGAGCGGGACGGTGAAGACAGTACCTTGTTGTGTGCGCGCGGCGATGCCTGGAGGGGCATGGCCGAGGACCCGGAGGCGGTCGCTCTCGAGCGGGCATCCCGTCGCGCCGTCGCGCCGACTGACGAAATGATCGCCGAGGTTCGCGCCAAGAAGGACGAATTCGTCGCGTCGGCGGTCGCGGACTACGAGCGCTGCCGCGAGCTCGATCGGGCGGACCCGCGCGCATGGCGTGGGATCGGAATGGTCGCGTGGAGCAGCGGCGATGCGGACCAGGCGCGGCCAGCGCTGCAGCAGTATCTGGAGCTCGAGCCGTGGGCTGACGACCGCCGCTATATCCAGTCGATCTTGGCGGCGGACGGCGAAGGGGAGCAGCCGTGAAGCGGCTGTTGTTGGTGCTCTGCGCCGCCGCGATCGCCGGCTGCGCGCCGCAGCAGAATCTGTCGACGATTCGTCGCCACCCCGACTACACTCCCGGTTCGCCGCCCTATCGAAAGGTGATGCTCGTGCCGCCCGAGGTGCGGGTGATGAAGCTCACCTTTCACGGCGACTTGGAGGCGCAATCCGAGCGCGTGGACGAGTATCGGATGGCCGGCAGCGATCGTCTCGGCACGTGGTTCTCTTCGAACGGATTCAGCGTGGTGGATGCGAAGCTGAGTGAGGCGGAGCTCGCCGAGGACGACCTCCGCCTCGCCTGGACCGAGGTGCAGGCCGGTCGATCACACCTGGTGGCCAAGGCCTATCGCAAGCCGGGCTTGCCGCTCGGCGAGGCCTGGGCGTACCGGGGCACCATGGGGCCACGGGTCGGACTCTTCTCGGAGCGCGCCGGCGCCGAAGCGCTCGCATTCTGGGACCTCGCCGTAGTCGAGAAGTCGAGCGGGATGGTCGCCAAAGACACGTTCTTCGTTCTCCTTCACGCGCTCGGTGGCGCCGTGGTTCGCTATCCGAAGTCGTTCGCGTTTCTGGAAGTCATGATCATCGACGGGGTTACCGGAGAGCTCCTGTGGTCGAACCGCGGTATCGCCTACTTCTACGAGGGCGTCGACGTGCGCTGGTTCGTCGATCAGCTGGTGGAGGATCTGCCGGGCCACTGGGGCAGCAAGCGGCGCGGTCCGGAGGCTGCGGCCACGCCGGACTCGACCGAGCCGGTTGGCGAGCAAGATCCGGCGGATTCCGCCGAGCCCGAAGCGGCCGCCGAGTTGACGGATGCGTCGGTCGAAGAGCCGCAAGCGACCACCGCTGACGAGCCCGAGTAGCCCCCGCTCGCGGTATGGCGGTGGAGGAGGATCACGCTTCCGGCCGCGCGCTAGATCACGCGGCCGGAAGCGAATCGAGCTACGGGATGACGCAGGGGATTCCTAGGCAGGCGTCGGTGACGTCGCCGCCGGTTTGCAGGAAGTCCGCCATCTGTTGGCGCGCGATGACGTTGCGCCGCGGGTCCGAGTGAGGGTCGTCGCTGCCGAGCGGCGGTGTGTTGGTGATCGGCGGCGTGTCGGCGCCGCTGTCCCAGATGACGATGGCCGAGCCGTCGAAGGGGAACGACGGAATCTCCGAGATCGCGAAGTAGGGGTCGACGTCGGAATGGCGGCCGGGATTGATCGGCGAAGATTGGATCGACGCGCCGATCGTACGGGCCTGGACCTCGGTCGACAGGTTTGCCACCTGGTAGTCGCCGAAGGCGACGTGCAGCAAGACGTCGTGCTGGGGCGTACCGGGCAGCGGGTCGTCCGTCATGTGATGCGCGTAGCCGTTGGGCTCCGAACGGTCCCAGAGCATCTGAATCAAGGCCAGCCCGAGCGGTCGCTGCAGCTGGTTCGGGTAGGCAGGGTAGAAGAAGGCCTTGTAGAGGTCGAAGTCGGTGCTGCGGGTGAGCAGCAGGGAGTAGTTCATTCCCGGTACGCCGAGAACGCCACGCGTGATGTCCTGCGAGATTGCCATCACCGTGCCGCCGAAGATGCCGCCCTGGCTGTTGCCGTAGTAGTACACGTCGCTGGTGTCGATCACAGGGTTGCCGAACATGTCCTGAAATGCCGGGTCGGAGACGAAGCCCGAGGCGTGGATCATCAAGCGGGCGAGAAAGAGGTGGTTGATCATCGACTGCTGCAGGCGGTCGGTGAAGCTCGGGAAGCGGCCCAGCTCCTGGAGAATCGAGATCGCGTTGCCGACGTCGTCCTCCGACATGCCGATCCACTTGGTGCCGCAGAACACGAAGTTGTGCTCGTCGGCCATGTCGCGGACGTAGCTGCTCGACGTCTGCGTGTGCGAGCCGAGCAGCCCGTGGCCGTAGAGCGAGGCGCGGCCTGGAACAGCCGTGGACACTGCGTCGGCGAGGGCGGCGCGCGGGATGATGCACATGAACTGCGCGATTTGAGGAGTCGCCTGGTGGATCGGCAGGCCGTCCTCGTCGAGCTCGAAACGGGCCGGAGCGGTTTGCGAGTCGACGTAGCGCTCGACCTCGAAGGTTCCGGAAACTCGGCGGAACACCTCCGAGTTGTAGTCGTCTTCGACGGTGGTGACGGTAAACGCCGGAGCGCTGGCGCCGAGGCGGGCGAACGCGTCGTCGCGCATGAAGAGTAGTCGATCGGTGGTGCTGGCTGCGCTGGCGACGGTGAAATCCCAGGCCAGGTAGAGGTCATTGCGGGCGATGCCGGCGGCGGCCAGGGTCGTGAAGATGTCCTCCATGTGCGCCCGGCGCGATTCTTTGACCGGGTCTCCGGTGGGGGTGTCGTCGCGGTAAGCGAGGAAATCGACGTCCGGCGTCAGCAGCGTTCCGCTGTCGTCTTTCATCTGCCGCAGCGCGACGATGTAGCGCTCGCCCTCGTCGAAATTGACGCCAGGCCGGATGATCAGCGCGGTCGATGCTTCGGTCGCGGCGTTGGCGTCGAGCTCGACGAAATGCAGGTGCTTTTGCAGGGTCGTGGTGTTGATGATGACGACGGGCGCGCTGGCGTCGAGCGAGCGTTCGATGTCGGTCACCGGCGCTGCGCCGGTCATCGCCAGGTCGACGTTCGGCACCCGCAGCAGAATGCTGGCGCCGGGGCTGAAGCCGTCGCTGTAGTTGTACGGCTCGAAATCCATGGCGACCCCGCCGACGTTGCGCGGCATGACCGCCGACGAGAAGTTCACTCGCTTGCCGGTGTCGGTCGTCGGGTCGTCGATCGTGAACCAGTCGCTCGGAAACGGAAACAGGCAGTCGGCGTCGTCGAGCGGATCGCACTGGATGCAGGTTCCCGCGGTCTCGGGCTTGACGACCTTGAAGAGCTTCTCGTCCTTGTTCTTCAGCTTGCCGTCGGCGAAACGGAAGCTGTAGGTGTCGCCGCCGCCGATGCCGAGCAGGGCGCAGCCGCGCGTTCCCTGGTTGGGCGGCGCCAGCGTCACGTCGCCGAGCTTGCCGAGGATCACCGCTTTGAATTTGAAGGTGCCGCGGCTGACCTTGATCTTGGCGACCTTGACCGGTCCGTTTTCGCCGGCCTTGTCCTTGTAGACGTAGCCCTTGGTCGCGTCGCCCTTCCAGAAAGGCTTGCCGTTGGCGCTGCTGATGCCGGCGGGGAGATCGTAGGTCTGGCTGTTGGTCGCGCCGCCGATGGCGTCGACCACCAGGGTGGCGCCGTCGACCGTCGGGTCGCCGACGATCGTGGCCCCAGTGCCGGGTTCCTTTGCCTTGACGACGACTTTGCGTTTCGTCGCGGTGCCGCCGTCTTTGACCAACAGCAGCTGTCCGAGGACGTTCTGGTCGGCGGCAAAACCGGCCGACGCGAGTGAGAGCACGATCGAGCAGACGAGCAACGGCAGATGACGATACATGATTCCCCCCAAGTAGCCGCGACAATCGCAGGCGCGGCGATTAGATCAGCAAAACGAGCGGGGGCTGCCCTACGTGTTTCCCCCTATAGCCGCGTACGATGGGAAGGATCCCCAAGTCAACGGATTTGCGCGAAATAGGAGCGCTGGGCAAGGGGCGGTCGTTGGACGGAGACTTGGCGAGCGACCGAAGCGCATCGACTGCAAGCGATCCGTTCGAACGTGCTGAAACTACACTTGAGGGGCTTCGCCCCCATTTGAGGGACCCTCATCCTGACCTTCTCCCACAGGGAGAAGGAAGCTCAGATGCCTCTCCCTGTGGGAGAGGCCGGCCGACTCGTCCGCCGAAGCTCGAAGAGCGTAGGCGGAAGGCCGGGTGAGGGACCCGCGGATGACCGAGCGTCCTGTCCTCCGAAGCTCACCGAGCGTAGCTGGAAGCAAGGCTCCGTCTAGTTCCGGAGGTCCCAATTGATCTATCCCCGGCCCCTGCCGCCCGGGTCATTCCGGCATCGTCGCCTGAAGTCCGTACGAGGGGGAGGCATTGAGGAAAACCCCCGCCCGGCATTTCATCAGCAGGCTTTCGAAGTCGACGTCCTCGTAGGCGCAGCGCAGGCTCTCGTCCTCGTTCGCCTCGGGAGGATACTCCTCGAGCATGGCGGTGGGATCGTCCATGCAGCGGGCGGTGAGCGTGTAGTCGCCGGGCTCGACGTTGACCAGAAGCACCCCACCGTCGATCGAGGAGTAGCTGCGCGTGCGGTCGGGCAGGACCTGGTCGTTGAAGTAGATCGGGCCCTCCTCGGCGCCGCCGGCCGGCTCGACCGTCAGCAGGGCGCCGGGTTCGCCGTGTGCCCCCGGGTCGCCGATCGTCTTGCCGTAGCGGGTGAAGGTGCTGACGATCTGGCACTTCGATGGGTCGCTGGTGATGCCGATGAAATCCTCCAGCGCGTGGTAGAGCTCCCAGTCGGGAATCTGGAAGGTGAGGTCGTCGATGTCGTGCGGCGGAATCGTGAAGGTCTTGGTGTAGGTCAGCGGGTGGTTCTCGTGCGACAGAACGAACGTCGCTTCGGAGCCGACCGGCAGCTGCTCGACGGTGAAGGCTCCGTCGGAGTCGGTGATGGTGAACAGGCTGTCGTCTTCGAGAACCGATACCGTCGCTCCGTCGATGCGGCCGTACGGACCTAGGCTGAAGACCCAGGCGATGCCGCTGACGTTCACCGTCGCAGTCGACCCGGAATCGTCGTCGCCACAACCGACTCCGAGGAGAGCGGTGCATATGGCTGCCGCGGTGCAAATCAAACGTGTCGGTTGTCGCATTGGATGGCCCTCCGCCCGGCCTCGGTTGGCCGGTTGCTACGATGAAGACGAATCCCATGATGCAAAAACGGCGTCGGTGCAACACACGCGTGGGTGGAGTGTTTGGTTGCAGGGCGCGGAACGATGCGGAGCCTCGCTGGCGCTCGGTCATCCGAGGGACCCTCACCCGGCCTGCGGCCGGCCTCTCCCACAGGGAGAGGCGTTTCTGTTTCGCCTCTCCTCGCGGGAGAGGCCGCGCGAAGCGCGGGTGAGGGGGATGAGATGACCGAGCGGCAGCGAGGCTCCGACATCGTTCGAAACGCCAAACTGGCCCACGAGCGTGCTCTCCCCCCTGAGTGGCCCCGATGCCGCGAACGTAGTAGCTGTGCTCGGCCGATGATCGAGCTGACTCTCAAGCCGGGCCGCGACAAGCAGCTGCGGCGCGGCCATCCCTGGGTGTTTTCCGGCGCGTTGCGCGATCTCGACCCGCAGACCCCGGCGGGGAGTCCGGCGCGTTTTCGCGCGGCGGACGGCGAGATCCTCGGCACCGGATACGTCAACCCGCGCTGCGCCATCGCCGGGCGCGTGGTCGCCGCCGGCGCCGTCGAGCTCGACCGAGCGTTCTTCGAAGCGCGCGTCCGGCGCGCGCTCGAGTTGCGGACGCCGCTGGAGCAGACGGCGACCAACGTCTACCGACTGATCAACGGAGAGGGCGATTTTCTGCCCGGATTCGTCGTCGATCGCTTCGGCGATGTGTTGGTGCTGCAGTGTCTGACCGCGGGAGCGGACCGTCTGCGCGATCTTCTCGTCGACGCTCTGCGGAACACCCTTCGACCGGCCGCTCTGATCGATCAGAGTCGCGGATCGGTGCGCAAGGCCGAGGGACTGGCGGATCGTGACGAGATCGTCTTTGGCGAGGTGCCGGAGCAAATGGTCCTCGAGGAGAATGGTCTGCGCGTGGCCGCCGCGCCCGGCCGCGGGCAGAAGACCGGGTACTTCTGCGACCAGCGCGACAACCGCCTGCTGGTGCACCAGTCGGCGAGCGGTCGCCGGGTGCTCGATGCGTTCTGCTATTCGGGCGGCTTTGCCGCCAACGCTGCGGCCGGCGGAGCCGCTCGTGTGGTCGCGGTCGACAGCTCGCGCGACGCGTTGAGCCTCGCCGAGCGAACCCTCGCCGCCAACGACGGCTTGGCGGTGCATTGCGAGCTGACCCGGGCCAAGGTCGCCGACTATCTGCGCGCTACCGACGAGACCTTCGACATCGCCGTGCTCGATCCGCCACCGCTGGTGCGTCGCCGCAACGACCTGCGCCACGGCCTGCGCGCCTATCGCGACCTCAACCTGTGGGCGATCCGCCGCCTCGAAGAGGGCGGGCGGCTGCTGACCTTCACTTGCTCGCAACACGTCGACGACGAAGCGTTTCGCCGCGCCGTCACCGACGCCGCGGCAGCGGCGCGGCGGCCGGCGCGAGTCCTGGCCAAGCTCGGTCCCGGGATCGATCACCCGGTTGCCATCGCCCACGGCGAGGGCGAGTACCTGCGCGGCTTGCTGATCGGCGTCTGAAGGGCGCCGGCCTGCTGGCTTGCTTGTATCCAAAGTGGATAGCGTATAAGTATCTACTTTGTGGAGTCGATCAAGTCCCTGCCGGCCGACGAACGGCCGCGCGAGAAGCTGTTGCGCGACGGCGCCGCCGCGCTGTCGGTGGCCGAGCTGCTGGCGATCCTGCTGCGCAGCGGCGTTGCCGGGGAGGGGGCGCTGGCACAGGCGCGCCGGGTCATCGCGGCGGCGGGTGGCAGCCTGCGCCGCCTGGCCGGGTTCGGCATCGCCGACCTGTGCGAGCTGCGCGGGGTGGGCCCGGTCAAGGCGATCGAGGTGATCGCTCTGCTCGAGCTCGCCAAGCGCTTCGGTGAAGAAGAGTTCGAGCCGGGAGCGGCGTTTCGCAGCAGCTACGATGTCTACGCGCATTTCCGCGAGCGCCTGGCCGGTGAGCGTTGCGAGCACTTCTACGCGGTGTTGCTCGACAACAAGCACCGCAAGATCCGCGACGTGCGCGTGTCACAGGGATCGCTGACTTCGAGCATCGTCCATCCGCGCGAGGTCTTCTTGCCGGTCATCCGCGAGTCGGCGGCGGCGGTGATCTTCGTCCACAACCACCCGAGCGGAGACCCGACGCCGAGCCGCGAAGACCTCGAGATCACCCGGCGCCTGCGCGAGGTCGGCGACCTGATCGGCGTGCGCGTGCTCGACCACCTGGTCATCGGCCGCGGCCGCTACGTCAGCTTCGTTGATGATGGGTATTGGTGAAGCGAGGGATTTTTTTGGCCGCAGATGGACGCAGATGAACGCTGATTGGATCCCTGGAACGTACATTTTACACGGGTGAACACGGATGAGCACGGAGAGTTGCGGAGCCAAAAGCGGAGGGCGGTATCCAAAAACAAATCAGCGTTAGTCAGCGTCCATCTGCGGCTAGTTCTCTTAAGAGACCCCGCCTCCCAGAGGAGCAACCGTGTCCATCCGTGTTCACCCGTGTAGAAACTGTCCCCGGGGATCCAATCAGCGTTCATCTGCGTCCATCTGCGGCTAAAGAAACTGCCTCCCCCAAGTCCTTCAGGAAGTCTTCACGAGCACGCCGACGTAGACCACGTAGCTGGTCAGCAAGAATGCCCCTTCCGCACGCGATATGCGGCCGCCGGTTCTGACGATGGGCAGGAGTGCGAGGCTGGCGGCCAGCATTACCGGAGTGTCCAAAGTGAGGATCTGCGGCGAAACGGCTTGCGGGGAGATCAGGGCCGTCGCGCCGAGCACGCCGAGGATGTTGAAGATGTTCGATCCGACGACGTTTCCGACCGCGATGTCTGCCTGGCCGCGGATGGCGGCAACCGTAGACGTGAGGAGCTCCGGCATGGACGTGCCCGCGGCGACTACGGTGAGGCCGATCACCAGCTCGGAGATCCCGAGCCCGCGAGCAACGGTGATCGCGGAGCTGACGAACCAGCTCGCTCCGAGAACCAGGAACAGCAGACCCGCTACGACCAATCCTGCATCGCGAAGGGCTGGCCACAGGCTCGACGAGGGCGTCACGGGGTTGCCGATGCCGGGCGTATTCTCGAGCTCCCGCTCAGCCAAATGCACCTCCTCGTCGGCGGCGCGCTGTCCTGCGCGAAACGCGGTGTAGGTATAGGCTGCCAGGGCCAAGAGCATCGCGGCGCCGATCCAGCGCGGCAGGGAGCCGTCGAACGGCACCGCGAGCCAGGGCAGAGTCGCCGCGGCGCAGGCGACCAGGACGTCCTGGCGGATCGCAGAGAAGCTCACGGCGATGGGCTTGATCAGCGCTGCGAGCCCGAGGATCACGCAAACGTTGAAGATGTTGGAGCCGACGACGTTTCCGACGGCGACGTCCGGGCTTCCGCGGAGCGCGGCGAGCACACTGGACGCCAACTCCGGCGAGGACGTGCCGATTGCCACCACCGTCAAGCCAACGAAGAGTGACGAGAGGCCGAGACGAAAAGCCAACCCGGACGCCCCGCGCACGACTGCCTCCGCGCCCGCGGTCATCAACCCGAGGGCCGCCAACAGTCCCAAGCCCGTCGTAGCCGTCTCCATGAGCCAAAGCGGCCTTACCACCCGACAGCTTGAGCGTCACTCCCGGGAGGCGGAGTCGTCAAAAAAATCCAGCCGCGGATGCCCGCAGATCAACGCTGATTTGTTTTTGGATGCCGCCCTCGCTTTTGGCTCCGTAGCTCTCCGTGCTCATCCGTGTTCACCCGTGTGAAAATTCCCCAGGAGTCCAATCAGCGTTGGTCAGCGTTCATCTGCGGCTAAAAATTCCCCCCAAGCCCCAATCCCATGACAACCGCGACCAGGCTGCCGCCGAGGTTGAGCCCTACATGCGCCAGCGCTGCTCCGGTTCGACCGGCGCGGATCAGCTCGACCGTGGCGTGGGCGAAGGTGGAGAATGTTGTCAGGGCGCCGCACAGGCCGCTTACCAGGAAGGGGTGGGCGGCGGCGTCGAAGGCGCCGAGGAAGAAGCCGAGCAGGAAGGAGCCCAGCGCGTTCACCACGTACAACGCGTGCGGGAAGCGGCGACCCGCTGTGACCTCGACCAGGTGGGTGATGGCGGTGCGCAGGCAGGCGCCGATGGCGCCGCCGAAGGCGACTGCGGCGATCGCGGGGATCATGGGTCGTTGCCGAGCCGGGCGTGGATGATCGCGTGTCCGAGCCAGGCGGCGGCGATTCCGAGTGACAGTGTGGCGAGACCGTAGGCCAGAGCGACGGCGAAGCTGGCGCGCGTCGCGAGCTCGTGGGCGAGGGTGGAGAAGGTCGTCAGCGAGCCGAGGAATCCGACCGTCAGAAACAGCAGTGGCCGCGTGGTGTGGCGGCCGACGCCGGCAATGGCGCCGAGCAGGAGAGCGCCGAGCAGGTTGACGGCGAAGGTTGCCCAGGGCCAACCACCGGCGGCGGTTGGCAGCAGGGCAGCGGTTGCGAAGCGGATCGTCGCGCCGAGTGCGCCGCCGAGGGCGATTGCCAGGTAATCAAGGAGGATTTCGCTTACCGGCAGCGGCGGGTCGTCGCTCGCGCGATCGCCGGGTGGTTGCGTCTCTCCCTTGGCTGGTGGCGGGTGCGGCATGGGACACGTATGGTGGGGGCTCGGGCTGATCGAGGCTTGATGTCGCGAATTTCGTCGGCCACAGGACGGGAATTGCGGCGCGGCGTCAAGCGGCGGGCGGCCGCGCGTGTGGATGAGAGTCGTCGAAGTGGCGGTTCCCGAGATCCGGGAAGTTCGTACCTACTGAGAAAGATGCTTTGGTTCCGCAAAGGGACCGTGGAGTGAGCGTGCATGCGTAAAGTCGTAATCGCTGTCGTCGTATTGCTGGTGATCGCGGGTGGCGTGGCGTTTGCCCTGTCGCGCTTCGACGCATTCTTGCGTGACAACCGCGAGTGGCTGGCCGAGCGGGCCTCGCAGGCGGTGGGCCGTGAAGTTCGCTTCGGCGATATCGGGGTGTCGTTCCGCGGCGGTCTCGGCGCTGGCCTCGAAGACTTCTCGATTGCCGACGATCCGGCCTATTCCGACGGCGACTTCGTTCGCGTCGGCGAGGCCAACGTCGTCATCAAGATTCTTCCGGCGCTGCGCGGCAACTACGAAATCGAGCGCATCGTGCTGGTCGAGCCGCAGCTGCGCGTCGTCCGCCGCGCCGAAGGTTTCAACTTCGAGACCCTCGCCGGCGCACGCGGCAAGCAGGCCGGGACCGAGCCCGTGCCAGGGAGCGACGGTGCAGGCAAGACGGCGGAAACGCTGCCGTTGGTCATCTCGGTGCTCGACATTCGCGACGGCCGCGTCGACTTCGTCGATCGCACTTCGTCGCCGCCGGCCGAGTTGGTGATCGAGCAGCTCGATTTTTCGGCTTCCAACGTCGGCTTCGAGGAGCCGGTGGGCATCGACCTCGCCGCCGCGCTGTTGGGCGCCACGTCGCAGAACTTCCGGGTCGAGGGCAGCGTCGGCCCGCTGGTGAGTCCGGGTGATGTGCCCAAGGCACCGCTCGAGGTTTCGGTCGAGATCGGTCCGGTGGTCATCGACGAGGCGAAGAAGCTCGCCCTCGTCGGCGACGCGATTCCGCCCGAGCTCTCCTCGCCCGATCCGATTTCAATCCGCGCCGAGGTCGGTGGTCGGGTGGCGACACCGGAGGTGCGCGTCGGCCTCGACGTCACCGACGCGGCGTTGCGCTTCGGCGAGATGTTTCGCAAGCAGGCGGGCGACCGGTTGTCGGTGTCGGCGGCGGTGGCGCGCTCGGCAGACAACCTCGAGCTCTCGGATCTCGAGATCGGTATCGCCAAAGCTTCCTTGAAGGGAAGCGGGAAGATCGGCACCGCCGGGGCCAAGCCCTTTGATTTTTCGATCCAAGGCGACCAGGTGCCGCTGGCGGGATGGGGCGAAATGTTTCCGATGGCCGAGGGCGTCGACGTCGGCGGCGCGCTGTCGGTCGACCTGCGCGCGACTGGTGCGGCCGGTAAGGGACTGCCGAATCTGCGCGGCAAGCTCGGTCTTCGCGAGGTTCGCCTGGTGCAGCCCGGTGGCGGGATCGAGATCTCCGGCCTGACCACCGACGTCGCCCTCGACGGCGACCGCATCGAGGTGCCGGCGACCAGCTTCCTGGTCGCCGGCGAGCCGGTGACCTTGTCGGCGACGGTGAGCAGCCTCGCCAATCTGGCGGCGCGCTTCGAGGTCTCCGCCGAAAAGCTGGGCCTGGCCGCGCTCGGCTTCGGTGGTGACGGAATCGCGAAGGAAGAGCGCATGGAATCGGTCAAGCTGCGCGGCTCGCTGCAGTCGGCCGCCGGCAAGCCGAGCTTTCGCGCGACGCTGCGATCGGATGCCGGTTCGGTTCGCGACGTCGACTACGCCAGCTTCGACGCCGAGGTCGGCTTCAACGACGGCGAAGCGAGCCTGCGCCAACTCTCGGTCCGCGCTTTCGACGGCGCCGTCAGCGGTGCGGCGACCTTCGACGTCGACGACCCGCAGTTCTCGTTCCGCGGTCGGCTCAAGAACCTCGACGTCGCCCGCATCGTCGCCTATCTCGATCTCACCTCGACTTTGAACATGACGGGACGCCTCAACGGCGACCTCAGCTTGCGCGGGGCGGGAAAGGAGCGCGAGGCGATCACCCAGTCGATGACGGGCGACGGCAAGGTGGCGGTCGAAGACGGCGTGCTGCGCGACTTCAATCTCGCCGAAGGGGTTCTCAGCTCGGTAACCGGCGTGGCCGGCTTGAGCCAGTTGGTCGGCGGCGACCTGCGCAAGAAGTATCCCTTGATCTTCGACACGACGGACACGGTCTTCGAGAGCATCCAGGCGCAGCTCGACGTCGGTGGCGGCCGCGCCAACCTCGAGGAGATGGTGATCGCGGCGCGCGACTACCGGATCGACGGCAAGGGCTATACCGCCTTCGACGGCGTCGTCGACATCGGCGCCAGCTTCGTCGCCTCGGAGCAACTCACCGCCGACCTGCAACGCAGCGTCAAGGAAACCAAGTACCTGCAGGACGGCGGGCGCCTGCGGATTCCGATCAAGATCGGCGGCCGCTTGCCCGACGTCAAACCGAAGCCCGACACCACCTGGATCGCTTCGCGGTTGTCGGCTGCGCTGGTGAGCGAAGGGGTCGGCAAAGGGCTCGACAAGCTGCTCGGCGGGAGCAAGAAGAAGCCCTCAGATACCCCTGGAAAGGACGGCGCCAGCTCGCAGAACGACGCGGCCGAGGCGGCGGGCAAGCTGATCCAGAAGGGCCTCGAGGGTCTGCTCGGCGGCGACTGAGCTGGTCGCCGGGGCCCGCGCAATGGCGGGGCCCCGGCGAGCGATCGTCGTCAGCGGAGCGGTTGCGCCGGTTCGAAGGGAAGCGGGTTGGGCTCGGTCGGGGGGACCCCGGTGCACAGCCCGCGCACGCAGGCGCCGACGGTCAGCTGACAGTCGGGCGTCGCGTACGGACAACCGTCTTCCTGGTAGGTACTGCAGTAGCGCTCGTCGACGTGGTCGATGAAGCTCTGCACGCGGCGCGCGTACTTCGCATTCACGTAGGCGCCGCAGTCTCCCTGGCAGTCGGTGCTGGTCTCGACCCGCACGCACTCCTGATCGGCGCGGCAGGGGCGGGTCTTCTCGATGACGCGGTTGATGCGCCGTTCCGACATCCGCAGCCGTTTTTCGCACATGGGGTCGTCACAGGCGGGGACGCAGACGTTGAGCGCGCAGTCGTCGCACTCCGGGCAGCTCGACAGGCAGATGCACTTGTCGCCGTCGCGCGCGCAACCGCCGTCGGCGTCGCAGCGATACGGAGTCGGACTGTTCGGCGGGACGCAGGCGTTGGGGCCGCAGTCTTCGCAGTTCGGGCAGCTCGCGGTGCAGGAGCAAACGCGGCCTTCGCCGCACTCGAGCCCGGCGTTTTCGTCGCACAGCCATGCGTGCTCGGTGCAGGAACGCTCACAGCGATCCATGCGCCCGTCGCGGTGCTGGCACTGGTTGCCGGTCGGGCACACGTCGCCCTCGCAGCAATAGACCGGTGCGAAGCCGGCGAGGCACTGGCCGTTGAAGCAGCCCAGTCCCGGCTCGCAGTCGCATGCGGTGCGGCACTCGGGCTCGGCGCGGCACTGTCCGAAGGTTCCGTTGCGCGACTGGCAGCGTTGTCCGGTCGGGCAGACGTCGCTTTCGCAGCAGTAGATCGGCACGTCGGTGTCGATGCATTGGCCGTCGAAGCAACCCTGGCCGGAGTCGCAGTCGCATGCGGTGCGGCACTCGCGCTCGCAGATGTCGAAGCGCCCGTCGGCGGTCTGGCAGCGTTCGCCGGCCGGACAGTTCTCGTCGTCGCAGCAGTGGATCGCGGCGTTGGTCTCTTTGCAGTAGCCGTCGATACAACCCATGCCGTCGGGGCACTCGCAGGCGCTGTGGCAGGCGAGCTCGACCGGCACGCACACCTCGGTGGCGCAGTCGTCGCACTCCGGGCAGCTCGGCACGCAGACACACGCGTGCGCCGGCGGGCAGCGCTCGGCGTCGATGCCGGTTGCGTCGCTGCAGGTCGCGATCGGTTGGCAGCTCAGCCGGTCGGCGTGACGCGCTTCGGCGACCGATGAGCCGAGGACGCCGCCGAGCAGGAGCGCCAGCGCGATGGTCAGGCTTTTCGTTTTGTAGTTCATCGTTGTTCCTCCAGTCCTGGCCCCGGCAGAGGCCCCGCCTTCGGACGATGCAGATACGATGCCATCGACCGCGGCCCGGCGGGCCCGGTCGCGTTCCGCCCCATCAGAACTAACACGGCTTGTTTGTTCGCGGCCAGTGCGAACTTGCGTTCACCCTGCGCCACCCAGCCCGAGGGGCGTGGGCTCAGGGGCAGCCGCTGAGCGCGTTGTTGACGGCGGCGATCAGCTCGCTGATTTCGACGCTGCCGTTGCCATCGCGGTCGAAGGCCTCGCACAGCGAGAGATCGGCTTCGCCGAGCGCGATGTTCACGCCGCGGATCAGCTCGGCGATCGAAACGTCGCCGCTGCCGTCGCAGTCGCCGATGCAGGGGATGCCCGGGGTCGGCGTCGCCCCGGACGGGGTGTCGGTCGCTCCGGCGGTCGGCTCGGTTGGGGTCGAGGTCGCCGCGTCCGGCGTCTCGGTGCTGTCGGCTGCAGTGGGTGTAAAGGTTGGCGCAGTCGCCGTTGGTGTTGCTGCCGGTTCGCTGGTGTCGGTGGCGGTTGGCTGGCCGGTGTTGGTCGGGGTCGGCGGGGTGGTGTTGGAGGCCGTGGGCGTGGGCGTTGTCGTGGCGGTGTTGGTCGGCGGTACGGTCGGGTCGCCTGCGAGAAGCAGGGTCCAGCCGAGCACACGCCCCGAGTGTGGTGCGGCGAGGTCCTCGACCGAGAGCGTCCACTGGCCGCCGCAGGCAACTCCCCCGAACACCTCGAGTCCGGGGCCCGAGAGCTGCACGCTCCCGCTGTCCTCGCGCGTGACGATCTCCTCGAACAGCCGTAGCGTCGCCGAGTCGCGCGCGTTGGCAGTGCCGACGAAATGCGCCGGTGCCTGTTCGAGAATCTGCAAGGTGACCTCGTTGCCGCCGGTAGTCAGTCGCACCGTCATCTCGGCGCCGCACTGGTCGTTGAAGCGGCCCCGGAAGTCACACTGAATGCCGTCGTTTGCCAGCGACGGACAAGCGCCGCCCACCAGGGTCGACCCCCCGGTGTCGATCACCTCGCCATCGAAGCGTTCGAATGCACACTCGCCGAACACCGGCGGAATCTCTGGCTCGAGCACGAGTCGGGTGAAGAAGGCCGCCGAGGTTTTCGTGCCGACGATCGAGGGAATGGTCAGCTCGCAGGTTTCGTGGACGGAGTCGCCGGTCGTCCCCGAGTCGTCGATTCGGACGTCGACTCCGATTCCCGGGCAACCGTACTGGCCGAGCTCGGGCGCGCCGCTGCGATCGATGACGACGGCGGATGTGCCGGAGGACTCGTGCCTCAAGCCGACGCGAAGGTCGCCGACCCACTGGTGATCGATTTCGATCTCGACGCCGACTCGCGACGTCGCGTTGAAGCAAGCGTCGTTGGGAACCTCGAGCGCGATGTTGATTGGCCCGCCCGGGAAGGCGCCGAGCTCGGGAATCGAGCGCGTGCAATTGCCGCCGAAATCCTCGCAGGAGAAGGACAGCGGAAAGCTCGGGTTGGTGCCGCTCCAAGCCGCAGTACCCAAGCTGAGCGCGAGTGTCACTGCGGCCAGGGCCGGCAACAAGGAGCGTCGAGAGTTTGATCGCCGGTGCGTCATCGCAGACTCAGGATCGGGTCTGGGCCCTCGGCGCCGGCCGTGGCGCCGGCCTGGCCGGGGCCGAGCTGGTGCAAGGTCCACAGGTAACCTTGCGAGCCGGGCGGCACGATGATGCCACTCTGCGTGGCGACCACGATCGGGTCGAGGTTGATCGAGATTCTCCCCAGCGCGAACGGAGTGGGTAGCGCCGCGTCGTCGATGCGCACTCGGTTGGTCGCCAGCGGAAACGGGATGAATGCCGAGGCGTCGAACGAGTTGCCGTCGCTGCCAAACACCCGGAAGGTGCCATCGGTGAGAGGGTACCAGTCGGGTGCGGTGCCGCACGGCTGCGGGTTGGTGGACTCGCCGGGATCGCGCCAGAGGATAGCGTCGGTCTGGCGCGACTCGTCGTTGTAGTAGGCCGAGCGCCAGCGCTCGGAGAGCGGCTCGCGCTGGTCTTGACCGCTGCTGTCGGCGAACGAGTCGTAGAACGACGATCCTACTGCGAACGGCGCCGCTTCGATCGGGACCAGCGCACTTCCGGCACTGGTTCCGTCGGCGCGATGGATCTGCGCGAAGGTTCCCCACAGGACGTTGCCGCCGAGGGCGACTGCCGACTCGCCGAAGTAGCCGGGCGAAGTCGGAAGCAGGGTGGTGCAACTGTCGACGTTGTCGATGGTGATGAAGCCGCGCGCCGAGCGGTCGCCGAACTCGTGGCCGCCGCATCGGTTCGAGAACAAGCTGCTCGATAGGCCGCGATGCGCGCGACCGATCTCGACCAATGTGTCCGGCGCCAGCTGTGCCGGACTGCACGGAGGCACGATGACGAAGCCCGAGGTCTGCGCTACCAGCACCAGGGGGGCGCTGTTCGGCAACTGGCCGCTGTTGAAGACGTCGAAGAGGTTGATGTCGGCCGAGCCGTTGGCCTCGAGGAAGACCTCGAAGCCGAGGGTTGGGATGGCCCAATCGGTCCACAGGACGACGTGGGCGATTGTCGGGATCGAACTGCTGTTGACCACGGTGAGCACGGTGTTCTCGCCGTTGGGGTCGCTCAGGTCGACCTCGAAGTAGGGCAGCAGCAGCGTTGCCGCCGGCTCGGGGTCGGTGCGACCGAACTCGGCCACCGCGCCGTTGGCTGCGAGCAGCCCGGCGAGCAATGTCGCCGCGACCGCCCGTCTCATTGCGCTGTCTCCGCGACCGGCACTGGGGCCTGGTCGCGCGCGGCGGTACCCGGAACGTGGATACTCAGTCCGCCCGGATGGAGTGAATGGACGACGGAAACGACCGCTTGGTCCCTTGGTTGGGTCGTGCCGGAAAGGATGGCGCCCGAGGTGTCGACGTCGACCACGAAGTTTCCGGTCTTGGCCGTGGTGAACGGCGGCGTGCCGGCGCGGACCTTGCTCGAAGCGACGGCGCACGGCCCGGCGAAGACGGGAATCTCGGTTTCTACTCCTGCGTGGTCGTAGACGAACGTCTCGCGCCCAGCGCCGACTGCGAACAGGGGACATTCGACGGTTTGACTGAACAGCGAATCGCGCCAGCAGATGACGTCGGTGGCGTCGGTGTAGTAGGTCGCGCTCCAAGCGGCCGGCAGGGGCTCGCGTCCGTCAGCCGTCGAAGGCACCGGGCCGAAGCGGTAGTAAAAGCTCTCGAGTCCGATCTGCGCGCTGTCGGCCTCGATGTGCACCATCGGAATCATCGTCGCGCGCAGCGGCTTGCCCTCGCGGATCACGTAGTGCCCGGTCATGACGTTGGCCTCGCTCGCGATCGTGGTGAAGTACATCGCGTCGCGCGGCGTCTGGTCGGTGCAGTCGTCGACCGAGTCGATGGTGATGAAGCCGCGTGCGATGCCGTCGCCGCGCCGCGTGGCGCCGCATTCTCCGCCGAACAAACCGGGAGACGACTGTCCGCTGTGAGCCGCGCGCAGGTCGGCGGGCGTCGTTGGCATCTCTTCCGACAGGGCGTCGCAGGCAGTGCCGAACGCTTCGAACGCCAGCTCGCCGGAGGTGAATAGGTCGTGCAGGTCGATCTCGATGGTGCCGCCGGGGTCGATCAGCGCGTTGAAGTTGATCGTCGGGATTCCGAGGTCGGTGTAGAGAGTGAAGTGGGCGAGGCAGATGATGCCGAATTCGGTGTTGCTGACGACCAGCTCGGTGGTGATCGTCGGTTCGTCCGGGTCCGGGTCGACTTCGAAGTAGGGCACCAACAAAGTCGCCGCCCGCGTCTGGTCGAGTGTGCCCATGCGGGCCCCGGCGGTGGTCGCGAGGCAGGCGAGCAGCAGGGCTGAGACGATCGCGATCGCGAGAGGCGCCCCCTGTGTCCCGGGCGAGGTCGAGCGCAGCGATGTGCGGGATAGCGGCATCCGAAGCTCGTCGCGACTTATCGCCGAACCGATGCCGCCCGGTCAAGCCGAATCGGCCAGGCCTCTAGGCGACTGGCTGCGTCGCAACCCATTTCTTGCACGATTGCCAGACGCCGCCGCTGCCGGCGCGAGAATCGGATTTTCTCGGAGCTGCCGCCGTGTGAGGAATGAAGATTGCATGCGCACTTCTCATGACGAAGGCGACGCGCTCGGCGCTGGCAACTGCGGCAATCGCACTGGTCTCGATTGCCGTACAGACGTCCGCAGCCGTCGTCGTCGGCATCGACGACGCGGGGGACCGCATCGTCGCGCTCGATCTCGCATCGGCGGACGTCCTCCCGTTGATCGAGGGGCGCGGCCTGCGGGCGTCGTCGGTTCGCTGGTCGCCGGACGGCAGCTTCGCCTACCTGTCGGCGGCGGACGGTGTGTTGGTCTACGATTCCGAGCGCGAGGAGGTGATCGGTCGAATCGAGATCGAAGAGCCCGGGCCGGCGTCTTTCTGCGAGGATCATCCGATCGCGCTGATCGAGGACCAGGGCGACCTCAACATCGTCGATACGAGGCAGCATCGGGTGGTCGGCCGCAATCACCGCCGCGGCCAAGTTTGGGCTTGCTCGTCGTCCGCACGCTGGGCGGCGTCGGCCGACGGTGTGGTGATCGATTTGCAGGACCCGACCCGTGAGTCGTGGCTGCCTGATTGTTACGGATACGACCGTCCGCTCGCCGCGGCGGATGATCGCCGCCTGGAGCAGCCCGGAGGTTCGGATTCGAAAGGGAATGAGCTCCCGGTCGATGTCCGCGCCGGACTGTTGCGCGTCCGCGGCACGGTTCGCCCCAGCGCGACCGCCACTCTGGCCGCGACCGTCACGGCCACACCGACCGTGGAAGAGCGCACAGAATCGCGCCGCGAAGTTGCTCTCGCCAATCAGCCGGCAAGCGGCTCCTGCCAGGTCACCGCCCCGGCAGACAACGCCCCGGCCGCCTTGGCGCTGGTCGGGCTGGCGTTGGTTGCACTGATGTCGCGGCGCCGTACGTCAGACTGAGGTCGCGCCAGCGACCACCACCCCTTGCCTGTGCCTATGCCTCGCCCATGCCTGCGAGCGCCGCGGGCGCGAGCTCAACGCCGTCGCATCCCGTACAGGCGCGCGTACTTCTGCCGGTTGGTGAGAACCTTCTTGACGTAGTCGCGGGTCTCGCTGTAGCTGATCGCCTCGACCCACTCGTCGGCCGGGCGGTCGCCCGAGCGCGCATCCCACTTGGCGACCGCGGCGGCGCCGGCGTTGTAGGCGGCGAGGATGCGCTGCGGGTCGTCGCCGTAGCGGTCGGCGAGCTCGCGCAGGTGGGCGATGCCGAGCTCGATGTTGGTCTGCGGGTCGTAGAGGTCGATCTTCCCGTCGCGCCCGATGTCGGCGGCGACTTGCGCGGCGGTGCTCGGCAACAACTGCATCAGCCCGCGCGCATTCGCCGGCGAGCGCGCCTCCGGGTCGAACATGCTCTCCTGGCGCATCAGCGAAAGGGCGAGCAGGGGATCGATGCGATAGCGTTGCGCGTTGCTCTGGACCGTGTCCCAGAACGCCAGCGGGTAGAGGATCTCGGCGTAGCGATCCTGATTGCCGCCGGCGAGGCGGATGGCGTCGCGATGCGCGTCGACCGAGCGATAGAGATCGATCATGAGGGCTCGGTCGAGCGAGCCGCGGTCGCGCTTGAACGCCTTGACCTCGCGCCGCGCCCACCGCCGCAGATCGGCGCGATGCAGCTCGCGGGCGCGACTCAGGTGGTAGTCGCCGGCGAGAGTCGGCGGCAGCATCGGAAACGGCATCTCGACCGCGCGCACGCTTGCGGCGTCAAAGACGGTTCGTTCACCGAGTCGCTCGGCCGCCAGCGCTGAATAATAGGTTTCGGGGGCGCGTTCGACGATCGATTCGTAGAGGCGGCGGTAGCGCGGATCGCCGCCGCGCTGGTACGAGCGAGCGCGCCAGTAGATGGTGTCGGCGCTTCGCCGCACCACGCGGCCGCGGGTGAGCGCCGCGAAAGAGGCGGCCGCTTCTTGCCATCTGCCTTCGCGGTATTGGATCCAGGCGATCTGCAGGCGCGAGGCGGAGGCGAGCTCGCTGCGCGGGTAGAGCTCGATGACGCGGCGGAAGCGGGTGGTCGCCGAGGACAGCTCGCCCGAGTCCTGCGCGATCCTCGCCTGCGCGTAGCGCGCCATCGCCACCCGCCGGCTGCCCGGGTAGGTCGATTCGAGCTTGCGGAACAGGGTGTTGGCAACGGCGTCGCTGTCCTTGTTCCAGTGCCAGCGCGCCTCCTGGTAGAGCGCTTCCGGCGCGGCGTCGGTGGTCGGGTAGCCCTGATAGATTTCGCGGTAGGTCTGCAGGTGGGCCTCGATGGCGCCGCTGTCGCGTTCGACCCGAGCGCGCAGGTTGAGCAACTCGGGTTGTTGGCGGCGCTCGGAGGTCGCCAGCAGGAGGTTCACCTGGCGCAGAGCTTCCGGGTAGTCGGCTTCGCGAATCAGCGCCTCGATCTCGGCGCGGCGTTGCGCCCCGCGCGGCTCCAGCTCCGGGTAGCGTTGGCGCAGCTGGTAGATGCGTTGCTTCGATTGCTTGCCGACTTCGCTGCCGACCGCGTCCTCGCGCAGCGCGGTGTAGGTTTCGTAGGCGCGGCGGACATTGCCGCTTTCGAGATCGATCTCGGCGAGCTCGTAGCGGGCGGCGCGCGATACCGCGACGTCGTGTGTGCTGGTGGCGCGGCGCAACAGCGGCCAGGCGGCCGCCGTGTCGCCGCGGCGACGGGCGTCGATTCCGAGCGCCAGCGCCGCAGCGGCGGCGTGCAGGCTGCGATCGTGGACTTCGACCAGACGCCTGCGGCTGGCCAAGGCGGTGGTGCTGTCGCCGACCGCGTCGGCGCACGCCGCCAGGTAGTGCAGGTGGTAATCCTCGATCTGGGGATAGGCAGCGAGCAGCATCCGTAGCAGCGGGATCGCCTCGCTGCAGTCGCCGTCGTCGGCGAGCCGTACCGCGGCTGCGAAGCTGCGCGCTTTCGCTTCGGCGCTGGTCGGCACGGCGATCGGAGTCGGCGCGACGACCGCCAGCGGTGCGGGCTCGGGCGCCGGTTGGCGGACTTCGGCGGCCGTGCCGCCGCAGGCGAACGCGCCCAACAGCAAGAACGGCGTCACTCGAACCCCCATGGATCGACGATTACCTGTCCTGAGCACTTGTTCCAATGGCAAGTTACAAAGCGTGCCCGGTTGACTTCGCATCCTGCAACCGGTTGTCAACTCGCATGACGAATCTGGTGCTCGGCTCTGCGTCGCCTCGCAGGGCGCGGTTGCTCGCCGAGCTCGGTGTTGCCTTCGAAGTTCGCGCCAGCGCCATCCCCGAAGAAGCGGCGGCGGGAGAGTCGGCGAGCGACTACGCCAGTCGGCTGGCGCGCGAGAAAGCGGCGGCGGTGTCGGGGCAAATCCCCAATTGCTACGTGCTCGGCGCCGACACCGTGGTGGTTCTCGATGAGGACATTCTCGGCAAGCCGGGCGACGCGGCGGAGGCGCGCGCGATGCTGGCCCGCCTGTCGGGGCGCGAACACTCGGTGCTCACCGCGGTCGCGCTGGTCGGCCCGGGAGGCGCCCTTTGCGACGAACGCTGCGAGCGCAGCTTGGTGCGATTCCGCCGGTTGAAGGCCGCCGAGATCGACGCCTACGTCGGCACCGGCGAGCCGCTCGACAAGGCCGGGGCGTACGGCATCCAAGGCGGGGCGGCGGACTTCGTCGCGCGCTTGCAGGGATCCTACGAGAACGTGGTCGGGCTGCCGGTCGACGCGGTGCGGGCGATGTTGGAAAAGGCGGACCTCTACCCGCCGCGGTTGGGGTGACGGTGTCGGTCGCCGACAAGCTGGCGTCGGTGCGCGAGCGGATCGCCGGCGCCGCGCGCCGCGCCGGTCGCGATCCGGCGTCGATCCGGCTGATTGGCGCCGCCAAGACCAAGAGCGCCGACGAGGTGCGCCAGGCGATCGAAGCCGGACTGACCGACATCGGCGAGAACTACGTCCAGGAGGGACTGGCGGTGATCGAGGCGCTCGGCGCCGAGGTCGCCGGGCGGGCCACCTGGCATCTGATCGGCCATCTCCAGCGCAACAAGGCGGCGCGCGCAGTGGCGGGGTTCGACGTGGTGCAGACAGTCGATCGCCTGGCATTGGCCGAAACGCTGTCGCGCCACGCCGAGAAGGAAGGCAAGACGCTCGGCGTCATGGTCGAGGTGAACCTCGGCGGCGAGGCGAGCAAGAGCGGTGTCGCTCCGCAGGAGACTCCGGCGCTGGTCGA
>JAUIGL010000143.1 GCA_030430165.1 bacterium | reverse complement strand
TCGCCGCCTGGGCGAACCGCGACGGCGCCGACCAGCCGCGCCCCTTCGGTCGCTCGATCACCACCAAGGAAGCGGCGCTGCTGCTGCGCAACCAGGATCGCCTGGTGTCGGCGCGTAGCGCCGCTCCCGACGAGCGCCATATCGAGCAGCACGAGCTGCCCGAGAACGTCATCTCGCTGAGCGCGGCGCGGGTCGAGATGGCCAACCGCAGGCAGCGCCGTTGACCGCGGCACCGCCCCACACCACCCAGCCCGGCGACACCAGTCGCCCCGCCCTGGTCGGCTGAGCCCGATGGAAGTCGAGGCCCTGCAGCCGACCGATGTCCGCGAGTCGCTGGCGGCGATCGCAACCGCGCACCAGACGGTCACCCAAGACGTCCCCGATTCGCGCCAGGGCGGCGACGATCCGGACTACTGGGAGTCGATCCTCGAAGCCAATGCCGCCGCGGTGCTCGAGCGCCTGCCCTGCGCCGCCCTCGAAGACGGCTACGCGGTGCGCTACCGATTCTTCGAGCGCAGCGAGGCCGAGCTACGGGTTCGGCCCTTCGTCGCCCGCACCACCACCGATGTCAGCGCGGTGCGCGCCGCCCTGATCTGGCACCCGCCGCCCGACGGCGGCCTCGCCTCCGAGCGGATGCGCCACAGCCGCGACGCCGAGCTCCTCTACCAGCATTTCTCCTACACGCCCTCCGCGCTCGGAGCGTTCCAGTACTGGTTGGCGATCCAGGAGATCTGGGCGAGCGGTGCTTGGGTTCACACCCAGGTCATCGTCGACCACGCGCACTTCGCCGAGGTCGTCTCCGGTCCCGACTGGCAGGTGTTGCGCGAGGTCGAGAGCTATGAGCCGGCAGTAGTGCGCGGCGCCGACGCGAGCGCGCACCTGGCGACCCTTCTCTATTCGCCGCTGCACCGCCATTCGATTGCGATGCAGCGAATCGAGATCAAGCCGGACCACAGCGTCGTCTACGCCGAGCCGATTACCGTGGCCGCCGGCCCGCGCGGCTTCGTCGCCTGAGCGACGGTCCGCGCCTGGCCGCCGCGACCGGCTCAGCTCGACCGGCGCAGAGCCAAGAAGAGAACGCCGACGACGAGCGCGGCGAGGACCGCGACCCACACCCAGTTGGGCGCCGCCGGTGCGCTCGACGGCCCGGTCGCCTGCGCCCCCGCTTCCTCAGGATTCACCGGGGCGCCGGTCAGACAGATCTCGCCGGGATCCACTTCGACGTCGAGGGCAACCCCTTTCGGATCGCTCGCGCCCAGGCGATCCATGCGCGCCAGGCAGCAGCGGTCGTCTCCGGTCATCTGGAAATTGCAGCAGTAGACGTCGCCGTCCGACATCGGATCGACGTTGTCGAGCGCAAACACCAGCGAGCGAAACGACGACGGATCGTCTGCCGGCACGCTGCCGTGCAACGGCTTGCCGTGGTGCTCGGAGGCGACGCAGTCGGCCTTGGTGAGGCTGGCGCAGGACGAGTCGAACAAGATGTCGTTCTGGGTTCCGGCGACCTCGGTGCTCCCCGACTCCATGACCACACAGACGTTGGCACGCCCCGGTTGCGAGTCGCGACGCTCGAGCTTGAGCGTGATCGCCGCCAGACTGGGGGTCGCCAACAACAGCACAATCGCGGTCGTAACCGCGGTCCAACGACGAGAGACAGGCGAAGAATCGCGCATGAAGAATTCTCCTTGGAGGGATCGAGTAGAGCGGGAACGGATGGGGGTAAACGCCGAATCTGACAGCCCAGCTGGAACTTTTCAACGATGCGGGCGATGCCGCGAGCGGCGCCGGCGCAACGCCGGCAGCACCAGAGCCGGCACCGCCAGGGCCAGTCCGCGCCAGTCACCGCCGGCAGCAGCCACGGCGCAGCCGTCGTCGTCGAGCGGCAGGCGCCGGTCGCGTGCTCCAGCTCGGGCTGCGGCCACCGGGCGGACATCGCGCGGGCTGGGCTTTTCCGCCGCTTCCTGATGCGCCGCCGGCGTCACCTCGGCAGCCGACTCGGCCTCTGCCTCGGCGCCGGCCGCCTCGTCGCCATCGGCTTCCGCGGCGGCCTCTTCGGTCGCCGCGCCCTGCGCCGCATTCGTTGCCGGGGCCGGTGCCGCGGCTTTGCCAGCGGGCTTGCCGGGTGCCGGTTTCTTACCAGCCGCCGCCGGCTTGCCGGGACGTTTGGCGGCGGGCGGAACCTGCCCTCCGGCGGCTGCTGCTGGCTGCTGGACATCGGCGCTGCCTTGCGCCGCGGCATCGTTCGCCGCGGCCGGCACCGGTGCGCCTGCCGCGCCGGGGTCCCCGGCCTCGGCGTAGCCCAGGGCACGCAGGTTGTCCGCCTCCGCGTCCTCGAGATCGGCCCCTTGCGACGGTTGCGACCCGCCGCGACCGACCAACCCCGAGGCGCCGGCGGGCGAGCCGCCGCCACTCGAGCCGCCGGCGGGGGCGCTGCCGCCGCTCGAGCCGCCGGCAGGCGCGCTACCACCGGTCGATCCACCGGCAGGGGCACTGCCACCGCCCGATCCACCGGCCGACGCTGCGCCGCCGCCGGAGCCACCAGTGGAGCCGCCACCCGTGCCGCCGCCAGTGTTGGTGCCGCCAGCTCCGACCGGAGCGGACGGCTGGTCGAAGCCGCCGCCGATGTTGCCGCCGTTGTCGAAGCCTCCGCCGCCGATGCTGCCGCCATCGTCGAAGCCGGTGCCGATGCCACCGCCACCACCACCGCCGGACCCGTCGTCGCGCAGGCACAGACGACCCGGAGCACCCGACCGCAAGCTCACCGGGTTGCCGTCGGGGTCGCTGGCCGCGGCGCGAACCAGGCGCACTTCGCAGCACGAGCCGGGACTCTGCAGATGCACGACGAAGTCGCAGCAGTAGAGGTCGCCGGACGACAACGGGTCGGTGTCGCCGAGACTGAGGATCAAGGCCTTGTAGGCAAAGTCGCGCTGGCGCGACAGAGCGCCGTGCAGCTGCTTGCCGTGGCTCGAGCTGGCCTCGCAAGAGCCGTCGATCAGCGACGCGCACCCCTCGCCGTCCCACACCAGCTCATTCTCGGTGCCGGCGATATCCTCGGTACTGTTGACCTTGAGGCTGACGCACATGCGCGCTTCGTCGAAGGAGCGCCCCACCTCGACCTTGTTGGTCAGGCTGATGGTTGCGGCTGGTGACGAGAGCGGTGCGAGGCAAAGGGAGGCCGCCATGGCGGCGAGGCGGATTCTGCGATCGGCGAGCATAGAGTCGTAGAATACACGCGCGCAGTCCGGATTTCCAAATTGACAAGAAGGTTCTCGGCGGTGGCCGAGCCGGGTCAACGGAAATCGTGCGACTTCGGCAGACCGCGCGATTCGTCTTCGGGGATGACCCGCATGCGGTAGCCGCGACCGCGCTGACGCAGCCAACGCTCGGGGAGTCGCAGCTCGCGGAATCGACGGGCGCGCACGTGGATGACGCCGTCGACGACCTGCAGCGGTCCTTCGACCTGCAGCAGAGACGACTGATGCAGCAAAGCGCGGTGGCGCTGAAACTGATCCGGCACGACCACCGCGTTGCCGATTCCGGTTTCGTCTTCCAGGGTCAAGAAACAAAACCCCTTGGCCGTCCCCGGCCGCTGGCGCACGATCACCAGGCCGGCGACCTTGGCCCAGGCGCCGTTCTGCATTTTCGCCAGGTCGCGCGCGCAAGCCACTCCTTCGCGTTGCAGCTGAGGCCGTAGATAACGCATCAAGTGCGGGCCGACGGTCATGCCGCTGGTGCGATAATCGGCGAGGCTGCGCTCCATTTGCGACATCTCGGGGAGGGGACTTGGAGGGCGGCTTTGCCGCCCTCTGGGATCTGGGAGCTGGGAGCCGGGAGCTGGGGGTGGTGGCTGCGCCGCTTTGGAATCTGGAATCTGGAATTTGGAATTCGCCCACAGCGTACCGCGCTTGGGTACCGACGACGCCTGCCACAGGGCTTCGCGGCGGGTGACTCCGAAGGGTGCGAAGGCGCCGACGTGCGCCAGGGCCTGTAGCTCGTCGTCGCGCAGGTCGGCGCGCACGGCAACGTCGTCGATCGAAGCGAAAGGCCGCTCCCGGCGCGCCTGCTCGATGCGCTCACCCGCCTCGCTGCGCAGCCCCGATACGTAACGCAGCCCCAGACGAACCACCAAATCAGGGGCTAGGGGCTGGGGGCTAGGGGCTAGGGAGGGGACTCTTTTCCCTAGCCCCCAATCCCTAGCCCCTAGCCCCTGTTCTTTCTCGATCGTGCACTTCCAATCCGATCTCGTCACGTCGATCGGGCGTGCGTGCAGGCCGTGGCGCTGCGCGTCTTTCACCAAGGTCGCCGGGTGGTAGAAGCCCATCGGCCAGTTGTTGAGCATGGCGCAGAGAAACGCCGCCATGTGGTGCGCCCGCAAGTAGGCCGACGCATAGGCGATCAAGGCGAAGCTGGCGGCATGGCTTTCGGGAAAACCGTAGAGTGCAAACGAAGTCACGCTGCGAACGATGCGGTCCGCGGTCTCGCCGACGATGCCGTTCTTCTCCATGCCGGCGCGCAGGTGCACCTCGATCTCGCGCATGCGCTGGCTCGATCGCTTGAATCCCATCGCCCGGCGCAGCTCTTCGGCTTCACCGGCAGTAAAGCCGGCCACCACCATCGCCATCCGCAGCAACTGCTCCTGGAACAGCGGCACCCCCAGGGTTCGCTTCAGGATCGGCTCGAGCGAGGGGTGGTCGTAGACCACCGGCTCGACGCCGGCGCGGCGATTCAAATACGGGTGGACCATCTGCCCGACGATCGGTCCCGGGCGAATGATCGCCACCTCGACCACCAGATCGTAAAAGCAACGCGGCTTCATCCGCGGCAAAGTCGCCATCTGCGCCCGGCTCTCGATCTGAAAGACGCCGACCGTGTCGGCGCGCTGCAACATCTCGTAGACCACGGCGTCCCCCTGCGGCAGCTTGGCCAGGTCGACCTCGACCCCCTCGTGCTCGCGGATCAGGGGGATCGCATCCTCCAATACCGCCATCATGCCGAGCCCGAGCAGGTCTACCTTGATGATGCCGAGATCGGCGCAGTCGTCCTTGTCCCACTGCACCACCACCCGCCCCTGCATCGCCGCCGGCTCGAGCGGCACCACCTCGTCGAGCCGCCCGGCGGCGATCACCATCCCGCCCGAATGCTGCCCGAGGTGGCGCGGCAAGCCCTGGACGCGCGCCACCAGGTCGACCAGCCGGCGCACCCGCGGCGCCTCGGCATCGACCCCGCCGGCGCGCAGCTGCTCGGCCAGCTCGTCCTTGTCGTCGCGGAATTCGAAACGATTGAGCAACTTCGAAAGCCGGCCGACCTGTTCCTCGTGAAAGCCCAGCGCCTTGCCGACCTCGCGCACCGCGCTGCGCGTGCGGTAGGTGATGACGTTGGCGGTCATCGCCGCGCCGCGCGCGCCGTAGCGCTGGTAGACGTACTGGATCACCTGCTCGCGCCGGTCGCCGCTCGGCAGGTCGATGTCGATGTCCGGCCACTCGCCGCGCTCGCGCGACAGGAAGCGCTCGAACAGCAACTCCATGTGGACGGCGTCGACCGCGGTGATCCCCAGCGAGTAGCAAACCGCCGAATTGGCGGCCGAGCCGCGCCCCTGAGCGAGAATTCCCTGCTCGCGACAAAAGCGCACGATGTCCCAGACGATCAGGAAATACCCCGCCAGCTCGAGCTCGCCGATCAGCGCCAGCTCGTGCTCCAGCTGATTGCGAACCCGCGCCGTGATCCGCCCGTAGCGAGCGCGCGCGCCGGCGTAGGTCAGCTCGCGCAGGTACTCGATCTGGCTACCGCCCCCCGGCACCGGGTAATCGGGGAAACGGTAGCCGAGGTTCTCCAGGGTGAACGCACAGCGCTCGGCGATCTCGCGTGACATGGCGACGGCGCGCGGCTGATCGCGAAACAGAGCCGCCATCTGCCGCGGTGACTTGAGATGGCGTTCGGCATTCGCCAACAAGCGGCGACCGGCCCGATCGAGCGTCGTCTTCTCGTGGAGACAAGTGAGAACGTCCAACAGCGGACGATCCTCGACCGTCGCGTGGCGTACGTCGTTGGTCGCCACCACCGGCACCCCGTACTTCTCGGCGAGCGCGAACACCACGCCGTTCCATCGCTCCTCCTCGACGTCGAGATGACGCTGCACGTCGAAGTAGAGCCGCCCCGGAAACAGCGACATCAAACGCTCGATGACCGAGTGCAACCCGCCCCCACCCCGGTATGCTCGCGCCAGAGGCCCCTGCTCTCCCCCGGCGAGGCAAATCAGTCCTTCGTTGTATTCTTCGAGGTCGGACCAGACCGCAATCGCCTCGCCCTTGGCAGAGCGCAGCTTCGATTGCGTCAGCAAGCGGCTGAGGTTGCGGTAGCCGGTGCGGTTCTGGACGAGCAGGTGTACTTCAGAGGAGCTGGGGGCTGGGAGCTGGGAGCTGGGGGTGGTGGGCGGCTTTGCCGCCTCGATCGATTCGGCGATTCTCAGATTGCAGGCGACGAGGGCGCGCATCCCCGCTTCTTGCGCCGCCTTGTGGAAGCGAGGGGCTCCGTACAGACCGTCGCGGTCGCCACAGGCGAGCACGCCGTAACCGAGATCGGCAGCCCGGGCGATCAGATCCTCGGGCAACGAAGCTCCGGTCAGGAAAGAAAACGCGCTGCGACAGCGCAGCTCTACATAGTCAGTCATGTGAAAAACTTTGACCACGGGTGAACACGGAGGACACGGATGACAGAAAGACCAAATCCGTGTCCTCCGTGTTCACCCGTGTAACCATCTGCGGCTAAAAATTCTCTCAGTCGTAGTACCCGTCGACGAACCATTTCGTCTTCTCCATGTCGTAGAACAGCCGGTAGACTCCGCCGTCCGACAGCTGCACGTCGTAGTAGTCGCGGCGGTAGGCGCGGTCGCGCCACCATTCGCCCTCGACTCGCCAGGGACCGGCACTCATCACCACCCGCCCCTGGCAGCGCACGTTCTCGCCGGGGCCACCCTCGCAAGAGCGCACGAAGTCGAGACGCCCGTGGTCCTCGAACACCTCGAGCGCGCGCGGCGGTCGCACTGCGCGCAGGGAGAAACACGCGTCCGCCCGCGCCGCCGGCGTTTCGCTTTTCGCCTTGGCGAGCTCGAAGCTCGCGACGTCATACGCATCCGGCCGATGCGAGTCGGCGACGACCGGCGCGCCGACCCTGCGCGCGTCGCCGCACAGCGCACCGAGCCGGGCCAGGGTCACTGCCATCTCCGCCGGCGCCGGTCCGTTCGGCCGCAGTAGATCCAACTGGCATGCGCGAACTTCCTCGGCAGCCGCTGCGACGACGATCTTCTCGACCGGCGCCGCCGGCGGGCGCCCTTCGAGATGCAGGCGCAACAGCGCCAGCAGCGGCTTGATCTCGCGGCTCGGCGCGGCGACCGTCAGCGTGCGCTCGTCGCGGCCGCGATTGGCGAGGTGCAGCGACAGACGCAGGTCCCCGCAAACCAGGCCGCGCAACTCCAGCCGCTTCATCAAGCGCTCGAGCAGCGGCCGCACGACGAAGAGAAAGGGATCGATCGCTTCGATGCCGTAGTCGACCTCGACCACTTCCTCGAAACGCATCGGCAGCACGCGACAGGAGAACGGCGCCTCGTCCTCACCGCGCGCCCGGCGCACCAACTGCGCCCCCGCGGCGCCCAGCCGGGTCGCCACCGCGCTCGCCGGCAAGGCCGCCAGATCGCCGAGCGTGCGCACCCCCCAGCGCGTCAGCGTCTCGCGCAACGCCGCCTCGGGCTCCAGCACCTCCACCGGCAACGGCGCCAGAAAGCTCCATTCCTCGCGCGGCGGCACCACCGCGCGGCCGCTGCCGTTGCACGCCGCCAGGCGCGCCGCGATCTTGGTCGACGCCACTCCGACCGAAATTTCGAAGCCGACCTCGGCCGCCGCCCGCACCAGACTCTTCACCAGCCCCGGCTCCGAATCGTACAGCGCATCCATGCCGCCCACCTCGAGGTAGACCACCCCCTCTCCGGCGTCCTCGATGCGCGGCGAGTGCGCATAGGCGACATCACAAAGAGCGGCCCGCGCCGCGCCTTCGGCATCGGCCGAAACCCGGCGAAACGAAACTCCGTCGTCCACCGCCCGCGCCTGCGCCCGACTCAAACCGACCCGCACCCCCTGCGCCTCCGCCTCGGCAGAACAGGCAATGACCACAGCCCGCGGCCCCTCCCCATCGACCACCGCCACCGAGCTACCGCACAAATCCGGTTCCAGCCGGCAACACACCGCAAGCGGAAACTGCGCCACCGACAAGCACGCGACGCGCATCAGAAACGCCAAGTCGCATGCGCGACGTCCCAAAGCGCGCTGTCGCGCG
>JAUIGL010000046.1 GCA_030430165.1 bacterium | reverse complement strand
GCCGCATTGTTTTCGGGGACTTCGCCGAAACCCTGCTGAGCGACCAGTACCTGATGGAGGATTACGCGCGCTTCGGTCGCATTTTTCGGCCCGAGATCATGTATGTGCAGCTCGTGCATCCCGATCGCGTCAACATGGGGCTACTCGGGCCGCTACTGGCGCTGCTTCCGTTGCTGGTCGTGCTGATCGGACCACGCTGGGCCTCGCGCGGGTTGGCGCTCGCTTTGGCGACGATGTTCGCCTCATTCTGCGTGTCGCTCTGTGTCGTTGCCGGTTTCCACTACTTTTTCTGTCGCTACAACGCGGCGTCCTTCGCGCTCTTGGCGCCGCTGGCGAGCGTGCTCTACGGCGAGAAGGGGGCGCGAAGAGTAGTCGCGATCGCAGCGGCGGCGCTCGCCGTGCTGCAGTGCTGGACCGTCGTGCTGGCGAACGAGAACCGGCCATTTCTCGCCGACCGGCCTTGGTGGAGCTACGATCGAATCGGACTCGCGACGATCAGTCATCCGATGAACGAGGGGATCTTACGTCAGTTGGAAGAACGCGTGCCGGCCGACACGACCATCGGTGTCGCCACCGGACCATCCGGTTGGATCTTCCCGTTCTTCGGTCCGCACCTCGAGCGCCGGGTGATCAACCTGGCGGTCGAAGGCGAGCTCGAGGAACGCCGACAGCTCGACCGCCTCGGCATACGGTTCGTCTATGTGCAACGACGCCGCGAACCGATACTGCAAAGCGCGCTCGAGCGCCCCTCGCTGAAAGCCATCTGGAGCGACGACACCGGTGTCTTGTTCGAGATCTCTATGGATGCCGAATGAAGAGAGGCGCAGCCGCCCGACTGACCATCCGGGGCAGCCGTGCGCCCCGTGTTCATCCGTGGATTCGAATCCCGGTGGAGCCGTGCCTCTCACCGGCGCGGTTAGCCGCGGTTGAACAGGGTGGGGATCTTCATTGCCAAGCCCATGTCGCCCGCCATCTTGAGCTTGCCGTTCATGAAGGCGAGTTGGCTCTTGAGCTTGCCCTGGATCATGTTGACGTAGTCGACCGCGGAGATGGTCATGGTCAGCTGCGGCTGGCCGATGGCGCTCTCGCTGATCTTCGCTTCGCCGTCGGCGATCTCGAGATAGTAGGTGCCGCCGGCATTGCCGGTCAGGTTGATGCGGACGAGGATGTCCACCCCCGCGGCGGCCTCTGGGTTCAGCCGCTTCGGCAGTTCTTCGAAGATGGCGCGGATCGCGCTAGCGGTGTCTTCGGTTGCAGCCATTGGCTCGAGAAGCGCTCCTGACCGACTGCTACGGTAGGGTCCGCGCGAAGTCAAACGGCCGGTGGCAGCGTCGCTACGGATTGGGCCGGAGCAGCTGAAGCGGCAGGTTCAGCGTGCCGGCGATGTTGGAGTAGGGGAAAAACCGCGAGTGAACGTGCGCGTGCAACGGAATTCCCTGTTCCGCGTGGATTTCGTAGTCCATGGGGTCGTCGCCGAGGATGTCGAGCGCCGCGAATAGAAGATCGGCAAAGGCGTCCAGGCGGTCGGTGGGAATCTGGTGGAGTCGCCCGCTGACCCTGGTGTCGACGATCTCATACGAGCGCGGGAACGCCCCGAAGGGACTGAAGTAGAGGTAGCAGCCCTCGCGTTCGTCGATTACCAGGCGCTCGCGCGCGGCGAGATCGAGGATTTCCTGCCACAAGTCGGGCGATTCCTCGACGGCACGGCGCTCCGCGGCAATCGGGCTGAACTCGCGACCACCGCCGATCACCTGGGTGTGCGGGTGCGGTTGCGACGCGCCCGACTCGCGGCCCTGGTTCTTGCGGACGACCACCGATGCAACTGCCGGATTCTCGAAGGCGATCGCGCTGAGCGCGGCGGCGTCGCGGACGATCTCGCGGAAGCGCGCGTGGCCGAGCCCGGCGGTGAACTCGAGGTGGTCCGGGTGGGTCGCCGCGTCGCGGAAATGTCGCGGCGATTCGACCAGCACGTAGGACTCGTTGCGGCCTCCGGTGCACTCGACCGGGATGCGCGGGAAGAGGTTGTAGAACGCCCGGGTCGACCATTCGCCCTCGGCGGTGGTCCGCCGCAGAACTTCGGTGGTCGTCATCGACTCGTTGCCGGGGCAGAAGGGACAGCGCCGGCGGTAGGGATCGAGATCGTGAGTCGGGTATTCGGGGCGCGGCTCGGTTTTCTGCTGGAATCCGCTGCGCTTGCGGTGGATGTCGGTCACGTAGGTGACGACGCCGGTGAACGGATTCTCGACCCAAAGCAGGTCTCCGGAGTCGGTTCTTCCGAGATTGAGCGGCATGAGGCGAGGCTTTCGATAATGGGCAACCGGAGATCTGCGGGCAACCTCGGTGAGCTCGGGCCGGCGGCCCTGCTCGGCCTGGTGTCAGCTTGACCGGGCCTATTTTTGGGCGTAGCCGTCCAAATTAGGTGGGTCGTTCTCGTCGGACGGGCTGCCCGGGCAATGAAAGCCAAGGTCGAGCTCAAGAGTCGGATAGTTGCCGCGTTGCGTCAAGCGATGCGACCGATCGTTCGCATGGCGATCGCCAGCGGCATCTCCTACTCGCTGCTCAGCCGGGTCCTCAAGCGGCTCTACGTCGATGTCGCGGAGCAGGATTTCGCGCTCCCGTTCAAGCGTCAGACCGACAGTCGGGTGGCGTTGCTCACCGGCATCTCGCGCAAGGACGTTTCTGGCTTGCGTCGCCGCGGTGAGGAGGAGGTGGTGGCGCTACCGGAGGTCGAGGACTCGGTTGCGACGCACGCCGTCGGACGCTGGATGGCGGGGCCTCCCTTCGCCAGCCCGGATGGCACACCGCGCCGACTGCGTTACGAGTCCGACGACCCCAAGCAGGCGACGTTCTCTGCGCTGGTGCGGCAGCTGAGCATCGACATTCCGGTGCGCGCCGTGCTCGACGAGTTGATTCGTTTGGGGAGTGTCGAGCTCGCTGCGGACGGCGAGGTCGAGCTGGTGCGGCAGGCGCACGTCCCGGCAGCCGACGCCGAGGGCAAGCTGGCCCTGCTTGGATCGGATCCGGCAGAGCTGTTTTCGACGATCGCGCACAATCTCGACGGCGATGCCGAGCCGTGGCTGCAGCGCAAGGTCGTCTACGACAACATCGGGTCGGAGGCCCTGCACACCTTGCGCGAGGAATCGCGCCGCGCCGGGGAAGAGTTCGTCCGCAAGGCGAACGCCTTGGTGTCTTCGTTCGACCGCGACCGCCACCATGACGCGCCGGGAGGCCATCGGTCGCGGGTGTCGATTGGCGTGTACTACTTCGAGGACGTCGCGCTCCCCGCCGACACCCACGAGGGCCGCCGGCGCAAGGATGGTCCGCCGGGAAGAATCCAGAAGAAGGGCAGGAAATGAAGCGACACGCACGGGCGCTGCCGTGCGAAGAGGTGCGTCAGCTCGCCGCGCCCAAAGTGTCGACGAGTTGGGGCAGGATTTCGCCGGCCGGCCCGCGCAGGCTGATGTTGCAGATCGGGGTGAGCTCGCTCTCGTACGGATTGATCTCGATCAGAACCCCGCCGCGCTGGCGAACATCGATCGGGAACTGGGCGGCGGGGTAGACGGTGGCCGAGGTCCCGGCGACGATCATGCAGTCGCAGTCGCGCGAGACTTCCTGGCAAACCCGCAGCACGTCGCCGGGGATCGGTTCGCCGAACGAAACGGTGTCGCTCTTGACGATTCCGCCGCAGCTTTCGCAGACAGGCGGCAGCTGGTCGAGCGAGATCTCGTCGCGGTGGCGGCGGCCGCCGCATTCGATGCAGCGAACCAGGGTGTAGTTGCCGTGGATCTCGGCGAGCTTGGTCGAGCCCGCGGCGCGGTGCAGATCGTCGACGTTCTGGGTGATCAGACAGCGCAGGGTGCCTGACTTCTCCATCTCGGCGAGGGCGTAGTGACCGGGGTTGGGCCGCGCAGCCTGCAACGTTTCCCACAGCACGCGCATCGGTCCCTTGGGGTTGAGGCGCGCTTCCCAGGCCGCTTTCGGGTCCTCGAGAAACTGCTCGTAGCCGTTCATCGGCGGCTCGCCGTGCTTGGTCCACAAGCCGCCGGGGCCACGAAACGGAGGGATGCCACTCTCGACCGAGAGCCCGGCCCCGGTCATCGCCGTCACGTAGCGCGCTGCTCGGATCGCCTGCACCGCCGCTCCGAGCGGATTGGTCGTCGTGCCCTGGTCCACCGCAAGGACTATGATGATCGCCTTCGGACGACTCAAGGCCGTTGCCAACCGGCGTGTTCCCGGGGTTTGTCCCGGGGCACGTTTGAGCAGCGTGGTCGGTTCCCGTATAGGTTGTAGGATTCCAAATCAGGCGCGCCTCAAGATGGCGCGATCGGGAGCAACAATGCGTTTGATTTCTGCACTCATGGTGCTGGGGGTGGCGATCGGTACCGCCAACGGCGCCGAGCAAAAAGTCGCCGATCCCGCAGGCAACGCGATTGGCGTCATCCTCGACTGCAACAGCTGCAAGGACCCGAGCAGCGGAAAAGACTGCGCCAGCGGGGTCGAGGACGGGTTCCACGACGGCAAGCGCTGCGGCAAGTGCCTGATCGAGGCGAATTTTGGCACCAAGCTCCTCTACGCCAACGACCTCTGGATGACCGGGACCCTGCTGGACAAGGGCGGAGCACCGCTGGGAGACCAGTTCATCCGGCTGTTCCTGCCCAACACTTGGACGGTGCGAACGAGGTCGTCGGCTCAGGGGTTCTTTCGGCTGCTACTGGGGGCCACGCTGGACCGCCAGGGGGAGCCGATCAAGGTCGATCTCGGCAAGCGAACGCGGCTCAAAGAGGGTGGCGAGGGAGACTACGCCCTCTACATGCTGCCGCTCGACTACAAGCCCTGCGCAAGCAAGTAATTCCGAGCAATCGACCGTAAAGCCGCGCAGTTGCGGCGACGCGGGCGGATTGGATAGATTGCGCCATGCCGCTGGGAGGTTGGCGCTCGTATTTGAAGGTAGCTTCCGACCAAGTTGCACGGTCGGCCGCGCCGCTGCTCATCGTTCGAGTCATCGAAGGACTCGCGGCGTGGCTCTTCTTCAACGAGTTCTTCCTCAACGTCGCGCCGATCCCCTGGGTCGTCCAGGGGTCCTTCGTCGCCTACTTCCTGCTCAACCTGCGGCTCAGCCAGCAGTACCGCCGCGGCAGGACCGACCCGTCCCTGCTCGCATCCGACGTCCTGGTGAACGTCGCCTGCCTGGCGTTACCGGTTGCCGCATCGGGTGGCTTGGCGAGTCCGCTACTGCTCGTCTTTCCGTTCAAGAGCGTTCACTACCTGATGGTGTTCGGCCAGCCGATGGCGGCCCTGTTCACCGTGGCGACCGGCCTGATGGTGATCTTCGTCTGGGCGGTCCAGTTGTTCGACCTGATCCCGGTCATCCCGCTGGCGATGTTGGGACCAAAGCTGGCACACAGCGCGGTGAAGTTTGCGATGGTGGGGATCATGCTCGTCGTGCCGTTGGCAACCGGCTGGTTGCGGCAGGTGCTGGGCGACGGGCGGGCTGACGCGCGGACGCGCGCGGCCGAGAAATTGGCCGACACGCATTCGGCGGTTGCCAGCGCCCTGCTGCGGGTGAGCGAGACGGTCAGCCGACTCACCGACATCGATGAGATCCTCGAGAGTGTCGTCGAGATTGCGCCGAAGAGCGTCGGTGTCGACTACTGCGGCATCCTGCTCTGGGAAGAGGAGTCCGGCGTGTATCGAGGCGCGGCTGCCTCGGGGGCCGGGCCCCAGCTCGGGGAGAACTTCGCGGCGATGGAGCTCGCGCCGGGCGAGATGCCCGATTTCGAGTGGGTGCGTCGCCTCGGCCACTGCGTCGTCGTCTCCGCGGCGGAGACCGAGAGCGAGCACGTATCGTCGCTCGAGGTTCCGGCGATGTTGATTGCCCCGCTCCTCAGTGGCGACCGATTCTACGGCGTCATGGAGTTCGCGCGGCGGCGCGGTCCGGTTGGCTTCACCCAACGTGAGTTGACGATCGCCGATGGTGTCGCGCGACAGACGGCGGTCGCTCTGCAACGAGCTCGACTGGTCGCCCAGAGTAAGCGACTGGTCCGAGCCGTCGAGAGCTCGGGCGACGGCATCCTGATCACCGACGAGAAGGGCAGGGTGGCGTTCACCAACAAGGCGTTTCTGCGCATGCTCGGAGTCCAGGCAAACGAGGTGCTCGGTCAGAATGCGACGGGGCTGGCGCCGGGCCGGGACGACTGGGTCGAAGAGGTTTCCGAGGCTTTGCGCGAGCGTGGCTGGCGCGGCGAGAAGGTGGCGCGGCGCAAGGATGGCAGCGAGTTTCCGGCGCTGGTCGACGCGACCTTGATTCGCGATGACGACGGCGCGGTATCCGGAGCGGTGACGATCGTCCGCGACATTTCCGAGGAGAAGAAGTTCCAGGAGCAGCTCAATCGGGTCGATCGGTTGGCCGCGGTGGGCGAAATGGGTGCCGGGATCGCGCACGAGGTCAACAATGCCCTGGCGGTGATTTACGGACATACGACCGATATCGAAGCGATGGATGAACAGCAGTTGCGCAGTGCGCTGGCCGGCGTCGATACCCAGGCCAAGCGCATCGCCGAGATCGTGCAGGGCGTGCTCGGTTTCTCGCGCCCGCGAACTCCGCACCGGGACCCGGTCGATCTGGTTGCGATCGCCGAACAGACCTTGGAAATGATCGGTCCCGAGCTCGCGCGCCGGCAGGTGCAGCTGGAGAAGGAAGTGGACACCGACCTGCCCAAGGTTCTCGCCGACCCGCAGCAGATCCAGCAGGTACTGCTGAACCTGTTCAAGAACGCCCTACAGGCGACGCCTCTGGATCAGGTGCCGCAGCTGCGAGTCGAAGTCCGCGGTCTCGACAACGAGTTGGCGGTGAACGTGACCGACGGAGGTCCTGGAATCGAGCCTGACGTCATCTCCCGTATTTTCGATCCGTTCTTTTCGACCAAGTCGGGTGGAACCGGGCTCGGCTTGAGCGTGAGCTACGCGATCGCGCAGGCCAACGGTGGCGATTTGAGAGTGCAGAGCGAGCTCGGTCGGGGGACGACGTTCACTCTCACTTTACCGGTCGAGCGTGAGGCGACTCTGGCGGAGACCGGCGAAGGGGAGCGTTTCCTGCTGGTCGACGACGACCCGGACGTTGCCGAGTCGCTGCGGTTGATGCTCAACGCCGAAGGCATCCAGGTCGAGCATGCCTCGAATTGCGACGAGGCATTCGCGATCATCGACCGCCACGATTGGGATGCCGTCTTTCTCGACGTCAGGCTTCCCGGGAAGTCCGGCCCGCAGATCTACGAAGAGCTGAGCAAGACACACCCGGCGCTGGCCCAACGCGTGGTCTTCGTCACCGGTGGGGTATGGCGTAGCGAGAGCTCGCTGCGCGACGAGCTGCCCGATCAGCCGGTCCTCGCCAAGCCGTGCACCCAGGACCGACTGCGCGCTGTGCTGCGGCAGCTGAGAAGTATCAAGCGCGACGCTGCTTGAGCGCGAACAGGCGAATCGCGTTCTCCGCAGTGCTGCTGGCGATGCGCTCGACCGGCTCGTTGCGCAGCTCGGCGATGGCCGCAGCCGTCCTCGATACCAACGCCGGTTCGTTGCGGCGGCCGCGGTGGGGAACCGGAGCGAGGAACGGGGAGTCGGTTTCGATCAGCATCCGATCGAGCGGGACCATCCGCGCTGCATCGCGTACTTCTTCCGCCGATTTGAAGGTCACGATGCCGCTGAACGAGATGTGAAGACCTAGATCGAGGAAGGTGGTGGCGGCGGCCCGGTCGCTGGAGAAGCAATGGATCACGCCCCCGGCATCGCCGAGCCCGCACTCGCGGACGATCGCGGCAGCGTCCTCGTCGGCGTTGCGAAGGTGGATCGATACCGGCAGCTGCTTGCGCTGGGCGAGGTCGAGAAAGCGGCCGAACGCGTCGCGCTGCGCCTCACGCGGGGAGTGGTCGTAGTGGTAGTCGAGTCCGGTTTCGCCGATGCCGACGACGTTGGGATCGTCGGCCATCGTTTCGAGCCGGCGCATCTGGGCGTCGTCGAGCGATGCGGCTTCGTGTGGATGGACACCGACGGTCGCCGATATGCTCTCGTGCGCGGATGCGAGGGCGACGGCGGCTTGGTTGGCGGCGAACGGACCGCTCGCCCCGATCGTGATCATGTGGCTGACGCCGACCGCGCGAGCGCGCTCGAGCACTTCTTCCAAATCGTCGCCGAACGAGTCGAAGTCCAGGTGGCAGTGGGAGTCGACCAGCGGTGCCCCGTCGGGCATGGCGGGCAGCTCCTCGGCGGAGGTCAGCGCGGGGCGTTGCATCGGCGATCGGCGGGACGAGGTGCGGTCTATTCCGGCCGCTTCTGCACGAGATCGTCGAGCAGGGCCTCGACTTCGATGTCGTCCTCCTCGATGCGGAGGATGACCGATTGCTTCAGGCGGTTCTGGCGGATGACGACCCCGTTGCCTTTGACCGATTCGACCTTCTTGCCGATTTTCGGCAACGCGCGGCCGAGCTCGCGGTAGGTTTCGTACTCGTAGCGCAGGCAGCACTTGAGCCGGCCGCACATCCCGGCCAGCTTGGAGGGCTTCAGCGAGAGGCCCTGCTCCTTCGCCATGCGCACCGACACCGAGCTGAACTCGCGCAGCCAACTGGAGCAGCAGAGCTCTCGCCCGCACGGACCGACGCCGCCGATCAGCTTGGTCTCGTCGCGGTTGCCGATGTGCTTCATCTCGATTCTGGTGTGCAGGGTCTTGTTGAGATCGCGAACCAGATCGCGGAAGTCGACCCGTTTCTCGGCGAAGAAATAGAAGGTGATCTTCGAACCGTCGAAGGTCGACTCGGCCTTGGTCAGCCGCATCGGCAGGTTGCGCTCGCGAATTCGATGGGCGCAGATGCGCTGCGCTTTCTTGGCGCGTTGCAGATTGGTTTCCTGCCGGGCGAGCGCTCGCGAGTCGGCTCGCTTGATGACCCGAGGAGTCCCTTTTTCTATGTCGTCCGGCTCGACCGCGCGGGGCGGCGCGACCACGGTGGCGAGGTCGGTGCCTCGGTTGAGCTGTACCAGGACCGCATCGCCTCGCTTCAGCGGCAGATTGCCCGCGTCGTAGTCGTAGATCTTGCCGGTCGGCTGGAACTGGACGCTCACCAGCGACGCCTTGGCCTGCGGCGTGCTCTTCTCTTCGGTTGGTGTCTCGTCGGTCACGGGTGCCTCAAATCCTGGCGAGCTTGAGCGCGGTTGCCTCCGCCAGCAGCGGTCGATTGGGGTTGCGCCGCCGCAGCAGCTGTCGCGCCTCGGCGAGGACGGTCAGCTGGCGAACCTTGCGCCCGACGACCTCCGTGTCGTCGGTACCATCGAGCACCGAGCGCCGTAGCTCACTTTGCAGTATCTCTCCGAGGAGCTCCAATCGTGCGGCCATTTCCTGTTCCGATCGCCCCAGGCTGTCGGCGAATTCGAGTGCCGAACGATAGCGACCGTCGCCGAGACCCGCAACAGAATCACGCAGCCGGTCGATATCTCCACTCTGCAGCAGGTCGCGCATTGCCAACGCTCGTCCCGGGCTGCCGTGCGACAGTGGCGCCACCGCTTCCGCCTCGGCGTCGTCGAGCCCGAGGTCGCGCAGCACTTCGGCGAGCTCCGGGTGGCTGAGCGGTGCGAAAGCGATTCGCTGGCAACGCGACCGCACGGTCGGCAGAAGCGATCCGGCACCGTCGGCGACGAGGATGATCACCGCCTTTCCGGGAGGCTCCTCGAGGGTCTTGAGCAGCGCATTCTGCGCCGCGATCGAAAGGTGCTGGGCGTCGTCGATGAGGACTACCTTGCAATGGGCCTCGACGCTCTTGAGCTGTACGAAGCGCTTCAGGTCGCGAGCGGTATCGACGCCAATTTCCTTTTTCCCGGGCGGCAGACCGGCGAATCGGACGTCGGGGTGCGATCGAGCGGCGACTCGCCGGCACGGATCGCACTCTCCGCACGGCGGCTTCTTGCCGGTGCAGACCACCAGCCGGGCGACGTCGATCGCGACCAGGAACTTGCCGATCCCGGGAGGTCCGGCGAAGAGCAGTGCGTGTGCTAGCCGGTCCTCGCGATAGCGCTGGGCGATCGACTCGCGAACTGCTTGGTGGCCGACGACGCGCATGGCGCACCCTTTCCCGCCCCCGCCGCACTGTCAACCGCGTCCGACCGCGGTCCCGGAGGTCCGGCCCGGGGGCCGACTCAGCCTGCCCGCTCGGTCGAATTCCGCCCGAGAATGAGCTCGATTCCGTAGAGGATCTGAGCCGGGGTGCAGGGTTTGGTGATGTAGTAGTCGGCGCCGTCGCGGTAGCCGTCGACGATGTCGCGGTCCTGTTGGCGCGCGGTCAGCAGGATCACCGGAATTCGCGCGAGGACCGGCGTTTCGCGGATGCGCCCGAGTACCTCGAGGCCGCTGGTTTGCGGCATCATCACATCGAGGAGGATCAGGTCGGGCCGCGCGGTCACTTGCTCGAAGGCTTCCGCCGCGCTGCGCGCCAAGAGGACTTCGTAGCCCTTGGAGGCAAGAATTGCCTCGGTCAGATCGAGGGTATCCTGTTCGTCGTCGACGACCAGGATACGGCGCGGGCGCGCCGGCTCAGCTGTCATCTCGCCACCCCATGACGATGACCCGGCGATCGAGCAGGTCGGGGCTCAAGGTGTCGACGTCCTCGATCGCCGCGCCGTCGAAGCGCAATCGAAAGCGGCCGCTCGCGTCTACCAACTCCCCCGGCGGCGCCTGGATCAGGCAGCCGCGGATCTCGACGTCGGCGTCCGCTTCGACCCGGATGTCGCCAGCGACGATCAGCAGCCCCTCGAACTCGAAGGCGCCGCGCAGGGCTATCGGACCATCGACCAGCCACACCCCCGCGCCTTGCGCGTCGGCGATCTCGACCGAGCCGCGCGAGATTCGTACCGATCGTGGGAAGGACCCGCTGGCGAGCTCGGGTAACTCCACGTGCGGATTCGCGCGCAGCCGGTCGATCGCGGCCTCGAGGCCGGACCACCGCCGCGAGGCGGAAACCGGCGATCCGGTGAGTGTCGCGCCGCTCGCCAGAAGGCTGGAGGCCACCGTCGCGGTCGCCTGCGCGCCGGGGGAAGAGACGGCGGGGACGTCGGACCGCGCGGCGGATCCGCCGGCGATGGTGAAGTCCGGGCTTCCCCTCACGGCGGGATTGGCGGCGGTGAGGTAGAGGGCGGCGGGGACGAATGGGGCGCTGTCTCGCTCCAGAGTCAGCAGCAATCGCCGTTGCGCGTGCTTGCGTCCGAGCGATGTCGACTCGATGTCGACATGGGTCTCGCTGGGTCGAGAGATGCGCACTTCCGCCGTGAACGACGGCGGCTGCGGTCCCAGCGGCGGCGCGGCATCATAGGGGAACGGCGATCCCTCGCTGAGGTCGAATCGCTCGAAGCTGGGCTCGCGGGCCAGATTGGCTCTCGCTCGTGCGATTGCGGTCTCCGCGCTGATCAGTGCCTCCAGGCTCTCCTGCGCGCGCTGGCGAAGCAGCAGGCTCATGCGCGCCTGGGTCGAGGCCAGGGCGCCGACCGCGATCAGGAAACCGACCGCGAGGAGCGTCGACAACAGCGCCGCACCTCGCTGGGAATCGCGTCGCGCAGTCATCGTCTGCGGTTGCGAAGCGTGGTGGTCGCCCAATGCCGGGCAGGGGGGCGGAGCCCGAGCCCTCGCGGGTCGCGGTTGATCAGGGACATTTCGATCTCCACGCGACGCACCCTGCCGCGCGCGGCGGCGTCGCGCAGCTCCGCCGGAGTTTGCTCGAGATCGTCGGCATCGAAGTACCGAAACCGCGATTCTCCCGGAACCATCCGGTCGACCATCGGCTGGGGAGGGGCGTCGCCGAGCTGTCGTTTCAGCTGTGCCGTCTCCTCGTCGATCTCGTATCCAACCCGTTCGTTGGCCGAGGCCAGGGCACCGTCGAGGTCGAGGTCGCGCCCGATCCGGATCTCGTTGCGCTCGGCGCGGAGCAATCCGCCGTCGGCGGCATCGGGCATCCCGTAGCCGGCGTCCCTGATGTCGCGGCCGATGAAGTCGATGGCGATGCGGGCGTTCTCGTCGAGATCGTCGGCGATCTGACGGCTTTGTACCGCGTCGATCGAAAGCAGAGCGAAGCTGTGGAGAACGGTCGCCAGGATGGAGAGAAACAACATCGACACGAGGGCATCGATGAGGGTCCAGCCGGCGGACTGCCGACGTTCTGCGCGCCGCTTCACGAGCCGCTCCATGCGTAGCCGCGGAGCTCGAGCCTCTCTGGCTGCCTGCCGCTCCATTCGACGACGACCTCGTATTCGATCAGGCCCGGGTGGTCGGCCACCGGGTCGCTGGTCCAGCTGCGCTCGAATGCTTGGTCGATCGGCGGCGGAGATTGGTTGCCGGATCCCAAGTACTCGATGGTGCTGGCGGCGATCGCGGATGCCTGGAGCCCGCGAGAGCTCGAAGCTCTGAGCCCGGTGGAGGTCGCCAGGGTGTGCAAGAGTGCCGCGCCGACGATTCCGAGAAGGCCGAGGGCGACCAGCGCCTCGACCGTGCCGCAGCCCCGCTCGGTCATTGGACGCGGACTCGGCCGGCGATGTCGACGATGATCCGTCGGGACTGCGCGTCCGGCCCGCTGAGCGCGATCGTTCCGAACGTGCCCGCATTGCCGCGGGGTTGAAAACTGACCGCGTCACCGCGGGCGGTGCACTCGCTGACCTGAACTCCGCGCGGTAGTTGGCGGGGGCCGAGCGCGGCGGCGTAGCCGCCCGAGGGGTGCCGCCACTCGGCGTGGTAGATACCGCTGTCCTCCTCGAAGCGCAGCCGGTGCGGGCGCCCCTCGGCGATCGCGCCGATCCGTGCCAGTCGCAGGTCGAGCACCAGTTGCCGGACTCCGCTTTCGAGGCGCCAGCGGCGCTCGAGGTCGCGAAAGCCCATCAGGGCCGCGCCGGCGAGAACGGTTGCCAGGCAAGTCCCGACGACCAGCTCCAGAATGGTGAGTCCCGACTGCCGCACGGCTACGCAGTTTAGCGTAGGTCCGCTAGTTGTCAAGTAGCTGCTCCTGATTGAGGATCTGGGATCTGGGAGTCGGGATCTGGGGGTGGTTGGCTGTTCTCGGGGTTCAGGCGACTGATGGGCGCGTCGCGCGAGCGACCAACCGTCCTCTGCCTTTGCCGATGCCTTGCCTTTGCCTGCGAGCGTCCGCCGCAGCCCGCGGGGCGCGGCGGCCGCGAGCTCTCAGAGCCGGGTGACCTCGAGGTACCAGGTCATGATCGGTTCGCCGACGAACAGCGCGACCACCGCGCCGGCGGCCAGGAACGGACCGAAGGGGATTGCCATCTGTCGGCCCTCGCCCATGCGCAGCATCATCAAGAGACCGAGAGCGGTGCCGGTGAGCGAAGCGACCATCAGCGTGACCGGAATCGCCCGCCACCCGAGGAACGCGCCGATCATCGCCAGCAGCTTGACGTCGCCGCCGCCCATTCCCTCGCGTCCGGTGAGGCGAAAGTACCCCTCGGCGATGGCGAACAGAATCCCGCCGCCGATGAGAACGCCGAGCACCGAATCGGTCCACTCGAGGTTCCCCGGGACGAAGGCGGCGGCAATGCCGACGACGATGCCCGGAAGGCTGATCACATCCGGGATGATCTGGTGGTCGATGTCGATGAAGGTGATGACGATCAGGGCGGAGAGAAAGGCGAACGCGAGGAGCGCGTGCGGTTGAGGGCCGAAGGCTACGTAGCTGGCGACGGCCGCGACTCCGGTGATCGCTTCGACCAGCGGATAGCGGATCGGGATGCCGGTGCCGCAGGCCCGGCAGCGCCCGCGCAGCAGGGCGTAGCTGAGAATCGGAATGTTGTCCCACGGACGGATCGGAGTTTCGCACTGCGGGCAATGCGAGGCCGGGAAGGCGATCGACTGCCCCGCCGGGATGCGGTGGATGCAGACGTTGAGAAACGACCCGATCATCGAACCGAGTACGAACAGCACGAGCTCAATCATGAGGACAATCCAAACTGCATTTCGTGTGCGAGGAGCGAGCCGGTCGGCAGGGAATATACAGACCGCCCGCGGACAGCGCGAGACTTGCCCGCGATGCGCTCAGGACTCGCCCTTGCTGCCGGCGCCGCGGGCCACCATCGCGGTGGCGACCGTGCCGCGGTCGCTGCGTCTCGTGGTCGGTTTGGCGCGCCGCGTGGTCTTGGGTTTCTTCACCTCGATGTTGGGCGATTCAGCCGCCTCGATGCGCTCGCTGCGCATCAGCGAGATCTGCTCGGAGACCAACCCCAGCATGAAGATGATGACCGAGGTCGAAAGCAGCAACGCCGCCATGTTGGTGAATCGATGCGCGGTGATGAAGGTGTAGAGGTAGTAGAGCAGCCCAGTGACGAGGAAGCCGATGCTCACCGGGAGAAACACCCGGAACGGCGCGAACAGCGTCGCGATCTTGGTGAGGATCAACAGGAAGCGGGTTCCGTCTTTCCACAAGCGGATCTTGCTGGTGCCGATCCTCTGGCGGATGTCGATCGGGACGTAGCGCAGGGTCAGCCCAGAGCGCAGATAGGCTAGCGTCAGCGTCGTCGGGTACGAAAAGGTGTTGGGCAGGATCTCCAGGTAGCGCCTCGCCTCGGCGGTTCGCATGCCGCGGAAGCCGCTGGTGAGGTCGCGCACCTGAAACTCACTGACGTAGCTGGCCAGCTGATTGTAGACGGTGTTGGCGACCAGGCGATGCCAGCCGGCTTGTCCGCTTGCCGGACGCTCGCCGACGACCATGTTGTACGTAGCGAGCGGCGCCACGATGTTGGGTACGTCGGCGGCCTGGTGTTGTCCGTCGGCGTCCATCAGGACGACCATCTCCCGGCTGGCGTTGCGCAAGCCGGTCTTTACCGCCGCGCCGTTGCCGATGTTGTAGGCGTGCTGAATGACTCGGGCCCCCGCCTTTTCGGCCACGCTGGCGGTGTCGTCGGTCGAGCCGTCGTCGATGACCAGGATCTCGGCGCCTGGCAGGGTCTCCACCAGAGATTCGATCAGCGGCACGATCGCGGCGGATTCATTGAACGCCGGTATGATTACCGTGACGTTCTTGCTCTCGATCTTCGGCGTCTCCATGTCTTCTCCCGCCTTCAGATGATCTCGTAGAGCCCGAACGGGCCGTGCGTCTGGATCAAACGCAGATGCTGGTTGGCAAACAGCCTCCAGCGGACCATCTCGTTCTGGGTGAGGTCCTCGTTGAGGAATCGGCCGAGGAGTGGAGCCGATGCGGCGATGTGACTGATGCCGAGCTGCTTGAGCTCGTTCGACACTTCGAGCGCGTTCGACGAATGTCGCACCGCATCGCGCAGCGACGTGCCCGAGTAGTAGTAGTCGTAGGTGTAGGGACGCTTCCAGTAGTAGCCCCGCTGGCCGAGGAACGCCAAGTAGATGTTCGCGTCGGCGTCGAGGTGGGTGCTGGCGAACTCCGAGAGCGGGTACTCGGGCACGAAACGGGTTATGAAGTGGGTCCGAGTCTCTTCGCCGGTGAAGTATGGGAGTGGTGCTACGTCGCGCCAATACATCGCGAAGTGCCAGGCGTTGAACCCGAGCGCGACCGCTCCCAGTAGCGGCAGTAGAGTTCGCGCGTTGGGCAGGGCACGGCGCAGGTCGTCGAGCAGCAATGCGGTCAGGATCGCCAGCGGGGCGAGCGAGGCGACGGCGTAGCGGCTGCGGAACGTGCTGAGAAAGAACACCATGAAGAGGATGCAGACCGCGAACACCCATAGGAAGTTGCGCTTCTGCGACTTGCGTCCGGCGACTATCGCGGCAAAGCCGAGCAGGAGCAGCGGGTTGAACACCCCGTCGAAGCGCGCCGGGTCCCCGTGTCGTCCCACGGCGAATGCTCGCAGCGGAGTGGTCACGATCTCGAGCCAGGATTCGCCGTAGAGGAATCGGCGTCGCGTGAAGATGTCGATCGACGGCGTGTCGGGGCGGGGCGGCCCGCCCAGCGTTCCTCGCATCAGCGGGAACATCGGGTTACCGGTGTCGGCCCAGTTGCGGATCATCCACGGAACCAGAGGCAGCGCGGCGAAACAGCCGAAGAGGACCAAGTTCTTTGCCAGCGACTGCGGATCTTTGCGCGGTGCGATGACCAGGATGCCGATCAGCGACACTGCGATCGTCAGATAGCCGTTGTACTTGACGGCTCCGGCGCAGCCGGCGGCGAGCGCCGCCGCGACCAGGAGGTCGCTTCGATCGGTCTCCGACCACCGCAACAAGCCGACGATCGCGACCATCGAGTAGAAGAAGACTCCGAGGTCGACGTAGGCGCTGGTGGCGAGGGTGACCACGGTCGGCGTCGTGATCATGAGGATCGCGACGAAGGCCGCGATCGCGGCCGAGGTGACGCGGGATAGGTAGAGGTACAGAACCGCCACTCCTCCGAGACCGAAGAGGAGGTGCAACTGTTTCGGGATGCTTTCCCACCCCTGGGCCAGGAGCGGCGTGTAGAGCAGGGTCAGTTGCATCGGGTAGTACGACTGCTCCGCGAAGGGGATGACGAATGCCTCTCCGCGGGTCAGAAACAGATCGGGAAGCGCCAGATGGTGGGTCAACTCGTCGCGCGCGAACGGCGGAAGCAGGTTGAGAACGACGAGAACTGAAGTAAAGGCGATGATCGCCGCGGTGAATCCGAGCGGTGCCGATCGGGCTGCGGCGACGGCGGCGGCAGCGATGATCGCCAGCAGGACCAGGGTCGCCGTTGCCGGCCACACGAGCCCGCAAGGGGTGGTTACGCACCAGCCTGCCGAAGCGACGAGAAAGTAGGTCGATCCGATGATTCCAAGGCACGGTCCGCCCCAGATGGCGAGGTCGAGCCAGCGATCTTGCCGTTCGGCGTCGGTCATTTGAACTCGCGTCTCGAGAAAAAGCCTGTCGCCAGAAGGAGCAGCAGCGCGCTGTAGGCGAATGCGTAGCTGGCGAGATAGGTCATGAAACCGATGCCGACGGTGTCGCCGTGCACGACGCGATCGGCGAGCAAGAACAGGTCGAGGCTGGGGAGGAGCCGGTCGAGTAGATCGGCAACGATGCGGACCGCCTGGTTGGTGGTCTCCCGCTGGAAGTAGCTGAGGTACTGGAGTGATCTGCCGGCGATGAAGCAGCCGATGGTGAAAAGGCCGGCCAGGGTCGGCGTGACGACCACGGACGAGAAGAACATCGCGAACGCGATCACGATCATGATCTCGAGCAGCGCACCGATCGAAGCGATCAGAATGCCCCAGTCGAAGTAACCCTCGATCGGCGCAAGGAAGAGTGCGAGTCCGGTCGACATCGCGGTGACGATCACCGATAGCGTCAGCAGCAGGCCGAGGAACTTCCCGAGTACGAACTGCCATCGCGCGAGTGGCTTCGACAGGGTGTTGAGGATGGTCTTCTTGCTCAGCTCCTGATGCAGGAGATTGACGCCGAGCACGACGGCGATGATCACTCCGAACAGCGAGATGCTCATCAGGCTGAAGTCTTTGACGTAGCGCATCGGATCGCCGATCGACGCCGATCCGAAAATGGCCGAGACGCCGACCATCAGCACCGCGAAGAACAGGATCGAGTAGAGAACGCGGTTGCGGATGGCTTCGCGCGTCGTGTTCAGGGCGAGGGCGGCAATCTTGTTCATAGGTTCAGTGCGCGACCCAGCTGATGCCTGAGCTCGGCGTACTGCTCCCGGTAGCGCGGTTTGGTCCACGTTAGTTCGTCGTAGGTCCGAGTCAGGCGGTAGGCTTCCCACCGGTCGCCCTGCTGCATGCGGGTCGCGCCGAGCGCCAGGAGAAGAAACGGATTGTCCGGCTGCTGATCCAAGCCGGTGCGAAACGCCGCCTCGGCGGCGGCGTACTCGCCGAGCTGCTGGCGAATCAAGCCAGTCTGTAAGTGGGCGCTGGTCGTCTCCCAGTCGATCTCGGTCGCCTTGGCGTACCAGTGCAGAGCGCCCGCCGGAATGTGCTTGAGCTCGTAGGCCTTGCCGATCGCGAAGGCCGCCTGGCGGTACATCGGATAGATCGACAGGGCGGCGCGAAAGTGGTGCATCGCGTCGTCGATCTCGCCGCGGTCCTGCAGGACCGTGCCATAGTTGTACTGCGCCTTGGCGCTGTCGGGAGCAGACTGCACGGTGGCGGCGAACAGGGTCGCATTGTCGCGCCAGTCCCAGTTGCGGGCCCAGGTGCGCCCCGCGAGCAACAGGAGGACGGCGGCGAGCATTGCCCGTGTCTGCCGCGGCCAGCGACCGGCCATCGTCGCGGCCGCGTAGCCGACGGCGATGCAGAACCCGACCGACGGCAAGTAGAGCAATCGCTCCGCCTTGATCGTGCCGATCGGGAACAGCAGATTCGAGGTCAGGCTGAGCGTGCAGGCGAAGAAGGAGGCGCAGGCGATCAGGACGGGGTGACGGCGTCGCCCCAGCCACAGTGCGAGGGCGAAGACCGCGAACACCGCCGCCGCCAGCAGGAATCGCGGGTCGAGTGCCGAGCTCACCAGCTTGACCTGGTTGAAGGAGTAGTCGGCCGACAACACGAGCGGGGCGAGCAGGAGGCCGGCATAATCGAAGAGCACGACCACGGCGGTGGAAATTCTGACTCCGGACGGCACGTGCGCCAACGGGTTGTCGAGCGGCGGGAAGGGGGTCGGGTAGGTCAGCGCCTTGGTGACGTAGAGCCGGATCGACAGGTAGAAGAGCGCCGCGGCGACGAAAGCTCCGCCGACAGCGACTCGTTGGACGAGAGTGTCGTTCGGCCGCTTGTACCAATGCCAGAGGATGATCAGCGGCAGGATGGTGAGAGTGTTCTCTTTGGCGAACGGGCCGATCGCGAACACGCTGATCGAGGCTGCGAGCCAGAGACCGGCGCGGCGCGTATTCTCGAGCGACCGGGCGAAGCAGAGCAGCGCGGTCAGCGCCGACAGCGCTCCGAGCAGCTCGGCCCGGCCGACCAGCCCGGCGACCGCTTCCGTGTGAATCGGATGTACGGCGAACAGCATCGCCGCGGCAAAGGCTGCCCCTCTTCTCGTTTGGAGGCGCATCGCCAGCGCGTAGACCAGGCAAGACGCGAGCGCATGCAGCAGAACGTTGAACGCGTGCCCCGCGAGCGGGTTGATGCCGAGTCGCTCGCCGATGGCAAAGGTGAGCAGCGTCAGCGGCCGATAGACTGGCCCCGGGGAGTAGGTGCTGGTGAAGATTTCGGGCCAGCTGTACGCTTGGACGATCGGGTTGTCCTGGATCACCCATTGGTCGTCGAACGCGTACCCGTTGCCGAGCGCGTTGGCGTACACGAGCAAGGCGGTGGCAGCGACCACCGCGACCTGCAGCGCGCGGCTAGTCGATTCTGGTCGCGGATCCGGCATGCTGAACGAACTCTTCCTCGAGTGAGGTGTGTCGCGGCTGCAGGCTTTCCACCGAGGCACCGTGTTGGCGCAGGATGTCGACCAGCTGGTCGACCATTTGCTGGTTCGGGATGTTGGCGGTGCCGCGCGTGCCGTTCAGGCTGATCGAGACTCCTGAGAGCCCGGCGAGCGCGGCGCGCAGGGATTCGCTCGGGTTGGCGAACTTCACCTCGAAGTGGTCGGCTCCGGAGTGATCGGCGAGCGTGATCGTCTTCTTGAGCTCTCCCTGGGTGAGGATCCCGACCCGATCGCAGAGTGCTTCGGCGTCGGGAAGGATGTGCGACGAGAAGATGATGCTGGTTCCCTGATCGCGGATGTCGCGGATCAGCTCTCGCATCTGGCGGCGACCGATCGGGTCGAGTCCCGACATTGGCTCGTCGAGCACCAGCAGGCGCGGCTGATTGAGGATGGCCTGAGCGATCCCGACTCGCTGCAGAGTGCCCTTGGACAGGCTGCGCAGGGCGGCCCGCCGTTTGTGGCCGAGCCCGACCCGTTCGATGACCGCGTCGATCTTCTGGCGCTGCGCTCTGCGCTCGATCCCGTAGAGGTTGGCGAACAGGGTGAGGGTCTCGAGGACCGTCAGGTACTCGTAGAAGTAGGGGTGCTCGGGGAGGAAGCCGATGTAGGCGCGCGCCGGAGCGGTCAGCGGCGTTCCTTCGAAGAGGACTCTGCCCGAGGTCGGTCGCAGAAAGCCGAGGATCAGCTTGAAGGTCGTCGTCTTGCCGGCGCCGTTGTGCCCGAGCAGACCGAAACACTCGCCCTGCGCGATCTCGAGGTCGATCGAGTGCAACACGCGTGTCGCGCGGAACGTCCAATCGCTGCGGAAGTCCTTCGAGAGCGCTTCGATCTGGAGAATCGGTTCCATTCTTCAATCGCCTCCGAAGAGTGCGTCGCCGCGCTTGCCTTCCAGTGCGCGGCGGCGAACGCGGCTCACGTGGGTACGGCCGGGCTTGCGCCCGGTCGACGAGACCGGGGTGCCGTCGGCGTCGAGGACGAAACGTCCCCCAAACGGATCCGCGGGGACGGTTTGCAGATACCCGGTCTCTTGCAGCTCCTCGACCGACTGCGGAGCTCGACCTTCCGTTTGCTCGAACGCATCGATTGCCGCCGCGATCTGTTGGAGGGCGACGGCTGCCGACGACTCTTGCATGTTGCGGGCGATCACCTGGCGGACGTTCGCCGAGTCGGATGCCTGCCCGAGGTTCGACAAGAACGCCATCGTCGCTTCCGGTCCCGATACCTCGCGAGTCAGGGTCGCGGCCAAATGCGCGATTCCCGGATGCGCCCCGGGGAGCGTCGATGCTCGCTGCAAGTCGGCGGCGGCCTGTTTTTTGTCGTCCTTGAAGAAGAAGCGCGTGAAGCCGAGGTAGTAGGCGAGCTCCCACGAGTTGGGGAGATTTCGCGCTCCCTTTTCGAGCATGGCGATGCCCTGGTCTACTTCGCCCGCCTCCCAGGGAAGAATCAGGCCGGCGAAGCGGTAGACGTGCTCGGCTTTTGGGTCGAGGTTGGTTACCAACTCGCAGATGTGGGCCAGCCAGGGGTAGGTGCGGTCGCTGCGGTAGTGCTCGCCGAAGTAGCTGATGGCGCGGAACCAGAGGATGTCGGCGAGAACGTTGTGGTAGCCGAGCGAGAACGGTCTGAGGAGCTCGGCTCGGGGTAGGTAGATCGGCGCGTCATCGGCGACGGAGAGCGCGGCGCGCGCGCGCAGATCGGAACGCAAGACGCCCGTCAGCATCACCAATGCTGACAGGGCTACTAGAAAAGAGATGCTACGAAACGCACTGGTCATCGTTCTGCCGGGGAAAATTATACCCTCAAAGACTCGCATGCGAAGTCGAATGTTGTATCCGCCGGCTTGCGCTGGGTTGTTTTCTCGTTTCTCTGCGGTCGCGCGGCTGTTCGGCGAGAGCGCTCGTCTGGAAGAAAAAAAGGGAGGGCCGTGAGGCCCTCCCTATGGATGCTGCTTTCAGCGTCGTGCTAGCTGAATCCGTGATTACGGAGTCTGCATACCGCCGGCGGCGCTGTCGTACGAGAAGGTGATGCCCGAACCGCTGGTCGAGGTAGACGTACCGGTGAAGGTCGGCTCGGCAGCCGTACCACCAGCCGTCATCGCGAGGGTGACGGTGTTCGAAGCGTCGTAACCCGGAAGCGCAGTCTCACAGGCGGAGGCGCTGGCGCACGACACGTAGCTCAGGAAGCTCGCGAAGTAAGCCTCTTCCGACGTAGCAGCGTTGCGCAGGTCAGAGTTGGCGCGAGCGTCGAAACCGCGCTGACGGTACTGAGCGAACTGCGGGATCGCGATCGCCGCGAGGATACCGATGATCGCGACGACCACCAGCAGCTCAATCAGTGTGAAACCCTTGTCCTTCATCCGAACCGTGATTGCCTTCATGTTGCCTCCTTCGAGAGTGGTTTTGGCCGAAGCCGTTTGTTGGGCTGATTTGGTTGACGCGTCTCAAGCGCGTCGCTTGCCATTTCTAGTGAGCAACGCCTGTGCCAACCCGGCGGGAACTTCCAAGTTCTTCGCAATGCCCGGGGTCGGGGTGTCGGTCGATTGACGAAGCGCAGCATTGGATGACGTTTTCCGTCGCGAGTGGCAGCGAATTGCCATGTAAGTCACCTATTGAAGTGCTGCCGAGCCCGGACGGATGTCGGCCAGGCCATACTTCTGCAGTCGGTGGCGCAGAGAGCGGTAGTTGATCCCGAGCAGCTCGGCCGCCCGCTTCTTCACTCCACCGGCCTCGTTGAGCGCTCTGAGGAGGATGTTTTTCTCGTATTCCGCGAGATCGCGCTCGAGATCGACATCGTCCCAACTGTCGAGCTGCGGCACGTTGGGCGCCGAGTGCTCGGGGATGTGACTTGCCATTCGAGGTGCTTTGACGGCTCGATCCCCAGCGGGGTGCTCGTCCGAAAGATACGCGGGTAGATGCTCGATCGACGCGGTGTCTCCGTCGCATAGCGCGACTGCGTGCTCGACGATGTTCTCCAGCTCGCGGACGTTACCCGGGTAGTCGTAGTCGAGCAGTGCTCGAGCGGCCTCACCCGAGAACCGTCCGATCTCGCGGCCGTGCATGGTGGAGAACTGCTTGAGGAAATGTCGGGCGAGGAGCGGAATGTCCTCGTTGCGCTCGCGCAGCGGCGGTAGCTCGAGGTGGATGACGTTGACGCGGTAGAAGAGATCCTCGCGGAACTGCCCTTCCTGGACGCGTGCCTGCAGGTCGCGGTTGGTCGCGACGATGATGCGGACGTTCACGGCGACGCTGGTTTCGCTGCCGATCGGGCGGAAGACCCTTTCCTGAATCACGCGCAGAAGCTTGACCTGAAGCTGGAGCGGGAGCTCTCCGATCTCGTCGAGGAAGATCGTTCCACCGTCTGCCATGCGAAACGACCCGACCCGATCCGAAACGGCTCCGGTGAACGATCCCTTGGTGTGACCGAAGAGCTCGGTTTCGATGAGGTTCTCGGGAATCGCGCCGCAGTTGATGGCGACGAAATGCTTGTCGCGACGCGGGCTCTGCGCGTGGATGGCGCGGGCGACGACTTCCTTCCCGGTGCCGCTCTCTCCGGTGACGAGCACCGTCGCGTCCGAGTTTGCGACCTTGGCGATCAGCTTGCGGAGCTCTCGGATCTGCGGCGCGTTGCCGTACATTCCGTCGCTCGGCTCCAAATCGTCGGTGTCGTCGGAAATTAGTGGCTCACAGAGCTCGGCCTCCGACTCACTCGGCTCGACTTCGACGACCTCGCGCAGGGTGGTGATGTCCTGGAGGACGTAGAGGGCCCCGATCACGTGTCCGAACGTGTCGCGCAGCGGCGCAGTGGAGCATCGAATCTCGGTTGCCGGGTTTTCGGCCTCGCCTTCCAGCGTGAACTCGATGGGGTCCACGGTTCCGGGAGACTGAAGAAAGCGCAGACGGGCGCTCTGAGTCAGCTTGAGCGCCGGGAAGACGTCGCCGATGTCGCGTCCGCGGAGCTTTTCCCCCTCGTCGTTGGCAAATACCCCGTCTCCTTTGGAGTCGACGTTGAGAATCTTTCCCTCGGCATCGGTGGTGACCAGGGTGCTGCCGATGGCCTGGGCGAGAGTGTCCTTGAGGATCTCGATTCGTTGCTTCTCGGCGCGCTGTTCGATCGCCCGTTGTTCGGCGGCAAAGATTCGCTTGGTCAAGAAGCTCGACAGAAGCGCGACCAGAACGAAGGTCAGGTTCGTCGTGACCAGCCTCGAGAACAGCTCGGCGTCCAGCTGTGCCGGGGGCAGGCCGTGCGGCCGCACCGCTTCGATGATGCCCAAGCCCAGACACAGCAGAAGGGCGTCGAAGGCAACGGTGGCGACCGCCGCTGTGAACAGCGCGCCGTTCGAGAACAAAAGAACTGCGCCATTGACGATTGCCAGCGTGTAGAGGAAGGCAAACGGACTGTCGATGCCGCTGGTGAGGTAGATTGCTCCGGTGATCAGCAGCACGTCGATCGCCATCTGCAGATAGGCGAAGAAGCCCAGGTCCGACAGGCGATCGAGGAGCAGCGCCGATACCAGGGTGACTCCATAGGCGAGACCGACGATGGCGATCAGCGAGTTGATCGAGATCAGATATCCCTGTTCGCCGCGCGCGAGATAGCCGATGGCGACGACCAGGAAGAAGCACGAGAGAACCGCTACCCTGCCGAGCAGGAACCACTTGAGTCGGCCGCGCAGATCCTCCACGGCGTCGCTATCTGCCCAGGGATTCCACATACCTTATCCGATCACCGAGCCGAGCTTGAAGATCGGGAGGTACATCGAGATGACCAGTCCACCGATGATCACACCGAGGAACAGAATCACCATCGGTTCCATCAGGGTGGTGAGGTTGGCTACCATGTTGTCGACCTCGTCCTCGTAGAACTCGGCGATCTTCTGCAGCATCGAGTCGAGCGCACCGGTCGATTCACCGACCGAGATCATCTGGCAGACCATCGGCGGGAACACCTTGCTCTCGATGAGCGGCTCGGAGATCGAGTTTCCCTCGCTGATGCTGGTGCGGGTGGCGAGAATCGCTCGTTCGACGATCTTGTTGCCCGAAGTCTTGGCGGTGATCAGGAGAGCATCGAGGATCGGCACACCGGACGAGACCAGGGTGCTCAGCGTGCGGGTGAAGCGGGCGATCGCCGACTTGCGCAGCAGGTCGCCGAAGATGGGAAACTGCAGCGCCATCTGGTCCATGCGCAGCCGCCCGTTCTCGGTTCGGTAGATCTGCCGCAGGGTGACCGCGATCGCGATGAACACGCTGACGATGTACGGGAAGTAGGCGATCGTGAAGTTCGAGAGATTGATGACGAATTGGGTCGGCGCCGGCAGATCCTGGCCGAAACTGGAGAAGAGCTCGGCAAACACCGGGATGACCCAGATGAGGAGGACGGCGGTAACACCGACGGCCACGGTGATGATGGTGGCCGGGTAGATCATCGCGCCCTTGATCTTGGCCTTGAGCTTCATCGACTTCTCCAGGTACTCGGAGAGTCGCGCCAAGATGGTGTCGAGAATACCGCCGACTTCGCCGGCGGCGATCATGTTGACGAAGAGGTCGTCGAAGACCTTCGGATGCTTCTTTAGCGCCTCGGTGAAGGTCGATCCGGACTCGACGTCGTCTTTGAGCTGGCGGACTATCTTGCGAAAGTTCTTGTTGTCCGACTGCTCGGCGAGAATGTCGAGGCACTGGACGATCGGCAATCCAGCGTCGATCATGGTGCCGAGCTGCCGCGTGAAAATGACGATGTCCTTCTGTTTGACGCCGTCGCCGAAGCCGGGGATGTTGATGTCTCGGTCGAGCCCTTTGCCGCGTTCCTTGATCTTGTTGGGAAGCGGCTGGATCCGTTGCGAGCGAAGCCTGGCGAGCACTGCGTCCCGCGTAGGCGCCTCCATTTCGCCGCCAATCGTTTCGCCCCGCGGCGATACCCCCTGCCATCGAAAGACTGCCATCCGCTTTGCTCCCTGTCCGTAGGTCGGTTTTTCTGCGTCGGTTTCAGCGTATCTGCCGGGTTTCCCAAGCATGCGCTGTGCCAGCCCTCTGGCTGTTCAGTTACCAAGGACTGTGACCTGCGATGTGTGGGTTGGGCCGGTGCTAGTCCGACACCGTCACGGGAACCCCGTGCAAGAATGTTTCGCCGGACGGACCTGCGCATCGCTGTGATACTTTACATGCAGTCTGCTATGACTGCAAGAAAGTATCTATCGGCGCCGCGTGCTCAGCGAGCGGTGGCGAGCTGGGAGAACGCGGGGGGGTCGCCGAGCATCGGCCGGAGCTCGTCGGGCTCGGTCGCGTGGGCGAGTGCTTCGTCGTAGCTGATCATGCGCCGCGAGTAGAGATCGAGCAGCGACTGGGTCATCGTCTGCATCCCGAACCGGCTCTGGCCGACCTGCATCTGCGAATAGACCTGGTGAATCTTGGCTTCGCGAATCAGATTGCGGATGGCCGAGTTCGGAATCATGATTTCGTGCGCGAGAACGCGGCCGCGCTCGTCGACCCGGGGGATCAGCTGCTGCGAGATCACCCCCTGAAGGATGAGCGACAACTGCGCTCGGATCTGCGGCTGCTGCTTCTCCGGAAAGATGTCGATGACTCGGTTGATCGTCTGGATCGCCGAGTTCGTGTGCAGGCTCGACAGCACGAGATGTCCGGTCTCGGCGAGAGTGAGGGCGGCGCCGATCGTCTCGAGATCGCGCATTTCGCCGATGAGGACGACGTCGGGGTCCTGCCGCAACACGTGCCGCAGGGCGTCGGCGAAGCCGTGCGTGTCCGAATGCACCTCGCGCTGGGTGACGATGCATCCGCCGTGGTCGTGGACGAACTCGATCGGGTCTTCGAGGGTGACGATGTGCTCGCGCCGCTCGCGGTTGATCTTGTCGATCATCGACGCCAGCGTCGTCGATTTGCCGCTACCCGTCGGCCCAGTGACCAGCACCAGGCCGCGCGGCAGCTTGGTCAGCTCGCCGGCCACCGTGGGCAGGCCGAGATCGGACAGCGACTTCGCGGTGTAGGGGACCGTCCGGAACGCTGCGCCGACGGCTCCCTTCTGGCGGAATAGATTGCCGCGAAATCTGCACAGACCGCGAATGCCGAAGGAGAAGTCGAGCTCCAACGCTTCCTCGAAGCGGTGCCTCTGGCTTTCGGTCAGCACCGCGTAACACAACCGCTTGGTGTCGGCGGAGGAGAGCGGCGGAAACGGCAGCGGGCGAAGCTCGCCATTGACGCGCAGGATGGGCGGACTGTCGACGGTGATGTGGAGGTCGGTTCCGCCGCGGTCGGAAACCATCCGCAGGAGGTCCTGCAGAGTCTTGCCACGCAAGGCCCCTCCCTGAGCTTGCCGTCGGGGAGCTTCGTCGCTGGAGCGTTCGTCGGCCATTCTCGGCTCGATCAATCGGCCATGGTGACGCGCAGTACCTCTTCCATGGTGGTAGCGCCCTGCGCCATCTTGGTGAGGCCGGCGCGCCGCAAGGTGAGCATCCCGAGGTCGCAGGCCTTCTGTTTGATCTCCGACGAAGAGGCGCCGATCAGGATCATCTCGCGCAGCTCCTCGCTCACCGGCATCACCTCGTAGAGTGCGACTCGGCCGCTGTATCCGGATCCGCCGCAGGCAGAGCAACCGGCGCCGCGAAAGCAGCTCGCCTCGGCGGCCATCTCGCGCGACATCCCGAGCTCGATCAGCGCCGTCATCGGTATCTCGGCGGGCTCCTTGCAGCCGTCGCAGATCAGGCGGGCGAGACGCTGGGCCAGCACCAGATTGACCGACGACGCCACCAGAAACGGCTCGACACCCATGTTCAGCATTCGGTTGATGGTCGACGGCGCGTCGTTGGTGTGCAGCGTGCTGAGCACGAGGTGTCCGGTCAACGCCGCCTTGATCGCGATCTCGGCGGTCTCGAAGTCGCGGATCTCACCGACCATGATGATGTCCGGGTCCTGCCGCAGGAAAGAGCGCAGCGCGTTGGCGAAATTGAGGCCGATATCCTCGTTGATCTGAACCTGGTTGATTCCGACCAGGTTGTACTCGACCGGATCCTCGGCGGTGGAGATATTCGAAACGGTCTTGTTGAGCTCGGACAAGGCCGAGTAGAGCGTCGTCGTCTTACCGCTACCGGTCGGGCCGGTGACCAGCACCATGCCGTACGGTTTGTAGATCGATTCCTGGAAGTCCTTGAGCGCCGACTGATCGAACCCGAGCTTGGTCATGTCGAGTTGCAGATTCGACTTGTCGAGGAGGCGAAGAACGATCTTCTCTCCGAAAATCGTCGGCAGCACCGAGACGCGGAAGTCCATGTCCTGCCCGGGGCCGATCTTCAGCTTGATACGGCCGTCCTGCGGCAGTCGGCGTTCGGCGATGTCGAGCGAAGCCATGACCTTGAGACGCGAGGTGATCGCGTTCTTGAGCTTCAAGGGCGGCTTCATGATCTCTTCGAGGACGCCGTCGACGCGGAAACGCACCCGGAACATCTTCTCGAAGGGCTCGAGGTGGACGTCACTCGCGTGCCGCTTGATGGCGCTGGTCAGGATCGCGTTGACCAAGCGCACCACCGGCGCGTCTTCGGTCGACCGCTCGAGCTCGCGGACATCGAGTTCTTCGTCGTCCTGGACGAGCTCGACGTCTTGTCCTTCGACCTCGGCGAGAACTTCCTGATAGTCGTTCCCCTGGTCGTAAAAGTCGCGGATCGCCTGGCTCACCGAGGCGGTGGTCGCGATCGCAACCTTGATGTCGTACCCGGTGAGGAACTTGACCTCGTTGATCGCGCCCAGGTTGGACGGATCCGACATCGCCAGCGTCAGCGTCGAGCCGGCGAGGCTGATCGGCACCAGGTGGTGACGCAGGGCGATCGTCGCCGGCACCAGCCGCGCGATCTCCGACGGCACCTCCATGACCGCTGGGTCGACCAGCGGCAGGCGGTACTCGCGTTGCAGAAACGCCGTCAGGTCGGCGTCGCTGAGGAAGTTCTCCTTGGTGAGAATGGTGCAGAAAGCTTCCTGCTCCTCCCCCTCGCGAGTGATGGCCCGTTCGAGTTGCTCCCCCGAAATCAGGCCGCGCTTTACCAGTAATTCTCCAAGGCGTGTGCTCATTGACGCAAACCTATTGGCAACGCCAGGGAGGCTACTCGCGGTCCAGCAACCTGTCAATTCAATATTTATTGTTGAATGCTATGCGCATCGCTGCAACAGGCGCAGCACGTTTCGTCCACAGGCTGAACGAGCGCGCGCCCTGCAGCACCAGCATCTCTCCGCCATCCATCGTCGGCCGCTCGGCGCGCTCGGCAGCCCGCAAGAACGCAGTGTCTACGGCGTATGCCATGTCGTAGAACAAGCAGCGCGGGCGCGTCGCGCGGATCGCCAGCGTCGGGAAGCGATCGCGCCCCCACCCGAGAGTGGTTGCGTTGACGACCAGGGCGCAGTCGGCGAGTGCTCGCTCTTCGGCGAGATCGTCGAGGCCGACGAGGCGCGTCGGCGGGATGTGTCCGTCGAGCTCGCGCACCAGGCGGCGGCTGCGCGCGCGGGTGCGGTTGGCGAGAACCACTTCATCGACGCCGAGTTGTTCGAGCCCGGCGAGCACGGCACGCGAAGCGCCGCCGGCGCCGATGACGACGACCTTGCTGCCGCGCAGACGCAAGCGGCGGCCGCTGAGCGAGCGCACGAAACCGTCGAGGTCGGTGTTCTCCCCGTGCAGATGCCCGTTGTCGTTGACGACGGTGTTGACCGCCCCGAGCGCCGTGGCGAGCGTGCTCTCCGAGTCGAGATGGCGGCGGATCTTTTCTTTGTGCGGCACGGTGACGTTGACGCCGACCAGGCCGAGGGCGCGGATCGACCGCACCGCGGCACCGAGCTGGGCCGGGGCGACGCGGAACGGGACGTAGCGATAGTCGAGCCCGAGCTTCTCGAAGGCGGCGTTGTGCATCGCCGGAGAGCGCGTGTGTCCGATCGGATCGCCGAAGATGCCGACGATCTTGGTGCTGCCGCTGATCGAAGCAGGTTTCTTCATCCGAATTCTCGTCCGCCGTCGGTGGTGCGCAGCGCTCTACGCGGCGAGCTACTGATCTCGAGAGCGGAATAGAACCACGGATGAACGCGGATCGCCACGGATCAGGGAAGGTGCCGGCGGCAGAGGCGCTGCGCTCCCAGGGACAGCGTGTCTACCCGTGTTCATCCGTGGCCTACTTCGAGCCGGACAACCCGCTGAAACTCAGCGCGGGCTGTCAGGACTTCTTGCCGAGGGCGGCGTGCGCCGCGGCGAGCCGCGCGACCGGTACCCGGTAGGGAGAGCAGGATACGTAGTCGAGTCCGAGATCGTTGCAAAACGCGACCGAAGCCGGGTCACCGCCGTGTTCGCCGCAAATCCCGAGAGTGATGTCGGGGCGGGTGCGGCGTCCGCGCTCGGCCGCGATCGCGACCAGCTGGCCGACCCCGCCCTGGTCGATGCTGACGAAGGGGTCCTCCGGCAAGATGCCGTTGCTGACGTAGTGCCGCAGGAAGCGGCCCGAGTCGTCGCGGCTCAGACCGAGGGTCGTCTGGGTGAGATCGTTGGTGCCGAACGAAAAGAAATCGGCCTCGGTGGCGATCTGGTCGGCGGTCAGAGCGGCGCGCGGCAGCTCGATCATCGTGCCGATCGGGATCTTGAGCTTGATCGAGCTCTGGCGACCGATCTCCGCCAGCTCCTGCAGTGCCTGCTCGCGCAGGATTGCCAGCTCGCGAACGTGGCCGACGAGGGGGATCATGATCTCCGGATGCACGCGGACGCCCTCGCGTCGCAGCTCCGCGGTCGCCTCGGCGATCGCGCGCACCTGCATCCGGTAGATCTCGGGATAGGTGATGCCGAGTCGACAGCCGCGGTGCCCGAGCATGGGGTTGGCCTCGTGCAGGGCTTCGTAGGCGGTGTGAAGGCTCTCCTCGTCGGCACCGAGGCGGCGCGCCAACGCGCCGAGCTCTTCTTCGGGCGGAAGGAATTCGTGCAGCGGCGGATCCAGCAGGCGGATGATGACGGGAAGCCCGGCCATCGCGCGCAAGATGCCGACGAAGTCGAGGCGCTGCATCGGCAGCAACTTGGCCAGAGCCTGCTCGCGCCCTGCGGTATCGGTGGCGAGGATCATCTGCCGCACGGCATCGATGCGATCGCCGTCGAAGAACATGTGCTCGGTTCTGCAGAGACCGATGCCCTCGGCGCCGAACTTGCGCGCGACCTCGGCGTCGTGCGGTGTGTCGGCGTTGGCACGCACCTTGAGCGTACGCGCGCGATCGGCCCATTTCATGAACCTGCCAAAGTCGCCGCCGAGCTCGGGCGCGGTGGTGCGAACCGTTCCCTCGAAGACTTCGCCGGTCGATCCGTCGAGGGTGATCCAATCTCCCTTGTGGATCTCCCGATCGCCGACCTCGAACGACTGCTTCGCATAGTCGATGTCGATGTCGCCGCAGCCGGCGACGCAACACTTGCCCATGCCGCGGGCGACCACCGCTGCGTGCGAGGTCATGCCCCCGCGCGCGGTGAGCACGCCCTGCGCAACGTGCATCCCGTGGATGTCCTCCGGCGAGGTCTCGATCCGAACCAGAACGACCTTGTGCCCCGCCTGCGTGAGATTGACTGCTTCGTCGGCCGAGAAGACGACCTCACCACCGACCGCGCCGGGCGACGCCGGCAAGCCCTTGGCGATCGGCTTCGGCCGATCGGCGGGTGCGATTTGCGGGTGCAGCAGCTGGTCGAGCTGGGCGGGCTCGACGCGCAGGATGGCCTCGTCCTGACTGATCAGCCGTTCGCCGACCATGTCGACGGCGATCTTGACCGCCGCCGCCGCGGTGCGTTTTCCGGCCCGCGTCTGCAGCATCCACAGGCGGTTGCGCTCGATGGTGAATTCGAGGTCCTGCATGTCGCGGTAGTGCTTCTCGAGCTGCTTGGCGATTCGCACCAGCTCGGCGAAACACTTGGGCATCGTCTCCTCGAGCGAGGGGGCCCTTTTGCCGGCGGCGATTCCGGACGCTTTCGCCTGGGCGATCGCCGCCGTCTTGGCGATCTGTTGCGGGGTGCGGATCCCGGCGACGACGTCTTCGCCCTGGGCGTTGGCCAGGAACTCGCCGTAGAGGCCCTTGTCGCCGGTCGCCGGACTTCGCGTGAAGGCGACGCCGGTCGCGCAGTCGTCGCCGAGGTTGCCGAACACCATCGCCTGCACGTTGACCGCCGTGCCCCAGTCGTCGGGGATGCGGTTCAGCTTGCGATAGGTGAGCGCGCGGGCGTTGTCCCAGGAGCCGAAGACGGCGCTGATCGCGGCCCAGAGTTGCTCGCGCGGGTCTTCGGGGAACTCGACTCCGAGACGGTCGCGGATCAGCGCCTTGAAGTCGTCTGCAATCTCGCGCAGGTCGTCGCTGCCGAGGTTGGTGTCGTGCTCGACACCGCGCTGGCGTTTCTTGCGTTCGATGATCTCTTCGAACGGGTCGCCGTCGGACCCCGATGCCGCCTTGAGGCCGAGAACGACGTCGCCGAACATCTGGATGAAGCGGCGGTAGCAATCGTAGCCGAAACGCGCGCTGCCCGACTGCCGTATCAACCCTTCCACGGTCGACTGGTTGAGGCCGAGGTTGAGGACGGTGTCCATCATCCCCGGCATCGAGGTGCGCGAGCCGGAACGGACCGAGACGAGAAGCGGGCTGGCCGGGTCGCCGAAGCGGCGGTCGAGGATCTTCTCCATACGCTCGAGGGCGCGCGTCACCTGCGCGTCGAGGGCGGACGGATAGCGCTGGCCGTGCTCGCGATAGTAGGTGCAGACGTCGGTGGTGATGGTGAAGCCGGGAGGCACAGGTAGTCCGAGCCCGGCCATCTCGGCGAGGTTGGCGCCTTTGCCGCCGAGCGTGTTGCGCATCGAGGCCTTGCCTTCCGCCTTGCCGTCGCCGAAGCCGTAGACGAGCTTCTTCGGCACTGCCGAGCTTGCCCGATCGCTGCGGCGGGCTCGCCTACCGGCTGGGACAGTTTTCTTCTTCGTCCTCGCGCCCATCGTCGCTTACCTCTGCCACGGTTTCGCCAGGCGCTGATGGAGCTCGGGGATCAGAGCGTCGATCTTGATCCGCTGCTGCTCCATGGTGTCGCGGTCGCGCAACGTCACCGTCTCGTCCTCCGAGGTCTGGTGATCCACGGTCACTCCGTAGGGAGTGCCGATCTCGTCTTGGCGCCGGTAGCGCCGACCGATCGATCCGGCCTGATCGTACTGCACCGTGAAATGGGGGCGCAGGGTGTCGGCGATCTTGTTCGCCAGCTCGGGTTGTCCTTCCTTGCGCATCAACGGAAACACCGCGACCTTGACCGGCGCCAGCGTCGGGTGGAAGCGCAGCACGGCCCGCTCCTCGCCGTCGGCATCGTCCTCGTCGTAGGCGTCGACCAGAAACGCGAGGGTGGCGCGGTCGGCGCCGGCCGCCGGCTCGATCACGTAGGGGAAGTAGCGTTCGCGCGCCGCCTCGTCGAAGAAGCGCAGATCCTTGCCGCTGTGCTCCGAGTGCTTGCGCAGATCGAAGTCGGTTCGGTTGGCGATGCCCTCGAGCTCCGACCAGCCGATCGGAAAGTTGTACTCGACGTCGACGCAGGCCTTCGCGTAGTGGGCGAGCTCGTCTGGTTCGTGAACGCGCAGGCGAAGGTTGTCCTCGCGAATCCCCAGGCGCTTGTACCAATCGAGCCGCTCCTTCGACCAGTAGTCGTACCACTCGTCGTCGTCGCCCGGCTTGACGAAGAACTCCATCTCCATCTGCTCGAACTCGCGGGTGCGGAAGAGAAAGTTGCCGGGCGTGATCTCGTTGCGGAACGATTTGCCCATCTGGGCGATGCCGAACGGAATCCGCTGGCGCGCCGTGGTCAGGATGTTCTGGAAGTTGACGAAGATCCCCTGCGCCGTTTCCGGTCGCATGAAGACCGTGCTGGCGGTGTCCTCGACCGGGCCCATGAACGTTTTGAACATGAGGTTGAAGTGACGCGCATCGGTGAGGTCGCACTCCGAATGCTCGCCCGGCTTCTTGCTCGGTTTCTTGGCGCACTGCGCCTGGTCCATCTGATCGGCGCGGAAGCGCGCCTTGCAGGTGCGGCAATCGACCAGCGGATCGGTGAATCCCTCGAGATGGCCCGAGGCTTCCCATACCTTCGGGTGCATCAGGATCGAACAGTCGATTCCCTCGATGTCGGAGCGCGACTCCACCATCGTGCGCCACCAGGCGTCTTTGACGTTTCGCTTGAGGGCGATGCCCAGCGGCCCGTAGTCCCAGCAGCTCGAGAGGCCGCCGTAGATTTCACTCGACTGAAACGTAAAACCCCGCCGTTTGGCGAGGTTCACGATCTTATCCATCGTCACTTCGGTCATGGCTCTGATTTCGCTTTCGCGCCCGGTGTTGGCGGCTCTCGGAGCAGCTCCGGAACCCGGTGGGGTGAGTTGCTCACGGATTCGAGGTCGAATTCGGACCGCTATCACGCACCCGTTGGAGCAGCAATCAGGAAACCGCTAGCTGCGGCCGCGGGCCAGTTGCTCGATGGCCCGCACCGATTGCAGCGGGCGAATCAAGTGGAGAGCGAGGAGTTGTCCGGTCAATTGCGCCGCTTGCTCCTGGTCATCGCCGAGCGAGCGCCCGGGCGCGGTGGTGAGTGGATCGCTGCGCAGCGCGCGCAGCCTGCCGAGGAGGCGCGCCGGCACCTCCACCATCCCTTCGCGACTGGTGCTGCACGGTCTGCACCAGAATCCGCCCCAGATCGGGCCGAAAAACGCGACGGCATCGTCGTCGAGCGGCCTGCCGCACTCGTTGCAGTGGTCGAGCGGTGTGGCGAACCCGGCGTGGTCGAGGAGCTTGAGCTCGTAGGCGCGCAGAAAGGAAGAGGTCGCGGGCCTGGCCTCGATCGACCGCAGCGCCAGGTCGAGCAGCTCGTAGATCTCCGGCGCGGGGTTCCACTCGACCGTCATCTGCTCGGCGAGCTCGGTCAGGTAGGCGCCGTACGCCAGCCGGTCGGGGTTCATCGCCGCTGCCCCCGGGTTGCGCAGCTCGCAGGTCTCGAGGAACGCCAAGGTCGCTTCCTGGCGTTGTCGGAACTGCACTTGCACCCGAGCCAGCACCTCCAGCGAGTTGGGAAAGCGCCGCCGCGAGTTCTTGGCGCCTTTGCCGATTCCCGTGATCTTTCCGAAATCGCGGGTCAGGAAGGTGACGATCTTGTCGCTCTCGCCATACGAGCGCCAGCGCAGGACGACTGCTTCACTGCTGTAGGATTGCGGCATCGCTCGCCCGCCTGCTTCCTTGACAACTGCTCAACCCGTTCTTAGCTTCGCGCACTGTCGCCGGGAACTCCCCGGAACTCCGCGCAACATACCGAATTCAAAGGTTAAGATGAAGCCAGAGGGCGATAAAGAAACGACGTTTGATAATGCCGTCGACGGTGTCGATGGGGCTGGTTCGAACGGTGCCGATGTCGCAGAGACGGACGGGGCGGCCCCGGCGTCGCTCGAGGAGCAGCTGGCCGAGGCTACGCGGCGCGCCGATGAGAACTATGACCTCTATCTGCGCGAGCGCGCCGAGCTCGAGAATTTCAGGAAGCGAAGCGCCCGTGACCGCATCGAGGCATCGCGCTTTGCGATCGAGCCGCTGGCCAGGGATCTGCTGCCGGTCGTCGACAACCTGGAGCGAGCGGTCGCCCACGCGATCGCGACCGGCGAGGCGCCGGCCGTGATCGAGGGGGTGGAGATGGTCCTCGGCAGCGCCGGCGAGATGTTGGAGCGCCACGGTGTGCAGAGAATCAACGCCGTGGGCCAGGTGTTCGACCCGAGCCTCCACGAAGCGCTGGCTCAGGTCGAGTCGGACGAGGTGGAAGCCAATCACGTGGTCGAGCAGTTTCTCCCCGGCTACAAGCTGCACGACCGTTTGCTGCGCGCCGCTCAGGTCAGCGTTTCGACCGGGCCGGCAACGGGAGAAGACGAAAAATCGTAAGGACCGGGCGACTGGCCTTTGGTCCCTCAAGGAGATGAATCATGAGCAAGGTTATCGGAATCGATCTCGGTACCACCAATTCCTGTGTTGCCGTCATGGAAGGCGGCGAGCCCAAAGTCATTGCCAATTCCGAGGGAAGCCGCACGACCCCGTCGGTCGTCGCCTTCTCGGACAGCGGTGAGCGGTTGGTCGGACAGATTGCGCGGCGGCAAGCGGTAACCAATCCGGAAAATACGATCTACGCCGTCAAGCGCCTGATCGGTCGCCGCTTCGAGGATGGCGAAACCAAGAAGGCAGTGTCGCTGGCTTCCTACAAGATCGTGGAAGCGGACAACGGCGCCGCCTGGGTCGAGGCGCGCGGCAAGAAGTACAGCCCGCAAGAGATCTCGGCGTTTACGCTACAGAAGATGAAGCAGACGGCCGAGGACTATCTCGGCGAACCCGTCACCGAAGCGGTGATCACGGTGCCGGCCTACTTCAACGACAGCCAGCGTCAGGCTACCAAGGACGCCGGCCGTATCGCCGGCCTCGACGTCCTGCGCATCATCAACGAGCCGACCGCTGCCTCGCTGGCCTACGGCCTCGACAAGAAGAAGGACGAGAAGATCGCGGTCTTCGACCTCGGCGGCGGTACCTTCGACGTTTCCGTGCTCGAGCTCGGCGACGGTGTCTTCGAGGTGAAGGCGACCAACGGCGACACCTACCTCGGCGGTGAAGACTTCGACGAGAAGGTGATCGACTACCTGGCCGCGGAATTCCAGAAGGACCAGGGAATCGACCTGCGGCAGGACCGCATGGCGCTGCAGCGCCTCAAGGAGGCGGCCGAGAAGGCGAAGTGCGAGCTTTCGACGGTCTCCGAGACCGACATCAATCTGCCCTTCATCACGGCCGACCAGAGTGGTCCGAAGCATCTGACGATGAAGCTGACGCGGGCCAAGCTGGAGTCGCTGTGTAGCGACCTACTCGATCGACTGGACGGCCCGTGCCAGACGGCGCTGCGCGACGCGTCGCTGTCGGCCGGAGACATCGACGAGGTAATCCTGGTTGGCGGAATGACCCGCATGCCGGCGGTCCAGGAGCGGGTCAAGAAGATCTTCGGCAAGGAGCCCAACAAGGGGGTCAATCCCGACGAAGTGGTCGCCATCGGTGCGGCGATTCAGGGCGGAGTGCTCAAGGGCGACGTCTCCGACGTTCTCCTGCTCGACGTGACTCCGCTGTCGCTCGGCATCGAGACCCAGGGCGGTGTCTTCACCAAGCTGATCGAGAAGAACACGACGATTCCGACCAAGAAGAGCCAGATCTTCTCGACCGCCGCCGACAACCAGACGGCGGTGACGATCAGCGTCTACCAGGGCGAGCGCGAGATGGCCTCGGGCAACAAGATGCTCGGCCAGTTCAACCTCGAGGGCCTGCCCCCGGCTCCGCGCGGAGTGCCGCAGATCGAGGTGACGTTCGACATCGATGCCAACGGCATCGTCAACGTCAACGCCAAGGACGTCGGCACCGGCAAGGAGCAGTCGATCCGGATCACGGCTTCGAGCGGTTTGAGCGAAGACGAGATCCAGCAGATGGTCAAGGACGCGGAGGACCACGCCGAGGAAGACCGCAAGCGGCGCGAGTCGGTCGAGGTCAAGAACCAGCTCGATTCGCTCGTGCACCAGACGGAGAAGAGCCTGGCCGAGCACGGTGGCGAGCTCGATCCGGCCGACAAGAATGCCGTCGAGACGGCATTGGCGGAGGCGAAGACGGCACTCGAGGGTGACGACGTCGCCGCCTTGAAGGCGGCGATGGAGAAGCTCAACCAGTCGCAGCACAAGCTGGCCGAGAAGATGTATGCCAAGGCTGCGCAGGCCGGCGGTCAGGACGGCGGTCCGGGCGCAGGTGCCGGCGCCAGTGGTGCGGCCGGTGACTCGGGCAAGAAGGCCGACGACGACGTAGTCGACGCGGACTTCGAGGAAGTGCAGGATTCGTAGAACGATGCGTCCGATGGCGGACGGGGAGTCGCTTTGCGTGTGACCCCCCGTTCGCATCGCGACATGATCTCGAAGGAAATGCGGAGCCCTCCTCGCTAGCGGGGAGGGCTTTGCGTCTTGGGTAGAGGGATGACGGTGGCCACCAAAAGAGACTATTACGAAGTTCTCGGAGTCGCCCGCGACGCCGGAGCGGACGAGATCAAGAAGGCCTACCGCAAGGTGGCGCTCCAGTATCACCCGGATCGCAACCAGGGAGACCCCGAGGCGGAGGAACGCTTCAAGGAAGCCTCCGAGGCGTACCAGGTCCTGAGCGATCAGGAGCGCCGCGCCCAGTACGATCGATTCGGCCACGCCGCCTTCGAGCAGGGCGGCGGCTTCGACTTCAACGCCGCCGGCTTCGAGGACATCTTCGGCGACATCTTCGGCGATTTCTTCGGCGGCGGTCGCGGTCGCCGCCGGTCGAGTCGCGGCGACGACCTCCGCTACGACCTCGAGATCGATTTCGAAGAGGCGATCTTCGGCGTCGAGAAGAAGATTCGCGTTCCCCGCATGCAGTCTTGCGAGACGTGCGGCGGCGAGGGAACTCGCGAGGGCGCTAGCCGGGAGACTTGTCTCGCCTGCGCCGGCGCCGGCCAGGTTCGGTACCAGCAGGGCCTGTTCAGTATCGCGCGCACCTGCGGCGAGTGTCAGGGAGCGGGAACCGTGATTCGCGACCCCTGTCCGGATTGCCGCGGCGCCGGCGCGGTGCGCAAGCAGCAGTCACTGAGCGTCAAGATCCCCGCCGGTGTCGACCACGGCTCGCGTCTCAAGCTGCGCGGCGAGGGCGAAGCAGGGCCGCGCGGCGGCGCTGCTGGCGATCTCTATGTCGTTCTCCATGTTCGCGAGCACCCATTCTTCGTCCGAGACGGCCGCGACGTGCTCTGTGAGGTCCCGGTCGGCATGACCCAGGCGGCGCTCGGGGCGGATCTCGAGGTGCCGACGCCGCACGGAAAAGTGAAAATGAAGGTGCCACAAGGCACCCAGTCGGGTAGCCTGTTCCGATTGAAAGGGAAGGGCGCTCCCGACCTGCGTGGCTACGGCCACGGCGACACGCTCGTCCGGGTCGTGGTCGAGACCCCCCGCAAGTTGACGAAACGACAGAAGAAGCTGCTCGAGGAGTTCGCCGATATCGCCGGAGAGGACGTGTCGCCACAGTCGAAAGGGTTCTTCGACAAGGTGAAGGAAATGTTCGACTGACCAACGGGGTTTCCGCCGGTGTCCGCCGTTTGCTAGTGCACGGTCGGAGCGGCGATTGATTCAGCCCCCAATTCCAAGCGATCGCGCCGCCGCAGCTCTTCCAAGGAGGCGGAGTAGAGGATGACGAATCACAGCGAGGCGCGTGTGCGGAAGTTTGCCATCCTGGCAATGTGCGCCCTGATTGCCGCAGGGTGTTCTTCGAGATTGCCGTTGGAGCGGGCGCCGCTGCCGTTTCGCCAGGCGGAGGATTCCTTCAAGCTCGGTCACTACGAGCGCGCCGCGCACGGCTACCGCATCTTCATCGACAGCAACGATACCCCCGAGCTGATGCCGCGCGCCTACTTCAAGCTCGCGCAATCCGAGTTTCGGCTCGGCAACCACGACAAGTGCCTGGCGACGCTGGACGAGCTGCAGCGCCGCTATCCGAACGAAGAGTGGCGCCAGGTGTACGAGCTGCGTGGTGATGCCGAGTACTCGCGCGGCAATCCGGTGAGCGCGGTGCTCAACTGGGAGCAGGCGCTGTCCGCGGCCGAATCGTCGCGCCGGCCCTCGATCCGGCGGCGGATTTCCGACGCGGTCGACCGGATGGACGACGAGACCCTGCGGCGGACGAGATCGGTGGTCAGCGAGCAACCGACCCGCGACCTGATCGATGCCGCGCTGCTCGCGCGCTACTCCGGCTCGAGCCCGGCGCCGGCGCCGACGCGTGCCGCCGTCAAGCGTCCCGATTCAGCGCCGACTCCCGGGACCGGAAGCGCGCCGCTCGCTCCGGGGCAGGCGCGAGTTGCCGTTCTGCTGCCTCTGTCGGGCAAGTACTCGTCGTACGGGCAGCGCTCGCTGACCGGCATCGAGCTCGCCTTTGCCGGCTCGGGAGTCGATTTGGTGCTGCGCGATTCCGAAGGTGCGGCGCAGATCGCGCGCGCCGCGATCGACGAGCTGGCGCAGGATCCCACGGTCATCGCGGTGATCGGTCCGTTGCGGTCCAAGGTCGCGCAGGCGATCACTCCGCGTGCCGAACGGGCGCGTCTGCCGTTGCTGTCGTTGGCGCAGCGCAAGAGCATCGAAGGTCGCTACGCGATGCAGACCGCGATGACGCAAGAGGCGCAGGCTGCGCAGTTGGCGGAGTACGCGACCGCTTCCGGGCTGCGGCGTTTCGGCATCCTGTTTCCGCGGGATCCGTATGGGAGTGCCCTGGCCGATTCGTTCCAGTCGGAGCTCGGCGCGCGCGGCGGTACGACGGTGGGCTCCCTGGCCTACGAACCGGGTACCCAGGAGTTCGCCGTCGAGGCGGTCACCGTACAGCGCTGGGTCGACGCCGACGCGGTCCAAGCGGTCTTCATCCCCGACTTTCTGCCGACGGCGGCGGTCCTCGCCCAGACCCTGCGCGAGTCGCGCCCGGGCATCGCGCTGTTCGGCGGCAACGGTTGGCACGACCCGGGTCAGTTGGGGGCGGCCGCCGAGGCCCTCGACGGCGCCGTCTTCGTCGACGGCTTCTTCATGGGCAGCCAGCGACCGGCAACCCAGCGCTTCATAGCCGCCTATCGCGCCGAGCACGGCGAAACACCGCGCATCCTCGAAGCCCAGGCGTACGACGCGGCGCTTCTCACGCGAGGCGCTCTCGAGGATCCCGCGGTGTCGAGTCGCGACGCTTTCGTATCCGCGCTGCGCGCGATGGACGTCTTCGAGGGCGCCGGCGGCGACATCAAGTTCGGTGCCGACGGGGTCGATCGCCAGCTCTTTCTGCTGCAACTCGACGGTCAGCGGATTCGCGAGGTTCGCGGAGCTGGTTCGGCGGCGGCGCGCTCGTTCGCTCCTTCGCCTGAGGTCGCGCCGGCACTGCCATGAGCTTGCGGTGACCAGGCAGCGGCGCGCTCCGGCGCGTGGCGCGGCCGGCGCGTCGCTCGCCGATGTCGGCGAAGATCGCCTGATCGCCGAGCTGCTTCGCGGGTTGGGCGCCTCACCGCTGGTCGAGGTCGGACCGGGCGACGATTGTGCGGTTCTGCGTCTCGGCGCCAGTCGCTGGCTGTGGACGACCGACGCGCAGATCGAGGGCACCCATTTTGAACGCTCCTGGTTGAGCGCAGTTCAGCTGGGGCGGCGTGCCTATGCGGTCAATGCGAGTGACATCGCGGCGATGGGTGGCACGCCTCGCCTCTGCTCGGTGTCGATCGCCGCGCCGGCGTCGTTGCCGCGGCGCGACCTCGTGGCGATCGAGAAGGGCATCGTCGCCGCCGCCGCGCAGGACGGCGCGGTGGTCGTCGGCGGAAACCTCGCTCGCGCGAGCGAGCTCAGCATATCGATCGGCTTGCTCGGTGAGGCGCCGCGCCAGCCGTTGCTGCGCAGCGGTGCTCGAGCCGGACATGCGATCTACGTGACCGGCGCGCTCGGCGGCGCGGCTCTCGGGCTCGCGCACCTCGAGAGGAATCCGCGGTCGCGAAGCGCGGCGGCGCGCAGGTTCCGCGAACCGTCGCCGCGGCTGACAGCCGGGCGCGCACTGGCCTCGGCTCGGGCCGCCTCGGCGGCGATGGATCTGAGCGACGGTCTGATGGTCGACCTCGATCGCATGTGCGCGGCCAGCGACGTCGGCGCGCGCATCGAGTTGGCAGCCCTGCCGATGTCCGCGGACGTGCGCAAGCGCGATCCCACGCTTGCCCTCCAAGGGGGGGAGGACTACGAATTGTTGTGTGCGGTTTCGCCGCGCCAGGAGAGTACATTGAGTCGTTTGCAGCGCGAATTGGATTGTCCGATCACCCGGATCGGCGAGTTTACCGAGCCCGCCTCCGGCATCGTTCTCGCCGACGTGCACGGCAGGGAGTGCGCGATCGGTCGACTCGGCTTCGAGCACTTCGCGCAGCGCCGGCGGCCGCGCCGATGACCCCGGAGAGATTGCGCCAGGTCCTCGACGCACTGGTGTCGGGCGAGCTCTCGGTCGAAGACGCGCTGGGAAACCTCAAGAAGCTTCCGTTCGAAGACCTCGGCTTCGCCAAGGTCGACCACCACCGCGCACTGCGCAACGGACTGCCGGAGGTCATCTTCGGCCAGGGCAAGACGCCCGAGCAGATCGCGGCGATCGCGCAACGGTTGCGCGACGTCGGTCAGAACGTGTTGATCACCCGCCTCGACGAAGCGACGGCGGCGCAGGTGGTCGCCGATCTGCCCGAGCTCGAGTACCACCGCATCGCCCGTATCGCGACGCTGTCGGTGACGCCGAGCCCCCAGACCGGATTGGGGGTTGTCGCGGTGGTGGCGGCCGGTACGTCCGATCTGCCGGTTGCCGAAGAGGCAGCGCTGACGCTGGAGTACATGGGGAACCGGGTCCAGCGGGTGTACGACGTCGGCGTTGCCGGGATTCACCGGCTATTTGCCCATCGCGGTGAGCTGCAGGCGGCGCGCGTGCTGATCGTCGTCGCCGGGATGGAAGGTGCCCTGCCGAGCGTCGTCGGCGGCATGGTGGACCGACCCGTGATTGCGGTGCCAACCAGCATCGGTTACGGCGCGAGCTTTGGCGGGCTGGCGGCGCTCCTCGGAATGCTCAACTCCTGCGCCGCCGGGGTGACCGTCGTGAATATCGACAACGGCTTCGGCGCGGCGGTGGCCGCGGGGCTCATGAATCGTGAGTAGGATGTAATGCCGGCGAAATCGAAAGAGTCCAAATTGGCGCGCGGGCGCGCCAAGCGCGTCCTCAAGGTCGGCGGCGTCGCGACCTCGGTCGGGTCGAGCTACCTGTGGGAGTCTCTGCGCAAGCCCTTCCGCTCGTCCGGCGACCACGAGAAAGCGATCCTCGATACCCACATTCGCAACGCCTTGAAGATCGTCGAGAGCTCGAAGGAGCTCAAGGGGGCGTTCATGAAGCTGGTGCAGATGTTGTCGATGCGCGACGACATCCTGCCGGCGGAGGCGCTCGACGTGCTTTCGGTGGTGCAGTCGCAGGTGCCGCCGATGAAGTATTCCGAGATCCGCGGCCAGATCGCCGCCGAGCTCGGCGGCGAGCCCGAGGATCTCTACGCGACTTTCGATACCGAAGCCTTCGCTGCCGCCTCCCTGGGGCAGGTGCACGCCGCGACTCTCCACAGCGGCGAGCGAGTCGTCGTCAAAGTGCAGTACCCCGGCGTCGACGAGACCGTCGACCAGGACCTGCGCAACATCAAGGCCCTGCTGAACACCTTCACGTTGATCGGCCGCGACGTGATGCAGCAGGAGATCGATCACTCGGAGGTGGTCCAGGAGCTCGAGGAGAGACTCTCCGAGGAGCTCGACTACGAGAACGAAGCGGCCAACTGCCGCCGCTTTCGCAAGATGTTTGCGGACGACCCGGAAGTCGAGATTCCCGAGGTCTACCCGGAGCTGAGCTCGCGCCGCGTGCTCACCATGGGCTTGATGGAGGGCTATCCTTTCGCCGACATCCTCAAGCCGGGTATCGATCAGGAGCTGAAGGACTGGGTCGCGATCAAGTACTTCCGCCTGGTCTGGCGCCAGGTCTTCGAGTTCGGAGTGCTGCACACCGACCCACACCCGGGGAACTACCTGGTGACCTACCACCCCCACCTCGGCATGCTGGATTTCGGCAGCATCCGCGTCTTTCCGGCAAAGATCCGCAAGGCCTATCTCGGGATGGCGGTGGCGATGCTGGAGGACGACGAAGACGAGATGGCGAAGCACCTGGTGCGTCTCGGGTTCATCGGCAAGGACGACGATCCGGCGCCGATGATTCACATGATGCAGATCTTCTGCGAGCCGATTCTCCAGGACCGCGACTTCGACCCCCGCGAGTACGATTCGATGGAGAAGACGATGGAGATCGCCCAGATCGGTTTCGAGAACCGACTGTTCCGCGCCCCCGGCCATCGCCTCTTTCTCGGACGCGCGTTGGTCGGGCTCGATTCCTATTTGAAACAGCTGGGAACCGTGGCGAACTACCACCGACTCTTCGTCGAGTGCGTCGAAGCTGCGGTTTGACGCCGCCGGGGATGCTGAATAAACAGTCGCTTTCGCCTGGACGACTCTAAGAGATGCGCAGCAAGTACGTGGACGTCGGCGGAGTTGCCGTGAACTATCTTCATTCCGGCCCATCGACGCTGCCAGACACGGTTCCCGGCTTCGAGGCGGGAGAGCTGATCCTCTTTCTGCACGACGCCGGCGGCAACGCGAATCTCTGGCGCCGGCAGATCGAGGCGCTCGACGGTGAGCACTCCGCTCTGGCGATGGACTTTCCCGGGCACGGCCGGTCTGGGGCGACAGGCGGCCTGCGCTCGCTGGCCGCGCTCGACGAGTTCGTAGCCTCCTTCGCCGAGGCTACGGCGCTGCGACCGTTCGTCTTGGTGGGAAAGGGACTCGGTGCCGCCGCCGCGATCGAGTACAGCGCGTCGCACCGCAAGCAGGTGCGCGGCCTGGTGCTGATCGGCTGCGCCAGCCGCGTCGAGATCGATGACGCCGTCCTTCGCGAGTGGCAGGAGGTCGGCCTCGGCCGACGGCCGCAGTCGTTCTCGAAGGACGAGTTCGCGCCGGGCACGTCGCTGGACGTGATGCGCGAGGTCTGGATGGAGCAGGTCAAGACCGACCCACGGGTGCGCTACACCGATCTCGCGCTGTGGAGGGACATCGACTTGAGTGATCGGCTGGGCGACGTGCGCCAGCCGGTGCTGGTGGTGGCCGGTGCAGAAGATCGACTGGTCGCGCCCGACCGCCAACAAGATCTCTGTCCGCAGCTGCCGAATTCGCGAATGGAAGTGATCGACGATGCCGGTCACGCCGTCGAGGTGGAGCAGGCCGACGCGGTTGCCGACCGAATCCGGGCGTTCGTGACTTCACTGGCGCGGGACGTGCCCCTGTGAGCCGGTCATGAGCGGATTGGATCAGGCGCGGGTCGTCGGTGTCTTCGAGCACCCGACGCGTTGGGCGCCCGAGAAGACCCAGTATCAGATCCACGCGGAGGCGGCGCGCGGCGCGCTCGACGACGCCGGCTTGTCGATCCGCGATGTGGACGGGCTTCTCTCCTCGGGGCTCGGCCCGATCGGCCTGATGTCGCTGGCCGAGCACCTCGACCTGCATCCGCGCTATCACGATTCGACCAACATCGGCGGATCGACCTTTGTCGCTCAGGTGCTGCACGCCGCGGCCGCGATCGCCGTCGGTCTGTGCGAGGTGGCGTTGATCACCTACGGCAGCAAAGCGTCGTCCGATCGCTTCGCCGTCGGTACCGGCGGGCTCAGCGGTGGCGACCCGCCCGACCAGTTCGAGGCGCCGTTCGGGCCGACGGTGATGAACTCGTACGCCATGGTTGCGCAGCGCCACATGCACGAGTTCGGCACGACGCCGGAGCAATTGGCGGAAGTCGCAGTCAGCACGCGCCGTCACGCCTCGATGAACCCGGTCGCCCGGTTTCGCGATCCAATCTCGGTCGACGACGTGCTCGCCTCGCGGGTGGTGTCTTCTCCGCTGCACCTGCTCGACTGTTGTGTCATCACCGACGGCGGCGGGGCGGTGGTGCTCACCAGCAAGCAGCGGGCGCGCGATTGCAAGAAACCGGGAGTGCGCATCTTGGGCGGTTCCGAAGCTCTTCGCCACACCGCTTGCGGGAGCCGCGACCTGACCGAGATTGCAGCGGCGCAGTCGGGCCCGGCGGCGATGGAGATGGCCGGTGTGCAGTGCGCCGACGTCGACATGTGCATGATCTACGATTCGTTCACGATCACGGTGATTGCGACTTTGGAAAACCTGGGTTTCTGCAAGCGCGGCGAAGGTGGTGCGTTCGTGAGCGGCGGGACCATCGGACTCGGCGGCGCTCTGCCGATCAACACCGACGGCGGCGGTTTGTCGTCGAATCATCCGGGCATGCGAGGAATCTTTCTGGTCATCGAGGCGGTGCGGCAGCTGCGCGGGGAGTGCGGCGAGCGCCAGGTGGAGGATTGCCAGATCGCCCTCTGCCACGGGACCGGCGGGATGCTGGGACTTCGCCACAGCGGAGTCACACTGGTCTTGGGAGCTGCGTGATGGCGAAGTCAGGCGGGCTCGGCGTGCCGACGCCCAGGGTCGACGAAGAGTCGAAGGGGTACTGGGAAGCCTGCGAGCGCGGCGAGCTGTACGTGCAGAAGTGCCGCAAGTGCGGCCGGCTGCGTCACTACCCTCGCGCTCTGTGTCCGGCATGCCTGTCGGACGATGCCGAGTGGCAGCGATGCAGCGGTCGCGGAACGGTCTACACGTTTACCGTCGTGTTCCAGAATCAGGCGCCGGGCTTCCGCGGTCGAGTCCCCTATGTACTCGCCTACGTCGAGTTGGAAGAGGGTGTCCGGCTGCTGACCAACATCGTCGACTGCGAACCGGAGTCGGTCGAGATCGGTATGGCCGTAGAAGTCCGTTTCACCGAGCTCCAGCCCGGCCTCGCCGTGCCGATGTTCGCCGCCCGCTGATCGGTACTGTCCTAATTTGGACAAGTGAGGTTTTGAGGGTAGGACACTCACCCGCCGAGCGAGTCCAGCCCCGTTAACAGTTTCGCCCTTGGTTAAAATTTGGGAGATAGGTTAAAAAATCTCTTGAAAAATCGCGAATCGTTTGGCACCCTCCCCGCATCCCAGTTTGTGGAGGTGTTGAGATGGTGGACAAGAGGCCTTGGGAAATTCACCCCGCGTTAGAGCCGAGGCGGATGAACTGGCTCGCCAAACGGATTGTCGAGATTGCCAGCGATGTCGCACGTGCCCGTCTACCGGTGAAAGGCGAGACGTCTTGGGCGCTTGGTTGTCGTAGGTACGAGTGGGTGCGCCACCGACTCTATGAAGACTCGAAGCAGATTCCGTGGTTGACTGCAGTACCGCTCAACGATCATGGATTTGACCTGAAGGTTGGCGGCGTACCGATCCAATACTTCCATGGCGATCCAGACAAGCCCAGGAATCGCCACTTACTACGTGGCTTGGAGAAGTCCCAAGGCGAACTCTTCCCGCCGCAGGCAGGTGACCTACCGGGTGAGGTATGGGCCTACTACCTCGTTCTACAGACTGACGAACACGGGAATGGCCTAGACGTCGTGTTTTTTGAATCGAGCAGCCGAGGTAGGCAGCGTAACTCGGTCAGCTTGCCCATGAAGCCGGCAACCGCCGTGGTTTCCCGACTGGACTCGGCTCGAAAGGATGCTACTCGCGTTCCATCCCCCGGGGTTCGCGTGAAAGCTCCAGCTGCCAAGAAGAGCCATGGCGACGATACGGCGGGGGGCTGATCCTGTCTTCAATGGCGCTCGACTAAGACTGGCTCGACACTTTGCGGGTCTGCCGCTCGCCGAGCTGGGAGACCGGGTCGAAGTGACTCCCGCGTTCCTGAGCTACTTGGAATCGGGCCATCGCAAGCCTGGTAGTTTGCTGGTCGAAGCACTTGCTGAATGCTTAGGGGTTCTTCCGGAGTTCTTCTTCCAGAAGTCTCCCGAGGAGTTCCGAGACGAGGAATGCTTCTTTAGGAAGCGCCAAACGACACCCGTCTCGGCTCGGACGCAGGTGCTTGCCCATGCCACTCTATTTGCGGCGATGGTATCCCACATGGAGACCTATCTCGATCTGCCAGAGCACGCGATAAGTCCGGTTCGCGCTAGGACCGCAGAAGAAATCGAACGCGCTGCTGAGCGGTGTCGAATGGATCTTGGGATCGGGCTTGACACACCAATCGAGAACGTCATGTGTGCGGTCGAAAACGTCGGCGTTCCCATTACAACCTTCGAGAGCCTGTCGGAGAAGGTCGACGCCTTCTCTCGTTTCGGGAACAGGAGCGTTGTTGTATTTCGGCACAAGACGCCCTGTCGTTCACGATGGGACGTAGCGCACGAATGGGGGCACCTAATGATCCACGCGGGTGCCCGCGCAGACGATGACGAGATCGAACGGGAAGCTGATCGGTTTGCGGGAGCCATGCTGCTCCCCCGATCTGGTTTCGCGCGCGAGTTCCCACGGGTCGGGAAACGGTGGGATTGGGAATCGATGTTCCGCCTGAAAGATCGATGGCATGTCAGCCTCGCGGCGATCGTCCGCAGGGCGTACGAACTAAATCTCGTTTCCGCCGCGCACTATCGCTCCGCGTACAAGTACATGAGCTGGAAAGGGTGGTTGCGGGGCGAAGAACCATACGAGCCAGAACCAGAGAAGCCCGAGCTAATCAAGATCGCATGCGATGCCCTCGAATCGGATCTTGGGATTCCGCGTTCACAACTCGCGTCCGAGCTTTGCTTGACGGCACATTCGTTTGAGCGCGTCTGCGGTCTCCCGATCGAAGACAGCAGTCCGACGACTGAAGCGAGGGGCGAGGTCGTGTTTCTCGCGCAGCGCCGCCGGAAGAAGCGAAAGGGGGCACGCAAGTGAGAAGAGCCGTAGCCCCCGGTGTTCGCCCGCACGCCGATGCCGCTTGTGAGAGTGAATGAGTCGCCGCGATCGAGCGCAGGTTTGAGACTGTCAGGGATTCCGTGTAACGGGGCGGCCACTGATCAATCGGGGACTCTCCGCTCAAAGTGTACTGCGAATTGCTGCGGCGCCCTGGTCCAGTTCGATCTCGTCCCTTCCGCCTTTGGTGGAATATCGGGCGGCTAGCGTCCCGGATCGCCTTTCGCTGCGCTCTCATTCCGTCGATTCCAAACAGGATCGGCTTGCCCGGATCCACACCCTGGGGTCACAAGGTTGGTCAGTAGGGTGCGGGCCACCGCGGCGTTTGCCGTCCCTCCCTCATGCAATCCAAAAAATCCTCTTCTGCCTTCGCGCCGTAATCCCCAGCGCGATCACCGCTGTGGTCGGCGAAGTGAATGCCATCGATGAGGATGGCCTCGATGTCGAGGTCCTCCGGCGTGTTCAGCCACTGCTTCAGCTTCGCCGTACTCATCGTCCGGCGTGATACTGAGCTCTTTGCCGTCGAGCGATCATCGACTCCCGGCGGCGGCGAATCTAAGCGTGCATACACTCGATCCGCGCGTCGACACCGCGACGCCTACAGCTCTCAGCCTCGCTTGGTCCAGAGGGGCTCGATCTGCTGCCCACGCAAAAGTCGGTAGCGAGAGGTAGCGAGTCCTTTTGGGTTTAGTCACCTTCTTCACTGTTGGGACGGCGAAGGACCCGCCAACTTTTCAACTCACAGTTTCAACAGCCCTTGGGGCATCCCCGGACAATCGGACCGTCGCTGATTGCCGATCCGCGACAGTATCGGATCGCCCGAATAGAAACGCCGCAGCTTCCTAGTGGAGGTCGCCCGGCAACCAAACCAACAAGGCTCCTGCATTGTGGACTTCGCTAAACCCGTAGGCCCCAAATTTCGTATTCATCACTCGTGCAGTAGCGCTGTGCGCGGTATGGCTGATCTCTCCGTGTTCTATTTTCATATTCACCTGTCTTTGAAAAAACATTGACAGTTATGAGTTGTGCCCGATACACAGAGGCTGTCGTGCCACGAATTGGAATCCGATGCGATGCTTTCTGCCTGACCGCCGCAGAGGATCGAGCGGGGCGAGGTCGTCTGTGAGGTGGCGATCCCTGCTGCTTGATCGTAGGGCTTTGTCCTCGAGTAGTTTTGGGGGGAGCAACGAGCGTGTCCCGCAGCAGTTGGAGGGGCGACTTACCGTGTGCCCGAACGGGTATCAGGCGGCCTCGTAGGCCGTTCAGCTGCCTACTTCCGCAGCATCAGTCTTGCCGACTCCGCCATGATTTTTTTGGGTTGCGTAGCCAGAGGGGAGCGGTGCACCCGTATTAAGCTAAGGATGCTTGCAAATTTTGAGAAGCTAGTCGTCGGTCCGCCGTCGGGTCCCAGATGGTTCACCTGGATCATCGGAATCGTGGCGTCGCTAGTCTCGGCTGTCGCGGCGCACGCCATCGTAGGGGCGGATCCCGTGCCATGCGAATTGTTCGCGGCTTCAGCCAATACTGTGGAGGCGAATCTGTCGGTTGGTAGTGCGGTGGCGTCGGTCCCAATCTCGGTGCCGCCGGGCCCTAACGGAATGACTCCGAATCTGGCCCTGACCTACAATAGTGCTGGAGGGCCGAGTCTTTACGGTCATGGCTGGGACCTACCACTTGGGCAGATCCGGCGGAGCAATCGCCACGGAGTGCTCACCTGCGCAGATCTAGGGGAAGCGGATGAATTCGTTCTCACTCTTCCAGGCCTATCGGTCGAATTCTACCTTGTCGGCTCCGAAGGTCGTGCCCATGTTGAGGATCAATTCTATAAGATCGAACGGCACGATGGGACGGGGGCCAACAACTATTGGGAAGTTTGGGATCGTACCGGGAAACGGTACGTTTTTGGTAGATATGAACGGTTCACCGAGGTCGCGGCGAATCTGCCGCGAACAGGGTCAAGTACGTCGCAGGGACTGATCAACAACTGCCATGACGGATTTCTCTCGCAAGGCTTGTCGTACACATACACTTGGGAACTGACCCGTATCGAAGACACGTTCGGGAACTGGATTGACGTCCGCTACCTACGAGATGGGGATTTGGCGAGGCCCGACATCGTCGAGTACGGAGGGAATGGCTCGAGTCCGGGGAGCGACCTACCACGTTATCGTATCTCGCTCGGGTGGGAACAACGAAACGATAAGACGGCATATTTGGGTAACTCGCGGGCGGGCATCTTCCGTCTACTGACTCACCGGCTATCAGACATCACAGTGGCCTTGGCATCTGGTGAGCAGATTCGCAGGTACAGCCTAAGGTACGCGGATCAGATCGGTGAGACGCCGAACCGAATCGGGCGAAAGGATTTCCTGAGCCGGGTTCTGCTGCACGGACAAGACGACCAACCACTTCGGCGAGGCGACAACACCAACGCCGCCCGCTCATTTAGTTACGGCCAATCTGACCATGGTCCGGCGGCCACGGGTGATGTTGCAGTCTTGGGCCCCCAGGAGGCGAATGTTTCGGTGCCGCGACCGGCCTTGCCTGGCAATGGCCGTGCTTTTCGGCTTGTAACGACTGCGCCTGGGTCTCCTTCACCGGAAGACCCGGGTGGCCATCTGGCCAGAACCCTTATGGATATGAACGGGGACGGGATTCTGGATTTGGTCGACTCTTACCACCTCAACAACGGCCAATGGACCGGTTCCACGTGCTCCATTGGCGGATCTGGCCCAGACGACGTGTGGTCTTACTACCCAGGATCTCCGGATGGGTTTGATACAGTCGCCTCGACTTGGGCCGTCCCGAACAGTGTTGAGATGTGCGTGCTTTCATACCAGCGGGTACTGAACGCCGGTGGGAGCAATGAAGTCATCGCGACGTTCACGATGACGGTCGTGAACCGCCCCGGGTTTTCCGGAGGCTCCATAATTTGGGAGAGATGGAGCCATGGGAAAGCCGAGAAGGTATTCAGCGGAGGTCCGAGAGCGGGCAGTGCGAATGGTGCTCGAGCAGGAGGGCTCG
>JAUIGL010000045.1 GCA_030430165.1 bacterium | reverse complement strand
TCCCCATTGGGCAACGGCGACCCGGACCTCGTCCCCCCTTGGCAAGGGGGGACTTCAGGGGGGTCAAGCGGTGAGCCAATTGCCCGGGATGAGGAAGCTCCTTGCGTCGCAGTATCTACCTCCCCCTGACCCCCTCCTTGGTAAGGAGGGGGGACCGGGCGTCAGTGGGGGTGCGGCGACCCGGAACTCGTCCCCCCTTAGCAAGGGGGGACTTCAGGGGGGTCAAGCGGTGAGCCAATCGCCCGGGATAAGGAAGCTCCTTGCGTCGCAGTATCTACCTCCCCCTGACCCCCTCCTTGGTAAGGAGGGGGGACCGGGCGTCAGTGGGGGTGCGGCGGTCCTATTTGGAATCGCGAGGTTCTGGTAGCGCCGGGGAGCCGCGAGCGAGCCCTACCGCGTTGAAAACTGAGAGGCGAACCGCCATGACAGCCGGATGTGGGCTTGGCGTATCCTGCGCGGCGGCTTGGTCTACCTGACCTTCGCCGTCGCGACCTTGATTGCCAGCCACCTCGCCACCCCGATCCACCGCCGCCTCGCCGGTGCAGAGGCCGATCCGGAGCTGATCGGCCAGTTGGCCTTGCACCGCGCGGCCCGTTTTTTGCGCTGGCTGGCGACCGGGACCGGTGCCGTCTCCGTCGAATACGACGGCGTCGAGACGCTCGCCGGCGAAGGCCCTCTGGTGCTGGTCGCCAACCACCCGACCAGTCTGGACGCGGTGTTTCTGATCGCCGCTCTGCCGCAGCTCGATACCGTGGTCGAGGGCTCCTGGGCGCGCTCCCCGGTGATCCGGGGTACCGTGAAGAGTGCTGGATATTTGAGCAACGCCGAGCCGCGCCGGATGGTCGAGGAGGCCACGCGCAGGCTCGCCACCGGCCGTCTGCTGCTGGTTTTTCCGGAAGGTTCGCGTTCTCCGGCAGGGGGTCTGCACGAATTCCAGCGCGGTGCCGCGAGAATGGCGCTGGCCGCCGCCTGTCCGCTGCAGACGGTGGTCATTCAATGCGACCCCCCCTTCGGCTTGAAGGGCCGTCCCTGGTACGACATACCGAAGGATACGCCTCAGATGTCGATTCGTGTCGGACGGCGCTTTTCGGTCACCGATTCCGCCGGTGGTGGTGAGGCTCCGTCGCTGGCGGCGCGCAGGTTGACCCGGGCGTTGCGAGAATACTTCGTGAAAGAGTTGAACTATGGAAGCGCCTGATACGATCGAGGCCGACATCAAGACGCTGATTGTCGATGCCCTCGCGCTCGAGGACATCGAGCCTCCCGCAATCGAAACCGACGCGCCGCTCTTCGTCGAAGGGCTCGGCCTCGACTCGATCGACGCGCTCGAGCTGGCCGTGGTTCTCGAGGAGAATTACGGCGTCAAGATCGACGACGATCCAGAGCGCAACCAGGTGATCTTCGCCTCCGTCCGCAACCTGGCCGAGTTCGTCCGTCAGAACCGGGCCAAGTAGAGTCCCCGCTCCGGCGCGACCGGGGCGTCCCTCATGGTCACGAGTCTACGTTCGCTGCTCCGAGTTGGACGACCCGCGCAGCACCCGGTCGCCTTCGCCGGCGCCGGCGGGCGCACCTGGCGCGACTTCGAAGGGCACGTCGCGGCGCTGTGCCGTCGCCTCGATTCTCTCGCAGGGGAGCGTTGGGTGGTCTTCCTGGAAGACTCCTACGCCTTTGCGGTTGCGCTGCTGGCGCTGGCGCAGCGCGGGCGAGTGGCGGTGCTGCCGCCGAACGGCCAGCCGGGAACGCTGTCGCGGTTCTGCGAGTCGGCCGATGGGGCCGTCTTCGACACGGTCGAGCGCGGCGCGGCGGTCGGCGCGACCGTACCGGTGGTCGCCGCGCTGCAGCAGCCGGTGCCCGCCGAGGACTGGTCCGACCTCGACCCGGACGCGAGCCTGATCGAGTTCTTCACCTCCGGCACCACCGGCGACAGCAAGCGGATCGCCAAGCGCCTGCGGCATCTCGACGACGAGGTCGCGGTGCTCGACGAGCTCTTCGGCGGCGACTGCGCGGCGGCGCGGGTGGTGGCGACCGCCTCGCACCAGCACATCTACGGCTCTCTGTTCCGGGTTTTTTGGCCGCTGGCTGCCGGCCGCTCCTTCAGCGCGCGCACCTATCTGCACGGCACCGAGGTCGCCGCTGCCGCCGAAGGTGCGACGGCTCTGGTCTCGACTCCGGTGCAACTCAAGGCGATGGCGATCGGCGATACCCTGCGCGAGCTGCCGCTGAGCGCGGTGTTCAGCTCCGGCGCGCCGCTCGAGGGCGAGACCGCGGCGGCGGTCTTCAACCTGACGGGGATCGCGGTGACCGAAGTCTTCGGTTCGACCGAGACCGGCGGCGTCGGCTGGCGCCGGCGGCAGGGCGACGTCGACGCGCCCTGGCAGGTGCTGCCGGGAGTGCAGGTCCGCGCCGGCACCGATGGCGGCCTGGAGGTGAGCTCGCCCTTCGTCAGTGCTGCCGACGGCGACTGGTTCGCCATGGGCGACCGGGTCGAGCTGGTCGCCGGCGGGTTCCGTCTCGGCGCTCGCATGGACCGAATCGTCAAGATCGCCTCCAAGCGTCTGTCGTTGCCGGAGATGGAGCGCGATCTCTGCCTCCACGACCACGTCGCCGAGGCGGCGCTGGTGGTCGAGCGGCGCGGCATGGAAGAGCGGGTGTGCGCCGCGGTGGTGCCGAGCCAGGCCGGCCGGGTGGCGCTCGACGAGCTCGGTAAAGTGGAGTTGAGCCGCGCCCTCGGCGATCACCTCGCCGGATTCTTCGACCGCGTGCTGTTGCCGCGCGCCTGGCGTTTCGTGGATGCTTTGCCGCGCAGTGCCCAGGGCAAGCTCCCGGCGAGCGCGGTGCGAGCGTTGTTCGGCGCCCAGGCCGATTCACCGGTGCTCGAGCCGATCGTCGAGGCGGAGTCGACATCCGACGGGGTGATCGAACGGCGCTGTGTCGTGCCGTCCGATCTCGCCTACTTCGAAGGCCACTTCGATTCCTTTCCGATCGTCGCCGGGGTCGTCCAGCTGCGCTGGGTGGTCGAGGCGGCGCGGGCGCTGAGCGGCGAGGCGCCGCGCGTGGCGGCGATCGAAGGGCTCAAGTTCAAGCAGCCGCTGACTCCCGGCGACCGCTTCGAGATGCGGGTCGAGCACGCCGGCGGCAAGATTCGTTTCGCGATCACGCGCGACGGCGAGACTCTGTCTTGCGGTCGGCTGGTTCTCGGCTGAGGCGCGGATGACGGCCGCGCGAGAGATCGACGCGACGATCTGGATTCTGATCCCGATCTTCAACCACGGCACGACGATCGCCGGCGTCGTGCGCCGGGTTCTCGAGGCGGTCGACGCACCGGTCTTGATCGTCGACGACGGCAGCGACGCGCCGACCCGCGAGGTGTTGTCGAAGCTGGAGGCGGTGTCGACACGCGTCCGCGTGCACCGGCTCGAGCCCAATCGCGGCAAGGGCGTTGCTCTGCGCACGGGCTTTCGCCTTGCCCGCGACGGCGGCGCGACCCACGTCATCCACCTCGACGCCGACGGCCAGCACGAGATCGGCGACCTGCCGCGCTTCGTCGCGGCGATCGACGCCGAACCGAATGCCCTGATCCTCGGCAAGCCGGTCTTCGACGCCAGCGTGCCGCGCGTTCGCCTCTACGGCAGGCAGTTCTCGCGCGTCGTCGTCTGGCTGTGCACGCTTTCCTTCGCGGTCGACGACCCGCTGTGCGGTTACCGCGCGGTGCCGCTCGACCTGGCGTTGCCGATCGTCGAGCGCGAGACGCTGGGCGACCGCATGCAGTTCGAGCCGGGCTTCGCCGTGGTCGCCTACTGGGCGGGAGCGCCGGTGCGCAATCTCGAGACCCGCGTGCGTTACTTGCCCGGCGGCTTGTCGAACTTCGACGGCCTGCGCGACACCCTGCGCATGGCCCGCTTGTACGCGCGGCTGCTGGCGCGGTCGTTGGCACACCTGCCGAGCCGGCTGACCCGACCGGCGGAGTTGGCGTGAGCTCGGGTCAGCAGTGGGCATCGATCGCCGAGGCCGGTTCGATGGCGGCGATCAAGCTGATGGCGACGATCTATCGCGTCGCCGGCCGCGGCGCGGCGTCACTGCTGCTCTATCCGATCGCCGCTTACTTCTACCTCGGCCGGCCGCCGGTGGTGGAGGCCTCGCTCGACTACCTGCGCAGCCTGCGCGCCTGGAGTGGCGGCGCGGTGCCGCCGAGCGAGCCGCAGCGGCGCGACGCGTTTCACCACATCCACAGCTTCGCCACCAACCTCTTCGAGCGCATGGTCGCCTGGGGCGGCGGCGCCGCGTCGTTCACCTTCGAGTACAGCGGCGACGACCATCTGCGCCGCGTCGTCGAGAGCGGCGCCGGCGCGATCCTGCTCGGCGCCCACATCGGCAGCTTCGACATGGCGCGCATCCTCGCCGAGAGCAATCGAGTGCCGATCAACGTGTTGATGTTCACCGATCACGCCGAGCGCATCACCTCGTTCTTCGAGCGCCTCGATCCGGCCAGCAAGGTGCGCGTGCTGCGCCTCGACCCGACCACGGCGCAGACCGGGTTCGCCATCAAGGCCTGCCTCGAGCGCGGTGAGCTGGTCGCCATCCTCGCCGACCGCGTTCCCCCCGGCAGCCGCGAGCAAGTCGCCGAGGTCGACTTCCTGGGCCGCCCCGCCCGCTTCCCCCTGAGCCCGTACTTCCTCGCCTGCACCCTCGGCTGCCCGCTACTCACCTCGATGTGCGTTCGCACCGGTGACAGCACCTACCACACCGCCGTAGACGTCCTCACCGAAGGCGAGCAAGTCCCCCGCGCCAGCCGCGAAGCCCGAGCCCGCGATCTCCTGACCCAGTACGTAGCCACCCTCGAACGATACTGCCGCGACCACCCCTATCAATGGTTCAACTTCTACCGGTATTGGGGATAGACCCAGGACCCAAGACCCAAGACCCGGTAACCAGAACACCAGCCCCACCATAGATCCCAGCTCCCAGCGCCCAGATCCCAAAAAATGAGCTTCCCCGACATTTCCGAGATCGTTCCCCACAGCGGCCCAATGCTGCTCCTCCACCGCGTCGTCGCGCACCAGGAGAAGCGCACCGTCTGCGAGGTGCGGCCGCAGGACAGCTCGCTGTTCGCCGAGGCCGACGGCGGCGTGCCCGCGTGGGTTGGGCTCGAGTACATGGCGCAGGCGGTTGCGGCGCACGGCGGTATGCTGGCGCGCGAGGTCGGTGCTGGGCCGCGCCAGGGGATGTTGCTCGGCACCCGGCGCATGCGGATGGCGGTCGACCGTTTCCGCGCCGGACAGACGCTGCACGTCGCCGCCCATCGTGTGCACGCTTCCGATCAAATGCTATCGTTCGAGTGTGAAATCGAGGATGCCGAGAGTGGCGAGCGACTCGCCGAGGCGCGGCTCAGTGTGTATGTGGCAGAAAGGTTGGGGACGCGATGAGTCCGCGAGCGACGATTGATTCCGACGCGCCGAAGCGCGTGCTGGTGACCGGTGGCAGCCGCGGCATCGGCCGCGCCGTGTGCAAGCAGCTCGCCGCCGACGGCTACGACGTTGCGATCAATTACCACTCGAACGAGGCCGCCGCCCGCGAGGCCGCCGCCGAGGTCGAGGCTGCCGGTCGTACTGCGACGCTGCTTGCCTTCGACGTCGCCGATCGCGCCGCGACCGGTGCTGCCCTGGCCGCCGACGTCGAGGCCAACGGTGCGTACTTCGGAGTCGTCTGCAACGCCGGCATCCGCGCCGACGCCGCCTTCCCGACGATCAAGGGGGACGATTGGGATCGCGTGCTGCGCACCAATCTCGATGCTTTTTATAATGTGCTGCAGCCGCTGACGATGCCGATGATCCGCGCCCGCCGCGGCGGTCGCATCGTCGTCATGACCTCGCTCGCCGGACTCGCCGGCAATCGCGGCCAGACCAGCTACGCGGCTTCGAAAGCGGGCCTGATCGGCGCCGCCAAGTCGCTGGCGCAGGAGCTCGCCAAGCGCAAGATCACGGTCAACTGCGTCGCCCCGGGGCTGATCGAGACCGAGATGATCGAGGGCGCGATGGTCGAGAGCCTCGCCAACATGATTCCGATGCAGCGCCTCGGCAAGCCGGAGGAAGTTGCCGCGGTGGTTTCGTTCTTGTTCTCCGAAGGCGCCGCCTACATCACCGGCGAGACCATCTCGGTGAACGGGGGGATGATGTGAGCGCTCCTGCCGACACGCGCGAGATCGACGTCGCCATCGTCGGCGGCGGGATGGCGGGGGCTCTACTCGCGCGCCAGCTCAAGCGTGCCCGGCCTTCGCTTGCGGTCGCGGTGTTCGAGAAGGCGACCGAGCGCAGCTACAAGGTCGGCGAGTCGCTGGTCGAGATCGCCGCCAACCACTTGGTGCGTCGCCACCGATTGAGCGGCTACCTCTACGAGAACCACGTCGCCAAGAACGGCCTGCGCTATTTCTTCGACGACGAAAGCCGATCGACGCCGCTCACCGAGCTGTCGGAGATCGGTCCGATCAATCTGCCGTTCCACCCCGCGTTCCAGATCGACCGGGCGCGCCTCGAGACCGACCTGCTGAAGATGATCGCCGACCTCGGCGTCGAGGTTCGCACCGGCGTGCGCGTCGACGGCCTCGAGCTCGGCGAGGGCGGCGCGCGACACCGCTTCCGCGCCGGCGATGCGGCCTCGCAGCAATCGTACTCGGCGCGCTGGCTGGTCGACGCCAGCGGCAGGGCAGGGCTGCTCGCCGGAGAGAAGGATCTGCGGCGGCCCGAGGCTGAGCATCAGGTCGGCGCGGTGTGGTCGCGCTTCCGCGGCGTCGCCGACGTCGACGAGCTCGGCAGCGAGGAGTGGCGCGGCCGCGTGCGGCATACGTCGCGGCGTCTGTCGACGATGCACTTCTGGTACCCCGGGTATTGGTTCTGGGTGATCCCGCTGCGCGGCGGGCTGACCAGCGTCGGCGTCGTCGGCGAGGTGGTGCGCGGCCGCGAGCTGCGTACCGCGGAGGGATTCCGCGCCTTCATTCGCGAGCACCGCGGGCTCGAGGAGCTGCTCGCCGGCGCCGAGATGGTCGACTGCGGCAGCTTCTCGCAGATCGCCTACGGCACCAGCCGCTTCTTCAGCGAGGACCGCTGGGCGCTCACGGGCGAGGCCGCGACCTCGGCCGATCCGCTCTACAGTCCGGGCTCCGACTTCATCGCCCTCGAGAACGATTTCATCGCCGACCTGATCGAGCGCGACTTCGCCGGCGACGGCGCCGAGGAGTGGAGCGAGCGTCTCGACCTCTACGAGCGCTTCATGCAGTTCCGCCACGCCTCGGCGATGCTGCTCTACCGCGGCCTGTACGGCGGTCTCGGCAGCTTCGAGCTGATGCGACTCAAGTGGGACCTCGACATAGGCTGTTACTACAACCTGTGGGTGTCGCCCTACATGATGGACCAGCACCTCGACCCGCGTTTCCTGCGCCGCCAGCTGCGCATGAGCCCGTTCGTGCTGCAGGCCCTGACCAACTTCGCCGAGCTCTTCCGCCGCGTCGAGTCGCACCTGCGCGAAGAGGGACTCTACCACCGCAAGAACCGCGGCCAGTTCTCCTACGGCCTGGAGAACATCGACTTCGTAACCGACGTCGGCACCAAACGCACCCGCCGCGAGGTCCTCGAGAAGACCGAAGAGATCTTCAACCAAGTCCTAACCGACGCCAACCGCCTATTGGGCGAGGAGTCCCCCAGCGACCACCGTCCCCTGCAGAGCTTCATGAACGAACAACCCCTCCTCTGAACCCAAGACGCACACCCACCAATTACTTGCCCGCGACCTACCCAAACCAACCCCGCCCCACCTTCCGCCCGACCCCACTCCAGGTCGGACTCGGCACCGCGCTGGCGATCCTGATCTTCGTCTACCCCTTCGTCTTCAACCATCTCATCGCCAACTACGGAGTCCGCGCCGGCGCCATCGCGCTGATGATCTACGCCGCTTTCTTCGCCTTCGCTCGCGTCGAGATGGGCCTGCCGATCGCGCTGTTGTCGCTGCCCAATCTCGGCGTCGCGGCGATCGCCGCGATCACTTGGATCACCCAGGACATCCGCTACGTGTTGCTCGTGCCGGCGCTGATCTATCTGATGATCGGCCGCTACTTCTGGTCGACGTTGCGCGACGAGATCACCATCATCGAGCACGTCGCCCGTTTCATCGTTCCGGTGTCGCCCGACTTCATCCGCCCGTACTGCCGCCGCAGCACGATCGGCTGGTGCATCTTCTTCGCCATCAACGCCGCCGTCATCGCCTGGCTCGCGCTCAGCGGACGAGTCGAAGCCTGGCGCGACTACACCGGCTGGCAGATGTTCGCCATCATCGGCGCCATCTGTCTGGTCGACTTCCTCTTCCGCAAGTGGTGGTTCCGCTACTACCAGAGCCACAACCCCTTCGACCGAGTCTGGTCGAAGATCTTCCCCGCCGAAAACACCGAGCGCGGCCGCCGCTCGATGGAGTACCTGCGCAAACGCCGACAAGAGCTCGGCATGCCACCGCCTTAGCGCGGCAAAGCCGCGCTAAGGCCCCCAGCCTACAGCCTCAGCCCCAGCCCTAGCCTTTGTCGGGAATGTGCTTCGCCACGGCCGGTCCGACTCCAGGAAAAGAATTATCTCGCGCCAAGACGCCAAGCCGCCAAGGGGTTCTCTGGTTCCCCATCAATTCTTGGCGTCTTAGCGTCTTGGCGCGAGATAAGATCTGCAGCCCGTCCACCAGCCAGTCCCTCTCAGCGCCTCTGCGCGAGAAAAGAATCTGTAACCCGTCCGCCTGCCAGCCCTCACTCTTGGCGCCTTTGCGTCTTGGCGCGAGAAAGAATCCGAAACCCGAAACCCTCATCGCAGATTGCAAATCCGCAGTAGTGCTGGCATTTTGCCAGCATGCCTGTTCAGATCACCATCCGCGACATCCCCGACGAAGTACGCAACGAGCTCGCCGCTCGCGCTGCCCAGCGGCGCCAGTCGATGCAGGAGTATCTGCGCGGCGAGCTCGAGCGTTTGGCGTCGCGGCCGACCATCGACGGGTGGTTGGACCGCGTCCGCGACCGCAAGGCCGCCGGCGACCGCCGGCTCGGCACGCGCAAGATCCTCTCCGCGCGCGACGCCGGACGTCGATGAGCATCGTGCCCGATGCGTCGGTCGTCGTCGCGGCGCTGACCGACGCCGGAGCGGTCGGCGCCTGGGCCGAGCAGGCTCTTGGCCGCGACGATCTCGTCGCGCCGCATCTGCTGCACGCCGAAGCGAGCAGTATCCTCCGACGTCTCGAACGAAACGGCGAGCTCAGCCCGGTCGAGGCGACCGGCGCCCAGCGCGACCTGATGGCACTACCGGTTGAGCTCGCGCCGTTCGAACCATTCGCCGCGCGCGTGTGGGCCTTGCGAGCCAACGTCACCAGCTACGACGCCTGGTACGTCGCCATCGCCGAAGCCCTCGGCTACCCCCTCGCAACACTCGACCGCAAGCTCACCAAAGCAACCGGCCCGCGCTGCGACTTCCTGACCCCGTAGAGCAGAGCGGCGCCCTCCAACCATCGCACCCCTCCTCCCTGCCCGCTGGATACCCGAATTCAGGCAAAAGATTAGTCTCGCGCCAAGACGCCAAGCCGCCAAGGTGTTCTCTGGTTCCCCATCATTTCTTGGCGCCTTTGCGTCTTGGCGCGAGAAAAGCGCTGCCGTCTGTCCATCTGATGACCCCTCTCAGCGCCCCCGCGTCTCGGCGCGAGAAAAGAATCTGCAACCCGTCCGCCTGCCAGCCCTCACTCTTGGCGTCTTTGCGTCTTGGCGCGAGAAAAGAAATCGGAACCCCGCATCCCGGCCCCCCATTTGGCCGCGCGACGCCTGCCCTCCGTAGCTCAAGCGGAGGAGGGAGCGAAGCGAGGTCGCGCTTTGGCCGCGGCGCAGCGCGCCGCTTTGGACGAATCGCGAGAGCGATTCTTTGGACAGCACGTTCATGAGCCTATATGCTCTTCATTCATGAAGCCTCTCCAAGTCTACCTGGCCGAAGACGAGATGAAGCGTCTCGACGACTGGTCTCGGGACCGCGGCTGGACCAAGTCTCAAGCCATTCGTGCCGCCGTCCGCGCGCTTACCGCCGAGCCAGACGAGGACGCAGTGCTGTCGTTGAGCGGAATGGTGCTCGACTCGATCCCGGCCGACTGCAGCGAACGCTTCGACCGCCTGCTGGATACCTGAATCTCAGCAGAAGATTAATCTCGCGCCAAGACGCAAAGGCGCCAAGGAGTGAACGGCAGCCTGTCCGCCTGCCAGCCCAACTTGGCGTCTTTGCGTCTTGGCGCGAGAAAAAGCTTCTGCAATCTGTCCACCAGCCAGACCATCTCAGCGTCTCTGCGCGAGAAAGATCCGCAGCCCGGGGCCCCTGAGCGAGCCTGCCCTCCGAAGCTCGCAGAGCGAAGGGGGGTCAGCCGCTGACAGCCCAGCCTGTTAGCTGATGGGGGATGATCGACACCACCCCAACCACCGCCTGCCCCCAATGCGGGTCCGAGCGAAGACTCCCGATCGAATACGGCGATCCCAACGAAGAGACCCGCGAGCGACTCCTCGAAGGCGCCGCGATCTACGGTGGCCGTTACCTCGACCCCGACGCCCACCGCTGGTTCTGCCCCGCCTGCCAACACCGCTGGGGCAACCCATGACCGTCCACCGTCACCAACACCGCCATTTTGGCCGCGAAGGCCGAAGGCCGAGCTTTGGCCACGCGGCCTCGCCGCGTTTTGGCCGCGGCGCGAGCGCCGCTTTGGACACCCCTGGCCCCCATAGACCAAAGGAGGCGCAGCATGCGCCCCGATCCCCCCATTTGGTCGCGCCACGAGCGGAGCGCCGTGGCGTTTTGGCCGCAGCGCAAAGCGCTGCTTTGGCCGAATCCCGGCCAGGGATTCTTTGGACTAGCGCCGAAACCTTGATCTCCCATCGACAATTGTGTTGAGCAGAACACTTATGTCTACCAACCCCCGACCCATAGAACGCGCCAGCCGACCAGCAACTTACGGCGGCGCCACCCGCATGGTTCGGTTGCTGCAAGGCCTGTACGAGCACCCGTACGGCTGGAGCTTCGAGGCGATCCAGAGCGAGCTCGACATCTCCGAGCGCACGCTGCTGCGCTACGTCGCCGCCTGTCGCGACGCCGTCGTCGACCTCGACGGCAACCCGTTGATTGAGACCATCCGCCGCGGCGACCGCCGCCTGCTGCGCCTCACCGAGGAAGGCCGCGCCGACGACGCGACCGTGTACCATGTGTTGTTCCTGTACTTCGCGCTCTCGGTATTCAGCTTCCTCGACGGCACGGTGATCCGCGACGGCGTCGAGGACCTGTGGGAGCGTTTCGCCGAACGCCTTCCCGGCGCCGAGCGCCGCCGCATGGCCGAGTTCGCCAAGAAGTTCTACGTCGTCCCCTTCGGCACCAAGGACTACCGCGACCACGACGACACCATCGACGTGTTGCTGCAGTGCCTGATCGACCAACGCCGCGTCCGCATCGACTACGCCGCCCTGATGGGCGACGGCAAGGAGCACGACTTCGAGATCTACACCCTCGCCATGTACCGCGGCGGCCTCTACCTGATCGGCCGCAGCCACCGCGGCAAGCGCATCGTCAAGCTGGCGGTCGAGCGAATCCGCAGCGCGAAAAAGCTCAGCGAGCGCTTCGAGTACCCGCGCAACTATTCTCCGGAGAAGCACTGCGAGGGAGTCTTCGGCATCATCGAGGGCGACGAGACCAAGGTCGAGATCCTGATCCACGACCTCGAGACCGCCGCCTACCTGCGCGCGCGGCAGATTCACCCGACCCAGCAGTTCCGCGAGCGCCGCGACGGCAAGACGGTACTCGCGATGACTGTCCGCGGCACCGACGAGTTGCGCTATTGGCTGCTTGGGCTAGGGGAGCATGTGGAGGTGCTTCGTCCCAAATCGTTGCGCAATGCGATCGCGGACAGCCTGGTGCGGGCGCATGCGAACTACGCCTGAATCGGTCGGCTTGATCGGAGGGGAAAGATGAAGTTGACCGGGCAAATCATCTGGGTGGCCCTGTTGGTCGGTGTCTTGGGATGTGCCGAGAGGGTCTCGATCAAGTCGTACCCGCCTGGCGCCAAGGCCTACCTGGACGACCAGTACCTCGGCACCACTCCGATCCTGACTTCATTGCCAAGGTCTCAGGTCGGCAAGAATCATACATGGCGAATCGAGTACGGCGATTGCGATCCAGCAACCGGCCCGTTGAGAACGCGAGTTGGTGCAGGACGGATCGTTGGCTACGCGTTCACATTGGGGATCTCGGCGATTTTCAAGGGCCCTCGGGCGTTCCGCCCTGTCGACGTGGCGCTGTCGGGGGAGGGATGTTCGACTCGTTCTGCTGCACGCCCGGAGAATCCTCTGGTCGTGACGATCCCGCCCGCCGCTCGCGAACCCGACGATGACGTGCGAGATGTCGCGAAGAGACTCGAGACCTTGCGCGATCTCCACGACCGCGGCCTGCTGTCTGAAGCCGAGTATCGGATCGAGAAGGAGCGGGCGTTGGATGAGCTCGAGTAAGTTGGTTTAGTTCCGGACTCGTCGAGGGGGACAAGACGCATGACGGAAGAGCCGATTTCGGTTGAACAGGCGAAGCAGATCGTCATTCGACGATTGCTGGACCGCCTCTCGGGGCACCAAGTCGATCCAAGTAAGGTCGGACCGCTCTACAACGTGAGCGCGTCCCCGGACGACTACTACGTATTCAGTTATTCCACGCCCGGACCGCCGATGATCGGCGGTGGACACTACGCCGCGGTGTCGAAGAGCGACGGCCGGGTCACCGAGCACGAGGCGGGCGAGTAGTGGTGTTTGGTAGGCGAAGCGGCGGCGAGGATTCACGAGATGGTTTCTAAGAGTCGTATCGCGGAGCTGCTGGACAAAGCGGCGGCGGCCGCCGCCGCATTCTTGGGACGTCTTCTTCCAGCTGATTTGGGGGACAGATGGTGGGACGTCGCGGTCCTCTCGATGCTGACGAACGAGCAGCGGGGGCGCGCTGAGAACGAAGGCTTGAAGCAGCTCGAGGAACTCGATCTGGCGGCGCTGATCCGCTTGGTGGACGCCAATTGGTTCAGGATCAGTCCAAAGATCGACGTGACGCCGGAGTCTCGGCACTTTGTTCGGGAAATGCGCTCGGTTCGCAATCGCTGGGCACATTCTCACACGAATCGTTTTCCGGCTGAGGACGTCTACAGGGACCTGGACACTCTAGTGCGGTTCCTTGCGATCGTCGATGCAGACCCGGCGGTTGTCGAGGAGGCCGCACAAGAACGAGCTAGGGCTCTCGACGAGTCGCGCGCACTGCCCGATGTTAAGAGCGGGGCCTCGGATGCCCATGAAGGGCCGAGCGACAGCGCTCGTGCAGGGTTCGAGGTAGGCCGGGTTGTATGCCTGCAATCAGATCCGTCGACGACCGGAGCGATCTTGCGCGTCCATGATTCGGTACCGGAGGCCCGCTACGACGTGTTCGTCGATGGTGAGACCCGCACTTTTTACGCGTCTCAATTGTCTGCCGAAACGCCCGACCCGGACAGAGACAAATTGAGAGCGGTCGGTAACGACAGTTTCCACGCCCTACTCACTGCCACCCAGATCCAGCAGCCGAGCCTTTCCACCTTGTACTCTCTGAACTCGGCGAGGGTGGACTTCATCCCGTATCAGTTCAGGCCTGTCCTCAAGTTCATCAGGGCCGACCGCCCGCGGCTCTTGATCGCAGACAGCGTAGGTGTCGGGAAGACGATCGAGGCGGGTCTGATTCTGAAGGAACTCCAGGCGCGGCGGGACGTCCAGTCGGTACTGATCATCTGCCCGCGGCCCCTAGTCGCCGAACGCAAGTGGGTTGTCGAGATGAAGCGATTCGACGAGCGGTTTAGTCAGCTTGACGGACCGGCATTGCGAGCGTGTATCAGCGAGGCGGACCTCGAGGGGGAATGGCCGGACGAGCACCTTAAAGCAATCGTACCGTATTCGCTTTTTGACGAAGAGCTCCTGTACGGCCAACGGGGCGGAGCACGTCGGAGACGCCCGAACATGGGGCTCGTCGACCTCGATCCTCCTCCGCGTTTTGATCTCGTGATCGTAGACGAAGCTCACCACGTACGGAATCCGGCAACCTTCGCTCATGAAGCAGTGCGATTTTTCTGCGACAACGCCGACGCCGTTCTGTTTCTTACCGCGACCCCTCTACAGTTGGGTGACGAGGATCTGTTCGTCCTGCTCAATCTGCTGAGGCCTGACTTGGTTCTTGATCGCGAAAGCTTCGAACACATGACGGCGCCTAACCCCTACTTGAATGCGGCAGTTGATGCGGCGAGGGCGGGCGGCGAAGGTTGGCCGCGTTTCGCGCTGCAACAGCTCGATCATGCACTCTCGACTGATTGGGGCCGACGCATCCTCTCTCGGGACCCCGACTGCGACGCTGTGCGCCAAACGCTCGGTTCCAGTGAGATCTCGGACGAGGAGCGGATTGGGGTCGCGACCGCAATTGAGGGGCTTCACACGCTTTCCGGGGTGATCAATCGAACCCGTCGGCGCGACATCGGTGAGTTCACGGTGCGGGAGCCACACACTGTCGAAGTGCACTTTTCTCAGCAACAGCGTGAGTTGCATGACCGCTTCCTGAGCCTGCAGGCAGAGATTCTCAAGAGGGTGCAGCCCGACCACAGTATCAACTTCATGATGTCGACTCTGAGGCGACAGGCCTCCAGCTGTCTTTCGGGTTTGGCACCGTTGGCCCGAGATATCCTGTCTCGGCGGCTCGACGAAATCCCCGAGTTCTCGAGCGATCTGCCTGAAGGGATCAGGATTGCCGACGCGTTTCGCGAGGCGATCGAGGAGATAGGTGAGCTGGCGGGACGCTTGGTTGAATCCGACGATCCCAAGGTCAACGCGTTGCTAGCCATTGTCGAAGAGAAGCAATCTGCCGCCAACAACAAGATCATGGTGTTCAGCAGCTTTCGCCATACCCTGAATTATCTTCAGGCAAAGATGGCCTCCAAAGGCGTCAGGGTGGCCGTCGTTCATGGCGGAACGCCTGACCTTGAGCGGGTCGAGTTACGCGATCGGTTCCGGCGCGATCGGGGCGAACCCGATGCTCTCGATGTGCTGCTATTCTCGGAGGTGGGTTGCGAGGGACTGGACTACCAGTTCTGCGACTGTCTCGTGAACTACGACATTCCTTGGAACCCGATGCGCCTCGAGCAGAGGATCGGTCGCATCGATCGCAAGGGACAGAAGAGCGAGAAGGTCAGGATCTACAACTTGATCACACCTGGAACCGTCGACGCGGACATTTACGACCGCTGCATGATGAGGATCGGAATTTTTAACAGTGCGATCGGCGGTTCGGAAGAGATTCTCGGTTCGATCGCGAAGGAGGTCCAAGCCGTCGCCGCGGACGTGGGGTTGTCTGACGTGCAACGGTGCGAGAAGCTCCAGCAGATCGCTGACAACAAGATCAGGCTCGTCCAAGAACGCCAGGAGCTCGAGGACAAGCAGCTCGAGCTGTTCGGACTTCGATTGCCTGCTCAGCGACTGCAAAGCGATATCGAGGCCGCTTCGAGCTACTGGCTGTCGCCTCGCGCGCTCCAGAACCTCGTTTCCCGATACCTGCAGCAGCTAGGCGCGGGTTCTGAGCACCTGCTGGGCGACGGCGCGCTGAAGACCTTGAGACTGTCTCAGGATCTCCGTAGAGCGTTGCTGGATCACCTGCCGGCGGAGGAAAGGGTCGGAGACGCGACCAAGCGCCAGTGGGTCAAGTGGTTGCGCGGTGGCGACCCTCACCTACAGGTCGTCTTCGAGTCAGCCGCGGCATCGGAGAATCCGAGCGCGATCTTCATCAATCCTATGCATCCTCTTTGCAGGCAGGCAGCGACGTCGATCGCCACGGACCGAGGAGATGTCGTGAGCGCGTTCGCGGTAGAAGACGACGAGCTTTCGAGCGGCAATATTCCTTTTGCGATCTACGAGTGGACGCTCACCGGGGTCGTAAACGACCTGGCGTTGTACCCGGTTTGCGCTCGCGAGGATGTCACCTCGCGCCTGAACGACCTCCTCGAGGTTGCAAGGGCCGCGGATCTCGGAGCTTGCGAGACTATAGACGACGTTCAGATCGAGGCTCTGTACTCAAAGCATTACGAGCATTGGGGGAGGGCCAAGCAGGAGCACACGGAACGCGTCGGTCGGCTTGCCGAAAGGCGACGGGAGAGTTTGCGACGGAGCCACCAGTCGCGGATCGCGGTGCTAGAAGAACAGCTGGAAGGCGCTACCAACGCCAGAATCAGGAAAATGCGGGAAGCCCAAGTGAATAGGGCCGAGGCGGACTTTCAAGCGCAATCGGCCGAGCTCGACAGAGCGGTGCAGTCGGCAGATGTGACCTCAAGAGTCGTCGGGTACGGGGTGCTCGTAGTGAATGGTGGTTGAACGGATGGCGAGCGATTACGACCGAATCCGCGAAGAGAATATCCGCGAGTATGGGGAAGGCACGCGACACCTGTCGTTTCTGGGGGAGCTCTACACCGACCGGACTCACTTTGTGTTCGAGTTGCTCCAGAATGCGGAGGACGCGGGAGCGAGCCGAATCAAGTTTCGCCTGCTTCGAGGTGCTCTGGAGGTGGCGCACGATGGCAAAGAGTTCGCCGAGGCCGATGTGCGAGGCATTTGCGGCGTCGTAGCTGGCACCAAGTCCGATGACCTCACGAAGATCGGTCGCTTCGGTGTGGGCTTCAAGTCTGTGTATGCCTTCACCAATTCTCCTGAAGTGCACAGCGGCGTCGAGAGTTTCAAAATCGAGCATTTCGTCCGTCCGTTTGCCGCCGCCCGCCGAGATGCGCCGGAAGGTTTGCAGACACTGTTCTTGTTCCCTTTTGATCGGAAGGAAGTCGACTCGGGAGTCGCGTTCGAGGAGATTGGCGACAGGCTAATGAACCTGGGAGCCGAGACTTTGTTGTTCCTACGTAGTCTCGAGCGAATCGAGTGGGAGACCGAGCAAGGACTCTCTGGTACGTACTCCCGGCGAGAGGAGCCTTGCGGGACAGCACGAGAAGTCAGAGTATCCGCCGTCGATCCCGAAGGGGGGGAGGATGTCCAGGATTGGCTCGTATTCGAGCGAAAGGTCGAAGGGTTCAGTGAGTCGGGTGCCGACTCTTCGGACCTGCGCCCGGTCGAGATCGCCTACGCTCTCGACTATGATGAAGAGGGCGACTCGAACCTGATCGTCCAGTTGGAAGGCTCTCCCTTGGTAGCGTTCTTCCCAACCGAGAAAGAAACGAACTGTTCCTTTCTCATCCAGGGGCCGTACCGCACGACGCCTGCCCGTGACAATGTGCCGCAGCATGATGAGTGGAACCGCTACCTGGTTGAAGAGACGGCACTGCTGGTTGTCGAGTCGCTTCACTCACTGAAACGAGAGGGACGACTTACAGTCGATGTCCTCGGCACAATGCCGCTACGCCCGCGCGATTTCCCCGAAGACGGGATGTTTCGGCCAATCTTTGACTTGGTCTCAGAGGCACTTTGGGACGAAGATTTGATTCCAACGGAGAACGGCGACTTTGTCCGTGGTTCCCAAGCCAAGCTTGGGAGGGGCTCGGAGATTCGTGCCTTGTTGGGGCCGGATCAGCTGATCGAGCAGTATGGCGAGGACGACGATCCGATCGAGTGGGTGACGAGAGAGATCTCCTCCGAATCCGAGGATACTGTCGATCTGCATCGTTTTCTGCGTTCCCAAGTGGGGATTGAGGAGATTTCTCCAGAATCGTTCGTGAGGGGGATCGATGACGATTTCCTGGAGCGCCAGAGCGACACATGGATGGAGGCATTCTACAGTTTTCTTGGCGGGCAAAGTAGCTTGTGGCAGGGGCTTCGAAACGGGAGGGGGCCTCTACGGGGCAAGCGCTTTGTCAGGCTCGAGGACGGTACCATGCAACATCCCTTCTCGTCGGACGGCTCCTTGTCTGTTTTCTTGCCGACCAAAGAGATCCGCGGTGTCAATTCGGTGCGTCAGGCGTGTTTGGGCGGAGATGCAGAATCCTTTCTACGTGCGCTCGGGGTTCGCGAAGCTGACCTGGTTACCGTGGTGTTCGACCAAGTGGTTCCGTACTACGAGTCAAATGAAACCGAGGACGACCCTGAACAGCACGACCGACACATCGCATTGATCGAGCGGGCCATGCGCTCGGCATCGGAAGAGAGTCGTGAGGATCTCAAGTCTCGGTTGGAGGGCCTCCCGTTTCTCCCGGCGACCAATGATACTACGGGGGACTCTTGCTGGGCAGCTCCGCAGGACGTCTATATGCGAACACGGGAGCTCGTTGCGTACTTCGCGGGCAACGAGGAGGTTTGGTTTGTCGAGGATCGATACTCGGCGTCTCAACTGGAGCTGCTCATGGAACTTGGCGCGGCTGATTCGGTGCGTGTCATTGTGCGCGAGCCTGACGAAGATGGTGCGGTCGTGGTTAGTGCTCGGCGTGGGGACTACAAACGTGGCTTGGATGGGTTCGACCCTAGCGCTACCGCGGACGGCCTTGACCACGTAGTTTCCGAACCTACCGTCGAAGGGGCTTGCGTCGTTTGGAATCAGATCGTTCGCCCTTACCGAAGTTGTATCGCTGGCATGGTCGAGGTGGCGACTCGCCGAACGTATGAAGGAAGCGAGCGCAGATGGCTCCATTCGAGGATGGGAAAGCTGCTTTGCGACCATCCGTGGATGCCGGCACTAGAGGGAGGTTTTCGTCGACCGGGTGAGCTCTCGTTGGAGCAGCTGCCCGAAGGCTTCGAGCGCGATGAGGAAGCAGCTCTGGCCCTCGATATGAAGCTGAGCGAGATGGCGGCACTTGCTCGTCGAGCTGGAGTCGACCCGGAGGATCTCGAGTTGGCCAGGAAGATTGGCTCCGATCCTGAACGACGAAAGCAGATTCTCGAACTCTTGGAGGCTTCCGAAAAGAAGCCTGATTTCCCTGAACGACTGTCCAAGAATCCTGAGCGCCGCAAGTCGAAGAGCGGCGAGAGGGCGAAGGAAGCTCCCGAGAAGAAGTACGAGAAAAAGAGCCGTAGTGTACGTACTTCCGTCCCGGATCAGGACACGAAGGAATATCTCAGAACACAGTATACCAACGCTGACGGGCAGTTGGTGTGCCAGATGTGCCAGAACGAGATGCCGTTCCTCAAACGCGACGGTCAGCACTATTTCGAAGCGGTCGCGTTATTTGATTCACTACGCGTAGAATACGCGGCGGCTTTTGGGGCGTTCTGTCCGTTGTGCGCAGCCAAGTACAAGGAACTGTTCCGGCGGGACAAGCCTAGTGCCTCGAGCTTGATGTCCGAGGTGATCTCCAAAGAAAACCTCGAGTTCGATCTGGATCTCGGAGTGGAAGTGGCAAAGCTTTGTTTCGTCGAAACCCACCTGATCGACCTGCGGGCACTTCTGGAGGAAGAGAAAGCGTCGGCCTAAAGCGAGGGAGTTCGTCGACGTCACTCTTCTCGATCGCATTCTTGCACTCGGTCAAGAATGCCGGTGCTTCCCAATTCCTCGAATCTCTCGACGAACCAATCTGCGACGTTGCCGGTTGCCGACAGGTCGATCTCTCGCTGCTCCGCCTCCAGGACGGTCCAATCGGCCCTGCCTCGGTCGATGGACTGCCATTCGCCCAACTGCGGAACTCCTGGGAAGCCGCCGACTCTTTCGCGGATCTTGCGGACTTTCTTTCCCTCATGGGCGATCTGCACTTTGATCGAGGGTGGACTTTTCCATGACTCCGGCCAGTAGTAGCCGACGCAGATTCCGATCGGCAGCTTGTGTATGGACGGTCGTCCGTTTCGGAAGGTGATTCTTCGCCACAGCAAGAAGAAATCTTCCTTTTGCTTCTCGATGTTTCGTACGAATCCGTTTTGACCGTCCGGAACCTCGGGGAAGTCGAGACATCGGCAGAGTGGATTCACTCGTTTCGCTACAATCGGTGCGATCTCGTACAGATCCTCCGTGTAACGGTTCTCTTCCGACTTGCCAATTGGTGAGCTCATTTGTTCTCCTCGCCGTTGGTTCGACTATGCAGCTGTGGCCAAGCGTGCGTACTCGGATTCAACGATCGACTTCGCAAACCCTTCCTCGGTCGCCTCGCTGGTTGCGTCTTTCACCGCGCTGTCGCGGACGCTGGCGTCGAAGATCGCCTGCTTGTGGGCGAGTAGTGCGACCATTTTCTCGTCGACCGATTCGCGGGCGAGCATTCGGTGCACGATCACGTGCTCGGTCTGGCCCATGCGATGGGCGCGGGCGATGGCTTGGACCTCGGTCGAGGGCTTCCATTGCGGCTCCATCAGGATGACGACGGACGCTGCCTGCAGGTTGATTCCGACGCCGCCCGCCTCGACCTGGCTGAGCAAGATTGCGTGACCGGCCTGCTCCTGGAACCTGTCGATCGCAGCGGTGCGGGCGGCGGGGGCGACGCCACCGCGGATCGTGCCGGTCGCGCCGAATCGTCGTTCGAGGACCTGGAGCACGTCGAGGAAGAACGAAAAGATGACGACCTTGCGGTCGAGGTCGCGGTACTCGTCGATCAGCTCCGCAACCCGCGAGACCTTTGCCGACTTGCCGTCACCGCTTCCAATCGTGACGGCTCTTCTCATCGCCATGTAGTTGCGGTTGCGGACGGCGTCGACGTAGGCAGCGTGATCGCCTTGTGTCAGATCGAGCCACTCCTCCTTCTCGATCCGCTCGGGCAGCTCGGTGAGCACGTCTTCCTGGTTTCGTCGCAAGTAGACCGGCGCGACACGCTCGGCCAACTTTGTGAATGCGGTCGGTCGGTCGGGAATCCGCGTCGCAACGTCCGCTGAAACCAACCCGACAATACTGCGGAACTCGTCGAGCCGGTTCTCGAGAGGTGTGCCGGTCATCAGGGTCACGTGCTCGCTGTGCGGCATGATCGCCTCCACGGCGCGCCTGCGCTGGGTGTCCGGGTTCTTCACGTAGTGGGCTTCGTCGATGGTCAGCATGCGAACCCGAATCCCGTGCCTGGTGAGTCGGGCTGGGAGATCGAGCGCGCCGAGCGTCGAGAAGCTGGTGATCGCGACTCCGCCGCTGCCCTCCCATAGCGCCAGCTCGCGGTCGCGGTTGGCGCCGTGGAGCAGCGCCGGACGCATCATGCTCTTGGCATCGGTTTCCCGCAGCCAGTTCAGGGTGATGCTGGCCGGGCAAACGACCAGAAAATGCGACTTCGGAGATTTGCTCTCGATGTGGGAGATCGCCGCGAGAGCCTGGACAGTCTTGCCCAGCCCCATCTCGTCGCCGATCACGGTGCGTTCCTGCGCCAGCATGTACTTCGCGCCGAAGCGCTGGTACTGGCGCAGCGTCGCCTTGAGGCCGGATTCGTCCAAGGGGAAGCGTTCGGCGCGTTGCGCGATCTCGTCGGGGAGTCCGCGCGCGACCCGGTTGCCGGTGGCGCTGCCGAGCCCTGAGCCAGTCTTACCGCTCAATGCCGCTTCGATCAGTGCCACGAAGTCGGCGTTGCGACTGCGAAAGGCTATCTCGACGGTGTCGTCGTCGGGAGGTCGTGGGACGCACGCCCACTGTTGCGGTTCGAGTAGCCCGTCCGCTTCGAGTGCTGCTAATCGGCCCTCTTCCGCCTCCAGCCGGCCGCGTAGCTCCTCGAATACTTCCGGAGACTTTGAGCCCACCAGCCACTCCAGGAACGTGGTGCGGGAGTCAATGCTTCGCCATGCCTCCTTGTTGGCCGCCGCCGCTTCGCGAAGCCGCTCGCGCTTGGGAGCGACGATTTCTTTCGCCTGCACAACTGCCCAAGCCGCTTTGACGAGGTCCTTTGCCGCGCCTTGCCGCCAGGAGGTGACGTCGGGTAGAGCGACCGCGTCGTGTTCGTGGACCTCGTTGTAACTGGTGATCGCGCTATTCATGCGCTCGAGCGAAGTAGTCCCCACTCCTTGGATCCTGTGGGTCCACTCCGATGAGCGCGACAGGTCGCCCAGGCTGGTGATGCCCGCCGACCGGATGGCTGACCACCGCACTCCCGTGGCGCCGTACTCCTTCAGAGTTTCCACCGGCAGCTGATCGATCGCCCGCTGTCTGAGCTCGTCGCGGTACAGCTTGGCGGCCGACTGCAGTTGAGCTTGCGCGATGCCCACGGGATCGCCCGCTGCCTTCACCGTGGTGTCGATCTTGCGTAGAATTTTTCTAGCCCGTCGGCGAATCTTGCCTCTTTCGCTGGTGGAATAGACGAGGCCCGATAGACCGGCCGCAGCGGCGCCGGCAATCATCAAGAGTTCGATCATCAGTCAGTCGTTTCTGTTTCGAGGCAAGGGAGGTGAGAAGGATAGGTCGTGAGCAAGTTTGGCACGGAAGCATCTACCGCACCGCTTTTGACAGCCGCTGTCTCTCTGCGCGGTTGATCGACGGGTCGTTGTTTACTTTTTTTTCGTGTTCTGTAAACCAGCGGCGTAGCATCCGCATCATCCGGGGACTTATCGTGTGTTAAAGGGCAATGGTCGAATCTCGACGGCGTCTTTTCTAGAGCCGATCGCAACGGCGGCTGGTATGCGCGTGTCCGGTGCGGGTGGGAGCCGCCCATGAGCGACACCCCCCTCTTCGACCGACCCGCCGATCGAGTGGTCGAAGCACTGTCGCTGCGCATCGCCGAGGCGTTTGCCGAGGTTGTACGGCACGACGACGAGGGCGCCGATCTCGCCGGTGCGGTGACCCATCACCTCGCACATCTCGAAGCTGCGATGTCGCACAACGAGTTTCTCGACATCGACCTGGCTCGCAAGCTGGCTCGGCAGTGCCGGCGCTTGCTCGACTGGGCGAACGGGGCAGATCTGGCGGACGATCAGCGCGCCCTGGCGCGGGCGGCGGTTCGCTACTTCGTCCTCGACGACGACGGCGACAGCGACGCCGACTCGATCCTCGGGCTCGAGGACGATGAGGAAGTTCTGGTCGCGGTTGCGCGCGAGCTTGGCTGTGTGGAAGTTCTTGGCGCCTGATCTTCACTTCCTATGGCGGTTCCCCAGGTAGCATCCACAGCCAAACGTGTCGTTCTCGCGCCGGGCGCTCGCGTCGTCATTCGCGACGAGGAGTGGATCGTCCACTCGGTGAAGCCGGCGTCGTGGGGCGGCGACGCGGTGCACGTCACCGGCACCTCCGAGCTGGTGCGCAACAAGAGCGCGATCTTCCTCACCGAGCTCGACGAGGTGCGCGAGCTGCGACCGGAGGAGACCGAGCTGGTGCACGATCCGTCGCCGCGCTATCGACGCTCGCGGCTCTACCTTGAGGCGTTGCTGCGGCGCAGCCCGCCGACCGACTCTGCCATCTACGTCGGGCATCGCGGCGCCATCCGCGAGGTCGATTACCAATTGCAGCCGGCGGCGAAGGCGCTGCGCCAGCCGCGGCCGCGCATTCTCATGGCCGACGGAGTTGGCCTCGGCAAGACCATCGAGGTTGGCATCCTGCTCTCCGAGCTGATCCGTCGCGGCCGCGGCGAACGTATTCTCGTCGTCGCCCTCAAGGCGATCCTGGCTCAGTTCCAGCAAGAGCTTTGGGCGCGCTTCACGATTCCCCTGGTTCGTCTCGATTCGGTCGGCATCCAGCGGCTGCAGTCGAAGATCCCCTCCAACCAGAATCCCTTCTACTTCTTTAACCGCGCCATCATCTCGATCGACACACTCAAGAAGGACGAGAAGTACCGGCGCTACCTGGAAGAGTGCCGCTGGGACGCGATCGTCGTCGACGAATGCCAGAACGTTGCCGTGCGCACGACCGGACGCGAATCGCAGAAGTCGCAACGCGCCCGCCTCGCCGAGCTGTTGGCGCGCACCACCGACGCGCTGATCTTCACCTCGGCGACCCCGCACGACGGTCGCCCAGAGAGCTTTGCGAGTCTGATCAATCTGCTCGAGCCGACCGCGATCGCCGATCCCGAGGAGTACACCAGCGACGAGGTCAGCGGCTACTTCCTGCGCCGCTTCAAGAAAGACATCCAGCACGAGGTCGAGGACGAGTTCTGCGAGCGCAACCTGGAGATCGTCAAGCTCTCCGCGTCCGAAGCGGAGAACGCCGTGTTCGACCGGCTGCGCGACGTCGAGTTCCGCACCATCGGCCGCGAGCGCGGCGGCCATGGGATCCTCTTCCGTACTCTGTTGCTGAAGAGCTTCCTCTCTTCCCCGGCGGCGTGCGCCTCGACGATCACCAAGCGGCTCGGCCACAAGGCGCTCGAGAAGAACGACGACGAGGCGCGCCACGACCGCAGCGAGCTCGAGTCTCTGCTCGGCTTGGTCAACGCGGTCACCGTCGAGGACTTCACCAAACTCGGCACACTGCTCGAGATCCTCAGAGGGCTCGGGCTCGACGCCAAGAAGTCGGAAGAGCGAGTCGTCGTCTTTTCGGAGAGAATCGACACGCTGACCTTCCTGCAGGAGCAGATCCGTAAGAAGCTGAAGCTCAAGGCCGACGCGGCGCCGATCTTCCACGGCACCCTGGAGGACCGCAAGCAAGCCGAGCTGGTCAAGAGCTTCGGCACCGCCGACAGCCCGATCCGCGTGCTCCTCGCCTCCGATGCGGCGGCGGAGGGGATCAACCTCCATTTCTTCTGCCACCGCATGATCCACTTCGATCTACCCTGGTCGCTGATCACACTGGAGCAGCGCAACGGGCGCATCGATCGCTTCGGCCAGGAGCACACGCCGGAGATCCGCTACCTGCTGACACTGCCCGACGGCGAAGAGAGTCGCGGCGACCTGCGCGTGCTGGAGCGGCTGATCGAGAAGGAGGACGCCGCCCACAAGAACCTCGGCGACGTCGCCTGGCTGATGGGACTGCACGAGGCCGAGAAGGAAGAGGAGCACGTCGGCAAAGGCATCGAGCAGGGCGCGGACCCCGAGCAGATCATCGGCGAGGACGCGCAGCACACCGACCTGATGGACCTGTTGTTCGGCGAAGGCACGTCGCCCGAGCCGCCGCCGGAGATCGGCGACCCGCCGCGCCTGTTTGCCGACGATCTCGCCTATTCTCGCGAGGCGCTATCGACGGTGTTGGAGCCGGTCGACGAGCACGTCGACTGGCTCGACGAAGCGAGCGGCTTTCGCCTGCATCCGCCCGACGACCTGCGCAGGCGCTACGAGTACCTGCCGCGCGAGCTGCGCCGGCGCAGTGACGAGGTCCTGCTCACCACCGATCGCGGCCGGGTGATGAGGGCACTGGAAGAGTCACGGAAGGACGAGGAGACCTGGCCGGAATGGGAGCTCTTCTGGGAGCTGCATCCCGTGGCGACCTGGCTCGACGATCGCGTCCTCGCCGAGTTCGGCCGCCACGAAGCCCCCGTGCTGCGCGTCGGCAGCGGCGTTGCCGGCGAGGAGGCGGTGTTCGTCTTTCAAGGATTGGTGTCCAATCACCGCAGCCAGCCCGTGGTTGTCGACTGGTTCGGCGTGCGCTGCGCCGGCGGTGCTGCGGGCCGCATCGAGTCGTTGCGCAGCCTGTCGGTCGAGACCGGCCTCGACCGCGAGCATCCCAACCCGGGGAAGGAGCTACCCGACGAGCTTTCGGAGCGCCTGATGGCGTTGCGCGGACCGGCAGTAGATCGTGCGCGCGAGCACATGAAGCAGCTGCGCAAGCAGCGCGCCGCCGATCTCGGCGACGAGCTGCGCGACGGACTGCGCAAGCTCACCCAGTGGCACGACGTCGCGCACGCCGCGCTGCACGAAGAAGAAGCGCGGCATCTCGAGAAACGGTCCAAGCTGACCAACCGCCAGCAGATATCGTTGGACCGCAGACGCGAACGACTCGAACGCATCGAGAGCGAGCGCAAACGCTGGATCAACGACGGTATGCGAACCGTCGAGGAGCCGTATCTGCGGCTTGCTGCGGTTCTGGTCGCAGGCGATTCGGTATGAGCTTCCATCGTCCACATCGAGAAATAGCGAATGCGATCGCCTCTCCCTCCGGGAGAGGCCGACGGCGCAGCCGGCGGGTGAGGGGGTATGAGATAAGTCGCCGCAGGCGACCACAATTTTGTTCAACGCCGGCGAGTTTGAAGAATGAGGCTCGCTGCGCGAGCGCATCTTACAAACCCTCACCCGGGCTCCGCCCGACCTCTCCCGTTGGAGACGTGATGTCTGGCTTGCCAGCCGGGGACGAACAATGGCGCTAGACCTCATCGGCATCGAGAACGTCGAGTTCTACTCCGGCCACTACCTCGACGCAGTCCTCGAAGGCGATCTCAAGCTGGTCTTCGACTCCTGGCGCCAGGAGCACGACGAGAAGGGCGCACGACTTCCCTGGGACTCCCTCAACTCCCTCGCCGACAGCTACTTCAAGATGGTCGCCGCCGCGGAAGGCGAGCGCGACGAGGTCGAGCGCTGGCAGGTGGTGCGGGACTTCCACGCCCACCTGATCGCCGCCCTCGGCTACGAGCGCCGTCCCGCCGACGAGGTGCTCGACGGCAACGTCGTCTGTCCGGTGCTTCTGTCGCTGCAACGCAGCGGCAATCCGTTCTTGTGGATCGTCGAGGCGCCGTTCGCCGCCGAGTCGGACGACGACCCGATGGCGGCAACGCCTTTGCGAGAGCAGTTGCAGGACGACGAAGAGTCGGTCGAGCTGCCGCGCGGCGAGGCAGATTCTGTCGCGAGCTGGAGCGAGATCTTCGGCAAGCGATTGTTCCAGCTCGACCACGCCCCTCGCTGGGTGATCTTCCTCGCCGGCCGCGAAGTGGTCCTCGTCGAGCGGAACAAGTGGCCGCAGGGGCGGCTGCTGCGCTTCGATCTCGGCGAGTTGTTCAGCCGCCGCCAGGGCAAGGCGCTGCGCGCCATGGCCGGCCTGCTCCACCGCGACGTCCTCGCTCCCGAAACGGGGCTCTGCCTGCACGACACTCTCGACGAAAGCTCGCACAAACACGCCTTCGCCGTTTCCGGCGATCTCAAACACGGCGTGCGCCGCGCCGTCGAGCTGCTCGCCAACGAGGCTGTCTACTACCGGCGCGAGGTGCAGAGACTCGGGGTCTTCAACGAAGACGAGCTGGCGCCGAAGCTGACCAGCGAGTGCCTGACCTACCTCTACCGATTGCTGTTCCTGTTCTACGTCGAGGCGCGCGGCGGCGAGCTCGGCGTCGTGCCGATGAAGTCCGACGCCTATCGCCAGGGCTACAGCCTGGAGACCCTGCGCGATCTCGAGCTGGTGCCCCTGGCCACCGAGCAGTCGCGCAACGGCTACTTCCTGCAGGACAGCCTGCGCACCCTGTTTCGGATTCTCAACGACGGCTTCCCCGAGGACGCGGGCCAGTCGCGCATGCTGGCGATCGACGATCTGCACCACGACACCTTCGAGATCGCGGCGCTCAATAGTCCGCTGTTCGACGACACCCGCCTCGAGATCCTCAAGGGAGTGCGCTTCCGCAACCAGGTAGTGCAGGAAGTGCTCCAACTGCTCTCGTTGTCGGCCGAGAAGAAGAGCAAGAAGCGCGGCCGCATCTCCTACGCGCAGCTCGGCATCAACCAGCTCGGCGCCGTCTACGAGGGGTTGCTGTCGTACACCGGATTCTTCGCCGCCGAGGACCTCTACGAAGTCGCGTCGGAGAAGGACTGCAAGGCGCTGTCGGGCAAGCCGGCGGCCGAACGCGAGGCGCTGAAGACCTACTTCGTCCCGGCCAGCAAGATCGGGGACTACAAGGACACCGAGATCGTCAAGGACGAGAACGGCAAGAAGGTGGTCCACCCCAAGGGCGCCTTCATCTTCCGTCTGTCCGGCCGCAACCGCGAGAAGTCGGCCAGCTACTACACGCCCGAGGTGCTGACCCGCTGTCTGGTGAAGTACGCGCTGAAAGAGCTCCTGTGGGAGGAGGCGGGAGAAGGCGAGAAGCCGAAGAGAAAGAAGACGGCGGACGAGATCCTCGCCCTCACCATCTGCGAGCCGGCAATGGGCTCGAGCGCGTTTCTCATCGAAGCCGTCGACCAGCTCGCCGACGCCTACCTGGAAGCGCGCCAGGAGGAGCGCGGCGAGCAGATCGCCCCGGAGCAGTACCAGTACGAAAAGCGCCGGGTGAAGGCCCGACTCGCCACCAACAACTGCTACGGAGTCGACCTCAATCCCACCGCCGTCGAGCTCGCCAAGGTCTCGTTGTGGTTGGCGACCATGTACGAAGGCGAGAAGTGCCCATGGTTCGGCCTGCGCCTGGCCACCGGCAACAGCCTGGTCGGAGCCCGCCGCGAAGTCTTCAAGACGGCCGACGTCACCCGCAAGGGAACCAAGAAGAACCCCAACTGGCTCGGCCTGGCGCCGGAGAAGGTGCCGCTCTACCACGGCCCCGACGGCCCACCGATCGACGAGCACTGGATGCCGCCGTCGCGCCCGAAGGGCACGATCTACCACTTCCTCCTCCCCGCCGAGGGTATGGCTGCCTTCAACAAGGACAAGGTGATCAAGGAGATCGCCCCCGAGTCGGTGAAGCACATCAAGCAATGGCGCAAGGAGTTCTGCGCCAAGTTCGGCAAGACGGACGCCGAGCGATTGGAGAGGCTCAGCGACGCTGTCGACCGGCTGTTCGCGCAAGTCGTCCGCGAGCGCGTCCTCGCGACCTCGGAAACCAGTGACCGGATTCCGGTGTGGGGTGAAGAGGTCGGAGAGGAGAAGCAAGGCCGGTTGCTCGTTCGAGACCAGGAGCGCGTCCAAGCAGCGCTGGAATCCAATAGCTCCGCCTTCCGCCGCCTCGAGCTGGTGATGGACGCATGGTGTGCGCTGTGGTTTTGGCCAATCGACCGCGCGTACCTTCTACCGGACCGCGCTTCTTGGATTGCTCAGCTCGAGCTGATCCTCGTCGGTGACGTGACGAACGAAGTGTTGTGGGAACAGACCGAGATGTTCCCCGACCTCACACGTAAACTGCAGGCCGAGTTGCCGTTGCGCAAGAAGGTCGCGGGCGCGGTGGATGTGTCTGTGTCGACGGAGGAGGAGGAGCAAACGTCGTCGGGCCGTTTACGCCGTTTGCGGGAGATCGCCGACTCTCTGCGCGAGCGTCGCGCGGGTTACGCCGAGGAATGCGGGGTTGCCGATGTCGTCGCAATCCTGGGGGCCGATGAAGCTCTCGGCACGGCGCGGGAAGTTGCTGGACGCTTGCGGTTTCACCACTGGGATCTGCGGTTCGCGGAAGTGTTAGCTTCACGCGGCGGCTTCGATCTGTCTCTGGGGAATCCGCCGTGGGTTAAGCTTCAGTGGCAGGAAGGTGGTGTGCTGTCTGACTACGAACCTCTACTCGAGATTCGGAGTGTTAGCGCCTCTGAGATCGCAAAGCGCCGTGCGGAGCAGCTGGCAGATGATGTGGCGCTGCACGCATACCTCGCTGAGTTCGTCGAGATGGATGGCGTACAGAACTACCTGAACAGTCATCAGAATTACCCACTCCTGAAGCGCGTGCAGACGAACTCGTACAAGTGCTTCCTGACTCGAGGTTGGAACATCGGATCAGGGGAGGGAGTGCTGGCGTATCTTCATCCTGAAGGTGTTTACGACGATCCGAAAGGAGGAGTATTGCGACGGGCGCTCTATCCCCGCCTCGGTCACCATTACCAGTTCATTAACGAAGGGCACTTGTTCGCGGAGGTTCACAATCTCACGAAGTACAGCATGAACGTATACCGGTCGGTGCGAGCCGATCCGGTCTTTCAGCACATGTCGAATCTGTTTCACCCAAGGACGATCGACGCGAGCTGGGAGCATGACGGCCGAGGCCCGGTCCCGGGGATCAAGGATGAGGCAGACGAGTTTGATGCGACGGGTCATCGCAACAGACTTATTGCAGTCCGGCGCGAGCAACTCGCTCTGTTTGCGTCTCTCTACGACAAGCCGAAAACCCCGGCCCTCGAGGCACGCCTTCCTGTGGTTCACTCTCGCGAGATTGTGCGCGTGCTCGGGCGGTTCGCTGATCAGCCACGGAAGCTGGGGGACATCAAGGACCAGTGCTTTACCACAGTAATGTTCGACGAGACCTATGCACAAAGAGACGGGACGATCCGTCGCGAGACACGGTATCCGAAGGATGTGTCCGAGTGGATCCTGCAGGGACCTCACTTCTACGTGGGCAATCCGTTCAACAAGACGCCCAACGAGGGGTGCTCTTCCAATCGTGACTATACTTCAATTGACTTGACCGCGATCCCCGACGACTACCTTCCGCGCACCAACTACGTCCCCGCCTGCGAGCCAGCTGAGTATGCCCGCCGGATACCGAAGTGGAAGGGAAGGCCCGTTACCGAGTTCTACCGGCATGTGCATCGGGAGATGGTCGGCCCAACAGCGGAAAGAACGCTAATTTCCTCGGTTGCCCCGCCGGGATGTGCACACATCAATACAGTTTTCGGAGTAGCATTCGCGACTTGTTCCACCCTCTTGTTTTTCTCGGGATTGTTGACCTCGATACCGATTGATTTTTTCATACGGAGCACTGGCAAGGGGCATGTCAATGATTCGCTAATCGCCCGCGTGCCGTTCCCGGAGAGCCGTGAATTTGAGGGGGCGATTTTGCGCAGGGCCTTGTCGCTCTACTGTCTGACGGAGACCTATCGAGACCTGTGGGACGCGCAGGTTGAAGTTGCCCCAAGTCGGCTCACCGTAGTCGATCCACGAGCTGATTGGCGACATCAGGCGGAGTCCCTCTGGAGTCGGAACTCCGCAGTTCGGAATGACCTGACCCGTCGGCAGGTGCTTCTAGAACTGGATGTCCTTTCGTCGCTCGCCTTAGGTTTGTCGATCGAGGAATTGGTCGCGATCTACCGGGTGCAGTTTCCTATCGTCCAGCAGTACGAGCGCGAACGGCTTCACGATCAACACGGCCGAATCGTGCCGATCCACAAAACAGCTTCGGGGAACCCCGCCGTCAACTTGGTTGAGGTTGCGTCGATCCTGAAAGAGCAGGTGGGCTTTGATGCTCATGCGGAGTACTACCCAGATGAATCGAGCACCCTCGAGCTGATGCGTCAGAAGGTCCGACTTGGCAAGCGCGAAGCGGATGTGCTCGGCGTACCCGAACGCTGCACTATGGCCGACCTCCTGGCGGAGACTGAGGTTTGCTGGAGCGACGAAGACCACCCGGAAGGCCGCCCCGTGCGCCTCATGGGCCTGCGCTACACCGACCCCGGCCTCGAGCCGCGCATGGAGCGGGTCTACCCGACCCCCTGGACCCGCTGCGACCGCGAGGCCGACTACCGCCAAGCCTGGGCCGAGTTCGAACGCCGGCTGGGAAAGAAGATGCCGGGGGGAACGCCGCTGTGACCTTGTCACGAGGTCGGCGAAAAGAGCGCGGCGAGTAGGACGGGGCAGATGGCTACATACCTGCTGACCTGGAATCCCGATCAGTGGCACTGGGATGAGGACGCGATCGAGGGGTTTATCGGTAATCTCGATCGCAACGAGGCAGCTTCCGGCGAAGAGAATTGGAGCACGGGATCTACCAAGAAGATCAAGCGTGGAGACTCGTTCTTCTTGATCCGTTTGGGGAAGCCTCCCCGCGGGATCTGCGCCAGTGGGCGGTTCCGCTCAGACGTTTATCAATCGCCGCACTGGGACGAGGAGATTGCTGATACCGGCGGGGTCGCCAACTATGCCGACATCGAGTTCGATGAGCTGATCAACCCATACAAGGACAAGCTCTTATCGCAGGAGCTTCTCAAGAAAGAGTTCCCGGCGGTGAAGTGGTCCCCTCAAGGGTCCGGCATGACGTTGCCAGACGATGCCCTACTTGGCTTGGAGGTTCTCTGGCAATCGCATCTGAAGCATCTGGGAGTCCGCCCGTGTCGGTTGGTTCAAAATCGCGAGCAGCTACGAGAAAGCATCAATGTCTTTTGGAAAGCCCTCGAAGATGGCGAAGATTCTGTCCGCTTCGCGGCCCAGCATCCGGAGTTCTTTGTCTTTGATGAGGCGACCGGTCGGTTTGCTCCTGCAAAATGGGCGGCTCTCAGAGGTATCACCCCGATCCGATACCGGGCACTCCAGCAAATCCAGGGAACGGACGGCAGCATACGCGGATTCAACGGGAATCGGACGAGGAAACACATCGAGTCGCTTCTCGGACGTGAGTTTCGTCAAGATTCCGGGCTGTCGGCGCTCGTTCGCGAGCAGTTTGACTCGATGTTGGGTCAAGATGCTGTAGGAAAGCGTGATCTCGATGCACTCCGGTTCATTCGGACCCGGACGTCCAACAAGCGCTACTGGTGGGTAAATCAGGGAAAGTCGTTCGAGCAGGAGCTCGAAGGCGGCTTCATCTGGGCGCACGGGAAAGACCAAGCCGGGAAGTCTCATTACTACTGGGACAATGTTCTCGAAGTGGGTGTCGGTGATACGATTCTTCACTACGCCAAGGGTTTGATTCGGGCTGTCTCTGTTGCCGCGAGCGTCGGGTATCCGGACGACGATCCGAAAAATCCGGACGATGCTCTCGCAGGGTGGAGAGCGGACACCAGGTACCATCTTCTGAAGACGCCTCTGCCGGAATCGGAGGTCCTGCCGATCATTCAGGAGGCCGAGCTAACCCAGGGGCCGGTCGGCGAGACGGGGAAGGTCAAGCAGGGATACCTCTTCGAGCTGCCCGAGGCTGTCGCCAAACAGCTTCTGTCTATGGTTGGCGAGACGTTGCCACCGCTAGCAAACAAGGGTCCTAGTCGGAGGCTTGATATGGACTTGAACCTAATATTGTACGGCCCTCCTGGCACCGGGAAGACTTACACGACGGTCGAGCGTGCGGTGGCGATTTGCGACGGCAGCGTTCCCGACACACGTGAGGAGACCAACACTCGCTATCGGGAGCTCGTCGAGGCCAACCGGATCGAGTTCGTTACGTTTCACCAGTCCTATTCCTACGAAGACTTCGTCGAGGGTATTCGGCCGGTGCTCGAGGCGTCGACCGAGGACGGCGCGACAGCCAACGTTCGCTATGAGTGTCGGTCGGGCGTCTTCCGACGGATATGCTCCCTCGCTACGGGCGAAGGCGGTGTTCACTCAAGGGTGGATATCGACACCGAGGGGATACGATTCTGGAAGATGTCGCTCGGCGACACCCAGAAAGCGAGTGAGGCTTTCGTATACGAGGATGCGATGGAGAACAGTCGCATCGTCATTGGGTTCGGCGACGGCGCGGACTACACGGGGTGTAGTTCTGCCAAGGAGATCGCCGGACGGCACCCGCGGGAAGACGGCGCCGAGGTCGGCGAGGAAGCGTTCTCCGTCAAGGCGCTGGACCGGTTCAAGAATCACATTCAGTTGGGCGACATCGTCATCGTGTCGGACGGCAACCAGAAGTTTCGAGCGGTAGGCCGGGTCACGGGCGACTACCAGCACGTGGCCCGCGAGTCCTATCAGCATGTTCGCCCGGTCGAGTGGCTGCTGGTCCCGGACAGGAGCCTGCCGCGCGAGATGATCATGAGCAAGAACTTCTCGCAGATGACGATCTACGAGCTGAAGCCCGACGTGCTGAAGGTGGCGGCGGTGAAGGAGTTGCTGTCGTCTGGAGGTACCGGGGAGCGTGGCAATCACGTCCTGATCATCGACGAGATCAATCGCGGCAACATCTCGAAGATCCTGGGCGAGCTGGTGACGCTTCTGGAGCCCGACAAGCGCCTCGGGGCGCGCAACGAGCTGACGGTGACGCTGCCGTACTCGGGTGATCGATTTGGTGTGCCGTCGAACCTCTCGGTAGTGGGAACCATGAACACCGCCGATCGCTCGATCGCGTTTCTCGATACGGCGCTGCGGCGGCGGTTCACGTTCGAAGAGATGATGCCCCAGCCGGAAGTGATCCGGGAGCAGATCGGGACGGGCGGTGTCATCAACGGCGTCGATGTCGCGGATCTGCTGTCGGTGATCAACGATCGAATCGAAGTGCTCTACGATCGCGACCATGCGATAGGCCACGCGTACTTCCTGGGGGTCGATTCGCTGACAGCTCTTCGCCAGGTCTTTCTGGTCAAGGTGATTCCACTCCTGCAGGAGTACTTCTACGGGGACTACGCGAAGATCTGTGCAGTCCTCGGCTGCCCGTACGACGACTCGGGGAATGCGGTGTCGAAGAACAAGGCGCCGATGTTGGTCGCGAGAAACCTCGGGAGCGATCTGCTGGCGCTGGCGGACGACGGATACGAGACCCGAGTGCAGGTGGAGGTCTCGAACGAACTCAAGCGAGCTGGCGAGGACGAGCTCGGTCCCTTCTTCCAGGGAGTCCTCAGCGTAGCGGCGGCGACCTCCGAGGACGACGGTTGAACCGGCTCTCGATACTCGAGTACGGCAAGATCGCTCGCGCCGATCTGCCTGCTCGCGTGCTCGACCGCTTGGAGCGTTTCGATCTCCTCCACGCCAGGACTTCTGGGGAGAGTGTATTCGATTGGAGCGGACGGCATCAGATCCGCGCCAAGAACTGGGTCGGGGTGGTGCAGGTACCCGGCTTGTCGGTCGAGATCCTGCCGAAGGTCGATCACGAGCGAGCCCCGGAGCTGCGCAGGCTGCTTCTCTACATGCTCGCGGTCGCCGGCGCGATCCCGATCCGGGAGCGCGATATTGCGTCGCTCGAGACCGAGCGGTTCTCGCTGCTCGAGGCCCTCGTAGCGATTTTCGCTCAACAGCTCCTGGTCGAGCTCCAGCGTGGGGTGCCGCGGGCATACGTTTGGAACGAGGCCGACTCGCCGGTCCTGCGCGGCCGGCTGCTCCTCGCCCAGCAACTGAGCCGCAATGCTGGACGGCTGGGCCTGCTTCACGTCGGCTACGACGAATTCAGCGACGACACCTTGCTCAACCAGATCTTTAAATACGGCTGCGAGGTGCTGCTGGGGCGGACGAATCGACCGGAAACCCAGCGTTGTTTGCGCGAGGCCCTTTTGTACTTCGACGCGGTCGACGAACGAGTCATCCAGGACGTCGATTTCGAAAAGGTGCATCTCAACCGCAACAGTGAGCGGTTTCGGCCTTTCCTGGACTTCTGCAGGTTGGTGGTACGTGGCTTCACTCCGAGCATCTCGACCGGGCGAAGCCCGACCTTCAGTCTACTGTTTCCGATGGAGAGGGTATTCGAGCAGTTCGTCGGTAGGTTGCTGCGAGGAAGAGCGGTAGATCTCGGTCTGGCCAGGGATCGGGTCCACTTGCAGGCGCGCGGCAAACGGCACTGGCTCCTCAAGCAGCCGAACGGCCGCGGGCGTTTCCGGCTCAAGCCCGATGTGCTCGTAACCGGCGCGTCCGGAAAGCCGGCCTTGATTCTCGACACCAAATGGAAGGTCTTGGCTGCGGACGCGTCGGATCCCAAAGGAGGAGTCTCGCAGCCCGACCTCTACCAGCTGTACGCGTACGCGACGCGCTATCGGTGCCCCGACAACGTTCTTCTCTTCCCGCAGTCTGGAACTACTCGACCGGTCGACTACCAGACGTTCGGAGACGACTCCCGGCGACTGCGAATCGCGCTGATCGATCTGAGCTTGGATCTGCCGCGGCAGCAGGAAGAGTTGGTGGCGCAGCTTCGCGATGTGCTCTGGCAGGAGCCGGAGCTTGCGGCGGCCCAGGCGAACCAATGAAGGATCTGGTCTCGAGTTTGTTGCGTTGCGCTGCCCCGATGGAAGAATTCATGACTAGCGGGGTTTTCACTACCGGTTCGGCGATCTCTCGTGGGCGTTCGAGAAATACTTGCACGCCGACGACAAGCTGCCGCCTCTCGTGCGCGCCGGACTTCTGCACGTCCAGTTCGAGACGATTCACCCGTAGTAACAGATTGGACGCCGAGGCAGTTTGCGAGCGGTCGGTGAACCTTTCTCCATGGTTCGGGGGGAAGGCGAAGGGGAGTTGATGGGCGCGGAACGAGCTCAATATGAGCGGCGCGAGGGCCAAGGCCTCAGTTGTCGTCTTCGATACCCTCTACCGTTGTCAGCGCCTTTGACAGCTGCGGAGCGTGTGTTGTCGCCACGTCCCAGACTAGGAGGTAGTCCACTCCTGCGTAGTGGTGGATCAGGCGGTCTCGCATGCCGGCCATTTTCTTCCATTCCACCTCGGGGAAAAGCGCGCGCTCGTCCGCGGGGACTCGCTTGGCGGCCTCCCCGATGACCTCGATGCTGCGAACGAACGCCCGCTTCAATACCTCGTCGGCGACAAATGCCTCGCTGTCGGTGTGCGCGGCCTGGGATTCTAGAAACCGCGCCTCGCGCAAGATGTCGCGGAGAAGCTCAAGCGTGGCCGGACGCATACTGAACCGTCGGCAAGATCAGACGTGCTTTGGTCTCGGTAAGCGCCTTGTCGGTGACCAGGTCGACCTGGCGGCCGAGCAGGGTTTCCAGGAGCTCGTGGAGGGCGAAGAAATTGTCGTACGTCCGCAGGTTGTCCTCGAACTCCACGAAAACGTCGACATCGCTGTCTTCCTGCTCCTCGCCGCGAGAGAAGGAGCCAAACACGCCGATGCGGCGCACTCCCAGCCCGCGAATTTCAGGCAAGTGCGATTCGATGATTGATAGAGGCTTCATCGCGAGAAAATGGTAGCCCGCATCGAGCGAATCCACAAAGTCTTGCGGCCGGGTTGTCCGTCTCGGGGATTGAGCCCCGCTTCCCCCTTCGAAACGGCATCCCGGAACGAAAGCTTGACTAGCGATGCTCCATAGTAAAGATTTCGTTCCTAGTCGCCGGTGGTCAGACTCGAAGTCGTTCATCCAGCCCATGACCAAGGATCGCAAGACGGGTTCCTATGAGCGCACGACGGTGGGCGGCGAGGAGGTTTCCGCGTTTGTGCCGGCGCCGCTTCCGCCGGCGCGACCGCGCTTGGTGGTCGACGGAGCGCTGAGCGATCGTCTGCAAGCGGCCGAGCAGGCATTGGCCAGGCTGCAGCTCGCGGGCGAGATATTGCCGTCGTCCGAGTGGTTCATTGATGCCTTCGCGCGCAAGGAGGCGGTCCTCTCGTCGCAGATCGAAGGCACCCAGGCGACTCTCGTCGACCTGCTCGCCTTCGAGGCGGAGATGGGTTCGGACCCGGCGGATGCGGACGTCGAGGAGGTCCTCAACTACCTGGACGCGCTCGACTTCGCGCGCCGCCAGGTAGCCGATCCGTCGGGCCTGCCGATTTCGATGCGGCTGCTCAATCAGTCGCATGCGCGGCTGATGCGCGGCACACGTGGAGCGGACAAGACCCCGGGCGAGATCCGCCGCTCGCAGAACTGGGTCGGCGGCTCACGTCCCGGACAGGCTTCGTTCGTGCCGCCGCCGCCGCATTTGCTGGGCGATCTCCTGTCGGCGTTCGAGAAGTATTTGCACGCCGGAGACAAGCTCCCGCCCCTGGTGCGCGTTGGACTGCTGCATGTCCAGTTCGAGACGATCCACCCGTACTTGGACGGCAACGGACGCATCGGGCGGTTGTTGGCAACTCTGCTGCTCGAAGAGTGGCGGCTGCTCACACAGCCGCTGTTGTACCTCAGCCTCTTCTTCAAGCGTCGCGGCGGCGAGTACTATGACCGCCTCGGCGCGGTGCGTACCGCCGGCGATTGGGAAGGGTGGACCGACTTCTTCCTCGAAGGGGTTGCCACGATTGCCGACGAAGCCGTGGCATCGGCACGCGAGCTCTTCGCTTTGATCGCCGAGGATCGGGCGCGCGCGCTCGAGTATGCCGGGACTTCAGTGGCGGCAGTGCGACTGTTCGAGCTGCTGCCGCGGCACCCGATCGTCTCGGTCGCCTTTGCCGTGGAGCGGCTGTCGGTAACCAAGCCGACCGCTGGCCGCGCCATCGACGCGCTCGAGCAGGCGGGTGTGCTGGTTGAGCGAACCGGGAAGAAACGCGACCGCTCGTGGGTCTATCAGAGCTACCTCGACCTTCTGCGCGTGGGAACGGAGCTCGAGGAGCAGGATCGGCGAGGAGGGCACGCGTGACTCCGTCAGTCGTTGCCCGCCAGGTGCGCGAAACGATTCTCGACTACCTCCGCACCACCTTTGCCCTGGCCGACGAGGGGTTCGACAAGGCGCTCTTCGATTTCCTCGACGGCGAAGAGGGACTGTTTAAGGGGCCGTTCGTCGACGTCCGCCTGCCGTTCCGCAAAGCCGACGCGGGCGAGCGCATTCCGCTCGACATCAAGCCCGACTTCGCTCCCTACAAGCATCAGCTGACTTCTTTTCGGCGCCTCTACTCACGGGATGGCCACCAGCCGCAGCACACCCTGGTGACCACCGGCACGGGCTCGGGAAAGACCGAGTGTTTCCTCTACCCGATCCTCGACCACTGCTGGCGCGAGCGCGAGGAGCCGGGGATCAAGGCGATTCTGCTCTACCCGATGAACGCCCTGGCCAGCGACCAGGCACGCCGACTGGCGGCGCTGTTGCACGACGACGAGCGCCTGCGTGGCAAGGTCAGCGCGGGCCTCTATGTCGGCGGCCAGGGGAGGCACGGTGTCGCCGACCGCGAGCACCTGATCGATCAGCGCGAGGTGCTGCGAGCGTCGCCGCCGGACATCCTGCTGACCAACTACAAGATGCTGGACTTCTTGCTGTTGCGGCCGGAGGACCGCGGTCTTTGGCAGCACAATCAGGCGGACACGTTGCGCTACGTCGTGCTCGACGAGCTGCACACCTACGATGGCGCCCAGGGCAGCGACGTAGCGTGTTTGATCCGCAGGCTGAAGAGCCGGTTGAGCTGCGCGCCGGGCAGCCTGTGCTGTGTCGGCACGTCGGCTACGGTCGGTGAATCGAAGGAGGAGACTCTCCAAAAGCTGACGGAGTTTGCCGGCAAGGTCTTCGAAGCGGACATCTTCCCGGACGCAGTCGTCACCGAGGATCGCTACGACGCGGTCGAGGCTCTGGGAGAAACCACCGATATCGACCGGATGCCGTCGCCGGCCGATCGAGAGCAGCTGGAGCCGCAGAGCTTCGACTCTCCGGACGCGTGGCTGTCGCGTCAGGCTCAGCTTTGGCTCGGCGACGATGGTGCGGAGCTGGATCCGGTCGAGATCGGCAAGCGGCTCGCGCGGCACGAGTTCCTGCGCAAGCTGCTGCGAGTGCTCGACGGCGGGCTGCGCTCCTGGGAGGAGATCGACCAGGGACTCGAGAGGCGTGTGGTCGGCTGGGAGGAGTACGACCAGCCGACGCGCTGGTCGATGCTCGACTCGTTCCTCGCTCTGGTTTCGCACGCGCGGCAACGCGAGGGGGACGGTCCGGAGCGGCCGTTTCTGACAGTTCAGGTCCAGCTTTGGGTTCGCGAGCTGCGCGAGCTGGTTGGCCGTGTGCAGGAAGCGGAGCAGGGCCTGCGATTCGGCTGGGCCTCGGAGAGAACGGCACAGTCCGACGACGCGGGGAGGTGGTTGCGCCCCGCACACTGCCGCGAGTGCGGCGGCGCCGGACTGGCGGCGGCGCAGCGCGAGGGCGACGACCGCTTGCTCGACGACCTGTCGCTGGTCGGGAGCGCGTGGCTCCACCGCCAACGCATCGCGCGTTACGTCCAGCTCGGCCGCGGCAACGCCGGCGAGCTCTTCGGCACGTTCCTTTGCCCCGCGTGCCTGCGCTTTGGAGCCAACGAGACTTGCGAATGCGGAGCGCCGCGGGCGCGAGCGTTGATCGACGGCACGCTTTCGGATGCCAAGCCGCCGCGCTTTCTGGGGAGGTGTCCGGACTGCGGCGCTGACTCGGCCCTGTCGATCCTCGGCTCGCGAGCGCCGAGCCTACAGAGCGTCGCGATCAGCCAGCTCTTCTCGTCGGAGTACAATCGCGACGCCAAGCTGCTGGCGTTCACCGACTCAGTCCAGGACGCGTGCCACCGCGCCGGATTCTTCGGCGCCCGCACATATCGCTTCAATCTTCGTACGGCGATTCAGGGCGCGCTCGATGCTGGTGGGGCCGATCTGCCGCTCTCCGAAGCAGCCGCTCGAATCTTCGAGTACTGGTCGCAGAGCGAGCCGGCGGCGAAGCTCATCGCGACGCTGCTGCCGGCCGACCTGCGCCAGTTGCCCGAGTACGAGGGGTTCATCGAGAAGGGCGGCGGCGGCTCGATGACCGTCCTGCGCCGGAAGCTGCTCGAGCGTCTGGCCTGGGAAGTGACGATGGAGTACGGCCTGTCGGTTCGTGCCGGCCGCACCCTGGAGAAGAGCTACTGCTCGACGCTGCGCTTCGACGAGGAACGGGTCAACCGCGCGGTCGAGCTCATCGACCTGGAGCTGCGCGACAACGCGCCGGTAGACGGCCTGCCGATCGATGCGATTGATCGGAGGTTGTTGCGTCATTTCGTGCGCGGTCTGCTCGAACGTATGCGCGTGCGTGGTGGCATCGACCACCCCTTCCTCCGAGGGTATGCCGGCAGCGGCGGCAACTGGTACTTCCTCACCAAGCGAAAGAACCCATTGTGCTCGCCGTTCGGGCGGCAGAGCGTGATGCCGCGCTTTCTCATCGATCGTCCCGCGCGCACGGGCGGTGACGAAGTCTTCGACCCGATCGTCAGCACCCCGAGGCAGCCGACCTGGATGCGCGACTGGGCGGCAAAATGCCTTGGCGTCGACTCGCGCGACGAGGGAGTCAACGAGCTGTATCGGATCGTGGCGCGGCGGCTTGCCGACAGTGGGGTCCTGGTCCGTCACGATGTTTCAAAAAACAAGGGGACCTCAGCCTGGGCGCTCGATCCGAAGGCACTGGCGGTGACGTCGAGTGTCAGCAGTGTGCACTGCCCGAGCTGCAGCCGGTCCTTCTTCTTGCCTGAGGATGTCGCCGGCGAGTGGGGCGGTATGTTGTGTCCGCAGTATCGTTGCGGCGGGACGCTGGAGGGCGGCAGCGACGAGGGGCGCGACACCTACTACAGGCGCATCTACCGCTCCGGCCGTCTCGAACGCATCTTCGCCCACGAGCATACGGGGTTGCTGCAGCGCGACGAGCGGGAGCGCTTGGAGGAGGAGTTCAAGAACGCGAGCTCGCCGGGCGCACCCAATTTGTTCGTCTGCACGCCGACCCTGGAGATGGGAATCGACATCGGCGACCTTTCGTCGGTGATGATGTGCTCGGTGCCGCCGGCGACCGCGAACTATCTGCAGAGAGTCGGCCGCGCCGGACGCAAGACCGGCAACGCCTTCGGGATGACCCTCGCTCTGGCCCGGCCTCACGACCTCTACTTTCACGCCGAGCCGAAAGAGATTATGGCGGGCCAGGTGCTGCCTCCCGGCTGTTTTCTCGATGCCCCGGAGATGCTCAAGCGTCAGCTGGTTGCCCACGGCATGGACTTGTGGGCGAGCGAATGCGGAGACGCGTCGCGGATTCCGGCGCGAGCTTCGTTCGTCCTCGGTGCCGCCAAGAAGAACGACTTTCCCGAAGCCTTTATTCAGTACTTCGAGGAGAACCGGGGTCGCGTGCTCGAGTCGTTCGCCGAGCGCTTCGGCGAGCTGATCAGCGCCGGCAATCGCGAACGCATCGACGGGTTCGCGATGAACGATGCCGCCGCAGCCGTCCGCAAGGCTTTCGACGATCTCAAGAGCGAGCGCGAGGAGCTGCGCGCGATTCAGCGCAAGGCGCGCGACAGAATCAAGGAGATCGAGGCCGATCCCGAGAAATTCGAAGAGCCGGAGGAAGAGAAGGCCGATGCCGAGGAGACGCGGCGCCTGGTGTCGCGTCTGATCGACGAGATCGGCGCCAAGTATCCGCTCAATGTTCTGACCGATGCCGGGGTTCTGCCCAACTACGCCTTTCCCGAGCCCGGGGTCACGCTTCGCTCGGTTGTCGGCCACAAGGGCGACGACGGGAAGAAGCACTACACCAGCTATGAGTTCATTCGGCCGGCGTCGAGCGCGATTAAGGAGTTGGCGCCGTTCAATACGTTCTACGCCGACGGTCGCCACGTCCGGGTGGACGAGATCGACCTCGGCACCAAGGCGCGGCCGCTGACCGAGAAATGGCGCCTGTGCCCGGCGTGTAGCCACGCCGAGAAGGAGGTCGAGTCCGGATTCGCGGCGCAGCAATGCCCACGCTGCGACAATCCCGGCTGGTGCGATGCGGGTCAGGAGCGCACCTTGGTTCGTTTCGTTCGGTCCCGGTCGCTTGCCAACCTGCTGGAGGCGAGCGCGGTCGACCAGTCGGATGACCGCGAGCAGGAGTCCTATCAAACTCTCGATCTGATCGACGTCGGGCCCGAGAACTACAATGGAGCGTTCCTCGCCGAGTCGCTGCCGTTCGGCTACGAGCTGCTCAAGGACCTCGAGCTGCGCGAGATCAACTTCGGACGCGCGATGGGAGGCTCGGACGGCGGCATTCATGTCGGCGGCACGCCGGTCAGCGAGACCGGGTTCGAGGTTTGCGTCGACTGCGGGCGGGTTCGCGAGGACGACACCATCAACCACCTCGGGCACTGCCGCGCCAAGAAACCCGACCGCAAGGAAAAAATCGACTCGGTGTACCTGTACCGCTCGATCGAGTCGGAGGCGATTCGCATCCTGTTGCCGGTGTCGGAGCACGAGGTCGACAGCAAGCGCGCGTCGTTCAAGGCGGCGCTGCAACTCGGTTTGCGCCGTCACTTCCAGGGAGATCCTGGGCACCTTCAGGTAAAGACGATGCAGGAGCCCGCTGCCGGCGGCGGTCACCGCAACTTTCTCGTCGTCTTCGACGCAGTGCCCGGGGGAACTGGCTACCTGTCGGAGATCTGGCGCAAGGACAACTTTCTGGAGATTCTCGAGAAAGCTCGCGCCGCGATCGAGTCGTGCGTCTGCCGGCGCGATCCCGAGAAGGACGGTTGCTATCGCTGCGTCTATGCGTACCAGAGCCAGCGCGACCTCACGCTGATCTCGGCCAAGGAGGCGCTGAATACACTCGGCACGATTCTCGGCCGGCGCGAAGAGTTGGAGTCGGTCGACACTCTGTCGGACGCGACGGTCGATCAGCTGCTCGAGAGCGAGCTCGAGCGCAGGTTTCTCGAGACGCTGGAGAAGATCGCGGAGGACCGCGCCGGTTGGAGCTGGTCGGAGAAGATCGAGTCGGGTGAGAAGCGCTGGACCTTGTCCGTGCCGAACCAGCGATGGGAGATCCGCGCCCAGGTCGATTTCGGTTCGTCGGATGCTGAAATTGCCTGTCGGCCCGACTTTGTGTTCCGGCCCGCCGACGGCAATCCGGCGGTACGACCGCTCGCGGTGTTCTGCGACGGCTTTGCGTTCCACGCCTGTCCGGATCAACCGCGCGGCCGTATTGCCGACGACATCGAGAAACGCAGGGGGATCCTCAACCGGGGAACGCACTTCGTTTGGGCGATTACCTGGAGGGACATCGACGACTGGCTGAAGGATCGGGAGCCGGCGTTCGATCCGTTTTTGGGCGATGCGCATTCGACCAAGGTCGGGCAGGTTGCACAGACGCAGGAGCTGGGCGCGCTGAAGAAGAGCACGGCGCTGCTCGGCAGCCTGGAGATGCTGATCGAGTATCTCGTCATTCCGGATCACCGCGCGTGGAACGCGTTGGCACGATCCTGGTCTCTGGGCTGGCTGGCGACCGGGCCGTTTCTCGATATGGGGGCGGCTGAAACGTTTGAAGAGAGCTTGGAGACCAGGCTCAAGCGCTTCGAGCCCGGTCCCAACGGCCTGGCGACCAAGCCACCGGCAGTGCTGAGTCGCCGCTTCTGGTCGGGTTGGCTCGGCGGCGTGGCCGCATGCTCGCAGTTGGATCTCAGGAAAGGGGGCGCCGACCGTGCGCGGGTTCTCTTGAGACTGTTCGACGAATGGGAGGCACGGTCGAGCTCGGATTTCGAGCAGAGCTGGCGCACGATGCTGCACGCGTGGAACCTGCTTCAGTTTCACGACAGGACGCGTGTGCGCTCCTCGGAGTTGCTGGAGGCGACGCCGCTTGCCGCGGCGACCGCCGTCGAAACAGAATTGGCGACGGCGGCCGACCAGCCGAGCCCGTGGTCGGAGGTCGCCGACCTGGTGTCGTCGCGCAGTCGCTCGTTGCTCGAAGCGATTCAGCGGGCGGGCCTGCCCATGCCGAGCGTCGACTTCGAGCTGGAGGTCGCGGGCGCCGGTTGCGGGCCCGAGCCCGAGCTCGCCTGGCCGGATCGCAAGCTGGCGCTGATTGCTGATCGGCAGGACGAGGATCGGGAGCTGTTCGAAGCGGCGGGGTGGCGGGTGGTCAGCCACCCGGTCGACGCCGATCGATTGATCGCGTTACTCCGCTAAAGAAGGGGGATCATGGAAGCGAAGATTGCGTTGTCGAAGGACTTTCTCGGCGCCCTGTCGCGGCTGCCGAAGGCGCAGCAGAAGAAGGTGCGGGAGTTTACCGAGAAGTTCCAAAGAGACCCGACCTCGCCCGGCATCAACTTCGAGCGCATCGATCAAGCAGTCGATCCGAAAGTGCGCAGCGTGCGCATCGACCAGGCTTATCGGGCGATCGTCGTTCACCCGCCCAAGGGCGACGTCTACCTCTGTGTATGGGTGGATCACCACGACGAAGCGTACCGCTGGGCCGAGAATAAGCGCTTCGAGGTCAATCCCCGCTCGGGAGTGTTCCAACTGTTCGACGTCGCCGCCGCCGAGGAGTCGGTGCTGGAAGAGGTCTCCGAACCGGCGAGCACCCCGGTCGAGGGAATGTTCGCGGCGATCGACGACGAGGACTTGCTCTTGGCGGGTGTGCCCGAGCCGCTCATGGTCGCGGTACGCGCTGTCGAGAACGAGGAAGATCTCGACAAACTGTCGCCATATTTGCCGGCCGACGCGTCGGACGTGCTGTGCGGACTGGCTGCAGGGTTTCCGCTCGCCGAGGCCATCGAGGAGGCGGCGCGGAGCAAACCAGCGGCATCTGAGAAGGTCGATGTCGAGGACTTCGGCTCGGCCCTGGAGAAGCCGGAGGCGCAGCAGACTTTCCACATCGTGTCCGATCAGCGCGACCTCGAGGAGATGCTCGATGCGCCGCTCGAGCAGTGGCGCATCTTCCTGCATCCGGCGCAGCGCAAGCTGGTGCGCATGAACGCGAATGGCCCGGCGCGGGTTCTCGGCGGCGCCGGCACCGGCAAGACCGTTGTTCTCATGCACCGGGCGCAGTATCTCGCGCGCCACGTCTTCAAGGGCGATCAGGACCGAATCCTGGTGACCACGTTCACCCGCAACCTCGCGCAGGACCTCGAGTCAAACCTGAAGAATCTCTGTGGCGACGAGTTCAGCCGCCTCGACGTCGTCAATCTGCACGCCTGGGCGGCGCGATTTCTCAGGCAGCACAGCGGCCCGGTCGACGTCGTCAACGACGACGAGGCGAGAAAGGCGATGCTGTCCGCCTTCGAGCAGGTTGGGGAAGACGAGCTACCTTTCGAGTTCTATCGCGACGAGTGGGAGCGGATCGTGCTCGAGCAGGACGTGCTGACCCGCGACGACTACCTGACTGCGCGGCGCACCGGACGTGGAACCCGGCTGGCGCGCCGGCAGCGCGCCGAGATCTGGAAGGTCTTCGAGCGGTACCGCGAGCTGCTGCGGGAGCAGGGCAAGGTCGAGTGGGGGGATGTCGTCCGCGAGGCGCGGCTGTACATCGAGAAGGAGAAGATCGATCCCGGCTATGTCGCCGTCCTCTCCGATGAGGTGCAGGACTTCACCGCCGGCGAGCTCAAGCTGCTCCGGACTCTCGCTCCGGACACGCCCAACTCGCTGTTCCTGGTCGGCGACGGGCATCAGCGGATCTACGGCCATCCGGTCAAGCTGTCGAGCTGCGGCATCGACATCCGCGGACGCTCGCGGCGGCTCAAGCTGAACTACCGAACCACCGAAGAGATCCGCAACCAAGCCATCGCTCTGATGACTGGTTGCGGCGTCGACGACCTCGACGGCGAGTCGGATACGCTGAAGGGGTACCGCTCGCTGCGCCATGGTCCGGTGCCTGTCGTGAAGACATTCGACCGAGAGTCCGGAGAAGCCGAGTTCATCCGCGATACCCTCCGCAAGTGGATCGACGACGGAGTCGAGGCGCGCGCCATCTGCATCGGCGCCCGCAGTCGAGCGATCATCCGCGATCGATACCAGCCGATCCTGGAGCAGAACGGAATCGACTCGGTGATCGTCGAGCGCGATCCCGAGCAGGAGGCCAAGTCCAGCGGCGTGCGGTTGGCGACGATGCACCGGATGAAGGGCCTGGAGTTCTCGAGGGTTCTGCTGGCCGGAATGAAGGACGGCCTGGCGCCAGCTGAAGTGTCGGAAGCGGGCGACGAGCTGGCGACGAAGGATCGCGAGATGCAGCAGCGTTGCCTTGTATACGTAGCGGCAACGCGGGCGCGCGATGAACTGGTTGTTACAGGGTACTGACGGAGCGGCCTGATGCAACTCCGCTCCGCTTCCGCGATCCCGCCGAACGGAACCCTGGCTAGAGTTCTATAGGATGAGAGTAGTACTCGGAATCGACGCCGCCTGGACCGCGGATCAGCCGAGCGGGGTCGCGCTTCTGGTAGAGAACCGCGGACAGTGGAACTGTTGCGGATTGGCGCCGAGCTACTCGGCCTTTGCAGCGATGGCATCTGGGACCGCAGTGAACTGGTCCGAGAAAGCCAACCGGGGAACACCCGAACCGGGGGCGCTGCTACAGGCTGCGGCGCGGCTTGCCGGCAGTGAGGTGGATGTAGTCGCCATCGACATGCCCGTGTCGAAACTGGCGATTCGGGGGCGTCGAGTTGCAGACGATCGGATCTCTCGGGAATACGGTGGACGACACGCCAGCACGCACTCGCCATCCTCGGCGCGCCCCGGGGGCTTGAGCGATCGTTTGAGGCAGCAGTTTGAAGAGCTTGGCTACGACCTCGCGGTCGCGCCACAGACGTCGTCGGGTCGGGCGCTGATCGAGGTGTATCCGCATGTTGCCCTGATCGAGCTGCTCGGTGCCCCCCGCCGTCTCGAGTGCAAAGTCTCGAAGACAGGGAAGTACTGGCCAAACGAACCTAAGTCTGTTCGTATCGCCAACCTCTTGGCTGTTTGGCGACGAATCTTGATCGCGTTGCGCGAGCACGTCCACGCGATCAATCTGGCGCTTCCCGCGGAGGATCAGTGCCACAGCCTGTCTTCCCTAAAGCCCTTTGAAGACGCGCTGGATGCCGCCGTGTCCGCGTGGGTCGGAACGTTGTTTGTCGAGGGCCGCGCCGTGGCCTACGGAGACGAGTCAGCTGCTATTTGGGCGCCCGTGCCGGATCGATCCCAGGGACGCGAGGCCGGGTCTATCGAAACCGGTGTGCTGGAGACGAAACCTGCGGCGGCTTCCGACATAGGGCATCTCCGGGACAGATTGCGGAGTTTCGCCACCGAGCGCGACTGGGATCAGTTCCACACCCCGAAGAACCTGGCGATGGCGCTCAGCGTCGAGGTGGCCGAGCTGGTGGAGCACTTTCAGTGGCTGACCGCGGAGCAGAGCCAAGCTCTCGAGCCGGAAGTCCTCGGGAAAGTTCGTGCCGAGATCGGTGACGTTCTGATCTACTTGGTTCGCCTCGGCGACAAGCTCGGGATCGATCTTCTGTCGGCCGCGTCGGACAAGCTGATCGAGAACGAGCGCAAGTATCCGACCGACAAGGTTCGGGGGAAGTCGAAGAAATACGACCAGTATTGAACTGGCGAACCGTTCAGCCGAGGAACACGCTGTCGGCGTGCCACTCGAGAAAGTCGCGCTTGGGGCGGTCGTCCGGATTCTTCGGCAACCAGATCTCCGATTCGGCCAGCTGGTAGTAGTGCTTGCCGTTGTCGAAGTCGTCCTTGAGTCGGCGGCTCACGCGAACTTTGTAGTCCGGGGATACGGTCATGTATCCGCGGTCGAACAGCGTGTGAACGTCGGAGCGCAGCAGCAGCCCGTTGTCGATGCGATGCTCGCCTCGCTCGGTAACCGGTTTGATGTGCGCCGCCTGTAGGACCGGCAGCGCCTTCTCTCGTGTCATGGCGCAGCGTCGCTCGTACTTGTCGGTGACGAGCATGCGAAACGCGCCTTGTCCGAGTCGCGATCGAGTCAACCTCGGGTCGCTCCAGAGAATGCCTTGCCCAGCCGGTTCTTCCACCACTTGGTTACGGGCCGTGGTGTCCAGGCGCTGCTGAACCGCTTCGTAGAGCTCGCGCCCGGTTCCCGTAGCGGCGTCGTAGCTCTTGCCCTGGACGATGTTCTTGGAGAAGTCGGGCGGACTCGGAATCCAGTCGTTCTCGGCGAAGAAAAATGGATTGCGCAGGATGATACATCCGATGACGAAGTTCTCGCGCGAATCGGGATCGGCCTTGCGGTACTTGGCGAGCCTGGCGCGCATTCCCTGGTAGGTGCCGACTCCGTTCTTCTCGGCGAACGCTTCCCACGCCAGCTCGACCGGGCAACGGGTGAAGTGCGTGAAGAAGCCACCGCCAGCGATGAAGTTGAGCGGCGAGTGCAGTTTGAAGAGGAAGAGGTTGCCCGGCTGAATGACGGAGAAGTTTCGGCTGCCGCTCGGCTGCCAGAAGTTCAGCTCGTCGATGTCCGGTCGTTCCGACAGGAACCGGTACCAGTCGTTATCGGTGATCCCCACGTAGAGCTTCATCTCGCCTCGGCGCGCTTCTAGCGCGGATGTTGCATGGGTGTCGAGTAGCCGGATGGCGTTACTCGATCGGCCCCGATTTGGCGAAGACAGCGGCTGACCGGCGCGAAACTCGCGAGCTTTCTCTGCTTGCGACACTGCCGGTTGGTGGACTACGGAACCGGAATGTCCGCAGGCATCTACTTGGTTCGAGACGATGGGCAACTGGTCGAAATGCGTGAGACGTCGTATGACACCGAGGCCGTGCTGCAAACGTTGTTGGCGAAATATCCCAGCTTGTTGGCCGGCGATCAGGTCAATCCCACCCAGCCGCGGCGCTGGCTCTTGGTCGCGCAAGAGATGGGAGTTCCGAAGAGCGACGCCGGCGGCGACTGGTGGGCCGTGGACCACCTCTTCCTCGACCAGGACGGCATTCCGACGATCGTCGAGGTCAAGCGCAGCACCGACACGCGAATCCGCCGCGAGGTCGTCGGGCAGATGCTCGACTATGCGGCCAACGGTGTGGCGTACTGGCCGGTCGACCGACTACGCGCTGGCGTCGCCGATGGAGGCGTTGAGGATCCGATCGGTACTGCGTTCGGTCCCGAGGTCGATTCCGACACATACTGGGATCAGGTCAAGACGAACCTGCAGGCCGGCCGCGTCCGGTTGGTATTCGTCGCCGACATCGTCCCGCCCGAGCTGCGCAGGGTGGTCGAGTTCCTGAATGAGCAGATGGACCCCGCCGAAGTCATCGCGGTGGAGATCAAGCAGTACATCGGCGAAGGCCTGAAGACACTGGTACCGCGAGTCATCGGCCAGAGTGCCGAAGCGCAGCAACGCAAAGGCGGGTCGACCGGGTCCGTTCGCCAGTGGGACGAGGCCTCTTTCTTTACCGAGCTGGCGAAGAACACCTCCCCGGAAGTGGTAGCGGTGGCGAGGCGAATTCTCGAGTGGGGGCGAGCCAACACCAGCCGCATCTGGTACGGCCGTGGTGCAGAGCTCGGCTCGTTCATCCCGATCCTCGATAGTCCGATCGGTAAACACTACACGCTCGCGGTTTGGACGAGCGGTGGTGTGGAAGTGTATTTCCAGCACATGAAGCCGCCACCATTCGACGACATGGAGCTGCGCCGCGAGCTGCTGCGGCGACTGAACGAGGTTCCGGGAATCCAGTTGCCGGAGAACTCGCTCACCCGCCGCCCGAGCTTCGATCTCGCAGCGCTGACCCCAGTCGAGAATCTCGACAAGTTGATCGAGACCCTCGACTGGGTGCGCAGGTTACAGCAGAAGGCGATTGACGAAGCTGCTCGGTAGTTGCGCGATGCGAGACACGTGTCTGATCTACAGCCAGGGAGGTTTCCCGACGCTCGCTGGGGTCAGACGGGAGATTTGAAATGTCGAAATCAGATCATGGTTGTGACGCGAACGACAGCGCCCTTCCAGCGTTCTGCGTCTTCGACGAGACGCCACCCATTACCGGCGAGATGGTGCGAGAGGCCCTCACCGAGCCGGATTGGCTGCCTCCCTTCGTGATGCAGGAGTCTTGATCGCGCCGGGGCCGGATCGAACCTGTGGTGGCGAGCTTGAATGTCCTCGCCTCAGATCTCGTCGTCGAGCAGCGGACCTTCGCAAAGGTCGTGGATGCACGAGCTGATGGTGATCGTGAACCAACGCCGGAACATCGCGAAGGTCCGGTTCTTCGGAAACGCCGATTCGTCGGTGTGCCAGCTCCATAGTTCGGCCTCGAAGATGGTGTCGTAGGCGCTCTCGATAAGTATCCAGGCGTCGTCCTCGTCGTCGATTTCGGGGATCAGATAGACGGACGGTTCCTGGTCGGGGTCGGGTACGATCCCGGAATCGTCGAGGGCAGCGGCCCACTCGAGGTAGGGCTTCGCTGGTCGCACGATGATCGCGCATCGATTGATCATACTGGCGCTCTACCACCGTCAAGCAGATCAACAAAGCCTGTGGTAAGCCTCCGGACTCGGTCGAGAGCAGTAGAGATAGTAGAGCAAGGGGACGTAGAGAAAGGGGCTCCGATACTCCGATTCCGAAGGTCCGGGCGAGAATCGGAGTATCGGAGCCACGTCCGCTTTCCTAGAAACTGCTGGAAACGAAGTTTTTCCTAGCGCTGCCCGCTGCTGTCGCGTGCGGATGCGTGTTGGGTCGACCTCACCAAGTGTGTCTGGGAACGGAATCGCACCACGCCGCTGGTCGCGTTTATGCTCGACGCAAAGGCAGGTTGATTGGCCGCGTCGAGCACCTCCCCGAGCATCTCGACTCGCCCGAGTTGAGATGCTCGCTGCGGATCCTTGTCGAGGAGTGTGATCGCTTTGGGACTGTTCTGACGGGCACCGATACGTATTGGGCCACGCGGCGAACCTTCGGCGAGTTCGGGGGTGCGTGGGGCGGGGCAAGAGTAGGGGTACTCTGATCGTCAGAATACCCTCGCAACACCACCGAATCAGGTTTCGCCCATCTTCTTGACGACCTTGTCGATGTCGACGCGATCGACCGAAGCGAGGCTTTCGAGCTCCTGGATTCGCTCCGAGTCGATCTCGCCGGAGATATAAGGCAGGTGCTTTCGCACGCCCTGGACTTTGAGGCCGTGGGCCTGGAACTCGGCTAAAGCGTCGTTTTTGGCGGCGTCGTCCTTGAAGGTGTCCATCGCCATCTTGATATTGACTCGCACCATGTCGGACTCCTCCCTGCTAGGCTCTCGAAAGAGCCTAGCAGGGAGCGAAGGGTAGAGCGACTTGGCCTTCTTCTACTTGGTGGCGCGAGGCGCCTGGGCGAGACCTGCTCCGACGTCGGCGCTCGGCAGTCGCAAAGACTTGGCTCGCTTCATCAGGATGTCGCGAACCTCGCGCGGTGTGAGGCCGGGGTCTCGCTGCAGGTACAGGGCGGCGAGCCCGGAGATGTGCGGCGCGGCCA
>JAUIGL010000044.1 GCA_030430165.1 bacterium | reverse complement strand
ATCGCGACCCAACGGCCCCGCCCGACGCCGCGGCTTCATCGGGATTGGCGCGCCGCGATGGCTCGGGCGGCAGAGTCGTGCCCGGCGGACGCTGGGCCGGAACCGTCTCGGGCTCATCGGCGGACGACGGTGGCGGCGCACACCACGCCCGCTCGTGCTTCACGCCGCGCGGGGCGTACGCTCCGTGGTAGATCAGCTGATTGGCACGCGGGCGCGGGATCATCGCCGCCAGCCGCTCCAAGAGCTCGCTCGGCTCGAAACGGATCGCTCTGGTGCCGTCGCGCCACGGACGGCGCAACCGCAACAACAGCTTGCCGTCCGCAGTCGACTCCAAGGCATCGCCGGCCAGCGGCGGTCGCAGCACATAGCGACACAGCCGCTCGAGGCGGCGCCGGTCGCCCTGCCCGACCGCGGTGTCGGCGTGAAGATCGAAGCCCTGCTGGTGCGCCTGGCGCCGGCCGCGGCTGATCACCACCTCGGAGCGCGGGTCGCGGCCCACACGCACCACCCAGCGACCAGCCCGCGGGCCGGTGGCGATGCGGCCAATCACCGTCGCGCCCTGGATCTGCGCCAACGCCGGGTGCTCGGCGAAGAGTGGATCCATCGCCTCGCCGTCGCCCCCCTCCCCCTCGAGCTCGATGCCGTGGCGCCTCACCAGGCGAACGATGCGCCGCCGAACGGAAGCAAGCAGGCGCGCCACCTCGACGTCGCTCGGCGGCGCCCACGCGGGAACGAAGCGCAACGGCGAATCGATCCCGCCCGCGAACACCCCCTCCGCCGCCAGCGTGTGGAAGTGGATGTTGGTGTTGAGCGCCGAGCCGCAACGCTGGATCGCCGTCACGGCGCCGCCGCGGCCCTCCACCCCCTCGGCGCGAGCGCGGCGCCGGTAGAAGCTGCCGAGCGCACGAGCGAATACACCCAGCACGGCCCGACACAGCCGGTGATCGTAGGCCAAACGGTAGCGCAGACGATGTGGCAGCGTCAGCACCCACTGCCGCACAGGAACGTCCTCGAATACGCCGTCCACCAAGTGCGCAGCCAGCTCGCACATGCGACGACCGCAGCAGGAAGGGCAGAAACCGCGCCCCTTGCAGGAGAACGCGACGAGGATCTCGCGCCGGCAGCCGCCGCAGCGAAAACGGGCGAAACCGCGCGCCATGGTTCCGCAGGTCAAGAACTCCCGCAGCTCACGCTCGACGAACGACGGCAGCCCGGCACCATCCCCGCGCAGGCGAACCTCGCTGAGAAAGGTCTCGAGATGCTCGCGCACCACCGAATGGAGCAGCGCTCGCTCGGGGGCGCGGCGGATCACGGCGCGGCTGCATCGTTCCGACACAGCCGATCAGCATAGCCCAATACTCTACTTTTGCCCTAAACTTGACAGCCTATTGGCAATACAGCCCAATCGAAAGTCGGCCGCAGGCCCCCCAAGCATCGTTCACTCAGACCCCGCCGGCGCATCACGATGCCGGGCCAGTTGTTGGGCGAACACCTGGGGGTCGCTGGTCGGTAGATCGCAGACCTGTCCCTCGCAGACGTAGGCGGTCGCTTTGCCGCCGCGCGCCTTCTTGCCGCGCACCAACGGGACGACCTCGGCGATCGCATCCGCGTCCTCGCCTTCGGCGACGACGGTGAGCACGCGGTTGGGAACGAAGCTGCTGCGCAGCAGGCCGAGGAACGGGTCCGCTTCGGCCACGTCGCCGGCGGCGACGATGACGATTTCCTTGGCGCCGGTGAGCCAGTAGTCGATGCCGCAGAGCATGAGCGGCACCGAGGCCGGGCCCGCTGTCCACACTCGCTCGAACGCCTTCATCGAGGCCTCGGCGTGCTTGCGGTAGGCGTCGCCGGTGGTGAGCTCGTAAAGTCGCAACAGGTTCTGTAGCGCCACCGAGTTACCGGAGGGCTCGGCGCCGTCGTACGACGACTTCTCCCGCGCCAGCAGCGCCTCAGCATCGTCGGCCGTTAGGAAGTAGCCGCCCTCAGCATCCCAGAAGCGTTCGTCGAGAACCGCCTGGAGCTCGATCGCGGCGCGCAGCCACTGCGGATCGAAGCTGGACTCGTAGAGGTCGAGCAAGCCCGCGACCAGGAACGCGTAGTCGTCGAGAAATGCTTCGCCATCGGCCTTGCCGTCGAGCCAGGCGCGGCGCAGGCGTTCGCCGACGCGCATCTCGTCGAGCACGAAACGCGCCGCTCGCGACGCCGCGGCGATGTACTCGGGCTCGGCGAAAACGAAGCCGGCGCGCGCGAAGGCGCTGATCATCAACCCGTTCCACGACGTCAGGATCTTGTCGTCACGCAGCGGCGGCACCCGCTTGGCGCGCGCCTGGTACAGCTTCTCGCGAATCGCAGCCAGCGATGTTTCGGCGGCGACCGGATCGATTCCGAGTTCCGCGGCGACCTCCGTCAGCGGCCGCGGCCGGTGGAGAATGTTCTTGCCCTCGAAGTTCCCCTTCTCCGTCACACCGTAGTAGGCGATGGCGAGCTTCGCCAGGTCGGCGGTCAGCGCGGCCTCGATCTGCCGCGGTGTCCAGACGAAGAACGTACCCTCCTCGCCCTCGCTGTCGGCGTCGGTGGCCGAGTAGAAGCCGCCTTGCGGCGCCGTCATTTCACGGGTGACGTAGCGCAGGATGTCGCGGCACACGCGCGCATACTCCGGGTCGCCGGTCGCCTGGTACGCCTCGAGGTAGGCGACCGCCAACAGCGCGTTGTCGTAGAGCATCTTCTCGAAGTGGGGCACCAGCCAGCGAGCGTCGGTCGAGTAGCGGTGGAAGCCGCCGCCGAGCTGGTCGTACATGCCGCCGCGGGCCATCGCGTCGAGGGTCGCGCGCGCCATCCGCATTGCCTCCTCGTCTCCGGTTCGGGCGTGGTAGCGCACGAGAAACTCGAGGCGCACGCTGCGCGGGAACTTCGGCGCCCGACCGAAGCCGCCATGGCGGGCGTCGAAGGCAGAGCGCTCGGCGGCGAAGGCGCGCTGCAGAACCGCGGCGTCGGGAAGCCCCTCGCCGCGCGGTGGCCGCATGCTGGCGGCGACGCGTTGGCTGATCTCGGTCGCGCTGCGGACGACGTCGTCGGGGTTCTGGTCGTAGCGCTGCTTGAGCTGCTTCAGCAGCGAGAGAAAGCCGACGCGCGAGCCGCGGTCGCCGTCGCGAGGCGGGAAGTAGGTGCCGCCGAAGAAGGGTTGCCGATCCGGGGTCAGCCATACCGTCATCGGCCAACCGCCGCGGCGAGACATCACCCGCACGGCGGTCATGTAGACACCGTCGACGTCGGGACGGCGCTCGCGATCGACCTTCACCGCGATGTAGTTCTGGTTGAGGTAGGTCGCGATCTCGACGTCTTCGAACGACTCTTCCTCCATGACATGGCACCAGTGGCAGGTCGAGTAGCCGACGCTGAGCAACACCGGCTTGCCTTCGCGCGCCGCTCGCTCGAACGCTTCGTCGCCCCAGGGGTACCAGTTCACCGGGTTGTGGGCATGCTGCAGAAGGTACGGCGAGCTCTCCAAGATGAGACGGTTGGTGTACTTGGGCCACCCGTTTTCCGTCAGGTGATGGGTGCGCGCGGTGTAGTCCGGACCCTTGGCGACCACCGCGGATCGCAATCGCTCGGCCAAGGCCGCGGGATAGGCCGGCAAACCGGGCGGCGGACCGACCGGCTGCTCGGTGGCCTGTGCCGCGGCGTCGAGAACACACAACGCCACCGCGCCGGTGACGACGAACAGCCACGACCGTCGAAAAGTGCCCATGACTGCAACTCTACTAGCTCCGGCGCGAGCCTTACAGGCGACGCGATCTCGGGCTGCCCGCTTGCCATCCATCGGTCGATCCGGCAAACCACGACACTCGATGACTCAGGAAATGTCGGCAGAAGCGCTCGCGGTGGCGGAGTCCTGCAAGGGATTCCTCGACCCCGACGAAGGACAGCGCCTGTTCGAGCTCGCCCGCGACCACGCCCACCTCGGCCCGGTCGTCGAGATCGGCAGCTACTGCGGCAAGTCGTCAGTCTTTCTCGGCAGCGGCGCGCGCAGCAGCGGCGGCACGCTGGTGTGCGTCGACCACCACCGCGGCAACGAAGAGAACCAGCAGGGCGAGCTCTACCACGACCCCGAAGTGTTCGATGAAGAGGCGCAGGGTCTCGACACGCTGCCCTTCCTGCGCGACACCATCCGTCGCGCCGGGCTCGAAGACGTCGCCGTGTTGATGGTCGCCAGGAGCGCTACCGCTGCCGGACTGTGGACCATACCGGCGGGGATGGTGTTCATCGACGGCGGGCACACCCAGATCGCCGCCGACACCGACTACGAGAGCTGGTCGCCGAAGGTGGTTTCAGGCGGGATCCTCGCCATCCACGACCTGTTCCCCGATCCATCGGAGGGCGGGCAGGCGCCGATCAACATCTATCGCCGCGCCCTGGCGTCCGGCCAGTTCGACGAGCTACCGACCACCAAGACCCTCGGCGTGCTGCGCAAGAAGTAGATCGCGCCGACGCTGACGGGGTCCGTTCGAAGTTTCGAGGAAGGTCGGAGCCTCGCTAACGCTCGGTCATCTCTGTCCCCTCACCCGCGCTTCCCCCTTCGCTCTGCGAGCTACGGAGGGCAGGTCGCGCGGCCTCTCCCGCAAGGAGAGGCGAAACTGAGTCCCCTCTCCCTACGCAGACTGTCGATTTTCTCCGGTGAGCGCTGAACCGCCCGTGATCACCTCTCCCCCTGGGAGAGGGCCAGGGTGAGGGCGTATCGAATGGCTGCGGTACGCAAACCGTTGTGCCGCATGGGCTAGCGACGCCTTTCCTTTCGGTCCCCTCACCTTTAATCCTCTCCCGCCAACAATGCGGGAGAGGGATTCTGTGCGCGCTTCGCGCGTTTCTTTCGAGAAAATCGACAGCCTCTACGGGAGAGGAGCAGTTGAGGGCCGAGCGTCAGCCGGCGTCGCCGAGGTCGCGGAAGAAGGTGCTGGTCGGCGTGCCGCCGTCGAGCACATCGGCTGCCAGCAGAACCGTTGCCGCGGTCCAGGTCGGGCGTTCCGGCGGCCACTTGAGCAGGTCGGGATAGGTGATGCCGGTCCAGTAGCCGCCGTCCTCTTCACGCAAGCTGTGCGTCCACTCGAACAACCCGCGCGCTTGATCGGTGAGCCCGCAGGTGTCGAGCGCCATCACCAGCTCGCAGGTCTCGGCGACCGTGTACCACGGGCGCTCGCGCACGCAGCGACAGCCCATGCCTTCGCCGATGAACAGGCCGCGGCTCTCCTGAAAGCGCAGCCGCGCCGCGTCGCCGCGCACGGCGCCGCCGAGCACCGGGTAGTACCAATCCATCGAGAAGCGATCGGTCTTCTGCGGCGAGGTCGCGAACACCGGGTGCTCGACGCGCAGCGCGTCGGCCAGTTGCAGGCGCGCCGCGCGCCAGTGCGGGCGGTCGTGCCCGAGGTGCGCGGCGATGCGCTCGGCACAGATCAGGCTGCCGTGGATCGACGCCGAACCGGTCAGCAGGGGCGACGTGTGGCGCTCGCCTTCGCCGGAGGTCGCCCACCAGATGGCGCCCGAATCGGCGTCCTGCATGTCGACCACGTAGTCGATCGCTCGATCGAGGCAGGGCCAGATTTCGGCGAGGATGTCGGTATCGGCGGCAGCGGTGTGGTGGTACCACAGGCCGCTCGCCAGGTAGGCGGCGTGGTTGGTCTCGCGGCAGGTGTCGAACGAAACCGCGGCGGTAAACGATGCCGGCCAGGCGCCGAGCTCGTCCTGGGTGCGAGCGAGAAAGCGAAACGCCTCGCGAGCGGCGTCGCGGTACCCCGACAACGACAGCGACATCGCGCACTGGATGTGATCCCACGGATCGAGCTTGCGCCCGGGAAGCCAGGGCAAGGAGCCGTCCGCGCCCTGGCGGCCGGCAACCCATTCCGCGGTGCGCGCTCGTTCCTCAGCTGACAGCGTTCGCAAACCGAGCCCCCTCGCTGGGTTGTCCGGCGGTGTCGGAGGCAACCCCGACGCCGACCGTGTTGGTCGTGTAGAACACCAAGCTCTTGCCGATCAGCGGATCCAGGACTGCCGACAGCATTCGGGTCAGCAGCGGCTGGTGGAACATGTCCCAAACCAGGAGCCGGTGGTAGGCCTTGACCACCGGCTGCTCGGCGTCGTCGACACCCACCGCGCACTTGATCCACCAGTACGGCGAGTGCAGACCGTGCTCGTGGCTGCTGTCGTCGATGCGGTAGCCGTGGTTCTCCAGCTTTGCCCGCAGCTCGCTGCGGCGGTAGATGCGCACGTGACCGCCGGCGCTGTTGGCGTACTCGTCGGACAGCGCCCAGCAGATCGCCTCGGGCAGGTAGCGCGGCACCGACGCCGCGAAGATCCCGCCGGGCCGCAGCACTCGTTGGATCTCGTCGAGAACGTCGTCGTCCTGGTGCAAGTGCTCGAGGATCTCGGAAGCGATCACGCAGTCGAAGGAGTCGTCGGAAAACGGCAGCCGGTAGCCGTTGGCGCGCACCACCAGCCACGGTCCGGCATCGGCCGCGGCGTGACCGGCAATCGAATGCCCCTCGTCCATCGCGCGCAGCGACAGCGCGGTATTGGCCACTTCGTCCTCACCGAGGTCGACTCCGATCGCGGTCACCCCTTTGAGGTGCCTGGTCGGCCGCAGGTGACGACCGTCGCCGCAGCCGAGGTCGAGAACGCGACTGCCCGGCCGCAGGCCGAGCCGACCGATGTCGATCGTCTTCACTTCGCCGCGCCCCGTCGCGCAGCGATCGCCTCCCGGTAGAGATCAGCCGTGCGCTCGGCGGTGCGACGCCAGGTAAACAGGTTCGACACGCGGCGCCGCCCCTGAACCCCCATGTCGAGCCGCTTCTGCGGCGCGTCGAGCAACGCGGAGATCTCGCGCGCAATGCACTCGGCGCTACCCGGCTTGACCAGCACGCCGGCGGCGCCATCGTCGCCGACGACTTCGGGCAGCGCTCCCGCATGCGTGCTGACCACCGGCACCTGGCAGGCCATCGCCTCGGCTGCCGGCAGGCCGAAGCCCTCGTACAGGGACGGCACCACCGCAATCGTCGACTGGGCGTAGCGGCGAATGATGTCCGAGGTCTCGATACGGCCGGTGAACTCGACCGAACCGTTGAGGTTCAGCTTGCGCATCAAGCGTTGTGTCTGCTCGTGGCCGTCGCGGCCGATGACGGTCAGATTCAGATTGGGCCGGTCGCGCCGCAGCTCGGCGAACGCCTTGAGCAGGAACGGAAGTCCCTTGAGCGGAGCATTGGCGGAGATCGTCGCGATCAGTCGGTCCGGACGCCGCTCGATCGCCGGCATCGGCTTGAACAGATCGAGGTCGACGCCGATCTCGACGACGCGCACGCGCCCTTTCTCGAGCCCGAACTCGTCTTCGATGTCGCGCGCCGAGCGATGCGATACCGTCATCAGAGTGTCGAGCTTGCGCGCCACGTCCAGCTGCATCGGAATGAAGGTGTACCAACGCATGAAGCCGAGGCGCTTGCGCAGCGACTTGGTCTCGCGCAGCGCGATCTTGCGGTCCTTGGTGATCGGGTGGTGGATGGTCTCGACGATCGGCACGACCTCTTGCAGTGGCAGCAAGCCGGTTCCGAGACACTGATTGTCGTGGACGACGTCGTAGCGCTCTTCCGGAGCGAGCGACTGGTACTTGCGCCAAACTCTCTGGGTGAAGGTCAGCGGCTCGGGAAAACCACCGGTCACCGTGCGCAGCCACTCGCGGCGGTTGATCGGGTCGCGCAGCTCGGCGAGCGTCGGGACGCGAAAGAACGCCTCCTCGTTCCACAAATCGAGACTCGGAATCTCGGCCAGCTTCACCCGCTCGTCGAGCTCGGGATAGGGCTGGCCGCTCCAAACGTCGACCGAATGGCCGAGCGCGACCAGCTCACGCGTCAGATAGTGGGTGTAGATCCCCTGACCACCGCATTGCGGATTTCCCCGGTAGGTCAGAAAACAAATTCGCAGCGGTGCCGTCGTCATCGAGCTCGAGAGAGATTGTCAGGCTTTCTGGGATGACGGGCGGAAGCACGACCGGCTTCTCCCGGGATTCGTCGCAGTACTTAATCTAATGGAGGAGTTAAACTGGAATAACGCGGCATGATTACACAGACGGTTCCCGCGATGCAATACGGGCCCCGCCGCTTGTGCCCACAGATTCGTGTGTCGTAATGGTCAGACGCGCTCTCGACCCGAGACGCGAGGTAGCGGTCTTGCCGGGCCGCCTCACCGCCCGCGACGAGGAGGTTGGTTTTGGCAACGACGGATTCGACGAGCATGCCCGCTACCGCGACGAACCGCAGCTCGGCTGCGGCAACCGACGGGATCGAGCAATTTCTCGCGGTGCGCGCGGCCTCGCGCAAGCTCACCGCTGCTCTGTCGCCGGAGGACTGCCAGCCGCAGTCGATGCCGGACGCGAGTCCGGTCAAATGGCACCTCGCCCACACCACCTGGTTTTTCGAGACCTTCGTCCTCGAGCCGGTGCTGGCCGACTTCCGGCCGTTCCACCCCGACTTCAAGTTTCTCTTCAATTCGTACTACCAGACTGTCGGCGCGCAGCACCCCCGGCCGCAGCGCGGCCTGTTGACCCGTCCGCCACTCGACCAGGTCTGGGCATACCGCGACGCCATCGACGAGCAGCTGAAGCGAGCCTGGGATGCGGGCGATCTCGACGATGCCCGCCGGGCCATCGTCGAGATCGGCGTTCACCACGAGCAACAGCACCAGGAGCTGGTTCTCACCGATCTCAAGCACCTCTACGCGCAGTCGTGCATCGAGCCGGCCTACGCCGCGGCGCCGCAGGTAGCGCAACAGTCGGTGGCCTCGCTCGAGTGGCGGCACTTCGAAGGCGGTGTCCAGCGCATCGGCAACGACGGATCGGGCTTCGCTTTCGACAACGAAATGCCCCGGCATCGGGTCGTAGTCGAGGCGTTCGACCTCACCGACCGGCTGGTGACCAACGGCGAGTACCTGGAGTTCATCGAGGACGGCAGTTACTCGGAACCGTCGCTCTGGTTGTCGGACGGTTGGGCGACCGTTTGCGAGCTCGAGTGGAAAGCGCCGCTCTACTGGCGTCTCGGCGAAGACGAACGCTCGACCTTCACCTTGAGCGGACGGCGTGACCTCCGTCTCGACGAACCGGTCACCCACCTCAGCTACTACGAAGCCGACGCCTTCGCCCGGTGGGCCGGCACCCGCCTACCCAGCGAAGCCGAATGGGAAATCGCCGCCGGCAGTGAGCTCAAGGAAGGAAACTTCGTCGAGTCAGGCCTGTTTCACCCGCGTCCACGCCAGACCTCTTCGCATCAGTTCTTCGGCGACACCTGGGAGTGGACCCAGAGTCCGTACGGTCCCTACCCCGGCTACCGACCGCCCGCAGGTGCGCTCGGCGAGTACAACGGCAAGTTCATGGCCAACCAGATGACCCTGCGCGGCGGCTCGTGCGCCACCCCGCGCTCGCATGTTCGCGCCACCTACCGCAACTTCTTCCCCCCCGACGCCCGATGGCAATTCTCCGGCCTGCGCCTGGCGAGGGATGCCTGACTCTCGTTTCCCAAGGCCGGCGCTGCCGCCCGTGACACCCCCCAGATCCCAGATCCCAAATCCCAGATCCCAGTCGCGCGGCGCTCCAGCCGCGCGACATCCTTGAAATGCCCGAGCTTCCCGACGTCACGGTATACGTCGAGGGACTCGAGGAACGCGTTTGCGGTGAAATCCTCGAGCGATGCCGCATCGCCAGTCCGTTTCTCCTGCGCTCGGTCGATCCACCGATCGGCGCAATCGAGGGACAACCGGTGCGCCGGGTATTCCGTCTCGGCAAGCGGATCGTCTTCGGTTTCGACGGCGAGCTCTACGCGATCTTCCATCTCATGATCGCCGGCCGGTTCCGCTGGGCGAAACGCGGCGCCAAGCCGCCCGGTCGACTCGGTCTCGCAGGGTTCGACTTCCCGCCCGGCACCTTGCTGCTCACCGAGGCGAGCAAGAAGAAGCGCGCCTCGCTGCACATCGTTCGCGGCGACGATGCTCTCGCCGAGCACGACCGGGGCGGGCTCGAAGTGCTCGGGTGCAGCGTCGCCGACTTCGCCGAGCGGCTGCGACGCGAGAACCATACCCTCAAACGCTCACTCACCGACCCGCGCCTGTTCAGCGGAATCGGCAACGCCTATTCCGACGAGATCCTGCACAAAGCGCGCCTGTCGCCGATCCTGCTCACCGACAAGCTGGGAGACGAAGAGATCCAACGCCTGCACGCCGCCAGTATCGCCACCCTCGAGCACTGGCTCACCGAGCTGCGCCGGGACTTTGCCGACCGCTTCCCGGGCGCCGGCGACATCACCGCCTTCCGCGATGGCTTTGCCGTGCACGGCCGCTACGGCAAGCCCTGCCCCGACTGCGGCGACCCGGTCCAGCGCATCCGCTACGCGGAGAACGAGACCAACTATTGCGCGACCTGCCAAACCGGCGGCCGCTTGCTCGCCGACCGCTCGCTGTCGCGCTTGCTCAAGTCCGACTGGCCGCGCTCGCTCGACGAGCTCGAAGACCTCAAGAGTCGAGCAAAGTGAGGGCATCGCGGGCCCCGGCTTGAGTTTACTACCCAATTCCGGTTTCTTCGATTAAATCGATCCAGAAGGTCTACGAACCTAGAGGGAGTCTCCATGGCACCGAACGAAGCAATCCGCGACCGCATCACTTCGATTGTCGAAAGCAACGAGGTCGTCCTGTTCATGAAGGGGAACCGAGCCATGCCGCAATGCGGATTCTCGGGCCGCGTCGTGCAGATTCTCGACAGCCTGCTGCCCGAGTACGAAACGGTCGACGTCCTCGCCGACCCCGAGATTCGCGACGGCATCAAAGAGTTCTCGTCGTGGCCGACGATTCCACAGCTCTACGTCAAAGGCGAGTTCCTCGGCGGTTGCGACATCATCAGCGACCTCTACAACTCGGGCGAGCTGCACACCCAGTTCGGTCTCAAAGCCCCGGAGCGCACCGTGCCGAAGATCGAGATCACCGACGCAGCAGCAGCGCGTTTTCGCGAGTTCCTCGAACGGTCCCCGGGCAAGGAACTGGCGCTCAGCATCGATGCACGCAACCAGCCGTCGCTCGGTCTGGCTCCGCCGCAGGGCAATGAGATCGTCGCCGAGTCGAACGGCATCAAGGTCCTGATGGACCTCGGCACCTCGGCGCGCGCCGACGGAACCAAGATCGACGCCGTCGAGCAGAACGGCAGCGTCGGTTTCCGAATCGACGTTCCCCCAGCCGCCGCGGGCGCCGGAACCGGCGCCGCACCGTCGGTCCGCCAGGCGAGCCCAAGCGACATCAAGAAAATGATCGACGAAGGCGCGCAGTTCGAGTTCCTCGACGTGCGCACTCCCGAAGAGCGCGAGATGGCCTCGATCGACGGCGCGCGGCTGCTCGACGACGAGGCGGCCAAGGCGTTGCAGGCCCTGCCCAAGGACACGACGCTGGTCTTCCACTGTCACCACGGCGGACGCTCGCAGGCCGCAGCCGAGCACTTCGCGCGCCTCGGGTTCACCGACGTGATCAACATGAGCGGTGGGATCGACGCCTGGGCAACCGAGGTCGACCCCGATACGCCGCGTTACTGAGGTCGGTTGAGATGGCTCTCGATACCTTCGACGCCAGTGCCGAGCTCAAATCCTCCATCGAAGCGGCGATCGACGGCGCCGAGGTGGTGGTCCGCGCAGCAAGCCCGGGACACTTCGAAATCGACGTGACCTCGCAAGCGTTCGCCGGCAAGAACATGGTTCAGCAACAACAGCTGGTCTACGCGGCGATCAAGGACCTGATGGCCGGCGACAACGCCCCGGTGCACGCCATCGATCGCCTGCGGACCAAAACCCCATAGCGCACGAAACGGACTACCAGCCAATGGCCGACAACCCGTTCTCGATGCCGCTCGACGAGGCGATGATGACCCAGCGGGCCATCCGTCGCCTCCTCCCCGACCCGGTCGACGACGCTCTGGTGCTGAAGCTGATCGAGCTGGCACTGCGAGCGCCGACCGGTTCGAACGCCCAGAACTGGGAGTTCATCGTCGTCAAAGACGCCGCGGTCAAAGCAAAGCTGGCCAAGCTCAACCGACAAGCCTGGAACGTGTACGGCGGGATCGGTCGGCGCCTCGCCGAACGCGACGGCGACGAGACGATGAAGCGAATCATCAAGGCAGTTCAGTGGCAGGCCGACCACTTCGAAGAGGTGCCGGTTATCGTCGTCGCCTGCATCAAGACCTTCATTCCGTGGTTTCCGCCGATTGCGGCCACCAGCGCCTACGGATCGATTTATCCGTCGGTGCAGAACCTGTTGCTCGCCGCGCGCGCCGCAAACCTCGGCGCCGCGCTGATTACGCTACCGCTGTGGAGCCGCTTTCGCGCCCAGCGCGCGCTCGGCCTGCCGCTCAGCATCGCGCCGTGCGCGGTGATTCCGCTCGGCTGGCCGAAAGGCAAGTACGGACCGACCACACGGCGACCGGTCGGTGAAGTGGTCTCGCTCGACCGCTACGGCCACCGCCCGTTCGCCTGACGAGCCGTTCAGAGCCCCGGCCGGTTCGCCAGACGAGAGCCCGATCGAGGGGCGCCACCCGAGGTAGCGCCCCAGCGACCGTGCTTCACGGGATCATCGCGGATGCGCGCGGCGCCAGCTTGGCCCGGTAGGCGCGGTCCTGCTTGAAGCGAACCGAGCCGCCGAAAACGCTCTGGTGAAGACGCGTGCCGATGGTCAGCGATACCGCGACCGGATTGGGATCGGCCGACAGGCTATGGCCGAGAGTCCCCTTGCCGAGGATCTTGATCTGCTTGCCGTTCTTGACCAACACCCGCCGGATCAGACCGTCCGGATCCTTGTACCGGTAGCCACGGTTCTGACCGGGCTGGCCGATGTACGACCATCCCGAAGCCGGTAGATCGTAGACGTCGTCGAAACCGTCGCCGGCCTCCGAGACCACGCGAACGCTGCCGCCGTGCAGGACGGGATCGTCGCTCGTACCGTTTCCGTAGCCGAGGCGAATCGCAGTGTCCTTCGATTGGAAGACGAGCTTGGATTTCGACGGGTCGCCCGCCTTGGTGGTCAACTTCAGTCGCTTGCCGCTCAGTAGCTCGGTCTGGCACAGCGATGAGCATCCGTCACCGTCGACGAGATTGCCGTCGTCGCACACCTCTCCAGCCTCGACCACACCGTCGAGATCGCAGGGTAGTTTCTCGTAGGCGCCGATGTCACAGCCCGCCCCCAGGGGGCGCGGGTAGCCGCGCTGGTCGGAAGCCTCGCAATCGTCGCCAGCGGCGTCGATCGCCGGACTGCCTTCCAACAACCTCCTGGTCCAGGTCGGGCCGCCATTGTCCTTGAGAACCCCCAACATCGGGTCGACTCCGAACTGGTCGGTGGACGTGTCGCCGACGATGGTGCACCTGTCCAGAGGCCCGGTAAAGATGTTGTGGCCGGCCGACTCGATCTCGCCCGAACAAACCGAGACATCTCCCTGGAGGATCGAGTTGGACACGGTCAGGGAACCGTCGATGTCGATCAGGGTGCGGAAGGAGCTCCATACCGTGACATTGTTCAACGTCACCGCTCCATCGATACTGAGCGCGCTGGCGGTGTTGCCGGCACGGTCGTTGTTGAAGGTCGAGTTCGTGATGTGGACGGCCATATCCGCGGCAATACCACCCCCGACATTGCCCGCGTGATTCTGATGAAACGTGCTGTCGCGGACCGTCAGCAAACCGTCACCTGCGCTGATCGCCCCGCCGGTGTTTCCAGCTCGGTTGCGGACGAAAGTCGTCCGATCGATGAGCGTCTCACCCATTGTGCGGATCGCGCCGCCGCTGTTGTTCACCGAATTGGACTCGAATCTCGAGCCGACGATGGTCAGCGGGCCACTGGTGGAAATGGCTCCGCCCGTGTTGCTGTTTCGATTGTCGACGAAGACCGAATCCGTGATCGTCACCGGCGCGCCGCAGGTGATCGCCGCCGAATCGCCCCGCTCGAACGTCGACCCCGAGACCGACACCGAGTCGGCCGGAGCCCCACCGCACCATATACCTGCTCGGCCAAGGTGGTCGGCGAACACCGTGTCCTCCACCGTCAGCCGACCGTTGACCTGGACACCCCCGTTGCCGTTCTCCAGGCGAACGCTCGTCAACTGCAAGTGTACACCGGGGTCGACGCCGAACACTGCACCGACGAAGAACTCGGATTCGGCCGCGCCACCGTTGAAAATGGTCCCCGCCGCCGAACCGCTGCCGACGCCGATGATGTGGAGGTCATCGCTGACCTGCCGGTGCGGGTTCCATTCGCCGGCCGGCACGATGATCACGTCGGCTCCGGGAAACGCCTCAGCCTCGGCGTGCGCTGCGTGGAACGTGCAGGTTCCGATGGTGTTCTCGCAGATCCCATCCCCGGGATTCGCTTCCAACGGTCCGATCGTGGTGTCGTTGACGACGAATGTCGCCGCGATCACCGCGGCTGGGATCAGCAGCACGGCGACGCCGAGTGCCGCCGATTGCATCCGGCTCATGAGTTACCCTCCCCCGAGGCTCAATTCAGACTGAGCTTTCTATTAATGATGCTTCTAGTCACTGGCGCGAAGCGGCGTCAAGAAGTCATTTTCAAGCCGGATCTCTCGACTCTCGGCGCGCAACGTCTGTTGGCAACGGGCCCGGCAGCGGAAAAGTCAGTAAGCAGAACGAAAAATCTTGCTTCAGACCTTGGGAAGGATCCAGCGGATCGACGCTGCCAGCAACAGCGCACCGGCACCACCGAGCAGATAGGGCACCTCTGCGGCGGTGTGCTCGAGCAACCAGCCCGTGGCGACGTTCGAGAGTAGACCGCCGGCGCCCACCCCCAGCATCGCCAGCAATCCCTGACCGGTCGAGCGGAGTCGCTCGGGCACCACCTGCTCGAGGTAGAGAGGTCCGCCGACCATCAAGCCGGTGACCGTCACTCCGTGCAGGATCTGCACCGCATAGAAGACCGGCAGACTGGTATCGACTCCGCACGCGACCCAGCGCAATCCCCCGCTGAAGATCCCGACTGCCAACAGGCGGCGCGCGCCGAATCGCTGCAGCACGGTTCCGGTGGACGCGATCAGCGGCATCTCCAGGGCCAGCATCACGATCCACAGCTGGCCGATCGTCGACAGGTCTCCGCCGCGCGCGCGAACCAAGATCGGGAACATCGCCATCGGCCCCTGCAGCAGCAGGAAGCTGGTGAACATCACCAGGAGCAGGGCAACGACCGGTCCGGAGCGCAACAATGCGCGCCAATCGCCGCGCTCGGCGCGCAGCCGAACTGCGCCGTCGCGCGGCAGCCAAAGTCCGGCCGCGGCAGCGCCTACACAACCGACCGCGACCACCGCGAACATCACACCGAGTCCGGGCTCGGAGACACCTTCGCCAGCAGACTCCACCGTCGCGACGAGATCCAGGAACGACGGGAACCCCGCGACCGTGATCAGATAGCCGAGAGTTCCCCAGATTCGCGCCAAGCCGAAGGCGTGCGGGCCCGACTCCGACAGCGCCGCCAGTGCGACCGACACCGAGAGCGGGATCACCGCCGTGCCGAAGCACGCCATGGCGACGGTCGCACCGAGGATCGCGGGGAAACCGCGGACCTCCCCGATCGCGAAGTATCCGGCTCCCGCGGCAGCCGCCAGCACGACCAGCAACCGAGCCCGCGCACCGAGACGGTCGGCGAGATTCCCCCAGAACGGCTGCGCCATCAGACCGGTGAGCGGAATCGCCGCCATCACCAGGCCCACCTGGGTGCCCGACAGGCCTGCGTTCTCCCTCAGGTAGAGGCTGTAGTACGGAAAGAAAACTCCGAGCGCTCCGAAATAGAAGAACCAGAAGAGCGCAATCGGTGCACCGCGGCGCATGAACGACCCCGGCGATCTCGACTGAAGGCGGAGCGTGCCGGCGCCGTCAGGCCTGCCAGTGGCGGCGCAGCTCGGCCATGCCGCCGGCCATCGCCATGACGTCGACGGGAGCATCCACCGCCTCGCCGCGCAGCTCGCGATAGGCGCGGGCGACGTTGAAGATGAGGCGCTCGGGCTCGTTCCAACCGGCGTAGGGACCGAGGTCGATCCGCTTGGCCGCCTCGATCTCCGACAGCCCGGCATGGAAGTGCGGTTCCGTTTCGGCACGCACGTACTCGAGATAGGCCTTCATTTCGCGCGGCCCCTCGAGACCGCACACGGGACCGTGCCCGGGCACGACCACCTCAGGGTCGAGCGCGATGATGCGGTCGAGCGCAGCGCTCCAGTTGGCGAAGGTCCCCTCCCAGCCGATCGGCGTGCACAGGCGGAAGAGGACATCGCCGGCGAACACGACCCTCTGTTGTGGCAGGTGGACGATCACGTCGCCGATCGTATGCGCAGGGCCGACGTAGATGAGCTCGACCGGGGTTCCGTCCAACTCGAGGTCGAGCCGGTCCTCGATCAGTGTCGTCGGCGGCGTCAGCTCGATCCCCGAGAAGTCGTACTCCTGCAGCCCCGCGGCAAAACCGGCAAGCGCCGGATCGTCGCTGTTGCGAATCGACTGCATCAGCTCGGGGCTCTCCTTACCGAACGCCTCGGCGCACAGGCGATGGCCGATGATCTCGGCGTCTGCGAAGAGCTGGTTGCCCCAGCAGTGGTCGCCGTTGTGATGGGTGTTGGCGACGCGGCGCGGCGGCCCGCTCCAGACCCGCTCGTACTGCTCGATCATCTGACGGGTGCGGGCGAGATCCCAGAACGTGTCGACCACCAGGCCGCCACCGCTATTGATCAGCCCCGAGTTGCTCCAGCCCAGCCCACGGTCTGGTTGCAAGCAGGCGAATACGTGATTCCCGATCTCGCGCAACTCCATGGTCGTTCCGGGTACCACAACCCGAGCGCGGCCGACAACACGATCCATCGGAGGAACATTCGGCACCGACACCCGCATGGCATCTGCGCACTGATTCGTCGGGAAATCGACAGCGTGACGGCGAAGTGGAGGGTGGCAATCGAGCTCGCTCGCCGCCGACACCGCCGACGATGGCGCGGTGTCAATCGCAGACGAGAGCGCGTTGGTCCGGCGCTTGCTTCCAATCTGACTACTCATGCCGCCAACCAAATCGAAACACTGTCGCTGTCGCCAGCGAACTCGGGAACGACTTCCGCGGACTTCCACATCGGCACGGCTCCACGGCAGCAACGGGTCGAGCTTGATGGAGCTCCTCGTCTCGATGCTCCTGTCGGCGATTGCGCTAGCCGTCGTGGCTCGTGACTTCGGCTTCTACGTCAAGACGCGCGCCAACATGGACATGGTCGCGGAGACCCAGCAAGCGGCGAGCTCGTCGATGACGTTTCTCACCCAGGAGCTGCGCCAGGCCGGCGCTTGCCTGCCCGAGCTGGGCAACTTCATCGCACTCGAGGGGGAGGACAACGGCGATCGCGATACACTCACCCTGCGCATTGGTCGGGCCGACAACGACTCACTCCAGTGCGACCGTACGATTTTGAAGAAACGAGCAAAAAAGAACGAATCCCTAATGAAAGTCGAGTCGTCCGCCGGCTTCGAGGTCGGTCAGTGGATCTACATGGTCAAGGCTACCGGGCACGGCAACTTCTTCCGGATCGCGGGGATCGACGGGGTCTGGATCCAGATCGAGGGGACTTTCGACAAGAACTACGGGCGCGGGAGTGGCGTCTACGCCATCGAAGAGCGGCACTACGAGATTCAGGAGATCGACGGCGTGCCGGTGCTGACCGTCGAGATCGACGGTGGTTACGCGCAGCCGATGGTCCGCGGCATCGAGAAGCTCAACATCGAGTACCTGATGGACCCGTGTCCGCCCTGCTCTCCCGTCGACGAGCCGAGCTCCGACGACCAGTGGCGCGTGGTGCGCGAGCTCGACATCACCATCGTCGCCAAGTCGTCTCGTCCGGGCCCAGACGGCCAGTACCGGACCGTCGAGCACAAGAGCACCGTCAAACCACGCAACCTACTGTAGACCGGAGGTCTCCGTGAACGTGCATCGGAACCGAATCCGCACAACAGCGACCAACGAGCGCGGCGCGGCGCTGGTCACCTCACTCATCTTCCTCACCGCGCTGAGTGCCCTCGCCGGCGCCTACGCGATGAACGTCCGCGCCAATCTCGCCCTCAACGGCGCCAGCGGCGTTCGCCGCTCGGCGTTCTACGCCGCCGAGGCCGGACTCAACGTCGGGATCACGACCTTTTCCAACATCTTCCGCGACAGCGGGATCCCGACCGGTCTGGACTTCAACCAGTCACTCAGCTTCGAAGGGAAATCGGTCGACGTCGAGCTCACGGAGTCCGAAGGGTGCGCCCCGTGCCCGGCGACGCAGATTCCCGAGGGCGAAGTCTTCGGCGGACTCAACACCATTCCGTACCGCTACGTCGTGCAGTCGACGTCGCAAGTTCCCCCGGGAGACAGTACCGCACACGTCGCCGGCGAGTTCGATATCCACAACATTCCGATCTTTCAGTTCCTCGCCTTCATTGACTCGCACCTGTTCGTCATGCCGCTACCCGACATGACCCTGCACGGTCGACTGCACACCAACAGCGATCTCTACATTCAACCGGACAATGTGCTCCGCATCGAGGACGAGCCTCCCGACATGCCGAACGTTCAAATCACCGCGGTCGGCGATATCTATCGAGGCGGATACAAATACAACAGCTCCTGGCGCTGCTGGGGGGACACCTACATCGACAAGCTCGAGGATGTCGTCGATCCACCCGACGACCTCGACCCCAAGAAGCTGAACTGCCCCGGCAACACCAACCCACTGCCAGACTCCACCCTGGCGCAATGGAGAGGCAGCATCCGCGACGACGTTCGCAACATCATCACCCCACCGGTCGACATCATCGATCAGGGCGACGGCGAGTACTGGGAGCGAGCCGATCTGCGCATCGTCCTCAACCTCAACGCACCGATGTTGCCGATCGACTTCTCCGCCGCCGACCTTTGTCCGGGCGGACCCGGAACCCTGATCAGTCCGCCGCTCTATCCAATCGAAGTGCAGACCGCGTCGGGCGCGGTCGATCCGGTCAAGACCCGCCACCTCCTGCGCTTCATGTGCGATCGCCGCGGCGCTCTCTTCTACACCGACATCCCGACCAATCCGCCGACACCGCCGGGTGGCAACTGGTGGGTACCAGCAGACCCACTCCGCTATATCCCGCCATTCGCCCACGCCAATACCGTGTACAGGCGGGTCGGCGAAGACACTTCCGGCGATGGTCGCTTGACCCTGCAAGACAGCAACATCGATATCTGCCCGACCAACGGCAACGCTCCCTGGTGGACTCCGCCGTCATGCCCCGCGATCGCGGGCGGCCCGTCAAACAGTTCGTGGTTCTTCGACATGGACTACCGGCGCGGCGGCTTCTGGAATCATCGCGAGGAGCAATGGATGAGGCTGCTCAACCTCAACCTGCGAGCTCTGATCGAGTGGAACGACGTGAACGGTCAGGTCCTCTTCCCGAAAGACGACACCAGCGACGGCGGCCTGGTGCTGTTCCTCAGCGTCCTCGGCGCGCAGTCGAATGCGGCACTCAACAATTACGGGGTCCGGATCTTCGATTCGGCGGATCTCGACATGCGCAATTCGACCTTCGTTCCGGGCGCGGTCGATCCCACCGGCGTCACGGTGGTCACCGATCAGGCTGCCCTCATCCAAGGCAACTACAACACGCGCGACAAGTTCCCCGCCGCGATTCTCGCTGACGCGATCTGGATCCTGTCGCAGGGCTGGGAAGTTCGACTCGGCGGTCGCAACAACGACTTGAAGTCGGTCTTCGATCTATCGACCAATATTCGCGACGTCCCAACCTGGGATTCGCCCGGCGGGCCTGGCGGACAAGCGTGGTTCACGACATCGGATGCGCTCGGCATCAATGCAGCCCTGCTGTTCGGGCTCGGACCGAGCACACTCGACGACGACTGGTACAATGGCGGGTTGGAGAACTTCCCGAAGTTTCTCGAGAGCTGGAGCAACAAGGTCTTCAACTACAACGGGTCCTTCGTCAGCCTCGGCGAGCCGCAGCACAAACGCAACAACTGGGAATGCGGTTCCGGCAACAGCTGCAACGGATCTGGGGTCTACGACCCGCCGATTCGCGCCTACGACTACGACACCGACTTCAATCTGGTCGAGAACCTGCCGCCGATGACGCCAAAGATCGTGTACGTGCAGCAGCGCATCTACACTCGGATCTACGAGTAGGGCTATTCAGCCGGGCTCGACGCTTCGCCGAGCCGACCGACCCAACGCTCGTACAACGAGTAGGGCTGGGCGCCGACGATGATTCCGGCACCGCCGTCGACCCGAACCGCGGGGACGCCGGTGGCGCCGTGTTCCAGCGCCTCCTTGTGCTCGCGCAGCACCTGCTGCAAGACCACCGGGTCTTTGCTGCGCTCGAGATCGGCTTCCGGCAGCTCGCACTCCAGCCACAGCTCGCGCAGGGTGTCGTCGCTGGTGATGTCGCGATTCTCGTAGAAGTACGCCCGCAGCAGGCGGTCGTGCATCCGGTGAAACGACTCGTCGCCAAGGGCCATTGCCGCCTTGGCGACCAGGTGCGGAGGAATACTGTGCGACGGAGGCCCCGCCTCGCTCTGCCATACGCGGAACTCGGCGCTGTCGTCGTCCGCCGCCGGACGCTGCCACGACTCCGTGTAGGCGCGGAACTTCTCGAGCGTGCGACTGGGATTCGGGCGGGGGCGCAGCAAATAACTGCGCCAATCGACTTCTACGCGGTCACCGTGCTCGGCGACGAGACGCCGCAAACGCACCGCCGCGTTGTAGCACCAGGGACAGAGGTAGTCCGAATAGGCAATCAAAGTGACTTTCGCCATCGCCACAACTGTACGCAGGCAACCCGAACCTTCGCAAACCAGGCCCGCAGCAAAGCCCGCGCTCGGCGCATCCCCGATGTCAGAGCCAAAAAAGACTCCCCCCAAGGCTGTCGAGCGCTCTCCACCCTCGACAGCTCCCGCCCGATCCCCGGGCCCCGCGGGCCCGGGGATCCGCCCCTTCCCAATGCTCCGCGGCTCCCGCACAATCACCGGCATGCGTCTCGCGCAGCTCGGAATGTTCGCGATCACCGCCGCGATCGCCGCTTGCACCAGCGTGCGCCCGGACCCCAGGATCGTCGTCGACACACCTGCGTCGTTCTCGCACGATCTCCTCGACCGCGTGCTCGTCGAGTTCGTCGACGACCAGGGTCGGGTCGACTACCGGCGCCTGGCTGACCAGCGCGGCGACCTCGACCGATACTTCGCGCTGGTAGCGGCGATCGGACCGGACAACCACCCAGAGCTTTTCCCCACCCGCGAGCAGCGCCTCGCCTACTGGATGAACGCCTACAACGCCGCGGTCATCACCGCCGTGCTCGAGTCCTACCCGATCGAAAGCGTCGGCGACGTCGGTCTACCCACCATGAAGGCCGGGTTCTTCCTGCTGCAGAGGATCCCGATCGGCGGCAAAACGACCAACCTCTACGAGCTCGAGAACTCGGTCATTCGCGATCGTTTCCACGAGCCCCGCATCCACTTCGCCATCAACTGCGCCTCCGCCAGTTGCCCGAAGCTGCCGCGCCACGCGTTCGACGCCAACCGGCTGGAAGCGCAGCTCGACGAGGCGGCGAGGCTGTTCGTCTCCGAGCCGCGCAACGTCCGCATCGACCACGACGCGCGAACCGTCCACCTCTCGGCCATCTTCGACTGGTACGAATCGGACTTCGTCGAATGGCCCGCCGACCGGTTGCCCGACTCGCCGACGCTGCTCGACTACGTCAGCTTGCACGCCGCGCAACCGCTGCGCGACCAGCTGCGTCGTGCGGCCGACTACGACATCGAGTTCAACCGGTACGACTGGTCGTTGAACGACCAGCAGCCCGGTCGCGTCCGGTCCCTAGCGGTCCGATCCGTTGAAAAAGTAGGGTAGCCGACTACGGAACGCGCGCGGCAATCGCCTCGGCCATGAGGTCGGCGCCGAGCTGGTTCACGTGGCAGCAGAAATCGTTGTAGACCGTCCGCGTCTCGTCCGCATAGAGCTCGGTGAGGTCGAAGAACTCGACGCCGAGCTCGTCGCGCAAACGCCGGCCCTCCTCGCGAAAGATCGGATAGGCGAGCGGGACGCGATAGACTCCATGAAAGTCGGGGTCGATCGCGACCTCGACCTCCTCCTCGGTCAGCGGCTTGGAACCGGGCACGTACTGGTTGGGCTGGAGAAAGTGCAGGTAGGTTGCGCCGTTCAGGCTACACAAGCGATCCATCGCCGCCGACGAGCGGCGCCAATGGGCAGCCATCTCGCGATACATCTCCTCGTCGCTCGTATAGGCGAACGGCGGCCCCTCGATGTGGACCGGCGCCTCGGCTTCGTCAAGGTGCTCTTCGAGCTGCCGCGACCGTTCGCGAATCTCCGCTTCTCGCGCCGCGTCGAGAAAATCCCACAACACCAAACCGAACGCGCTGCGGCTCAGCAGCGGCGTTGCGAAGCGCTCGCGCAGCCGGCGACGTTCCTCGCGCAGAATCTCCACTCGCCCCAACGCGGTGCTCGCGGCGATGTCGAGGCCGCGTCGCCCGTGCAGCTTCCACGTGTGCGGGAAGTAAGGGTAGATCCCAGTCATCACGTTGTCCTGAGCACTGTCGAACTCGTTGAAGCCGTCGACGTTGATGACGACGTCGTACTCGGCGCCGAGGGCAAAAAGGTAAGACAGGATCAGCAACTGCTGCGGTTGTTTGTAGCCGCCCACCGCCAGGCTGACGATGTCGATCTCCTTGTCGCGGTACTCCGCGCGCTCCTGCAGAGCTCGCACCAGGGCGCCTCCGCCCAGATAGTAGACCTGGTCGGCCACCGAGCCGCCGAAGATCGCGACGATCAGCTTGTCCGGAGAGCGCTTGGTCAGCGGGTTGCGGTGGAAGAATCCGTGGACGTTGACCCCCTCCTTCTCCGGGTTGATGACGTAGCCGAAGTAGGGGTGCAGAATCACCGGCTGGTCGGGTACCGCAGCGTCCATCGGCACGTCCGCCAACACCGCATCGACCTCGCCGTCGACCCGGTCGGTCAACAACCTGGCGCGAACCTCGTCGCGCGAAAACGCCTGGCCGCGGGTCGCCTGATAAACCCAGCGCGCCCCCAGCTCGAGCAACGCCAAGCCCGCAGCGCACGCGATCACCAAGACCGCGAGCCGTTTCGCCAGTCCGCCCACGCTGGATAGGTACAAAGAAACCGAGGAGGACGCGACCGGTGGCCGCCGAGGGGTACGCTTCGACTCACTGCTGCAGTCGGGAGCGCGCAGGCGAAGGGGCTCTGTTCTTTTGCCGCAGATGGACGCAGATTCGCGCAGATCGGACTTCAGCCACCGCGCAGGCGCGTACGGGAGCGAAACTCAGGAGGCCGCGCAGCGGCCGAGCTCATCGGAGCGCGCAGCGCGTACGGGAGCGAAACTCAGGAGGCCGCGCAGCGGCCGAGCTCATCGGAGCGCGCAGCGCGTACGGGAGCAGAACTCAGGAGGCCGCGCAGCGGCCGAGCTCATCAGAGCGCGCAGCGCGTACGGGAGCAGAACTCACAATAGCCAGGAGGGGCTCCGCCCACCTTCGGCAGAGGGCGGGCGGAGCCAGGGGCGTGGGTGGGTGGGTGGTACTCAGATGCGCAGGGCGCGGGAGCGGGGGTCGTCCTCCTGACGGGGATCGAAGAGGTATCGGGTGTGCATCATGACCGGTTCGCGAAGCGAGGTATCACCCGAATGCGCTTGCTCTTCGACCTGGGGCTGGCCGTGTTGTTGCGTAGCTCGATGCATTTCCTGAAGGCGCGAGAGCCGCAGTGTGTCGTCGAGTTGCTGGGGGAGCCGATGGCCGAACATCATTACGGTAACCGCCATCAACACGGCGACCGGCAGGCCGATCAATCGAGAATCAGCCTGCTGCTCGGTTGCCATCTCCAGCCTCGCGACTCGATTACGCATGCCCGGAGAATTCGCAACGACCGTGCCAATAGTGCCGCCTTCGACCAGTAAACACCCTGCCGACACCCACCGGTACCGCGTCGAGCCCAACCGGAGCCTTCGTCAAGATCTTATGAGAGTGTTCGCGCAACGACGAAGAAAAAGGACTTCGCTTGGGCAAGCGACCGATCAGCTCGCAGGTCGGTGAGCGCCTCGCACGACACAGCGCCGGCCAGACGCCAAGCCACTGATTCCCGACCGGCGACGCCGGTCAAGCCTGCCAGTAGACCAAACCATTCTCGATCAAGAGTTTTCCGGGGTCCGACAGGCGCAGCGAGCGTCCATCGCAGCTGAGACCTGAGCGGGTGTCGAACTCGTAACCGTGCCACGGACAGCGAGCGATTCCGACGGCGAGCTCTCCTTCGTCGAGCGGTCCCAGCAAGTGGGGGCAGACGCTCGAGAACACTGCCAGCGACCCGTCGATTTCGCACAAACGATAAGGCATCCCGCCAATCTCGACGGTTTCGGGCAGCCGGCGGCGCAGCTCCTCCTCGGGCCCGAGGAGGATCCGCTCACTGACACTGCGCCGCGACCTGGCCGCTTCGATCATCTTCTCGCGGTGCTGCATCATCTGCTCGTCTTCGTCCCAGAGCCGCGCGTAGAGCCGTTCGTAGGATGCGCCATAGCGCTCCGCCATCGCGCCGCTGACCCCCGGCACGAGAAAGCGAACCTCGATGGCCGTGGCGCGCTCACCGGTCGGATCGAGCTCGGTCCAGATCTCGGTACCGGCGCCGGATCCATCGAGGGTTCGGGTCACATAGCGGCCGCGCTCCCGCTCGGTACGGATCTCGATCGTCATGGGCTGCACCCGGTCACCGACTCGCGACCCGACCCTCGCCCGCCACCCACGGGGGGAGGCATCCTGCACCTCGATCGAGGCGAAGGCGGAGGAGTGGAGCCACGGCAGGTGCTCCCAATCGAGCACGTTTTCCCACACCCGCTCGAGACTCGCGCCGACCACCCTTCGATAGCACGCGACCTCGGCCAGCCGCTCGGTCATCCAGCTTTCGCCAGTCGATCGGTCGCCGCAGCCAGCTCGAAGTCGAGCTCGCTCAAGCCGCCCACGTCGTGGGTGTTCCACTCGACCACAACCCGGTTGTACACGTTGGACCACTCGGGGTGGTGGTTCCGCGATTCCGCCACCAGCGCCAGCGAGCTCATGAAACCGAACGCCCGGACGAAGTCGTCGAACAGGAATTCGCGGCGCAACTTGCCGTCGACGATCTGCCACTCGGGCAACTCGGACAGCCGCGCCGCCACCTCAGCTCCGGTCAACTTGCGCATCAGCGTACGCTCCCTCGAGGGCTGATTGACGGAAGATTGATGCCGGCGTCCCCATCCCGACCTTCCCTTCTGAGCTGGAACACACTCTCGAATATTCGGTCATCTACCTGTTTACTGCCCGGTTCACCGACCGTCCAGCGGCGCGGCGAATGCAACGGCCAACAGTTGCCGCTGCCCCGGGGTGCGTTGCTTCGCCACCGGTGATTCGATCTATAGGGAACATGGCCAGCGAACCTCCGATTTTCCCTGCCGCCGAGTACGAACAACGCATCGACCGTGTCCGGGCCCTGATGGCGCAACGGGGACTCGAGGGACTCATCATCTCGAGCCCGGAGAATATCTACTATCTGTGCGGGCTCGATCACATGGGATACTTCGCGTACCAGGCGTTGGTCATCCCCGCCGAGGGCGATCTGGCTCTGATCACCCGCGCGATGGAGGCCGCCACGGTGCGCGACCAGGTGCCGCACCTGCACCACCTCGGATATTCGGACGGACAAACTCCGCCGCCGCGCCGCGCCGACGACGTCGTCTTCAGTACCGTCTCCGAGGAGGGGCGGGCAGGCGGTCTGCAGCCTTGGGAAATGAGCCTCGGCGTGCAAACGCGCGAGCCCGGCACCCAACCCGAGCCGGCCGCCGCGCCGGTGTCGGCCACTGTCGAGGCGCTGCGGACGCTCGGTCTGGAGCGAGCCAGCATCGGCCTGGAGCAAGCCAACACCTTCCTGCCGGCGAAGGTGGCGCAGGGCCTCATGGCGGCGACCCCCAACGTTCGCTGGCACGACTCGTCCGGACTGGTCGACGACTGCCGCTTCGTCCAATCCCCCCTGGAGCTGGAGAGAACCCGCCTCGCCGCATCGATCAGCGATTCCATGATGCTCGCCGCGATTGCGGCGGCCGGTCCGGACCAGCGAACCAGCGACATCATGGCGTCGATCTACGCAACCATGTTCCGCCGCGGCGGAACCTACCCCGGTTTCGTTCCGCTCGTGCGGACGACGCGGACGCTGCAACACGAGCACGGCACCTGGCGCGACGACCGCCTGCGGCGACGCGATCTGCTATTTCTCGAAATGGCTGGCTGCAAACATCGCTACCACGCGCCGCTCGGGCGCTTGGTATTCATCGGCTCGCCACCACGCCAAGCGAGCAAAATGCTCGACGTTTGCCGCGGAGCCATGGAAAGCGCCGCCGAAACGATGCGCCCCGGTGTCGAGGCCGGAACCGTGTACAGCGCCTGGCAGGCACAGCTCGATAAGCACGGCCTGCATGGATACACCCGGCATCATTGCGGCTACGCGGTCGGGATAGGCTACCCACCGAGCTGGTCCGGCAGTGGGGTGCCGATCGGCCTGCGAGCGGGATCCAGCATGAAGCTGCGAGCCGGAATGGTCTTCCATCTGATGTCCTGGCTACTGCGGACCGGCAAGGGCGACTCCTTTCTTTCGGACACCGTCGTCATCACCAAAGACGGCTGCGAGTGGCTGACCACCGTCGGACGCAAGCTCTACCAAAGGTGATATCGACATGCGCGAATGCGAGCTCTTTATCGGCGGCAAGCACGCGATCCTGGAAATGACCGACCTCAAGACGGTGTGCATCGATCGCGGATGAGCAATCCACGATTCGCCAGCGACAACGCCGCCGGCGTTCATCCCGCCGTGCTCGAAGCGCTCGACGCCGCCAACCGCGGTCCGGCGTTGGCCTACGGGCACGACGCGGTCACCGAGCGCGCAGCGTCGTCCGTGCGGCGCGCCTTCGGAGGAAAGGCCGACGTGCTCTTCGTGTGGGGCGGCACGGCGGCCAATGTGCTGGGCCTGCGCACCGTCGTCGACTCTCATCACGTAATCTATTGTGGCGAACAATCTCACCTGTGGTCCGACGAGTGCGCGGCGCCCGAGAACTACTTGGGCTGCAAGCTGCAGCCCGTGCCGACGACACACGCAAAACTGACCCCGGACCTCGTGCGGGCGGCGATCCAGAGTGGACCGGGGGTGCACCACGCCCAACCTCGCGCGCTCTCGATCGCGCAGGCAACCGAGGCGGGCACGGTCTACTCGATCGCCGAGCTCGGCGAGCTCGCGCAGCTCTGTCGCGAGCGCGGCCTGCTTTTCCACGTCGACGGAGCGCGTTTGGCGAACGCCGCCGCCGCACTGCAAACGGACTTGCGCGAGGTGACGGCGGATGTCGGCGTCGACCTCGTGTCGTTCGGCGGAACCAAGAACGGACTCATGGGCGCGGAGGCCGTCGTCTACCTCACCCCGGGAATCGTCGGTGCGGCCGAGTTCCACCGCAAGCAGGGAATGCAGCTCGCCTCCAAGATGCGTTTCGTCGCCGCACAGTTCGAAGCGCTCTTTACGAATGATCTCTGGCGCGAAAACGCCGTTCGGGCCAACGCCGCGGCGCGCCGCCTCGAAGCGGGCGCCGCAAAGGTGCCACAGGTCGAGATCGTTCATCCCGTCGATGCCAACGCAGTGTTCGCCCGGATTCCGCGACAAACTCTGAAACGATTGGGCGAGCGATTCATCTTTCACGTCTGGTCAGATCATCCGCAACGACCGACGGTGCGCTGGATGACCGCATTCGACACGACCGACGCCGAGGTCGACGAGTTCTTGGCAGCGCTCGGCGAGGCAACGGGATAGATATGCCGCTCGATGGCGAAACGCTGCGGTTGATGGAACGCATGGTCGCTTGCGACACCGTCACGTCACGCGGCAATCGGGCGCTGGTCGAAATCGCCGCAGCCTACCTGAGGGATGCCGGCGCCGAGGTGTTCGAAATCCCCGGTCCAGACCCGGAGCACGCCAATTTGTTGGCGCGCACCCCCGCGGCGGCCACGACGCGCGGGATCCTCTTTGCCGGCCACGCCGACGTCGTGCCGACCGAGGGCCAGGCGTGGAGTACCGACCCGTTTCGCCTGACCGAACGCGAGGGCCGGTTGTACGGACGCGGCACCGCCGACATGAAGGGATACCTCGCCGTCGTGGTCGCGCGCTTGCGCCGGTTCGCCGCCGGCGGCGCGCCGGTCTCGATCGCGATGACACACGACGAGGAGGTGGCGTGCCGCGGTGTGCGCGAGATTCTGCGCTTCGCGAAGGATCGCGGCTTCCCGCTTCCGCGACTCTGCGTCGTCGGGGAGCCGACCGGCCTCGCTCCGGTGCACGCGCACAAGAGCAAGCAGAGCTTCCGCTGCGAGGTTTCCGGCTTGGAGTGTCACTCGGCGCTGGCCCCGCGAGGCGTCAACGCGGTCGAGCTCGCGGCCGAACTAGTCGTCTGGCTGCGGGCGCAGGCGCGCCGATTCGCGTCGCACGGACCGTTCGACCCCGACTTCGATCCGCCGCACGCAACGCTGCAAGTGGGAAAGATACACGGTGGCACGGCCGTCAACATCGTCCCCAACCACTGTACGTTCGAGCTCGAGCTGCGCAGTCTCCCGGGCGATGGCTCGGAGCGCGTCGTCGAAAAGCTCGATACCTACGCGCGACAGAACCTGATTCCCGAGATGAGAAAGGTCCACCCGGACGCCGACATCCAGATAGCCGTCACCGCCGACTACGCTGCGCTGTCGCCCAGCCCGGACAGCGAGCCGACCGCCACGCTCGCGCGCATTACCGGCCAACCCGCGTCCAAAGTGAGCTTTGCCACCGAGGCGGGTTTCTATCAGCAGGCTGGCATACCGACCGTCGTCTGTGGACCCGGACATATCGCCCAGGCCCACAGGCCCGATGAATACGTCGAGCTGACCCAGCTCGAGCGCTGCGTCGAGGTCGTCGACGCCGTCGTCGCCGCGCAACAGGACGGCAACTGACCGGTGCTGGCCACCGCCACGAGGGTCGCCGACGCAAGCGACTATCCCCGTCTGGCGGTATGCCTGGCGCGCTCGTTCGAGGTCGATCCAGTACTGGCTTGGCTCTTCCCCGACCACGACGCCCGCCGACATCGCGCGACCGCCTTCTACGCTGCGGTCTTGCAGCAGTTTTGCGGAATCGGCCAGGTGTCGACAACGCTCGGTCGTGACGCGGCGGCGATCTGGCAGCCGCCGAATCCCGGCCGCGCCAAGCTGTGGGCCGAGTTGCGCTACGCACTCCGGATGATGAGCCTGCTGCGGGCGCGCGCCATGCGCGCGCGCGAGCTGCTCACCGCCATGGAGCGTGCTCACTACCGCGGCCCGCATTGGTACCTGGCCATCCTCGGCACCGAACCGGAGAGCCGCGGCATGGGGATGGCGTCGGCCTTGCTCGAACCAACTCTCCACCGCTGCGACCGCGACCGCTTGCCCGCCTACCTCGAGTCCTCGAACGAGGCCAACCTCCCCTTCTACGGGCGGCACGGTTTCGAGGTCGTCGCGCAGATCTCGATCGCCGACGGCCCGACCCTGTGGCCGATGCTTCGTCAACCGCGGCGGCGCTGGGGTGTTGCGACTCCGGCTTAGGCCTCCGCGCGGTACGATCAGCCGAGGAGCAGCGATACGGCGGCGATCGCGCCGACCACGCCGGCGAGATCGGCGATCAGGCCGGCCGCGAGTCCGTGGCGGATTCGGCTGACCCCGACCGCGCCGAAGTACACGGCGAGCACATAGAATGTGGTTTCGGTGCTGCCCTGCAGCGTCGAGACGAGATAGCCGACATAGCTGTCCGGGCCCTCGGCCTGCATGATCTCCGCCATCACCGCGTAAGCCCCGGAACCCGAAAGCGGGCGTAGAACAGCCATCGGCAGCGCCTCGGCGGGTAGCCCAACCGCAGACGTGACCGGTCCGACGAGACCGGTGAACGCTCCGAGCAAGCCTGAGGCCCGCAGCATTCCGACCGCGACCAAGATCGCCACCAAATACGGAATGATGCGCACCGCGACGTCGAATCCCTCGCGGGCTCCGGCGATCGCCGAATCGTAAACCGGAACCTGACGGGCAAACCCCAGACAGAGGATGGTTCCGATCAACACCGGCAGCAGCCAGGTCGACAGCATCGAACGGAGGACATCGGAAAACGGCTCTCCGCCGGCCACGCCTTCGGACAAGGTCCACACCGCCGCCACCCCCACCAACAGCGCGAACGCCGTTCCCGCCACGCGGCCGGCCAGCGTCGAAGGTCTTTCGACTCCGAGCTCGGCATCGTCGGGCAGCTCTGGCATCCGATCGACGGCAACGTCCTCGGTCGCTTCGTACGCCTCGATCGGCGGGACGGTTCTCTGCAGGCCGCGTGCCGCGACGATGCCGACCGTGGTCGAAAACAGGGTCGCCAACAGCGTCGGGATCCAGATTCCGCCTGCATCGCCCGACCCAGCCGCCGCCCGCAGCGCGATCACTCCGGTGGGAAACAGCGCCACGTTCGAGGTGTTGATCGCGAGGAAGAGAACCATCGCATTGGTCGCGACGCCCTTCACCGGATTGAGTCGATCGAGCTCGATCATCGCCTTGATGCCGAACGGTGTCGCCGCGTTGGCGAGGCCGAGCATGTTGGCGACGATGTTCATGATCATCGCCGCCATCGCCGGATGGTCCGGCGGGACGTCGGGGAACAACCGCGTCATCAGCGGGCGCACCAGGCGGGCCATCCCGTGAAACAGGCCGGCGTCGCGCACGATTCGCATCATGCCGAGCCAGAACGCCATTACGCCGATCAACCCCAGCGCCAGGGTCACCGCCGCCTTGGCAGAATCGATCGAGGCCTTGCTGACCTCGGCCATCGTGCCGGCGAAGGCACCGTAGACGATCGCAGCGACGATCAGCCCCATCCAGATGTAATTCATCATCAGCAGCGCAACTCCGGCTGCGTACGTCTATAGTCCGTCGTCGGCGGGCGCCGCTACACCGCTCGGCGCCGCCGCCCCCTTCGACAACTCCGCCTCGATTCACTAGAAAACGGTCTGTCGCCAACCTCGGAGGGAAACGAGCAATGAAAGTCAAAGCCGCGATCTGCTGGGAACCGCAAAAACCCCTCGAGGTGGAAGAGATCGATCTCGAAGGCCCCAAGGCCAACGAGTGCTTGATTCGCCTCAACGCCACCGGGGTTTGCCACACCGACGCCTACACGATGAGCGGCAAAGATCCCTCCGGGCTGTTCCCAAGCGTGCTCGGCCACGAGGGCGGCGGTGTGGTCGAAGAAGTCGGCCCCAGCGTCACCAGCCTCGAAGTCGGCGATCACGTCATCCCCCTCTACATCCCCGAGTGCCGCAACTGTAAGTTCTGCACCAGCGGCAAGACCCATCTGTGCAGCGCACTGCTCGCGACTCAGGGGCAGGGACTGATGCCCGACGGCACCAGCCGCCTGTCGCACAACGGCAAGAAACTGCACCACTACATGGGGACGTCGACCTTCGCCGAATACACCGTGGTCCCGGAGATCGCTCTCGCCAAGGTGCGCAAGGACGCGCCACTCGACAAGGTGTGCCTGCTCGGCTGCGGCATCACCACCGGCATCGGCGCCGTGCTCAACACGGCAAAGGTCGAACCCGGCTCGACGGTTGCGGTGTTCGGCCTCGGCGGCATCGGCGTTTCGGTGGTGCAGGGCGCAGTGATGGCGGGCGCGCGGCGTATCATCGGAGTCGACCTCAACCCGGCCAAGTTCGAGCTCGCCAAGCAGTTCGGCGCAACCGACTTCGTCGATGCCAGCAAGGTCGAGCTGCCCCGCCTCGGCGAGGCGATCGTCGACATGACCGATGGCGGCGCCGACTACACCTTCGAGTGCATTGGCAACGTCGACGTCATGAACCAGGCGCTCATCGCCGCCCACAAAGGTTGGGGCCAATCGATCGTCATCGGCGTCGCCGGCGCCGACGAAGAGATCCACAACCGCCCGTTCCTGCTGGTCACCGGGCGCAGCTGGCGCGGCACCGCGTTCGGCGGCACCCGCGGCCGGACCCAGGTCCCCACCTACGTCGACTGGTACATGGACGGCGATCTCAAGATCGACGAATACGTCACCCACACCATGCCGCTCGACAAGATCAACGACGCCTTCGACCTGATGCACGAAGGCAAGAGCATCCGCAGCGTCATCCAATACTAGTGCGAGCTGCGCTCGCACGTCCCAAGCCGCGGCTACGCCGCGAGCGTCCCAAGCAGAGGCTACGCCTCTGCGTCCCAAGCGCGCCATAGGCGCGCGATTGAGATGACAGTCCACCGGGCGCCCGCCGTAGGCGGGCTTGGGACACGAAGGCGGAGCCGAGTTTGGGACGCTCGCGGCGTAGCCGCGGCTTGGGACATCCGCGCGAAGCGCGGATCTGGGACCCGTAGCGCGCAAGCGCGCTACGGTTCGAAGCGGTAGCCGACGCCGCGGACGGTCAGGAAGTGTTTGGGTTCTTCGGGGTCGGGTTCGAGCTTGGAGCGGAGGCGGCCGACGAAGTTGTCGATGGTGCGCAGGGTGAGGTAGTCGGTGCGCCAGACCGCGTCGAGCAGGCGATCGCGGGACAGGGCGATGCCAGGGTGGCGAACGAAATAGCTGAGCAACTCGAACTCGCGCGCGGTCATCGCGATCTCGGCGCCGCCGCGGGCTACCAGGCGCCGGTCGAGATCGACGGTGGCGTCGCCCACCGCGTGGATTGCCGGCTCCGTGCTCTGCAGTCTCTGCCGGCGCAACGCGGCGTTGATCCGGGCGAGCAGCTCGCTCAACGAAAACGGCTTGCTGATGTAGTCGTCGGCACCGATCTGGAGGCCCAGCACCTTGTCCGCTTCCTCGCCGCGCGCCGACAAGATGATCACGGGAGTCTCGGGACTGCGCTGGCGCAGTCGGCGCAGAACCTCGAGCCCGTTCATTCCCGGTAGCATGATGTCGAGCAAGACCATGTCGGGGGCATGCTCGCACGCCACTCTGAAGCCGGTCTCGCCGTCGCTCGCCGACAAGACATTGTAGCCTTCGAGCGACAGGTTGAGCTCGAGACCGGAGACGATCGCCGGATCGTCCTCGATCAGTAGAACGGTTTCGGACGGCATCGCGACCTCAGCCGGCGGCCGGCAACTGGATGGCGAACTCGGAGCCACCGCCGGCGCGATCTCGGACGGTCACCTGGCCGCCGTGCGCCTGGGCGACGTGGCGAACGATCGCCAGACCGAGACCGCTGCCTTCCTGACGGCGGTTCAGCCGGTCGTCGATGCGGTAGAAGCGATCGAATATGCGTCGGCGCTCGCGCCGCGGAATCCCCGGGCCGCGATCGGCGACCGCGAGACGTATCCGACCGCGGTCGGCAACGCATTCGAGCCGCACCTGCTTGTCCTCGCCGCCGTACTTGGCCGCGTTTTGCAGGAGGTTGAGCACCGCTTGCGCCAACATCGTCCGGTCTCCGTTGATCTTGGGCAGATCCGCGGCGAGCGACGTCGACAAGTGCACGCCATCGCGAAGGCGAATCGGCTCGAAGGCCTGCAGCGCGATGTCGATCACCGACTCGATCGACTCGGGCTGGCGCTCGTAGGTCATGCGGCCCGCCTCCATGCGACCGAAGTCGAGCAGCCGGCCGATCATGGTATCGAGCCGCCCGGTCTCGCGCTCCAGCATGCGCAGGCAGTGGGCGCGCTGCTCGTCGGTGAGGGGTCGTTCCTCGGCCAGCGTCTCGGTGAAGATCCGGATGCTGGTCAGCGGAGTTTTGAACTCGTGCGAGACCTTGGACAGAAAGTCGAGCTGCAACTGCGAGAGATCGGCGGTCCGCTTGAGCGAGACCATCAGCGAGATCGCGCCGACGAAAAGCGCGGTGCAGAACGACAGAATGAGGATGCCGAGCGTGGTGTCGACGGTCTCGCGACGAAACGCCAACACCAGAATCCCGACGACCACCAATGCGACCGCCGGAGCGATCACGAAGATCGAAGCCATGTACCAATTCCGACGCAGGCGCATCGGAAAAAGGTTGGCCAGCGGCCACGATCAGGTCAAGCCGGGGATCGGCTAGCGCGCACCTTTCGGCTTGGACTCGCGTGCCTTGCGCCGGTCGGCGGCAGTCTCACGCCCCGGGCGACGAATCGCCACCACCATCGACCACCGCTTGTCTTCCTTGCTCCACTTCCCAGTTGCAAATACCTTCATGGGACTCCCCTCCCGTTGGTTGGCTATCTGCCAACGGGGAAGCGCAACCCCCATGCCAAACCGCGAAAGCCCACTGCCGGACGGTATCGACCCGCCCGCGGACGATTTTGACCGGCCGCGGCGTTCGAAGCCGAACTTCCATAAAACAGCGTTTGCCTAGCCCCGTCCCTGGGCCAAGAACGAGAGGATCTCCATGGCCGATGACCCGAACAAGTCCGCCTCCGACCGCAAGATCGCGATTCAGATCGACCCCCAGCAGGGCAACGGGGTGTACTCGAACCTGATGATGATCAGTCACCGCAAGGAGGAGTTCATTCTCGACTTCATGTTCCTGCAGCCGCAAAAAGCCGGCAAGGGGCAGGCGGTCGCGACCCTGCGATCGCGCGTGATCACCTCGCCCGAGCACGCCAAGCGGATTCTCCGCGCGCTCCAGGACAACGTTTCCCGCTACGAATCGACCTACGGCACCATCGAGGAGGCTACCGACATCCCCAAGGTCATGCACTGACCCGGCCGGCGGTCTCGCGCCTCGGCGAGGCCACGGGAGACGCCGAATATCTGCGACCACGGCGCGTCGACAGACTGAGACCGGGAGGACAGCGATTCCGGCTTCCAAGCGACCGATACCCGACTATCATTAAGCTACCGTGCCGCTCCTCGAAACCACCTTCGAGCTGAGTCTACTCGGCTACCGCAACGACCTGTCGCGAGAGCGCGTCATCGCCTTCTTGCGCACCCTGCCCGCCGAGCTCGGCGGGCCGGTCGACATCCACCGCGACACGCGGCTGCCGACGGTCCTGCTGCGCGATCTCGAGCAGCACGTCGGTTTGCAGATCGCCGCGGCGCTGCGCGAGCGCGGGGCGCAGGTCAGCCTGCGCGGCTGCGACGAGGTCCCACCTCCCCAACCAGCCCCGGAGACGCCGCCGCGACGCAGCGCCTCGCCGTTCGCCACGACTCTGCTGCTGGCGGCCGCATCTGCGCTGCTGGTCGCCGCCAACTACCTGCAGCCGCTTGCCCCAGCTCTCGCCCCGATCGCCAGCAGCGGCGAAGTCCCCGGGCTGCGCCTGGACCTCGCCCTGCAGCGACACCGGCTGAACGACGAAGCGGTCAACCTCAACGCCGCCGGCGAGTTCGAGCGCGCCGTCGAACGGCTCTACTCGGCGATCGACAGCGCGCCGAGCGAGCAGGTCCTCTACGGCAACCTGGTCACCGTCCTGCGCAACTGGGCGGTCGCCGAGATCAACGCAGGTCGCCCCGCCGAAGCGATCGGACACTTGCTCGAGGCGCTCGACGTCCGCGAGGATCCCGCGCTTCTCGCACTTCTCGGCATCGCCCAGGAACGCATCGGCGACCACCACAACGCATCCGAGAACCTCAACCGAGCGCTCGAGCTCGGCAGCACCGACCCGATGGCCTACGTCGCGCTGGGGCGGATCTACCGGCAGCAGGGAGACCAGCAACGCGCCGTCGCCATGCTGCAGCGGGCGCGCGGGCTCGGCGCTTCGGGCGCCGATTTCGATCGCATGCTCGAACGGCTCGAGCGCGAGCTCGATGCCGAGTGGGACTTCGTCGACTTCGACACGGCCCACTTTCGAATCTCGTTTGCCCAGGGAGAGAACCGCGAGGCCGCCGAGATCGTCTCGCAACACCTCGAGGACGCCTACTTCGCCGTCGGCCGCAAGCTCGACTTCTATCCCGACACCCCGACCGACGTGGTCCTCTACGCCAGCGAGGACTTCCACAACGTCACCCAAACTCCGGACTGGACCGGCGGCGTCTACGACGGGCGGATCAAGCTGCCGGTGCGCGGCATCCGCGGCGCCAGCGAGCTCCTACAACGCACCCTGCGTCACGAGTACGGCCACGTCCTGATCACCAAGCTGTCCAACGGGCGGGCGCCGGTCTGGCTCAACGAGGGGCTCGCCATCTGGGCCGAAGAGCAATCCGACGGTGACCGCGAGGACTGGGCCTATTCGACCATCTCCGGGCAGCGCCTGTTCACGCTGCAAGAGCTGGTAGCCCCCTTCACCCAACTCCCCGCCGACCGGGTCCAGGTCGCCTACGCGCAGAGCTACCTCGCGGTCCGCCAGATCCTCAACGAGCACGGCGACCGCCACGTCCTCGCTCTGCTCGACGAGGTCGGGTCGGGTGCGTCGATCGCCAGCGCCTTCGAGTCCGAGCTGGCGACGACGATCGCCAGGTTCCAGGCCCAGCTGATCCGCAACCTCACGTCCTGAGTCAGGCCCGCTCGGATCGGATGACCCGCGGCGAAAGATTGCCTTCCGCGGGGTGGTGTGATTCGTTTCGGCGCTCGATCTGGACAAGTTAGGAGAGCGATCTCATGGCTGTGGACGCCTTGGAAGAGCTCCGCAAACGCCACTCCGAAGCGGAGCTAGGCGGCGGCGAGGCTCGAATCAAAAAACAACACGATGCCGGAAAGCTGACTGCGCGCGAACGCATTCATCGGCTGCTCGACCCCGGGACCTTCGTCGAGCTCGACAAGTTCAAGACCCATCGCTGCAACGAGTTCGGCATGGGCAACAAGAAGACGCCGGGCGATGGCGTCATTACCGGCTACGGCAAGATCGACGGCCGCCACGTCTGCGTGTTCTCCCAGGACTTCACCGTGCTCGGCGGCTCGCTCGGCGAGGCCTTCGCGCAGAAGGTCTGCAAGGTCATGGATTTCGCGGTCAAGCAGGGCTACCCGGTAGTCGGTCTGAACGACTCCGGCGGCGCTCGCATCCAAGAGGGCGTGGCCAGCCTGGCTGGCTATGCCGATATCTTCCTGCGCAACGCGCTGGCCTCGGGCGTGGTGCCGCAGATTTCGGCGATCATGGGGCCGTGCGCCGGCGGCGCGGTCTATTCGCCGGCGATGACCGACTTCATTTTCATGGTCGAGAACAGCAGCTACATGTTCATCACCGGCCCCGACGTCATCAAGACAGTGACGCGCGAAGAAGTGACCATGGAGGCGCTCGGCGGCGCCATGACTCACAACACCCGCAGCGGGGTCGCCGACCTGCACACGCCGAGCGACGAAGAGTGCGTGGCGCGGATTCGCGAGCTCTTGTCCTATCTACCCGCAAACAACACCGAAGATCCGCCGATCCTCGCCACCGGTGACGACCCCGAGCGGCGCGACCCCGCCCTCAACGGAATCGTGCCCGACAACCCGAACAAGCCGTACGATATCTTCGAGATCATCAACCGCGTCGTCGACGACGGCCGCTTCTTCCCGATCCAACCCGACTACGCCAAGAACATCGTCACCGGATTCGCCCGGCTCAACGGCCGCAGCGTCGGCATCGTCGCCAACCAACCGAGCGTCCTCGCCGGCTGTCTCGACATCAACTCATCGATCAAAGCCGCGCGCTTCGTTCGCTTCTGCGACTGCTTCAACATCCCCATCGTCACCTTCGTCGACGTCCCCGGCTTCCTGCCGGGCACCGCGCAGGAGTACGGCGGCATCATCAAGCACGGCGCCAAGCTGCTCTACGCCTACTGCGAGGCAACCGTCCCCAAGGTCACCGTGATCACCCGCAAGGCCTACGGCGGCGCCTACGACGTCATGTCCTCCAAGCACATCCGCGGCGACATCAACCTCGCCTATCCCTCCGCCGAGATCGCGGTGATGGGGCCGGACGGTGCGGTCAACATCATCTTCCGCAACGAGATCAAGCAAGCTGGCGGCGACGAGAGCAAGCGCACCGAGCTGGTCGCCGAGTATCGTCGCACCTTCGCCAATCCCTACAAGGCGGCCGAGCTCGGCTATATCGACGACGTCATCGTCCCCGAGGACACCCGCCCGCACCTGATCAACGCGCTCGAGATGCTCAAGACCAAGCGCGACACCAACCCACCGAAAAAGCACGGCAACATTCCGCTCTAGCGGAAGCTCGAGCCGTTCCGGGAGAGTAGGCACCAGCCATGGCAACCCACCGATTCAAGATCGACGGACAGGACTACGAGGTACAGGTCGGCACCCGCATGGGTAGCCAGGTCGACGTTATCGTCAACGGCAAGAGCTACAGTGTCGAAATCGAGTCGTCCGGAGCACCGGCGATCGCCCCGGCACCCGCCGCCGCAGCCGCGGCTCCTCCCCCGCCAGTCGCCGCAGCGCCAGCGCCAGCTCCGGCCGCGCCCACGGCCACCGGCGGTTCCGGTGAGGTTCTCGCACCGATCTCCGGAGTCGTCCTCACCGTCGAAGTCGCGATCGGCGCCTCCGTCGAACCGGCAACCAAGGTCCTCGTCCTCGAAGCAATGAAAATGGAGAACGAGATCTTCGCCGCAGTCTCGGGCACCGTGAAATCCGTTCACGTCCAGCCGCAACAGGAAGTACGCGAAGGCGATCTGCTGATTACGATCGAGTAGCTTCGCTACTCGAGTCCCAGGAATCGACTTCGTCGATTCGTCCCAAGACCGCAGATCGCTTCGCTTCTGCGGTCGTCCCAAGCGGGCTGCGCCTCGCGTCCCAAGCCGGCCGACGCCGGCGCCCTCCCCCTGACCTATTCCTACGCCCCGAAGGGGCTTGGGACACGCACTGGAGCGCAGCGACCAGTGCGTTTGGGACGAACCGCCGCAGGCGGTTCTTGGGACGAATCGGCGAAGCCGATTCTTGGGACTCGCGCGGCCGCTGGCGGCGCGTTATCGCGGGTTGCGGGCGAGCTGCTGGAGACGGCCGGCGGACGCCCAGGCGGTCGTGCGCTCGCTCGGATCGATCGGCGTGCGCGGACGCGCCTCGAGCTCCATCGCCAGTGCGATTGCGGCGATCTCGCGGTCGTCCGCACCCTGCAGGGCGAGCCCTACCGCGGCTGCGGTCGCAGCGTCGACACCGGTGTCGGTGATCGGCTCGCCGGCAGCGGGCGAACCCGCGGGGGTATCCACAGCCGCCGCGGGTTGCGCCTCGACGCGGCGGATCACCCGAGCGGCGACCTGCAGCGCGATCTGCATGACGATCATCACCACGAACACGCCGATGAAACGCACGACGAGAGTGACCATCGCGTAGTTCCAGTCGATGGTGGGGTCGGCGAAGCGAAACAGCCAGTCCATCGCGACCTCCTACTTGAACATCGCGATGAACATGCCCGCCGCGGCGGCGGTGCCCATCACGCCGGCCAGGTTCGGCGCCATCGCGTGCATCAGCAGGTAGTTGCCGGGCCGCTCCTCGAGGCCGACGACCTGAGAGACCCGAGCGGCCATCGGCACCGCCGAAACACCGGCCGAGCCGATCAGGGGGTTCATCTTCTGCTTGCTGAACTTGTTGAGAATCTGAACCGTCCAGATTCCGCCGGCTGTGCAGAACACGAAGTCGACGATACCGAAAGCGAGGATGACCAGCGGCTTCCAGTCGAGAAACGTCTCCGCCCGCATCGAGCCGCCCACCGCGAGGCCGAGAAAGATGGTCACGCCGTTCATCAACGCTCCGCCGCCGGTGTCCACCAACCGCTTCACCACGCCCGACTCGCGCATGAAGTTGCCGAGCATGAACATGCCCATCAGCGGCGTTACCGCGGGGATGAGCAGCGCGATCACTCCTGCGCCGATCAGCGGGAACACCAGCCGCTCGACCTGTGACACCTCGCGCATGTTGTCCATCTTGATGAGGCGGTCTTCCTTCTTGATCAGAGCGCGCATGATCGGCGGCTGGATGATCGGCACCAGCGCCATGTAGGAGTATGCGGCGACGGCGTTGGCGCCGAGCAGGTGAGGCGCCAGCGCGCTGGTGAGATAGACCGTGGTCGGCCCGTCGGCGCCGCCGATGATCCCGACCGACGCCGCCTCTTTCAGCGTGAAGCCGCACAGCAGCGTGCCGATGAAGGTGATGAACACCCCGAGCTGCGCTCCGGCGCCGACCACCAGCACCTTCGGGTTGGCGATCAGCGGTGTGAAGTCGGTCAGCGTGCCGAGACCGAGAAAGATGACCGACGGCAAGATCTCCCACTCGAGCCCGTAGTGGTAGAAGAAATAGATGAACTGCGGGACACCGTGCTCGTTGGTTCCCATCAAGGGCGCCAGCGGAAAGTTGACGATGAAGATGCCGAAGCCGATCGGCACCAACAGCAACGGCTCGATGTTCTTGGTCGCCAGATACATGAACAGCAGCCCGACGCCCCACATGAAGACGTGACCGAAGGTCAGGCTGGGGATGCCCGTTTGGGTGACGAAAATCGTATAGAGAATATCGACGAGTTGGTCCCAAGACATGCGCTATGACTCCGAATCGTGAGGGAAGGTGAGGGGGCCGGCACACGCGCAGCGCGGCGTTCGAATCTCCCCAGCCCCGCGGCGTTTTAGCCCGCCGACAGGAACCGATCAAGGCGTACCGGCTGGCGGTAGTGGGTCAGTTTGATTCGCATCTGCGCTTTGCAAGGGTCCCGCCCGAGCCCGAACTCCGTCCCCCCTTGCCAAGGGCGGACTTCAGGATGGGTCAACCGAAGGGCCAAACGGCCCGAGAACAGAAGCTCCTTGCGTCGCGGCGTGACCTCCCCCTAGCCCCTCCTTGGTAAGGCGGGGGGATCCGAGGCCACGTCCTTCGCAAACTGCCTGCAGGTCAAACTGACCCACTGCCCGGCTGGCTCAGCGCAGATCGGCGGTCGAAGTCGGCGGTGCCGGGGTCTCGCCCGAGCGGATCTGGTCGAGCTCTCGCGCGGCATCGGCGCCACCCAGACCGCGCCGGGTGAGATCTTCGAGGATCTCGACGGCCCTGGCCCGATTTCCCGTCGAGACCTCGACGAACGCCAGATAGCGAGCTGCCATGGGCAGGGTCGACGGGTGCTCCATGGCGATCTCCAGCATGTTTCTGGCGAACTCCGGCTCGTTCTGCTCGAACGACATCACCCCGCCGCCCAGGTTGGTCTCGGCGATCTCACCGGCGAAACGCGTTGCGTACGCCGGCTCGCGCGCGACCAGTCGATTGAGTCGAATCGCCGCGTCGTGCCAGGCACCCGTGTGCCGCTGCAGGCGAGCGATCTCGAGGCCGACCGAGTGCCACCGCGGCTGGCGCGCCAGGGCCTCTTCGTACATTCCGATCGCCGCCTGTGGGTAATTCTGCGCCTTGTATATCTTTCCGAGCTGCCGGTAGGCGGCCGCGGAGACGCTCTCCTCGCGCGCATCGGTAGCCGGCAGGAGAACACTCTCGGCCTCCTCCAGACGCCCCATTCTCGAGTAGAGATCGCCCAGCTGGACCCGCGGCGTATGGTGATTCGGGTTGAGCTCGATCGCGCGGGCGAAGTGATCGATCGCCTCGCGCGCCTTGCCGACCTGAAGCAGGGCGCTGCCGAGCGCGTACTGGTTGCGCCAGTGCAGCGGCGCCTTGGCGACCGAGTCCTGCGCCAGCGAGAGCTCGCTACGCAGCGTGTGGTTGCGGGCAACCGTGCCCCAGGACAACAGCACGACCGCGACCACTGCAAGCGCCGTCCCCACTCGTTGATAGAGCGCGCGGTCGGCGATCCATCGCTGAAGCGCGTCGGCCAGGGCCACCACCAGCATCAGCGTCAGGCCGAAGATCGGCAGGTACATCCGATACTCGAAAGCCGCATCCTTGATGGGAATGATGCTGGAAGACGGGGCCAGGGTGATGAAGAACCAGGCGATTCCGAAGGTCAGCCAGCGGTAGCGAGAGTAGGCGACCACTGCGACTGCGACCATCGACAGGAGGACCAGCAGCGGAAGCAAAACCCCGGCGCTCCAGAAGCTGCTGGCAAACGGCCATCCGTAGTCGAAGCACAGCTGGGTTGGGACGAAATAGAGCCGCAGATACCACACCAGCACGCCGAACTGGGTGATCAAGTAGCGCCACGGAGTCACTCCCTCGACACCCAGCCCGGCGGTCGGGATGAACATCCAGGCACTTTGACCGCCGTCGGGATCGGCCAGGCCCGGAATCAGGAAGTGGCGCGCCAGGTACACGCCGTAGAGAGTCGGCAAAAGCAAGATCGCGGCGAGCTTGCGTCCGTCCGCAGTCGACTCACCGCGCAGAAAGCACGCGTAGTAGAGGGCGAGCGCAGCCGGCAACGAGGCCACGGTCTCCTTCGACATGATGCCGATCAAGCCGACGGCGACCAGAACGCCCGCCAGAGCCGCCCCGCGCAGAGCGATGCGCCCGGACAGACCGGCGGCGAAGAGAAGCACGGCGAGCAGGTAGAACATCGCCGCGACACTCTCCGCACGCTGGACGATATAGGTCACCGCCATCGTCTGCAGCGGATGCACGGTGAACACCAGCGCGGTAATCGTCGCCAGTGCGGTGGCGCTGCGCTCGTACCGGCCGCCGTGGATCGGGAGACGCAGGGTCAGCAGCGCGATCGCGTAGACCAACACTCCGTTGGCCAGGTGAATCATCAGATTCACCAAGTGATAGCCCCACACATCCTCGCCGCCGGCCAGATAGTTCAGCGTGTCGAGCAAATGCGGAATCCCTCGCGACCGCGAGAAAAACCGCGACCACGGCTCGACGGAGTGGGTTTCCGGGTTCGCGACGATCACGAAGTAATCGTCGAACAGGAACGGAACCGAGAAGCTGTTGGCGTAGACCGCCGCGCCGAGCACGACCACCGCGATCGCGCCGAAGATCCAACCGCTCGGCGCCGAGCTGGGTACCGCGCGGGCGCGGGAACGCTCCGGACTCGGCGGAACCTGTTCTCGCTCCTGCTTTCGCTTGCGTGCTCTGCCCATGCTCTCGAACAGCTAATAGTGGATCGGGTCGCAGCGGCAAATCCCTACGCCGCTCGCCGTCAGGATTGGAAAAAAAAGGCCCGCCTGCAGCGATGCAGGCGGGCCTGGTCGGTGGAAGACCGGTGTCCCTTAGGGAAGCACCGTCTTCGACGATGGCACGCAGAGCACGAAGGACTTCTTGACCTCGAGCTGGACCGAGCCGAAGGCGTCGGTCACCTCGATGTTCGGTCGCGGCGACAGCTTCTGCGCCTTCACCTTGTAGCAAACCAGGTGATCGTCGGCGTTGAAGATGCCCGCCCCCTCTACATCCGTCGGGTTGCAGTGCAGGAACGGCTTCTTGAGGAGCGCGCCCGCCTCGTTCTGGAATTGATCGTCCAGGGTAGCGACGGTCTGCTTCTCGAACTTCGGATTCTTGAGGTCACGCGCCTTGTAGCACTTGAAGGCGTCGAGGTTGCCGGCCAGCGGCGTCCCCGAACAAACCCCGGCGGTACACTGGTCGAGAATCGTGCCGGACACGCCATCGTCGCAGGTCGTTCCGTCGGGTTCGATCTCGTCGGCCGGACAGGCCGCCGACGCACCGTCGCAGGCATCCTCGACGTCGCAGTCGCCCGTCGACGCTCGGCAGATCGTCCCGGAATCGAACGCGTCGACCGGGCAATCCGGTCCCGACCCGTCACAGCTCTCGGCCACGTCGCAGACATCAGCCGCCGAACGACACACGCCGCCGGTGGCGAAATCATCCGTCGGACAGTCCGCGGTAGCACCGTCGCACTGCTCGGCGACGTCGCAGACACCCGCGGCAGCGCGGCATTCCGTACCCGCCGACACGACCGCGTCCGCCGGACAGGTCGTGGCGATTCCGTCGCACTCCTCGGCGACGTCGCAATCGCCGGCGGCGGCGCGACACTCGGTCCCCGCCGGCTCGACCGCGTCGGCCGGACAGTTCGCGGTCGAACCGTCGCAGAATTCGTCGACGTCGCAGAGGTCTCCGCTCGAAGCGGCACGGCACACCACGGTGGCCGGCTCGAATTCGTCGGTCGGGCACGCCAAACCGACGCCATCGCACGTTTCTTCGACATCGCAGATGCCTGCCGCGGTGCGGCAAACCACACCCGCCGCCTCGGCTTCGTCGGCCGGACAATCCACGCCCGCACCGTCACATGTCTCCGGCGCATCACACACGTCGGTCGAGGCGCGACACACCGTCGTCGACGGCTCGACTGCATCGGCCGGGCAGTCCGCTCCGGAACCGTTGCAGCTCTCGGCGACGTCACACACACCAGCCGCGCTGCGGCATACACCGCCGGTGACGAAACCGTCGCTCGGACAGACACCTGAGACTCCGTCACAGGTCTCACCGACGTCGCATACGCCAGCGATCGGCCGACACACCGTGCCGGCGGACTCGACCGTGTCGCCCGGGCAGGTCACGCCGACGCCGTCGCAAACTTCGGCGACGTCGCAGGTTCCCACGGCTGCGCGACATACGGCGCCCGCGGGCTGGATCTGATCCGCCGGACAGTTCGCCGACACGCCGTCGCAGAACTCGTCGATGTCGCAGAGATCGCCGGTCGAGCCGGCGCGACAGACGACTGTCGCCGGCTCGAATACGTCGGCCGGACAGCTCGGCGACACGCCGTCGCAGATTTCTTCGACGTCGCAGATATCCGCCTGGGCGCGGCACACTTCGCCGGCCACTTGGATCTGACAAATGATGCTGCAACACGAGCCGGGCTGGCCATTGAGGGCGCCTTCGTCACAACCCTCGCCCGCGTCGACCACACTGTTACCGCAATCGGTGGTGACATTGAGGGTGAGGGTGCTGTTGTATCCGTCCGGACCAACCGAACGGCCCCACTCGCTGTAGTTGTCGGCGCGAATGCCGTCGACCGTACCGCCACCACCGGCGTCGATGTTGTCGATCCCCATCAACACGGCGGCGTCCTCACCACCCGAGGCGCTGCTGCAAATGAAGCCCGAGCAACCCGAGTTCGAAAACGCATCGATGTCGAAGGCAATGGTCACGGTGAAATTGGCGTTCCCCGAGCCGCTGATCACTCCCGAGTCGCTGCGCGAACCGGAGAAGGGAAACGAGCTCTCGGAGTTGTTCGCGGGATTGTCGGCCGCCGAGCTGGGCGACGCGCTGAAGCTGAAGTCACTGGCGTTGACGTCGACGTCGATCGTCGAGATGTCGGTCTCGCCGTTGTTCTGGGTGCCGACCGCCGTCGCCGATCCGTCGCCGGCGAAGCCGAAGAGACCGAGGACTTCCTGGTCGAGATCGACCGACCAGTTCTCGACCACGAGGGCGTTGATGCCGATGTCGAGGGTGTAACGAATCTTGCCGCGCTCGAACTCGTCGCCGCCGAACTGCAGGGCGGCGTCGACCGCTACCGCGGTATCGATGTCGAAATCGATCGAGCCGGGGCTTCCCGGGCTGGCGGTGGCGCCGACCGCTCCGCTGTTGGCCAGGCGCATGAAGTTGCCGTCGGCACCGCCGGTACCTTCGTGACAAGCGGCCGCCGAGGGATTGTATGGGTCCTCGTCGTCGTTGCCGTTGTTCGAGTTGGCGGTGACGCAGGTGCTGTTGTTGGTGATGCTGTCGATCGAGATGGTGGCGGCGCCGGATGGCGCGGCCGAAGCCAGCAAGGCCGCAACCAGCGCGGCTAGTAGGTGTGTCCCCTCGAGCTTCATCAAACCCCCTTCGGTACCCCCGTCCGGCTCCAGTGCGTTCGACGGTGCGGAGGCCTGAAGCTAACAGACCCGGAGAGGCGCTTGCAAGAACTATTCGTACCGGTCGGGACAACCACAACCGCCTGATTTAATTGAAGAACTCTACCTCTCCCCCGGGATCTGAGCGGACGGCCGCGATCCCCCCGGAAGCAACCAGGGTCCGGGGGCCGGATCGCCGGTCTGCTCCAGCAGGACCCAGAGGGCCAGCGCGGACGGATGGGGGTCGGAGCGCGAGGATCCGGTCGACCGCGGCCAACCGCCGTCCGCCCGTTGCGCGGCCACCAGCGAGGCCACCCAGCCCGGCTCGACCGCGTCGGCGGCTCCAACGTAGTAGAGCATGACCATTGCTTCGATCCACAAATCGACGTCGCTGTCGACGACGCCGGCGAGCGCGGCGCGGTCGTCGACCAGCTCGGTCAGCATGCGAACCTGCTCGCCACGCAGGCCGGCGGAAGCCTCGCGGCTGATACAGCCATTCTCGACGCTCCACTGGGTCGCCAGGGTCGCGTGGGTCAGGGCGTAGTTCCCGACCCGCGACGCCTTGCCGAGGATCTCCAGCCAGTCGGCCGGCAAATCGATGCGGTCGCAGTGCAGCGCACTGGCGGTGATGCGATCGATGACGTGAGGCAAGTCGGCAATCTTCTGCTTCTCGATCGCCGCCGACGGGTCGTCGATCCTGCGAAAGACCTCGAACACCTCCGGCCGGCTGGTTCCTCCCGACACGGTGTGCGCCTTCTGGCCCGATGCCAGCATGACCTCGAAATCGAAGTGGCGCCGCATGTATCCGAACAAGCTCACCCAGCTCGGGTCGGCGCTGCGCACGTGCTCGGCAAAGTACTGCTCTGCCCGCTTCAGCGCGGAGGCAACCGCGGACGATGTCGGACCGACGCGCCCGCCAGCGGGCGGGTACGGAGCGATCTCGAACCGTTGGTCGGCGCCAGGGTCTTCGAACGCAGTCACCAGGACCCCGCGGTCGACCCCCTGCAGCGACGATTCCGTGCCCGACGGCCAGCGGATTCGCAGCTCCTGCACGCGTTGCGCGTCACCGATCCCGATCAGCATCGTCGACCCGTTCTGTGCCGCCAGTCCTTCGCCGGCCCGGTGTTCGCGCAGCAGGGTCACGTCGCCGAGGTCGACCTCGACGATCGCTCCGTACGCGTCGCGGTTGGAGAGCGGGCTCGGCCGGGGTCCGCGATTTCCTCCGACCAACCGGACTGCCACGAAACCCGGCGAAGCTTCCGAGAGGCGCGCCATACGGTTGTGGAACAACTCGAGCTTGGGCGCGTTGGCGTTGACCACGGCGAGGTCTTGCCACCCGTCTCGATCGTAGTCGACCAGCGCAAAGGCGCGCCCATCGGCGACGCTGTCACAGCCCGACACGCCACTGACGTCGTCGAAAGCACCGCCGCTCGACAGGAACAGATGGTTTCGCTCGTGACCGCTCTGCGAAACGCCATCCTGGAAATGGCGTCCGGGCAGGTTGAGCCCCCGCGGTTGGTAGTCGCTGCTGAAGTGAATCCCGGGATCCGTGCGCACGACCGCGCGCCACCAGTCACTTCACGTGTCGACGGCGATCGCGACCTCGCGCGGCGCGCTGTAGTAGCCGCTGGTGACGTAGATATCGAGGTGGGCGTCGTTGTCGAGATCGACGAACTGGCCGCCCCAGGACCATCCGGCCTTCTCCACGTGGAGGCTGTCCTCGTCGAGACCGGAGACCTGCTCGAAGGTGTCGCCGCGGTTGCGGAACAAGGTATTGCCGCGCGCCATTTTGATCAGGCGCCGGTCGACCTCAGAGAAATACGACGTCACCCGACGTCCGGCCTTGGAGTACATGTTGGACACGTAGAGGTCCTGGCTGCCGTCGCGATCGTAGTCGGCCCACGAAACTCCCATGCCGAAGCCGACGTCGGCGGTACCCGTCGCCTCGGTCACGTCGACAAAGCGGCCGCCACCTTCGTTGCGGAGGAGTTGGTTCGGCGCGAAGTCGTGCGCCAGGTAGACGTCGGCATCTCCGTCGCGATCGTAGTCCGACCAGGTCGCCTGGTAGGTGTTGCGGTACGATGCGATCAACTCGTCGGCCGAGACGACGAAGTGATCTCCCTTGTTGAGCAGCAACACATTCGGCGGTCCCGGCAAGGACATGTAGATGTGGGCGCCACGCGTGCGGATGTGCTGGCTCAACTGCGCCGCCTGATCGGGGGGCAGAAACTCTTCGAGCAGACGCGGCGGGGACACCATTCCGGGGTTCTGCGCCTGGTAGATCTTCAAGTCGAAGACCAACATCTGCGCGGCGTAGGTGGAAACGTAGATGTCGAGCAAGCCATCGCCGTCGGCATCGACCGCATTGACCGAGCTCACCAGCGACGGCAAGCCGCCGGGCAAGGCCGTCTCGGAGCGGTCGACGAACACGCCGCCGCGATTCTCGAGGTAGAGGCTGGGTACCATCGTCCGCCCGAGAAACAAATCGGCGTCCCCGTCGTTGTCGAAGTCGGCGAACACCGCCGCGGAAGAGTGATCCGCAATCGCCAACCCAAATGACCCCGCGGCTTCGCGAAACGTCCCGTCCGCTTGCCCCAGCAACAGCTGGTTCGCTCCCCAACGCGCCATTACGTAAATGTCGTCGATCGAGTCGCCATCGACGTCCGCGACCGCGATTCCCGGGTGTCGGTCCTGCGAGCCGACGAAGAAGTGGCGGTGCGGATTGCGAAACTTCGCGGGGTCGCGAAGCTTGGCCAACGCCAGCTCTTCGTGACGCGAGCGACGCAGCTCGCGCCGAGTCCGCGGATCCGGCACGGCCCGGTCGAGCGCTTCCTCAAAGAAGGGTCCGGCAGATTCGACGACCTCGAGCGCGCCGCTCTGCCAGGAGACGATCCGCCATTCGCCGGACGTCCCGTCGGGCGAATCCTGCTGAGCCCATTCGGTCGACACCGACCCGCTGTACGAAGCGATCCTTCCGCGCCGTCGCGCCTTCGCGGCAAATACCAGGTCGACTGCGAATCGACTGCGCAACGGATCGGAGAATCGGCCGCGCGCCACTTTGAAGCTGGCATCGCCAAGCGACTCCGAGTCGGCGAGCAAGCGCGTCCAGAGCGAGATCTCCGCAGCCGACTGCTGCCGCTCGCTCTCCGATGGAGGGATCGAGAAGCGCCACAGCTTGCGCTCGCCGAGTTGACGCACCGGGCCGGCGGCGGCGAGATCGCGCACCACCACTTCGCCGGCAAACAGCGAACGAGTCTTGCCATCCGGCAGAGCTCCGTGCTCCAGCGACCGGGCGAGCCCGCCCAACGCCGGCCCGAGCGCATGGATCAGCTCCTCGGCGGCAACCATCTCCTGCCAAGCGGCATCGGCTACCTCGGCGTTCGCCTTACCGAGCGACGCCCCGAGCAGAATCCCGGAGAAGACGATGGCGCCAATGCGTCTCATGACCGAATCCTAGTCGCCTCGATCGGCGATTGGTTGCAACAGAGGGCGCGTAATCAGTGCCAGCACGACGACGAGGACTATCAGGCATCTCCTCGGGACGAGCAACACCGGCAGTGACGAAGGAAACGCCCTCGGATCCGCCTCCTTGCCGAGGAGGGGGCTAGGGAGGGACGGACGCGACGCAAGGAGCTTCTGTTCTCGGGCCGATGGCCCTCCGGTCGACCCCCCTGACGTCCCCCCTTGGCAAGGGGGGACGGAGTTCGGGTTCGGGCAGTGCCCGCCGCGGAAGAAGCGATCGGCGACCGCTCCGGCGCCACTCCCTGCGAGGCCGATTCGCAGGGGTGGCGGATTCCCGCCACCCCTGCTCGTCGGCGTCCTCCCCAGCAGGGCCTCGGTGTTGCTACGGCAGAACCGTCTTGCTCGAAGGCACGCAGAGGTACTGGGCCTTCTTCGCCTCCACTTGTACGGTCCCGAGCACGTTGGCGATTTCAATCGCCGGTCTCGGATCGAGCCGCTTCGACCGAACCTTGTAGCAAACCAGGTGATCGTTCGGGTTGTTGATCGAGCTGCCGTCGACCGTCGTCGGGTTACAGTGCAGTTGCGGCTTCTTGAGGTCGAGAGTGGCCAGGCTCGTGAACTGGTCCTCGACGTCGAGGACCGTCGCCCCGGGAAACTTCGGATTGCGTAGGTCCTTGGCGCGGTAGCACTTGAACGGGTCGAGCGGGAATGCACCGACACAACTGCCGAGCCGACACTGATCGTTGCTGGTACCGGCCAGGCCGTCGTCGCAGACCGTTCCGTTCGGCTGGTCGCCGTCTTCGGGACAGCTGACGCTGCCTCCGTCGCAGGTTTCCGCCGCGTCGCACTGCCCGGCCTGTGCCCGACAAAGAGTCCCGGCGCTTTCGACCGCATCCGCTGGGCATGCCGCGGCCGATCCGCTGCACTGCTCGGCAACGTCACAGACGTCGGCCGCCGGGCGACACTCGATGCCGGCAGAAGCAAAGCCATCCGCCGGGCATGCCGCCGACAGGCCGGTACAGCTCTCGGCAACGTCGCAGATATCGGCGATGGCGCGGCACTCGGTGCCGGCCGACGCAAAACCGTCTGCCGGGCAAGCCGCGCTCACCCCGTCACACTGCTCGGCAACGTCGCAGGCATCGGCAACCGCGCGGCATTCCGTGCCGGCACTCGATACGATATCCGCCGGACACGTCGGATCGACGCCGGTGCAGTTCTCCGCCGCGTCACAATCTCCGCCCGAAGCGCGGCACTCGGTCGTCGCCGGCTCCAGAACATCGCTCGGGCAGTCGTCGCCCACACCGTCGCAGGTCTCGGCGGGGTCGCAGACCCCGGCCGACGCGCGACACTCCGTCACTGAATCCTTCACATCCGCCGGACAGGTCTTGGCGACACCGTCACACTCTTCGACGAGGTCGCACACCCCGGCGGCAGTGCGGCACGTCGTGCCCGCCGGCTCGACGCCGTCGGCCGGGCAGGTACCGACGAGACCGTCGCAAGTTTCTTCCACATCACAGACTTCGCCGACCGTCGAGGCACGACAGACCGTGCCTGCGATCAGGACCACGTCTCCCGGACAGCTCGTCGACGCTCCGTCGCAGGTCTCCGCCACGTCGCAAGAGCCAACCGAAGCACGGCACTCGGTGCCGGCGTTGCCGGCGGGATGCGCGCAGGCGCCGAGCCCGTCGCATTCATCGGCGGTGCAAACATTGCCGTCGTCCGTACAGCTGGTACCGGCCGCCTCGAAGCCGTCCGCAGGACAAGCCTGATCGGCCAGGCCGCTGCAGGTCTCCTCGACGTCGCACTCGCCAGCGTCGGCACGGCAGACGGTGCCGGCAGCGGCTACGTTGTCGGCCGGGCACGCGGCTCCGGGCGTACCGGTGCAGGTCTCGTCCGGATCGCACAGATCTCCGCTGCCCGGGTTGCAGACGACCCCGGCGTTGCCCGGCGCATCGTCGGCCGGACACGGATCATCGGCCACACCGCTGCAAGTCTCGTCGGCATCGCAAACGTCACCCGAGCCGGCGCGACAGACGGTGCCGGCAGACGCGACGTTGTCACTCGGGCAAGCCGCGCCCGGCGTACCGGTGCAGGTCTCGTCCGGGTCGCACGAGTCGCCCGAGCCGGCGTTGCAGACGTTGCCGGCGTTGCCTGGAGCATCGTCGGCCGGGCAGGTCGCACCCGGCGTGCCGCTGCAGGTTTCGTCGACGTCGCAGGAATCGCCGGAACCGGCGCGGCAGACGTTGCCGGCGTTGCCCGGCGCGTCGTCGGCCGGACACGGATCGTCGGCGACGCCGCTACAGGTTTCGTCGGCATCACAAGAGTCACCCGAACCGGCGCGACAAACGGTACCGACCGAAGTAACGGTGTCGGCCGGACAGGCTGCACCGGGTGTTCCTGTACAGGTCTCATCGGGGTCGCAGAGATCGCCGGTTCCCGGGTTGCAGACGTTGCCGGCGTTACCCGGTGCATCGTCGGCCGGACAAGTCGCGCCCGGCGTGCCGGTGCACTGTTCGTCGGCGTCACAAGAATCGCCCGAGCCGGCGCGGCAGACGTTGCCGGCGTTGCCGGCTGCGTCGTCGGCCGGGCAGGTCGCGCCGGCGACGCCGGTGCACTGCTCGGTCGCGTCACAGGCATCACCCGATCCGACACGACAGTCGGTCCCGGCGGAAGTCACCACATCGGCCGGGCAGGTCGCACCCGGCGTGCCGGTGCACTGCTCGTCCGGGTCGCAAGAGTCGCCCGATCCAGCGCGGCACACGTTGCCGGCATTGCCCGGCGCGTCGTCGGCCGGACAGGTCGCGCCGGCGACACCGGTGCACTGCTCGGTCGCGTCACAGGCATCACCCGATCCGACACGACAGTCGGTTCCAGCGGAAGTCACGACGTCGGCCGGGCAGGTCGCACCCGGCGTTCCAGTACAAGTCTCGTCCGGGTCACAAGAGTCGCCCGAACCGGCGCGGCAAAGGTTACCGGCGTTGCCCGGCGCGTCGTCGGCCGGACAAGTCGCGCCGGCTACGCCGGTGCACTGCTCGGTCGCGTCGCATACATCACCAGAGCCGACACGGCAGTCCGTTCCAGCGGAGGTGACTACATCGGCCGGGCAAGTCGCACCCGGTGTTCCGGTGCACTGCTCGTCCGGGTCGCATGAGTCACCCGAGCCGACGCGACACACGTTGCCGGCATTGCTGGCTGCGTCGTCGGCCGGGCAGGTAGCGCCGGCGACGCCGGTGCACTGCTCGGTCGCGTCACACACATCGCCCGAGCCGACACGACAGTCGGTCCCGGCGGAAGTCACTACATCGGCCGGACAGGTCGCGCCCGGCGTTCCGGTGCACTGCTCGTCCGGGTCGCACGAGTCGCCCGAACCGGCGCG
>JAUIGL010000043.1 GCA_030430165.1 bacterium | reverse complement strand
GCGCCGCTGACGATGGCGATCGGCGGGATCAGATAGTTGATCAGCGCCAGAAAAGTCGGTCCGACTTCGGCGATGATGCGGAAGTAGAGGATGGTTGCCGCGGCCGTGGAGATGCCGCCGAGCCAGAGCAGCGCGAACACCTCGCGAGCGCCGGCCGCTTCGAAGGCCGCCTCGCCGGGCGCGAATCCGATCGGCGCCATGGTCAGCGCCGCCAGCGAAACGGTGGCCGCGGTGTGCACCACCGGATCCCCCGGCGGCAGGCCGCGCGCGAGAACCGCATTGATCGCGTAGAGCAGCGCGCCGAGGGTCACCGCCGCCTGGCCGAGCAATTGGCTGTCGTCACCGCCGATCTCGGTGAGATTCTGCGGGCCGACGAGAATTGCGACGCCGATCAGGCCGATGACGAAGCCGATGACTTTGGGGCGCGTCATGTGCTCGCCTTCGACGAAAAAGTGAGCCAGCACGAGAGTCGCCAGCGGCATGATCGCGAGCAGCATCGAGGCGAGCCCGCTGTCGATCGCTCGCTGGCCCCAGGTGATCGAAAGGAAGGGCAGGGTGTTGCCGAACAGGGAAAGGATGGCGAAGTGCAGCCAGAGGCGAGGCGAACGCGGCACCGTCAGCCGCCTGGCTCGTCCGACCGCCAGCAAAGCCAGCGCGCCGAGCAGCAGGCGGCTGGCGACCACGGTCGGCGCCGCCAGCGTGGTCACGGCGATCTTGGTGAACAGAAAGGACGTGCCCCACATCAGCGAGAGGGCGACCAGCGCCAGCCAGTCCTGGGTTCGGGGTTTGTGCATGGGGGCGGTTTGGTCCGGCGGGCACTACCCTGGTAACCCTTTTTGCGCGCGGCGGAAAACCGGCCGTCTGCCGAGAAGCGAGATGAACACCCAGATCGAAACCGAGCGAATGCGCTTGCGCATGTTCGAGGAGCGCGACCTCGAGCCCTACGCGCGGATGTGCGCCAACCGCGAGGTGATGACGTATCTCGGCGGGCGGCCCTTGTCGCGCGACGAAACTTGGCGCCAGATCGCGATGTTTCTCGGCCACTGGCAACTGCGCGGTTGCGGGCTGCTCGCGGCAGAAGACCGCGCCAGCGGAGCGTTTCTCGGACGCGTCGGCCTGTGGCGCCCAGAGGGCTGGCCGGGGCTCGAGATCGGCTGGGCGTTCGATCGGCCGTACTGGGGCAGGGGCTTTGCGACCGAAGCGGCGAAGGCGGTGCTACGCGATGCCTTCGAGGTGCAGAAGGTCGACACGTTGATCAGCGTCATCCACCCCGACAACTTCGCTTCGATTCGCGTCGCGGAAAAGATCGGCGAGCGCTACGAGCAGCGCGCCATCGTCAACGGCTTCGACGCCTTCATCTTCCGGATCGATCGCGACGCGGGATAGCGCCGCGCGTCGCTATCGCCTGGCCTTGCGACCGATGGCGAAGGCGATACCGATCCCGATTTGGCTGGGGAAATAGCAGGATCAAGCGGCCTGCATTTTGCGCAGGACACGGCCGATCTTCTCGCGGCTGCGGTTGATGTCGCGCAGCTCTTCGATCCCGGCCTCGGCGACGTCGGTGCCGACGACCTCGTCGTCCTCGGCGGCGAGCTCGTCCATGTCGACCCAGGTCGCGTAGAGGTGCTTGGTTCGCGAGGTGATGATGCCGGCTTTGAGCAGAGTCTTGATCAGGACGCGGAAGATGTTGGTGCCCTCGGTCATCAGCTCGCGCCGCTTGTCGTCGGTGAACGACTCGAGCACGGCGTCGCGCACCCATTCCCAGTCGAGGCCGAGCTTGGCGTAGACCTCTTTCTTCTGCTCGGCGTTGACCAGGTTGAAGAGCAAGGTCTCGAAGCACTTGGCGGCCCAGTCCTCGACCCGGTGTCGCTCGTCCTCGCGCAGGTTGGCGATGGTGCGGTCGGCCCAGATCTTGCCGAACTTGTGGTGAAACGCCTCGTCGGTCATGACCAGCTGGACCAGTCGCTGCAGGACCGGATCGTTGGTCTTCGAGTGGATGGTGGCGAACGCCCCCATCGCCAGCCCTTCGATCAGCATCTGCATGCCGACCAGCTTCTTGTAGACCTCCGGCGCCAGCACCAGCTCGTTCATCAGGCTGGCCAGCGTCGGGCCGCACTGCATCGGCTCGCCCCAGCGGCGAAAGATGTAGTTGGCGAAGGCGTTGACGTGGCGCGCTTCCTCGCGCGTTTGATTGGCGGCGTACTCTTGCGCTCCGGGATCGCGCAGGATGTGGCAGAGACTTGCCGACAGCGACAGCGCGCCTTGTTCGCCGTGCAGGATGCTCGACAGCATGAAGTGGGAGCTGCCGTTGGCGAGCATGATCTTCTGCCCGTCGTCGAGCTTGTCGGCGACGGCGGAGCCGAGCTCGACCGTCATCTCGAACGGCATCAAGTTGTTCGACTCGAGGTCGAAGTCCTGGCTGTAGTCGATGTAGGCGGTGTCGTTGGGATCCCAGAAGTGGTCGACGGTCGAGGCGATGATCTGATCGAACGCATCGGTTCGTGTCTGGTAACGCTGCACCTCGATCATCGAGGCGAAGTCGTCTCGATCGACTGCGTTGTAAATCGGATCGGTGGTCAGTTGGTCCGCCATCGTTTCATCTCCCGCGGCTCGTCGAGCCGCTCCACCAGAGCACTAGAGCAAACGTCTTGCCAGGTCGGCTTTGCGCTTGACATGGGGCGAACCCGAAAGCGCCGAACCCGAACCGTGTCATTCCGATGCGATAGTGCAAAGTGCGGCCGTGATGCAAGCTTCATGAATTGGAATTCAGGATAGCCGGGATTGGGGTCCTGCCAAGAGGAAGTTTCTCCCTGACGGACTGCGACACGCGGAGCGTTCCGGCCGGTCGCTCCAGGCTGGACCCCCCTGAAGTCCCCCCTTGGCAAGGGGGGACGGAGATCGGGGCACCGCCGGTTGCGGACGTCCGACAGTCGTGGATTGCCGTTGGGGATTGGCGTAGGGCTGCGTGGATGTCCGCGCTTCCAGGTACCCCCCAGCCCCTGTTCCAGTCCGGCGACCTCGACGGGTTCTTCGGTCTGGCGATCGACAACCTGATCCAGTTTCTGCTGATTCTCGGGCTCTGTGCCGGGGTGCTCGGCTTTCCGATCGAGCTGCTGCTCGGCCGGGTGCTGCCCGGGGCGGCGCTGTCGGTGATCGTCGGCAACCTCTACTACGCCTGGGAAGCGCAGCGTCTGTCGGCGCGCGAGGGGCGGTCGAACGTCACCGCTCTGCCGTACGGAATCAACACGGTCTCGCTGTTCGCGTTCGTCTTCCTCGTGATGCTGCCGCTAAAGCTGGCGGCCGAGGCGAACGGCGCAACCGCCGAGGAGGCCGCGCTGGCGGCCTGGCAGGTCGGGCTCGGCGCTTGTTTCGTGTCCGGCATCCTCGAGTTGCTGGGGGCGCTGGTCGGCGACGCGGTGCGCCGCGCCACGCCGCGCGCGGCGCTGCTGTCGACCCTGGCGGGGATCGCGATCAGCTTCATCGCAATCGATTTCGCGGTGCGCACCTTCGCCGCGCCGATCGTGGCGATGCTGCCGCTCGGCATCATCCTGACCACCTACTTCGCGGGTGTTCGGTTTCCGTTCCGCGTTCCCGGCGGCGCCTGGGCGGTGCTGGCCGGAACCGTCCTCGCCTGGTTCGCCTCGCTGACCGGTGCCGGTGAGTCGACGGTCGAAGCGGCCCGGGTGGCGGAGTCGTTCTCCTCGATCGGCTTCTACCCGCCGGTGCCCGTTTTCTCCGATCTCTACGCCGGTCTGACCAGCTCGATGATGCGCGACGCTCTGGTGCCGATCATCGTGCCGATGGGCTTGTTCAACGTGCTCGGCTCGCTGCAGAACATCGAGTCGGCGGAAGCTGCCGGAGATTCCTATCCGGCGATGCCGTGCATGGCGGTGAACGGAATCGGCTCGATCGTCGCCGCCGGACTGGGCTCGTGCTTTCCGACGACGATCTACATCGGCCACCCGGGCTGGAAGGCGCTCGGCGCGCGCACCGGCTACTCGATCCTCAACGCGATCTTCTTCGCCGTGGTGTCGCTGTTCGGGCTGACCTATTTCATCGGCTCGGTGATCCCGATCGAAGCCGGCATGGCGATCGTCCTGTGGATCGGTGTGATCATCACCGCGCAGGCTTTCCAGGCGACGCACGTGCGACACGCCCCGGCGGTGGCGGTCGGACTGTTCCCGGCGATCGCCGCGTGGGGGCTGCTGATCCTGACCCAGTCACTCAACGCCGCCGGCGCTTCGAACCAGGATCTCGGGCTGGCGGCGCGCACCCTCGCCGACCCGGCTGCGTTCCTCGCCGCGGGGCTGCGCCTCGAAGGTCTGGTGGCGATCTCGCAGGGCTTCATGCTGACCTGCATGATCTGGGCGGCGATGAGCGCGCACTTGATCGACCGGGAGTTCGGCCGCGCCGCGGTGTGGGCGGCGATCGCGGCGGTGCTCGCCTTCTTCGGATTCACCCACGCCGGAGGCATCACTCCGGCGGGCGGGGTCTACGAGATCGGCTGGGCGAGCGGTTGGTCGTGGGCGATCGGATACGCGCTGTGCGGCGGCTTCTTCGTACTGGCGGCGCGCTTCCCGGCTCGTGATGCGTCTGGCTGACGCTGGGGGATTCCAGGTTTTCAGTGGTTCTGTGTTTATCCACAGATTACGCAGATTACGCAGATTTTGGCTTCCAGGTTTTTGGGGGCTGAAAGCCAATCTGTGTAATCTGCGAAATCTGTGGATAGAAAATTTTTTACTTGTGTTTTGGGGTCGGGGAGTCGGGTTCTACGCCTAGGCGGGTCAGTAGGTAGGCGTACTCGAAGGCGATTTCTTTGAGCATGTCGTAGCGGCCGGATGCGCCGAAGTGGCCGCTGCCCATTTGTGTCTTGAGTAGCAGCTCGTTGTCGTCGGTCTTGGTTTCGCGCAGGCGCGCCACCCACTTGGCGGGTTCCCAGTAGCCGACTCTGGGATCGTTCAGGCCGGCGGTGACCAGCATCTTGGGGTAGTCCTGGGCGGTGACGTTCTCGTAGGGGGCGTAGGAGGCGATGTAGCGGAAGTATCTCGGGTCGTTCGGATTGCCCCACTCGTCGTACTCGGTGACGGTGAGCGGCAGGGTCGGGTCGAGCATGGTGTTGAGCACGTCGACGAACGGAACCGCGGCGAGGGCGACGCCGAACAGGTCGGGGCGCATGTTGAGCACCGCTCCCATCAGCAGCCCGCCGGCGCTGCCGCCGGTGATGGCGAGCTTCGGTGTCGAGGTATAGCCGAGGCGGATCAGGCGTTCGGCGCAGGCGATGAAGTCGGTGAAGGTGTTCTTCTTGCGCAAGAACTTGCCGTGCTCGTACCAGCGGCGCCCGAGCTCGCTGCCGCCGCGGATGTGGGCGATGGCGTAGACGACGCCGCGATCGAGCAGGCTCAGGCGTATCGACGAGAACACCGGGTCGCGGCTCGCGCCGTACGATCCGTAGGCGGTCAGCAGCGTCGGGTTGCGTCCGTTGCGTCGCATGCCGCGGCGGTAGACCAGCGAGATGGGAATCTTCTGCCCGTCCTTGGCGGTCGCCCAGACGCGCTCGCTCTGGTAGCGCGACGGGCGGTAGCCGCCGAGCACCGGGGTCTGCTTGAGCAGCTCGCGACTGCGGTCGTTCATACCGTACTCGAAGACCGACGAGGGCGTGATCAGCGAGCTGTAGTAGTAACGCAGCTGGTCGGTAGCGAACTCCGGGTTGCGTCCGGGGCCGGCGTCGTAAACGGCCTCGTCGAAGCGAATGCGGTGGCGACGCTTGCCGTCGTGAGCGCTGATCGCGATCTGCGACAGGGCGCGCTCGCGCTCGTAGACGACGAGGTGATTCTCGAAGAGGTCGACGCCCTCGATGAGGACGTCTTTGCGGTGCTTCAGGATGGTCTTCCAGTGGTCGCGACCCGGCGACGTGACCGGTGCGCGCGCCAGCTTGAAATTGGTCGCCCGCTGGTTGTGCGTGATGTAGAAGTAGTCGCCGGCGTGGTCGACGGAATACTCGACACCGCTGCGCCGCTTTTCGATCGTCTTGGGACGGGTGTCCGCACGATCGGCGGGCAAGTATCGGACCTCGCTGGTGGTCTTGGCGTGGAGGTCGATGAAGAGGAACTGCCGGCTGCGCGACAGCGACACCGACACGTAGACGGCGTCGTTCTTCTCGTGGTGGATCAGTCGATCGTCGCTCTGCTTGTCGCCGAGGCAGTGGCGGTACACCTTGTGCGGCCGGTGCATCGGGTCGAGCACGGTGTACAGGAACGAGCGGCAGTCGGTGCTCCAGGCGAGACTGTCGACCTGGCTCAGCCGGTCGCGCCGCAGCTTGCCGGTGCGGAGATCCTTGACGAAGAGGTCGTAGCGCTCGTTGCCCTCGGTGTCGACGCTGTAGGCGACGTAACGGTGATCCGGGCTCACCTTGAACAGGCCGAGATCGAAGAAGTCGTGCGGCTTGGCGAGCTCGTTTTCGTCGAGCAGGATCTGCTCGCGGCCGCGCCCCTGCGCCGGGCGCCGGCAGTGCAGCGGGTACTGACGGCCGCGAACGGTCCGCGTGTAGTAGGAGAAGGCGCCGATGGTCACCGGAACGTCGAGGTCGGTTTCCTTGATCCTGCCCTTGATCTCGCGGAACAGCTTCTTCTGCAGGGCCTTGGTGCCCTTCATCTGCTGCTCGGTGTGCTCGTTCTCCGCCTCGAGGTAGGCGATGACCGCGGGATCGTCGCGGTTGCGCAGCCAGCCGTAGGGGTCGGTTCGAGTGTGGCAGTGCTTGCGCAGGCGCTGCGGGCGTCGTTCGGCGGTGGGAATCTTCACGGCTCGACTACCATCCGATTTTCCAGCGGATCTCAAGCTACGCAGCATGCGCGAACGGATCCTGATAGGAGTGGCGGAATGGGGTTAGGCGGCGGGGAATCGCAAAGCGCAGCGGCGCGTGACCGTCGCGGCTTTGTCGTGTTGTTCCTGGCGCTGACCACGGTCGGGCTCGGCCAGGCGATCCTGTTCGCGATTCTGCCACCGGCGGCGCGCGAGATCGGCCTGACCCCGCTCCAGGTTTCGATCATCTTCGTCACCTCGGCGACCATCTGGATGTTCATGAGTCCGTACTGGGGGCGGCGCAGCGACATCATCGGTCGGCGCCCTGTGATTCTGATCGGTCTGGTCGGATACGCGACCTCGATGCTGCTGCTGGCGACGTCGATTCTGGTGGGGCTTAGGCAAGCGTTGCCGTTGATGCTGGTCTACCTCCTGATGATCGGCTCGCGTTGCGTATTCGCTCTGTTCGGCTCGGGAGCGCCGACCGCGTCGCAAGCCTACGTTGCCGACCATACCAGCGTGGCGGACCGAACACGCGGGGTGTCGATGCTCAACGCCGCGTTCGGCCTCGGCCAGACCCTGGGGCCGGCGGCCGGCGCGGTGTTCGCCTCCTACGGTGTCGTCGCGCCGCTCTACTTTTCGGTGTTGCTGGCGCTGGCCAGCGCGGCGGCGATCTGGGGCTACCTGCACGAGGACGGTCCGCGCGTCACCCGCGAAGAACAGAAGAGCCGCCGCTCCATCAAGTTCTACGACGCCCGGGTCTGGCCGTTCTTCGCACTCGCCGCGTGTCTGCAAGCGGTGCGCGCCACCACCACGATCACCTTGGCCTTCTTCCTACAGGACGCGCTGCAGCTCGATGCCGAGGGCGCGGTTCGCGCCGCCGGAATCGGCTTCGTCGCGCTAGCGGTCGCGGGTGTGTTCACCCAGATCGTCGTCGTGCAGCGGATTCGTCCGACGTCGCGACGGATGTTGCGTGCCGGGCTCACCATTGCACTGGTTGGCTTCGCGGTGTTCGTCGCCGCCGACGAGATGGTCGGCTACTCCTGCGGTCTGGCGATGATCGGCGCCGCCTTCGGCTTGATTCGCCCCGGCGCCGCCGCCGGAGCCTCGGTGTCGGTGACCCCGGAAGAGCAGGGCGAGGTCGCCGGCGTGACCAGCTCGGTCGGGGTCGTTGGCAACATCGTCGGTCCGATCGTCGGTTCGGCTTTGTACGAGCTGACGCCCTACGCGCCGTACTACCTCAACCTCGCGGTGATGGCCGGGGCCCTGGTCTTCGCTTGGAGCAGCCCGGCGGTGCGGCGGGTGCGCGCCTGACCGGCGGCGGTCCTACGCCCGCGCTACCGATCAGCGCGCCGGGCTGTTCGGATTGCGCCGCGCGGTGCGGATGAACAGCGGATCGCGCTCCTCCTGGGCGATGAACGAGCCGTCGACTCCCGCCGCCGACAACGCGTCGCGCAGCTTGCGAAGGTCGCTGGAGAAGAAAGCGGACAGCGTCTTGAGCAGCTCTTCGACCCGTTCCGACTCGCGGCGCGCGCGCGGCTTCTCGAGCAACGCATGCGCGAAGTGGACGAGAGCGTCGCTCGAGTGCCCGCCGAGGTAGGCACCGAGGTGGCGGCGCAGCTCGGGCGACACCCGGCGAAACCCGACCAGGCGCGAGCCGCGCGGGCGCGCCGCCGGCGGTAGGCGGGAGCGCGGCTCGCGGTGGGCGAGCAGCGACAGGACCTCGACGAGGACGTCGAACGCCTCCTTGGCGCGCGGCCGCGAGCGAAAGGTCCCGTACCAGGCGAAGTCGAGCTCGCTCCATGCCGAGAGGTCGGTGGTGAAGCCGAGCAAGTCCTGCCCTTCGCGCGAGCTGAGACCGATCGCCGGGTAGAGGAACGAGTAGGCGCCGTCGACGTTGAAAGGCGGGCGCAATGCCTGGATGAGGCGATTCTCCTCGAGCAGCGCGGCGCGTTCCGAGGGGTGCACGCGGACCTCGAGTGAAGCGGCGGTACGCACCAGGATTCGCATCTTGCGGTGCGCCTTGCGCCGGCTGGCGTTGCGGTAGCCGGCGAGCCGTCGGCGCAAGTTGACCGCCTTGCCGACGTAGAGTACCGCTCCTTCGGCGTCGCGAAACAAGTAGATGCCGGGAGCCGCCGGCAGCTCGCTCGCCGTCTCTCTGCCGAATTTTCGGTCGAAGAGTTTGACGCCCACCCGGGCAACCTATTTTAGTTTGCCCACGCCGCTCAATGGCGGCGCCGATCGCAATGATGGAGCTGCATCCACAGAATCTCGGTTTCGCCTGGCGCGACCACGAAGGTCCGTTCCGGATCGTCACGCCGCAACAGGCGCGAGACTACGACGAGCTGGGATACTTCTGCCTGCGCGGCGCTTTCGACGCCGAGACCGTGGCCAGGGTGGCCGCCGAGATCGATCCGCTGGAGGAACGCACCACCGAGTTCCTGCGCGGCCAGCCCGAGCAGTCGCTGTTCATTGCCACTGCCGACCAGATCACCTTTACCGTGCACATCGTCTTGCACTCCGAGTGGGTCAAGAGCTTCTGTGCCGGCCCGGTGTTCAGCGACCTGTGTCACGATCTGATCGGACCCGACGCGCGCCTCTACTGGGACCAGGCGGTCTACAAGAAGCCCGAGCCCGAGCGCGAGTTCCCGTGGCACCAGGACAACGGCTACACCTACATCGAGCCGCAAGCCTACCTCACCTGCTGGGTGGCGCTGACCGACGCCGACGAGGAGAACGGCTGCCCCTGGGTGGTCCCCGGCCTGCACCGCGAGGGGACCCTGCGCCACGAGCTGACCCCGCTCGGCTGGCGCTGCCTCGACCGTGCCCCGCAGGCGGTGCCGCTGCCGGTGCGCGCCGGCGACATCGCCGTGTTCTCCTCGCTCACACCGCATCGCACCGGGCCGAATCGGACCGGCGCAACGCGCAAGTCGTACATCGTGCAATTCGCGCCGGACGGCGCGGTCCGCCTCGACAGCGGCGCCGACGGCGCGCGAGTGGAGCATCCGCAGGACGATCCGTCGCGGCAGTTCCCGGTGTTGATCGGCGGCAACCGGCCGGCGGCGGAGTGACGCCGACCGCGGTTCCTGCTTTGAAGCCCGGCGGCGCAAACGGGGAGAACCGCCCGCCCGCCCTGCTCGGCGACCGGGGCACCGGACTCGCCCTCGGCGCGGTCCTCTTCTTCATCTACGCATTGGGCGCGTGTCGCACCATCTACGTCGGCGACAGCGGCGAGCTGGTGACGGCGGTTCACGTGCTCGGCGTGCCGCACCCGACCGGCTACCCGCTGTACGTGCTGCTCGGCAAGCTGTGGTCGCTGGCGCTGCCGGTGGGCTCGGTGGCGTTCCGCATGAGCCTGTTCAGCGCCGCCTGCGCGGCGGTTGCCTGTGCGACCCTGTTCCTGACGCTCGCCCGTTTGCGCTGCGATCGAGCCGCCGCGCTCACCGCGGCCCTGGTGCTCGCCTTCTCGCCGAGCTTCTGGGGTGAGGCGAACGTCCAGCGGGTGTACGCGCTCAACGCCGCGTTCGTCATGCTCGGTACCCGCGCCGCAGTCGAATGGTACCTCGAGCGCAGCCAGGGGTGGTTCGTGGCGGCGGTGGCGGTGTGTGCCCTCGGGGCGGCGAACCACACCTTCATGGCGGTGTTCGGGGTTGCCTTCGTGGCATTCGCGTTGGCGATCGATTGGCGACAGGTCGCGCGGCCGCGCACCTTGGCGACATCCGCGATCGCCGCCTTCGCCGGGTTGCTGCCGTATGCCTACCTGCCGATCGCTTCGTCGTTCGACCCGCCGCTCGACTGGGGCAACCCGGAGACCTGGGAGAGCTTCCTCGCGGTCGTGCGACGCGAGGACTTCTGGGGTCGCGCCTGGCTCGAGTCGCCGGCCGACCTGGTGCCGATCGCGGCCGACTTTCTCTGGTCGATCGGCAGCGAGCTGCTGTGGATCGGCGCTGCCTTCGCCGTCGTCGCGGCGCTGTCGCGTCGCTATCGCTGGGTCGCCCTGTTGGCCGGTCTGGTCGTGCTCTTCAATCTCCTGGTGATGGCGGCGCACGGTTCGCGCAGCGATCTGTTCATCTGGCACCGCTACTACATTCCGAGCTACGCGATGGCGGCGCTGCTACTCGGTTGCGCCGTCGATCTGCTGGCGCGTCGCGCGGGCGCGTGGGCGCTGATCGCCCTGGTGCTGCCGCTCGCGCTCTACTTCCGCGGCTTCGATCGATTCGATCGCAGCGACTATCGCATTGCCGAAGACTTCTCGCGGCGTTTGCTGGATACGGTGCCGCCTGGAGCGAGCCTGGCGGCGAGCGACGACAACATTCTGTTCGTGCTGATGTATCTGACGATGGTCGAGGAGCTGCGGGCGGATGTGAATCTGGTGCTGCAGGGCGTCGGCGGCGCGCCGCTGCCGGCACTGCGTTTCGACCCGCGCAGCGAGCCGCTGTACTTCACGCACCATCCGAACTGGGACGACTCCCGGCTCGACGTCGTTCCGGTCGGCCTCGCCTTTCGCGTGTGGCCGCGCGGCGAGCCGCTGCCGCCCTTGCCGAAGCCGCCGGTGACGCTCGCCAGCGCCGACGATCCTCGCGTGCCGCGCGACTACCTGACCGACAACCTGGTCGGCCACTACTACTTCATGCAGGGCTTTACCGCGGAGCGATCCGATTGGCTGGTGGCGTCCGCCTTCCTGCGCCGAGCGATGCGCGAGGCGCCGAACAACGACGTTCTCTTCTACAACGTCGGCTTGATCTACCAGCGCAACGGCATGCTGGCGGAGGCGTTGGCGGCGTATCGTCGGTCCGACGAGATCAACCCGCGACCCATTCCCGGGCCGAGCCGGGTGCGCGCGGCGGACAAGATCGACGAGGTCGAAGCCGAGCTCGCTCGTCTCGCGCCGATCGAGCAGCGCCTGCGGGCGGAGATCGGTACGCCGGCGATTGCCGCCGGAGCCGACTTTCACGATGGCATGGCGACGCGGCTCGAGGCGCTCGGTGAGCCGGTCGCGGCGCGCGCGCATCGGCATCGCGCGCGCGCCGCCCGCTGGCGCGACCAGGCCGACCAGGAGAGCTTTCGTTTCACCCGCTGAAGGTGTGGCCGACTGGATACGCAGCGAGTCGACCGCTCACTCGCTGTCGCGCCAACTGGAGCGGAACCGCCTCAGCCGACAGACGCTGGGGTGATAGTCCCCGGCGGATGACGATGTTGAGGATTCTGATCTGGTGTCTCTTCGTCAGATCTCTTTGAGCCAGTCGGCGATCGCGGCGCCGATTTCTTCGCCGGAGTCTTCCTGGACGAAGTGGATGCCCTTGACGGTGATCTCTTTCTGATTCGGCCAGGAGCGGCAGAACTCGCGCGGGGCGCCGCGCAGGATTGCGCCCGGATCGGCGTTGATGAAGAGCTTGGGAACGTCCGACTTCTCGAGCCAGGCGCCGTAGCTGGCGACGATCTCGGTGACGTCGGCGGGCTCGCCCTCGATCGGGATCTGGCGCGGCCAGGTGAGGGTGGGGCGGCGGTCTTCGCCGGCGTTGACGAACGGGCGGCGGTATTCGTTCATCTCTTCGTCGCTCAGCTTGCGCGCGATCGAGGTCGGCAGCACGCCCTCGATGAACAGGTTCTGCTGCAGTACCATCTCCTCGCCCTTCGGCGACCGGAAGCCCTGGAAGATGTCTTTGGCGGCCTTTGGCCAATCATCCCAGGTGACGGGTTGCACGATCGCTTCCATATAGGCGATGCCGCGCACCGCGTCGCGGTGCTGGTTGGCCCAGTCGAAGCCGAGCCCCGAGCCCCAGTCGTGGATGACCAGGGTGACGTTCTGCTTCACGCCGAGATGGTCGAGCAGCGCGTGCAGGTACTCGCGATGCTCGACGAAGCGGTAGGAGTCGGGCCCGCTGTCGTCGAGCTTGTCGGAATCGCCCATGCCGATGAGATCGGGCGCGATCAAGCGGCCCATTCCCTCGAGCGCCGGCATCACCTTGCGCCACAGGTACGACGAGGTCGGATTGCCGTGCAGGAAGACGATCGGGTCGCCGCTGCCGACCTCGATGTACGCCATCTGCTTGCCCTTGATCGTCGCTTTCTTCTTCTCGTACGCCATTCGCGCCTCCTCGGACGTCGTTCAAACCTCGGGCCGCGCCCGGTCGATGATGGTCTTGCAGTCGATGTGGCGCGGCAAGGTGCCGAATGCATAGCCGCGGTCGCCGTCGATGCGGGTTGCCAGATAGGCTTCGGCGACGGCCGAGTCGCCGTGGCGCATCAGTAGCGACGCCTGGAACAGAATCGCCAGGCGCTCGACGAAGCGGCGGGCGCGCAGCTCGATGCCGTCGACGTCGTTGAGACCGTCGCGCATGCGCTCGAGGTAGAGGTCGAAGCGGGCGTCGCTTCCGCCCGCCAACGCCAGCTCGTCGAAGAATTGCTCGGTGCCGTTGGGGTCGCGGCCGATGGCGCGCAGCACGTCGAGACACATGACGTTGCCGGAGCCTTCCCAGATTCCGTTGAGCGGCGCCTCGCGGTAGATGCGCGGCAAGCCCGACTCCTCGGCGTAGCCGTTGCCGCCCAGGCATTCGAGGGCCTCGACGACCTGCATCGGCGTTCGCTTGCAGATCCAGTACTTGGTGATCGCCGTGGCGAGTCGGGCGAACGAACGCGAGCTCTCGTCGGCCTCGGCGTCGTCGTAGGCGCGCGCCAGGCGCATCATGGTGACCGTCGCAGCCTCGGATTCGACGCAGAGATCGGCGAGAACGTTTTGCATCAGCGGCTGCTCGATCAGCTGCTTGCCGAAGGCGGCGCGATGAGCGCAGTGGTGAGTCGCCTCGGCGGTGGCGTGGCGCATCATCGCGGTCGCGCCGATCACGCAGTCGAGGCGGGTGTGGTTCACCATCTCGATGATCGTCGGAACGCCGCGGCCCTCCTCGCCGATCATGCGCGCCCACGAGCGATTGAACTCGACTTCCGAGGACGCGTTGGAGCGGTTGCCGAGCTTGTCCTTCAACCTTTGGATGCGGAAGGTGTTGCGGGTGCCGTCGGGCAGCCATCTCGGCAGAAGGAAACAGGAGATGCCCTTGCCGGTCTTGGCGAGGACCAGGAAGGCGTCGGACATCGGCGCCGAGCAGAACCACTTGTGCCCGGTGATCGCGTACTCACCGCCCGGACCGCCGTCGCCGATTGGTTGCGCGGTGGTGGTGTTGGCGCGGACGTCGGAGCCGCCCTGCTTTTCGGTCATCGCCATGCCGCAGATCGCCCCCGACTTGCGGTCGCTCGGCGCGAAGGCGGGGTCGTATTCGAGGGACGTCAGCCGAGGCAGCCATTCGTCGGCAACCTCTGGCTGGAGGCGCAGCGCCGGTACCGCGGAGTAGGTCATCGAGATCGGGCAACCGTGTCCTGCCTCGGCCTGAGAGAGTGTGGAGAACATCGCGGCGCGGGCGACGTGGGCTCCGCGTTGCGGATCGCGCCAGGGAACCGCGTGCAGGCCGTGCCCGACCGCGATTCGCATCAGCTCGTGCCACGCCGGATGGAACTCGACTTCGTCGATACGATGTCCGTAGCGGTCGTGCGTCTTGAGAACCGGCGGGTTCTGGTTTGCCTGGAAGCCGAGGTCGATGGCGCGACCACCGGCGATCTCGCCGATTTCGACGACCTGTTGCCGCGCCCAGCTCGCCCCCTCGCGATCGACGGCCTCGACCAGCGCGCGATCTCGTTCGAACACGTTGTAGTCGCGTAGCGGCGGCGGTTGGTTGAGCACTTCGTGGGTTGCGGACGCGCGATGCGGCTCCGAATTTGACATCGCTTCAGTCCTCGCTATGGAATCGCGCCATGTCAAGGAACCCTGCTCGGCCTCCGCGGAGCGCGAACCGGCGCTCCGCGGATCGGACGAGCGGAGCTTCCCAAGACGGCGTTTGCGGCTTCCTTGCTCGTCGCCCGATGGTTCTGGCGAGAATCGGGCGCACGGCGCCACGAGTACTGGCGTTGATGCTGCTGCTGGTCGCCTTTGTGGTCTGTTTCTGTCAGACGGGTGCTTCGGCAGCGGCGTCGAAGTACGTGCTCGCGCCCGACCAGGGTGATGCGATCGCGGAGATCATGGGCCGGGGCGCGCCTTTGCCGGATCGATGTCGCTTCACCGGAGGGGCGATCGAGCTCGACCAGGCGCGTGTGTTCTACGCATGTGACGCCGCTGAGATCGTTCTTCTCCTGCGCCCGGTCGCTGCCATCGGCTGGAATGCGGGCGCACCGAAAGGCTTGACGCTCGAGGTGGTTGCCGGTGCGCCGCCGGCCGCGCTCTTGCGAGCTCTCGAGTCGCGCGTCGCCGAGAGGGGAAGCTCGCTCGCCTGGGTCTCGACGACGACCCCGCCGCAAGACTTGCCCTGGGGCCTCTCCATCGTCGCGGTGGTCTTCTGCGCTTTCCTATGGTGGCACGTATTCCCGGCGCCGATCACGCTGGTTCGCGCTGCCGGGATCGTCGCCCTCGCTTTCGTGGTGGGGCACAGCGTTCCCCCGTTGGGCGCGCCGGACAACCTGACGCTGATGCGATGGGGCGTCTTGGCCGTCGGATGCCTCTATTGGCTCGCGGCAACCGGCGCGTTCGGATTCGCAGGAGTGGGCCGGTCGGATTGGGTCGGTCTGGTTCCGGTCGCGGTCGGGCTATTGCTGCGCGAGGGGGTGGCGCTGCACTCGGTGCAGGAGATCGAGATTCGCTTCGTCAGCCTCGCGATCGACAAGCACTCGTTCGTCTATCCGTTCCTCCAGCTGGTGTATCTTCCGATCGCGCCGGATCCGCATCGGCTTACGATGCACCTGAACGGTGTGCTCGGGGCGTTTGCCTGCGGCTTTGCGTACCTGTTCGTGCGGCGGCGCATGCAGAGCCGCGCTGCCGGCGTATTGGCGGGACTCTTCCTGGCGCTGCATCCCGCCGTCGCGCGCATGGCGCCGACCGACGGCCCCGATTCGCTCATGCTGAGCTCGTGGTTCTTCGGCATGGCGTTGCTCGCGTCGCCCCCGCGTAGCCCCTGGCCGCTCGCCGGCGGCGCTTTGCTGGTCACCGCGGCGGCTACGATGCGGGTCGAGGGCGCGGTCTATCTGCTGGGCTCGCTGCTGATGTCGAATCCGGCGGTGTTGCTGTCGTCGTTGCGGCGCCACGGCAAGGCCGGCTTGGCGATCGGGGTTGTGTGCGCCGCGCTGATCGCCTTGCACCTGGCGTTGTTTCTTCCCGCGAATGTGAACAACGTTCCGACCCTGCCATCGCTGGCGGCGCTGTTGAATCCGGAGACGCTCCTCGGCCGGCCATACGCGGCGTGTCTGGTTGTCGGAGTGTTGTCGCCGCTGCTCACCGGCGGGTGGCTTGGGCCAGGGTTGTTCGCCGCCAGCCTGCTGGCGCTGGCTCCGGTTGTCGAAGTGGTCGGCCCCGTGACCCTGCACCGATTGGTCCCGGCGATGGCGCTGCAGGCGCTGCTCGCCGGAGTCGGCGTGTATGCCGTGTTGGTCTCCTGGTCTCGATCCGGGACGGTGCGTTCGCTGATGGTCACAGTGGGCGCGGCCTTGGCGGCGATCGTGACGATTCAGAATGCGCGCATCCTGACGGTGCCGTACTCCTTCAACCAGGAGTATTCGCTGGTTCGCGACAACCTGGCGCCGGCTGGAGGCGTACGCTCGGACTGTGCCTTGCTGACCGTGCCGCCGCCCCGCGACGACGGCATTCACGATTTCGCCCAGGTGCTGCCGGGCATGCGGGTGCTCGACTGCAGGAACGAGGATTGCCTGGGCGCGGCGCGCAGCGACGAGTGCGTCTACTACGTTCGCGCCGCGCCCTGTTATCTGCACCAGGACGGAGTGCCCGGAGAATGTAGGAACGACGGTCGGTGGGCGTCCGGCGGCGCTTGTTTGGTGGAAGCGTGCCAGCTCCTCGAGAGGCAGCTGGCGCTCGAGCTCGTCGAGAGCCGCGAGGTCGGGTTGGTCGAGACCTTCGTCGACCACGGCGGACGCTACCCCCGGTCGGCGACACTCGGACTGTTCCGGGTCGTTGGCGTTCGCGGTCGCTAGCTGCTTAGTGTCGTCCTCGAAGATGGAACCGCCGCGTGACTCGGTGCCTGTCCGGTTTTGGAAGCAACTCCTAGGCCCAGTGAAATGACCACCGCCCTGCGCCGCGCATACGACAGTTACCGCACTGGCGAGTCGCTGATTCGGGATGCCAATCGGTTCCGCCAGATCTTGACCGTGCTGGTGCGGCACGGTTTCGGCGCGCTGGTGCGGGAGCTGAATCTCGATGAAAGCTGGGCGATCAAGAAGATCTTCGAGCTGACCTCGGTCGAGGCGGACGACCTGCCGCTCGAACGGCGCGTCGTGCTGGCGATCCACGATCTCGGCCCGACCTTCGTCAAGCTCGGTCAGATTCTGTCGACCCGCCCCGACTTGTTGCCGCCGGAGCTGATTGCCGAGCTCGAAACTCTGCAGGACGACGTCCCGGCGATGCCCTGGTCCACGGTCGAGGGCATCCTCGCCTCCGAGCTGGGGGCCGCGGTCGATGCGTTGTTCGAAGACTTCGAGACCGAGCCGATCGCCTGCGCGTCGATCGCTCAGGTGCACGGAGCGCGCCTACGCGGCTCCGCCGAGCGCGTCGTCGTCAAGCTGCAGCGACCGGGTCAGCGAGAGAAGATCGAGGCCGATCTGGAGATCATGCGATTTCTGGCGGCAGCGTTGGAGCGCAACTTTCCCGAGGCCGAGGTCTACACACCGACCGGAATCGTCAACCAGTTTGCCCGCGCCATCCGCAAGGAGCTCGACTTTCACAACGAGCTCGACAACATCGCGCGCTTCCGAGCGAACTTCACGGGATACGAAGGCGTGTGTTTTCCGGCGACCTACGACGCGTTGTGCACCTCGCGGGTGCTGACGATGGAGCGCATCGACGGCGTCAAGTTGAACGCGCTCGACCCCGCCCAGATCGACGTCGAGCGAGTGGTCCGCACCGGCATCGACTCGGTGCTGAAGATGATCTTCGAGGACGGGTTCTTCCACGGCGATCTGCATCCGGGAAATCTGTTGGTGCGCGCCGACGCAACCCTGTGCTTTCTCGACTTCGGGTTGTGCGGGCGGCTGACGCCGAGCCAGCGCGATTACCTGGTGGACACGATGGTCGCCCTGGCGAGCTCCGACTACGCCGGGGTGGCGCGTATCTGCTGGCGCCTGGCCGACGAATTGCCAGGCGGTGAGGGGTATCCGGCGTTCGAGGCCGATGTCGTCGAGGTTCTCGAGCGACGCTTCGCCGACAAGAAGATGAGCGAGATCGAGCTCGGCGCTTTCTTCGGCGACCTGATCGGGTTGGCGCTCGAGCACAAAGTGCGCATGCCGCCCGATTACACGATGACCTTCAAGGCGGTGATCACCATGGAGGGCGTCGCCAAGCAGCTGGTGCCGGACCTCGACGTGTTGGCGGTCGCGCGGCCGCGGCTGGCGGCATTGACGGCGCAGCGCTACGAGCCGGAACGGCTGGTGCAGTCCGGCTACAATCTCCTGCGCGAGCTGTCGGGCGCGGCAGGGGATATCCAGCAGATCGCGCGCGGCACGCTTTCGTATTTGCGGTCGGCCGAGAAGGGCCTGGAGCGCGCCCACCAGCGTGGCGGCGAGTGGAATCGGCGATACAGCACTGCGCAGCGGCGCAATCGGCAGGCACTGCTCGCCGCGGCGGCGGCGTTGTGCGGTGTGCTGACCCTGGACTCGGGCGAGGCTTTGCTGTTTGGAGTGCCGCTCGGCGCGCTGCTGTTCTTTGTTTTGGCGGCGGGCTTCGCCGCCATCTCGATGGGCGGAACCCGGCGCTGAGGGCGCCGCCCGGGGAACGGCCGGTTCCGCTGCGAACCGGCGTAGGAGGAGACATGTCGATCGAGCAGAACAGGAAGACCGTGGAGTCCATGTGGGCGGCGCTCAGTGCGATGGACTGGGAGACGCTGAAGAGCTGCTTGCACGAAGACGTGCACTACGAGGACGTTCCGAGCGACGATCCCGGCGCGCGCGGCCGCGAGAACGTCGTCAAGCGGCTGAGGATTGCCTTCGACCACCTCAGCGATCACCAGCACACGGTGCATCACCTGGTTTGTGAAGGGGACGTGGTGTTTCTCGATCACACCGAAGTGTGGACGTTTCGCACCGGCGAGAAGGCCACCAATCAGTTCGCCACGATGCACGAGATGAAGGACGGCAAGGTCGCCAAGTGGAGCGACTACTGGGACATGAACAGCTTCGTCGGGCAGTTCCCCGAGTGGTTCGTCGAGGCGATGATGAAGCATACTGCGGAGGACTTCAGCTGAGCTGCCGCGAGCGAGCGGCGGGCGATCCGTCGCGTGCCGTCACCACTTGTGCAGCTCGGGCAGCACTTCCTTGGCGAAGAGCTCGACGCTGGAGCTCATCTCGTCGTAGGGCATGCCACCGTAGTTGACGATCATGGTCAGCTCGAAGTCGCCGAGCAGGCCGCGCCGCGCCGAGAGCTTCTCCAGGATTTGTTCCGGCGTTCCGTAGGATTGGACGTCGCAGTAGGTTTCGACCGAGCTCTCGATACCGACCTCGCGGAACAGCTCACCGGCGGTGGCGTAGTAGTCGTACCCCTTCGCCGATTTGAAGTGCTCGCTCATGATTTCGTAATGGTTGACGATGGTCAGGAAGTAGTTGGCCATGTACTCCCGGCCTTTTTCACGCGCGACGTCCGGGTCGCGGTGGCAGAACATGAGGTCGCCGGTGAGCGGCGGTGGTGGCGGACCTTCGTGCGCGCTGGCCCAGGTCTTGGTGAACGACGCCCACGATCCCTCGGCAAAGAGCTCCCACGGCTGCTGTGAGAAGATCATCAGTCGGGCGCCGAGGAGCGCCGCTTGTTCGACCGATTCGGGCGACATGCCGACTGCGTACAGGCGGTCGCGAAAGCTCGCCTGCGGGCGCGGACGGATCTCGGTCCGTTTCTGCGGGTAGAACGGTCCGCTTCCTTCGATGACGCCGGTTTCGAGCGCGTCGATGATCATCTTCGCCGCCTCGTCGAAGCGTTCGCGCGACTCTCCCATGTCGATGCCGAAGCTCTCGTACTCGCGCCGGGCGAGGCCGCGGCCGAGGCCGAGCACGGCGCGCCCTGCCGAAAGGTAGTCGAGGAAGGCCATCTTCTCGGCCACCCGGATCGGCGAGTTCCAGGGCACGATCACCGCGCCGGTGCCGAGCTTGATGCTCGAGGTGCGGCCGGCGATGTAGCTGAGATACTGGATGTTGTCCGGGCACGCGGAGTAGTCGGTGAAGTGGTGCTCGGCCGCCCAGAACTTGTCGAAGCCGCTGTCCTCGGCGAGCTCGGCGAGGGCGAGCTCGGCTGCGACCATGTCGTCGTCCGTGCCGCGCCCGAGGTAGTTCTGAAAGATCACCAGCAGTCCGACATCCATATCCTCTCAGGCCTCCGTTGCTCAGGTCGCGATGCAGCGCCGCGCAAGCCACTCCCTATCCCGGCTGCGTCGCCAACTTCAAACCTCGGCGCCCTCGGAAACTGTGCGCAAAGACCGGCCGGATCGCTGGTTGACGGCGTAAATTTACAGCGTAAGAATAACTCGATGCCGCGCCTGCTGACCGACGACGAGGTGGACGAGTTCCGCCGCGAGATCTGCAGGGTGGCCGTCGAGCTGTTCGTCGACCGCGGCTACGAGGCGGTGACGATGCGCCAGATTGCGCGGCGGCTCGGGTGTAGTGCGATGACGCCCTACCGCTACTTCGCCAACAAGGCGGAGATCTTCGAGGCGGTGCGCGCCGAGTGCACCGGACGATTCGGGGCCTGGGTCGAGGAGGAGGTCGCCCGCACCGCCGGCGTGGGCGACCCGATCGAAGTCCTGCGCGGGCTCGGTCGCGCCTACGTCGGCTTCGCGCTGGCCGAGCCGCGCGCCTATCGGATGATGTTCGAGGTCACCGGCGACCAGGCGCAACAGTCGATGATCGCTCAGGACGAGCGCGCCTGGGAGCTGTTCCTGGCGGCGGCGCGCCGCGCGGTCGAGGCCGGCGCGATCGACGGCGATCCGCTGGTGCTGGCGCACCTCCTGTGGGCCGAGATGCACGGGATCGTCGCGCTGCACCAGTCCGGACGGCTGCAGCTCGGCAAGTCGCTCGACGACTTGATCGAGCCCGCGCTCGATCTGCTGCTGGGAGCGGTCGCATGAGAGGCGCCGCCGCCTCGATGGTGCTGTTGGCGCTCGTCGGCGCCGCCGCGCCCGCCAGCGAGCTCCTGCCCGTGGCCAGCGTCGAGCTGCGCCGCGAGGATTCGCTGCGGGTTCGCGATCGACTGGTCGGGCGCGTGGTCAGCCGGCGGCGCAGTGAGCTCGGCTTCGAACGCGGCGGTCGCCTGGAGAGGGTAACGGTCGATGTCGGCGAGCGCGTCGAAGAGGGACAGGAGCTCGCCGCATTGACGACTCGGCAGTTGAAGGCCAACCGCCGTGCGGTGGGCGCCCGGCTCGAGTCGGCGACTTCCGACCTCAATAGCATTCGGGCACGGCTGGAGCTTGCGTCGGCGACTCGCAAGCGCCAGGACGATTTGTTCGAGCGCGGTGTCGCGGCGGCGCAGGAGCGCGACGAGGCGCTGTTCGGCGAGCAATCGCTGCGCGCTCAGCTGGAGGCCGCGCGATCGCGCATCGCCGCGGCGCAAGCCGAGGCCGACCAGATCGACGTCGAGCTCGACCTGTCGGTGTTGACGGCGCCCTACGCTGGAACGGTGACGCGGCGCTACTTCGACGAAGGGAGCGTCATCGCCGCCGGAGCGCCGGTGCTGGCGCTGATCGACGAGCGACGCGAGGCGCGGATCGGAGTACCGTTGACCCAGGTGAGGCGCCTGCGGATCGGCGAGACCTACGAGATCGAGGCCGAAGGTCGTCGCCTGCCGGCAAAGTTGCGCGCGGTCGTCGATGCCGTAGATCCGGCGACGCGCACTGCGGAGGCGGTTTTCGATTTCATCGGGCCGGTCGCGGTCGTGGACGGCGCGGTGGCGCGGATGACGTTGGATTCGGAAGTCGAAGAAAGCGGCTACTGGGTGCCGACCACAGCGCTCACCGAGGGCCGGCGCGGCCTGTGGTCGGTTTTCGTTCTGATTGCGCGCGACGATACCCACGTCGTCGAGCGGCGCGACGTGCAGATCGTCTACGTCGAGCCGGATCGAGCCTACGTGCGCGGCGCGCTGCAGGAGGGCGAGCGGCTGGCGGTGCACGGGGTCGAGCGGGTGGTTCCGGGCCAGGTGGTGCGCGCGGTCGACCGCTGAGGCGATGGCCAATCTGTTCTACCGCAACCCGCGACTGACGGTCCTCTGCGTCGCGCTGATCCTGGTGGCGGGGTTGGCCTCGCTGCAGACCCTGCCGCGCCAGGAGGATCCGACGCTGGCGCGGCGCTTCGCGACGATCACCACGTTCTTTCCGGGAGCGACCGCGGAACGGGTGGACACCCTCGTCACCGACCCGATCGAGGCCCGGATACTCGAGCTGAGCGAGGTCCGCGAGCTGGTTTCGGTGTCGCGGCCGGGCGTGTCCGTCGTCCAGGTCGAGCTGCAGGAGTACTTCTACGAGGACGACGTCGACGAGATCTGGTCGAAGGTGCGCGACCGGCTGGCCGACGCGCGAGCCGCGTTTCCAGAGGGGGTCGGACGCTCGGTCTTCAAGGACCAGACCCCGACCGCGACCACGGTACTGGCCGCCTTCGTCTGGGTCGCCGAGGGGCCGGTCCAGATCGCCCTGATGTCGCGTCTGGCAACCGAGCTCGAGAACCGCTTGCAGAACCTGGTCGGCACCGACGAGGTGGAGATCTTCGGCGAGCCGCGAGAGGAGATCCGCGTCACCATCGACCCGGCGACTCTCGCCGCGGCCGGGCTGTCGGTCGCGCAGGTGGCAGCGGCGATCGGCGCCGCGGACACCAAAGTCCCCGCCGGTGTCGTGCGGCACGACGGCAATCAGGTTCTTCTCGAGCTCGCCGGCGAGCTCGACTCGTTGGCGCGGGTGCGCGAAGTCCCGCTGCTCGCTTCGGCGGACGGGCGTCTGATTCGCGTCGGAGACATCGCCGTGGTGGCCAAGACCGTGCGCGATCCGCCGCCGAGCATCGCGCTCATCGACGGCCTGCCGGGGGTTGCGGTGGCGGCGACCATGCAGCCCGATCGACGCGTCGATCAGTGGGCGGTGAGCGCGCGGGCAGTGCTCGACGAGTTCCGCACCCAGGTTCCGCGCGGCATCGAGCTGCGCACGGTGTTCGACCAGAGCGTCTACACCGAGGAGCGGCTGAGCACGCTGGTCGGCAACCTGGTGATGGCGGGGCTGATCGTCGTCAGCGTGCTGGTTTTCCTGATGGGTCTGCGCCCGGCGTTGGTGGTGGCGACGGCGCTGCCGCTCACGCTGCTGATGGCTCTGACCGAGTTCAGCGCTCTCGGCTTTCCGCTCCACCAGACCTCGATCACCGGCCTGATCATTGCGCTCGGACTGCTCATCGACAACGCGATCGTCGTCGTCGAGGAGTACTCGACGCGGGTTCGCGCCGGAGTGAGCCCGGGCGACGCCGTCGCCGAGACGGTCGGCGAGCTCTTCGTGCCGCTTCTCGCGTCGACCGTGACCACGGTGCTCGCCTTCCTGCCGATCATCCTGATGCCGGGAGCGGCGGGCGAGTTCGTCGGTCCGATCTCGGCTGGCGTCGGCCTCTCGGTGGCGAGCTCCTTCTTCCTCTCGATGACGGTGATCTTAGCTCTCGCCGGCTACTTGCTGCGCCCGTCGGCCGAGCGCGAGGCGCGGCATTGGTGGCGCGACGGCTATCAGAGCGCGTGGTTGACCAGCCGGTTCGCGCGCACCCTGGACATCTGCCTGCGGCGGCCGTGGATCGGCGTCGCGGTTTCGCTGATTCTGCCGCTGCTCGGCTTCGCCGTGAGTCGCACCTTGGTCGAGCAGTTCTTTCCCGCCAACGACCGCAACCAGTTCCAGGTCCAGATCCGGCTCGCACCGCAGGCGTCGCTCGACGCCACCGAGGCGGTCACGCGGCGCGTTCGCGCGGCGATCCAGGCGCACGAATCGGTGGTCGAGAGCCATTGGTTCATCGGCGAAGACAGTCCGCGCGTCTACTACAACATGATCGGCGCGGAAGAGGGGATCTCGAGCTTCGCCGGCGGGTTCGTCACCACCGTGTCGGCCAAGGCCACCGAGCGGCTCCTGCCCGGGCTGCAGCGACAGCTGATCGCGGAGTTCCCCGAGGCCCAGATCTGGGCGCTGCCCTTCGAGCAGGGACCCCCCGTGGGCTCGCCGATCGAGGTGCGTGTGTTCGGGCCCGACCCGACGACTCTGCGGGCCATCGGCGACGACCTGCGCCGCATTCTGTCGCAGACCGACGGAGTGACCTACACCCGGGCGCAGATGGCGGGAGGCACGCCCAAGCTGGTTCTGCGTATCGACGAGGACGAGGCTCGCCTGGCGGGATTGTCGCTGCGCGACGTCGCCGGCCGCTTGCAGGCGAACCTCGACGGCATCGTCGGCGCGACGGTGCTCGAGGGCAGCGAGGAGATCGACGTTCGGGTGCGGGTTGCCGCGGTGGAACGCGGCGAGCTCGACCGCATCGATGCGATGCGACTGATCCCGGGCGGTGCGCGCGGTGTCAGCGATCCGATCGGCGGCGTCCCGGTCGCCGCCGTCGCCGACTTCGACCTCGAGCCGCAGAGCTCGGTGCTGGCGCGTTTCGACGGGGTGCGGGTCAACACCGTGTCGGCGACGCTGATGCCGTACCAGCTGATCGACGAATCCCTGAAGGACTTTCGGCGCAGGCTGGCAGAGAGCGGTTACCAGCTCCCCGCCGGCTATCGGCTCGAGTTCGGCGGAGAGGCGGCCGAGCGCAGCGAAGCCCTGCGCCGGCTGGCGGCCTTCGCGCTACCGCTGTTCATGGTGATGGCGGGCACCATCATCCTCTCGTTCAATTCCTTTCGCATGGCGCTGATCATCTTCGTCGTCGCCGGGCTCAGCGTCGGCCTGGCTCTGCTCGGCGTGTGGATGTTCGGCTACCCGATGGGCTTCGTCGCGATCGTCGGCACCATGGGGTTGGTCGGACTCGCCATCAACGACGCCATCGTCGTGCTGACCGCGCTGCGCGGCAGTCGCGCGGCGTGCAGCGGCGACCCCGAGTGCACGCGCGATGTCGTTCTCGGCGCGACCCGCCACATCGTGGCGACGACGCTGACCACGATCGGCGGCTTCGTGCCGCTGATCTACTTCGCCGGGCGGTTCTGGCCGCCGATGGCAACGGCGATCGCCGGCGGCGTCGGCGGCTCTTCGATCCTGGCGCTGTATCTGGTGCCGTCGATGTTCATCTGGATGATGCGCCGTGATCACAGAGATCCGCGAACACCCGATTGACCCGCCGCTGTACGGCGAGCATGCCGCCGAGCGAGCTGAGCAGTACCGGAGTCGCCGTGGGCAGCGGTTCTTGCCGTCTCTGCGCTTCGGCCAGCCGAAGATTCTCAGCGAGGAAGCGCAGCGCCAGTAGAAAAGCGCCCATCGCCGCCAGGTGAAGTGTTGCGAAGGCCCAGATCGAATCGGGGAGCAGGTTTGGGGCGAGGATGAACGTCGCCGTGTAGGCGGCGGTGAGGATTACGACGAGCCGGAAGCGCACTGAGGCGGGCCGCTGCGATGGGGGAATGGTCTCGTTCAGGGCCAGGGTGACGACCCAGAGCCAGGCCAGATTCGCTTCCACCGCGACCAGGATCGCGACCCGTGCGATCTCGAGGCCCGACCCGGCCAGCAGGCTCGCGAGGACGACGAACACCGCGATCGCGCTTGCGCCGGCGATGGCGGAGGGGCTGGCGCACAGGATTCTCTGTCTCATGGGGGATCTCCAGTTGTGATAGTTGTATAGTATCTATCCGCCGGGTGGTTGTCCATTCGGTTGGACCTCGCGAGAGAACTCGCTAGCTTGCCGAGTCGATGAGCTCGAGGAAGCGCCCGATGTCCCTCCGCTCGGCCTCTGACTGGCTGTCGGCTCCGGTCGACAACGGCTCCCTGGTCGCCTTCCGGGTCGTCTTCGGGTTGCTGATCTTTCTCGAGTCGGCGGGCTCGATCGCCACCGGTTGGGTGACCAACGTCTACGTCGCTCCCGACTACACCTTCCCCCACATCGGCTTCGGCTGGCTGCGTCCGTTGCCCGGCGATTGGATGTACGCCTACTACGCGACCATGGCCCTGCCCGGGGCGCTGGTCATGGTCGGCGCGTACTACCGAACGGCGATGGGGGTGTTCACGGTGATGTGGACGCTCATCTATCTGGGGCAGACGACCAGCTACAACAACCACTACTACCTGTTGGTGTTGCTCTGCGTCCTGATGTGGATGGTGCCGGCGAACCGGGACCTGTCGTGGGACGTCGAAAGCGGGCGGGTGCGGCGATCGACCCTCTGCCCGCGCTGGTGCGTGCTGATCTTCGTCGCTCTGATCGCCATCGTGTACTTCTACGCGGCCCTGGCCAAGCTCTCGGCCGATTGGCTGGCGGCGCGACCGATGGAGATCTGGATGCGGGCCAAGGCGGGCTACCCGGTGCTCGGTCCGCTCTACGTCCAGCCGTGGTTCAAGTGGGTGCTGGTCTACGGCGGCGTCCTGTTCGATGGCCTGGTGGTGCCGCTGTTGCTCTGGCGTCGAACACGCTGGATCGGTGTCGGGCTGTCGGTGTTCTTTCACCTGTTCAACTCGTACACCTTCCGCATCGGCATCTTCCCCTACATGGGCATCGCCTTCTGTTTCTTCTTCTTCCCCGGTGAGGAGATGCGAGCCGGATTGAAGCGCACCAGGATCGGGCGCTTTCTCGGCGACTATGTCGCGCCGTCGGCGGCGGTCGCCGAGGGGCCGCCCTTCGCCGGCGCTCGAGCGGTGTTCCTGACGGTCTTCCTGATCGTGCAGGCGCTGTTGCCGTTGCGGCATTTCCTCTACCCGGGCGACTCCAACTGGACCGAAGAGGGCCACCGCATGGCCTGGCGGATGATGTTGCGCAGCAAGTCGGGGTCGGTGGTCATGCGGGTGGTCGATCTCGAGAGCGGCGAGAGTTGGCGAGTCCACCCGCGCGATATGCTGAGCCCCAAGCAGGCGCGGCGGGTGGCGACTCGGCCGGACATGCTGTGGCGGTTCAGTCGCTACGTCCGAGAGCGCTACGAGCGCGAGGGACGCGAGGTGGCGGTGTATGCCGATACCCGGGTCAGCCTGAACGGCAGACGGTCGCAACCGCTGGTCGATTCGAGCGTCGATCTCTCTCGCGCCCCCTGGAACTGGCTGTGGCCGCACCCCTGGCTGGTGCCGCTGCGGGAGGAGGCCGAAAGGTCATAGCGGTCTTGGACATTTGCAGGTAGCTTCTAGTAACGTCATCGCTTCACGATTCCTGGGAGGATCCAATGAAACGCCCTTCTGCAAAGTTGTCCGCGGTCCTGGTAGCGGTTGCTCTGGTGTTCTCGCTTGCCGCGCCGAAGCGGGCAGAGGCGGATAGCGCCGCTGAGATCACTCTCTATGTCGTCGGCGGTATCGCCATTTTCGCTGGGCTCGTGGTGATCGGCACGCTGCTGACCCGCGACGAGTCCAAGATGTTCTTCGAAGAGCCGGAGCCGGTCGATGGAGAAGAGCAACAGGGCGTTCACGTCGGGATGGACTGTCGCAGGCCGGACGGCACTCTGGCCGTGCTCTGCTGGTAGTGTGTAGCGCGGCCCCCGCCTCGGTTGCCTGTTTGTGCGGTCGGGAGCGAACCCGATGATCGAGCGCAAAGTCGACGTTGCGATCATCGGTGCCGGTACCGCCGGCCTCGGCGCCCGGCGCGAGGCGCTGCGCGCGGGCGCATCGGTCGTCATGATCGAGGACGGTCCGTACGGGACCACCTGCGCGCGCGTCGGCTGTATGCCGTCGAAGTTGTTGATCGCTGCCGCCGATCTCGCGCACGACGTGGCGAACGCCGGCCAGTTCGGGATCCGGGTCTCCGGGGCCGAGATCGACGGCGCGGCGGTGTTGCGGCGGGTTCGCAGCGAACGCGATCGCTTCGTCGGTTTCGTGGTGGAGTCGGTCGAGGAGATTCCCGACGGCGAGAAGATTCGCGGCCGTGCGCGCTTCGTCGCGCCGACCGTTCTCGAGATCGACGACCACACCCGCCTGGCAGCCGGCGCGGTGGTGATCGCCACCGGCTCGACGCCGATCGTTCCGGCGAATCTGGAGCCGGTGCGGGATCGGGTTTTGATCAACGACGACGTGTTCGAGCTCGACGCGCTGCCGGCGTCGGTCGCGGTGTTGGGGACCGGCATCATCGGTCTCGAGCTGGGGCAGGCCCTGGCGCGGCTCGGGGTGCGGGTGTCGTTCTTTTCGCACACGGCTCGGCTCGGCCAGTCGACCGACCCGGCGATCGCCGCCAAGTCCGCCGAGGTCTTCGCAGCCGAGCTCGACCTACACCTCGGCGTCGAAGTCTCCGCCGCGCCAGTCGACGAAGGCTGCCGTCTGTCGTGGAGCGTCGCCGGCGAGCCGCAGGGCGAGGAAGTGTTCGAGCGGGTTCTGTCGGCCGCCGGCCGGCGCCCGAATCTCTCCGACCTCGGGCTCGAGCGGAGCGGCCTGGTGCTCGACGAACGGGGGGTTCCGCTGTTCGACCCGCGGACCATGCAATGCGGCGATTCGCCGATCTTCATCGCCGGCGACGTGAGCGCGGGGCGGCCGCTGCTGCACGAAGCGAGCGACGAGGGGCACATCGCCGGCGGCAACGCGGCGCGCTACCCGGATGTCCGGGCGCAGTTCCGCCGCACGCCGTTGTCGGTGACCTTCACCGATCCGCAGATCGCGGTCGCCGGGGCCGCCTATCGCGACCTCGACCTCGACCACGTCGTCATCGGCGAGGTGAGCTACGACGACCAGGGGCGGGCGCGTGTGATGGGCAAGAACAGCGGTTTGGTGCGCATCTATGCCAGCGCCGACTGCGGCGTGCTGCTCGGCGCCGAGATGTTCGGACCGCGCGTCGAGCATACCGCGCACCTGCTGTCGTGGGCGGTGCAGAGCCAGCTCAGCGTGGAGCGCGCGCTCGAGATGCCCTTCTATCACCCGGTGCTGGAGGAGGGGATTCGCACTGCCTTGCGCGACCTCGCCGGCAAGCTCAAGCTGCGCGAGCGATACCGACCGCACGACCTCGAGTGCGGTCCGGGAGACTGAGCCGTGTCCCTACAGACTCTGACGGTGCTGAGCACCGCGTGTATCGTGGTCAGCGGCTTGAGCCTGCTGGTCGGTTGGTACTTCATCCGCAACAAGCAGATCGACCGGCACCGCTCGGCGATGTTGTCGGCGTCGACCTTCGCCGGTCTCTTCCTCGTCTTCTACGTCACGCGCTGGGCCATGTACGGCTCCAAGCCGTTTCCGGGAGAGGGCGCGTGGCGCACCTTCTACTTCGTCAATCTGGTGCCCCACATCATCCTGGCGATGGTGCTGGCGCCGTTGGTGGTTCGCCTGCTCTACCTGGCGTTGCGCAAGCGCGACTACGTCGCCCACCGCAAGCTGGCGCGCTACGTCCTACCGATGTGGCTCTACGTGTCGGCGAGCGGCTGGCTGATCTACTACCTGCTCTACGTACGAGTGTATTGAGCCGATGCGTCTCGAGGACCAGGTCGCGCTGGTGACCGGCGCCGGTTCTGGAATCGGCAAGGCGATCGCGCTGCGGTTCGCGGAGTGCGGTGCTCGGGTGGCGGTCAACGATCTGGACGATGAGACTGCCGCAGCGACCGTCGACGCGATCGAGTCGCGTGGCGGCATGGCGATGGCGGTTCCGGCCGACGTCTCCGACGGTCGCGCCGCGCTCAAGATGTTCACGCGCTTTCTCGGCACCTGGGACCGATTGGACATCGTCGTCAACAATGCGGGCGCGCTCTTCCTCGAACCCCACGTCGTCGCCAACATGGAGGCGCAGCTCGCCGAGCGCGCGAGCGGCGCGGTGTCGACACCCCTGGCGGCGACGACCAGCCTCGAGGACGGGATCTGGCGGCGTACCTTCGCCATCCACGTCGACGGCACGTTTCACTGCACTCGCGAGGCGCTCAAAGTGATGGAAGTGCGGCGCCGGGGCCGCATCATCAACATGTCGTCGATTGCCGGCCTCGCCGGCCTCGCCGGGGTTCCCGACTACAGCGCGGCGAAGGCGGCGGTGCTCGGCTTCACCAAGTCGGTGGCCCGCGAGGTGGCGCATCTCGGAATCCAGGTCAACGCGATCGCGCCGGGCTTCGTCGACACGCCGATGCTGGCGGATCTCCCCGACACGTTGCGCGCCGCTTTCGTCGCCCAGACGCCGAGCGGCCGCCTGGCGACGGCGGAGGAAGTGGCCGGCGCTGCGCTCTATCTGGCGAGCCCGGAAGCGGAAGCGGTAACCGGGCAGGTTCTCAGCCCCAACGGCGGCTCGTTGATGTAGGTCTCGCGGCCTCCCGGGTATTAAGCAGCGTCGCCCCTTGCCTGAGCTGAGCTAATTCTGCTACTCGCTCAGCAGCTGCGTATTGGAGGGGCTGTCATGTCGCTCGGGACGGTCAAGTGGTTCAACAACGAGAAGGGCTACGGCTTCATCACCCGCGAGGAGGGCGACGACGTTTTCGTTCACTACACGTCGATCGCCGGCGACGGGTTTCGCACCCTGCACGAAGGGCAGCGGGTGGAGTTCGAGGTCAGCCAGGGGGAGAAGGGCCTCCAGGCGAGCAACGTCACCAAGGTCTGAGGCCCGCGCCGGGCGCCGTCAAACCTCCGTCAGCGGAATCGCCGAGGGCAGCGGCTCGTGGTTGAGCAGGCGTGCCGGCGGCTCGATCAGGTCGCGCGTGACGCCCACCCAGGAGAGCGCCTTGAGGATGTAGTAGGTGGTGTCGATCTCCCACCAGAAGAATCCCTGACGTGTCGAGTTCATGAAGCAGTGGTGGTTGTTGTGCCAGCCCTCGCCCATGGTCAGCAGAGCCAGCCACACGTTGTTGCGGCTGGTGTCGCTGGTTTCGTAGCGGCGCGACCCATAGACGTGCGACAGCGAATTGATGGTGAACGTGGCGTGCCAGAGGATGGTGGTGCTGACGAAGAAGCCCCAGACCAGCCAACTCATTCCGCCGACCAGATAGAGTGCGACCGCCAGTGCCACTGGCGGCACCAGGAAGTGCTCGTTGAGCCAGCGCAGCTCGGGGTACTTGGCTAGATCCGGGATCCGGTCGTAGTGCGTTTCTTCGTGCTCGTCGCCGAGGATCCAGCCGAGATGCGACCACCAGAAACCGTTTCGGGTGGGCGAGTGGATGTCGCCTTCCTGGTCGGAGTGTTTGTGGTGGATGCGGTGGTTGGCCGCCCACCACAGCACCCCCTTTTGCACCGACATGGTGCCGAGGACGGCGAGGATGAACTGGAAGGTGCGCCCGGTCTTGAAGCTGCGGTGGGAGAAGTAGCGGTGATAGCCGGCGGTGATGCCGAACATTCGCAGGAAGAAGAGCGCGACGCAGACGCCGACGGCGGACCAGGAAAACTCGGTGAAGAACACCAGGAAGCAGGCCAGGTGCACTCCCCAGAACGGCACCGAAGAGGCCGGGGTGAGCTTCGAATGTTTGGGGACTACGGTGTTGGACATGTTTGGCTCCAAGGCAGGGTTCATGCGCAAGTGAGGGCTTGCTTCTCTTTCCAGCCTGATCGGAAGATCATAGCTGTGGCGCTGTCACGGTTCGGTCACCGATCGGCCATTGCCGTGTAACGTCTGAGATTCATGGACCTGTCGCTCTACATTCACATTCCTTATTGCGACTCGAAGTGCCCCTACTGTGACTTCAATTCGCACGCGGTTCGGCGTTGGCCGGAGGCCCGCTATGTCGGCGCGCTGCGCCGCGAGCTCGAGCACGCCGCGGCGCGGCCCGAGTGGCGCGCGCGGGTCGGCACGATCTTCTTCGGCGGAGGGACCCCGTCTCTGTTCTCGCCGCGCTCGATTGCTTCGTTGCTGGAGACCGTCGCCGCGGCGTGGACGGTGGACGAAGCGGCGGAGGTGACGATCGAGACCAACCCGGGAACGGTCGACCGCGCCAAGCTGGCGGGGTTTCGCGAAGCCGGGGTCAATCGCATCAGCTTCGGAGTGCAGTCGTTCGACGACGACTTACTCGTGACCCTGGGACGAATCCACGACGGCGCCACCGCCGTGCGCGCCGTCGGCGACGCGCAGGCGGCTGGGTTCGACGACGTCAACGTCGATTTGATCTTCGCGGTGCCCGGGCAGACCGTCGCCGGGTGGCGGCGCGATCTCGACCGGGCAATCGCCCTCGGCACGACCCACGTGTCGGCGTACAACCTGACGTTCGAGGAGGGCACGGCCTTCCACGCGATGCGCGCCCGCGGCGAGCTGCGACAGCTGCCCGAGGACGTCGAGGTGGAGATGTACGAGGCGACCGGCAGCGCTCTCGCCAGCGCGGGCTTCGCCCGATACGAGATCTCGAATTACGCCAAGCCGGGTCGCCAGTGCCGGCACAACCTCGCCTACTGGCGACTGCACCCCTATCTCGGTGTCGGCGCCGGCGCGCACTCGTTCGCACCGGATCTGCGGCTGCGGGCGAGCAACGAGCGCGGCCCGGAAAAATACATGACCGGCGTCGAGCGGCGCGGCGACGCGCGCGCGACCAGTGAAGACCTCTCCGCCAGCCAGCTGCAGGGCGAGTTCGCCTTTCTCGGCTTGCGCTGCCTCGACGGAATCAATGCGTCCGAGTTCGCGACGCGCTTCGGCACGTCGCTCACCGCTGCGTTCCCGCAATGCGAGGCGATGCGCGAACGCGGACTCCTCGAGGAAACCGGCGGGCGCTGGTGCCTCAGCCGGCGCGGCTTGATGGTGGCGGACGAGGTCTTTGCGACCTTCGTCTGAGCTCGGCCATCCGCGGAATGAGGCGAGGGCGAACGCTGGATGGGGCTGCCCCTCTGGATCTTTGCGAGGTCGAGGCTGTCAATCCGCGCCGACTCTGCTACCGTTGTGGTTCGATGCCGAGTCGAGCTACCCGAAGAGCGCTGTGCCGCCACGTCGCGGCGATCCTGTGCGCGATGCTATCGGCGGGCGCCGGAAGTGCGGGCGCGGTTCACTGGAACCTGTGCGTCGCCGACGACGGGCATGCCACCATCGAGATCTCGCACGGTGAGTCGGATTGTTGGACCGAGGTGCGACGCCACCACGGCGGCGCCACCGGCCTCGACCGCAGCGAGCTCGGGCGCCATTCCTGCACCGACATTCCGATCGTCGAAGCGGGCGCGGGGCATACCTCCGGGCATCGGGCTATCCTCGCGTTGTTTCCGGCTGCCTCGTGTCGCGGAGTCGGCAGGGCTGCCGCGCGTCGTTCGGTCGCGGATCGATCCGAGGTCGACGCTCGCGTCGCGCAGGTGTTGCGGTCTCAGCGTACGGTAGTTCTGATCCTTTGAGCCGTTCCTCCCGCTGTACCCAGTAACCGTCGAGTTGGGCGCATAGCGCAACACTCGCCGGTTTTGGCTGTGACCGTGGCTCTGCCGTGGTGCCGGCAGCCGCTCGTCGTCGATCGAATACGTGCGGGCCGGATGCTCCGGTGGCGGCGCAGCGTCAGTGGCGCCGGCGTTCGCAGCCGCGGTCGTACTACGCCTGTTCGAGGACGCACATGATTCAGAATCGTTTCCGTAATCACCCAAGGACAACCAGGTCGATGCTCGCGGCACTGGCGCTCGTCCTGTCGGCATCGGCGGCACGAGCCGGCTCGACCTCGCCGGAGGAGAGCTGGTGCGACGGCTTGGCAGCGGTCCATCCGCCGGCGGAGGCGTCGGATTCCGCGCAGCCCGAGCAGACCGAGCCCACCGGCGAGCTGAGTTTGCGCCAGGCGCTCAGTGCCGCGCTGCTCGGGAACCCGGCTCTGTCGGCTACCTCCTGGGCTGTGCGGGCTCAGGAGGCGCGCGCCCTGCAAGCCGGGCTGCTGCCGAATCCGGGTCTCGACGTCGAGGTCGAGAATTTCGGCGGAACCGGGCAACGGTCGGGTGTCGAGCAGACCGAGACCACGGTGCAGCTCTCACAGTTGGTGCCGATCGGCGCCAAGATCGCCAAGCGCGAGCGGGTGGCGAACCTGCAAGAGGATCTGGCGTGTTGGGACTATGCTTCGACCCGTATCGACGTCCTGACGGCGGCGACCAAAGCGTTCGTCACTCTCCTCGAGGCGCAACAGCGCTACGATCTGGTGCGCGAGCTCGAGCAGGTTTCGCGTGCCGGTGTCGAGTCGATTGCGCGGCAAGTCGACGCCGGCGCGGTGCCGCCGGTGGCGAAGGTTCGCGCCGAAGTGGTGCTGCGCTCGGTGCAGCTGGACGGCATGCGGGTGGAGCGCGCGGTGCACGCAGCGGGCTATGCTCTGGCGGCATCGTGGGGCGGGCGGGCTCCCCGATTCGCCGGCGTGCGAGGCGATCTGCGAAGTGGGGTGGTCGAGCCGCCGCATCTTTCCGAGCTGGTGGGCCGTGTCGATTCGAATCCGGACCTGGCGCGGTGGGCACCGAGCTCGCCGAGCGACAGGCTCGTCTGTCGCTGGCCGAGGCGATGCGTCTCCCGGACCCGACGGTTCGCTTCGCCGGGCGCCACTTCAGCGACAGCGACGACGTGGCGTTCGTGGTCGGGGTGTCGATTCCTCTGCCGCTCTTCGACCGCAACCAGGGCGGCTCGCTGGCCGCGGCGCGGGATGTAGAAACCGCTCGGGCCAGCCGCGATTCGGCTGAGCTCGCGGTTCGCGCCGCCCTGGCGCAGAGCTACCAGGAGCTCGCCGCCGCCTTCGTTCAGGCGATGGCGCTGCAGCAGGACGCGCTTCCCGCGGCGCAGGAGGCGTTCGACGGAACCCGCGAGGGATACCGGCGCGGAACCTTCCGCTACCTGGACGTCCTCGATGCGCAGCGCACGCTCTACGACTTGCGCGGCCGCGAGCTGGCGGCTCTGGCGACCTACCACCGGGCGCGCGCAGACATCGAGCGGCTTCTCGGAGAGCCGATCGAGGAAGGTGCGGCGCGGCCATGAGACTGCGAGGAGAGACTGTGCTGAGAAGCGTGGCGGTGTCGTTCCTGTGGTTCGCACTAGTTGGCGGCGCGTTGGCGTCGGATGAGCACGACGACCACGGTTCGCAGCAGGAGTTCAGCGTCGCCGACTTCGTCGAGCACGGGGTGGCGGTGCAAGTTGCCGCCGCCGGCGAGGTCGACGTCGAGATCGAGCTGCCGGGCGAGGTTCGGCCCAATCCGAATCGGGTCGCGCATCTGGCGCCGCGTTTTCCGGGGTTGGTGATCTCGGTGCGCAAGTCGATCGGGGATTCGGTGCGCAAGGGCGAAGTGCTGGCGCGGATCGAGAGCGACAACCTGGCGATCTACGATCTGGTTGCCGGTTTCGACGGCGTCGTCATCGACCGCCACGTCGCCGTCGGCGAGTCGATCTCGCGTCAGACCCCGGCCTTCGTGGTCGCCGATCTGTCGACGGTTTGGGTGCACGTCGGCGTCTACCAGAAGGTCCTGCCGAGTATCGCGGTCGGGCAGTCGGTGCAGCTGTCGACTCTCGACGGTGCGCTCGAGTCGAAGGGAGTCATTTCCTATGTTGCTCCGGTCGTGCATCAGGCGACGCGAACCGCGACCGCCCGTGTCGTGCTCGACAACTCGGCGGGCCTGTGGCGCCCGGGTCTGTTCGTCGTTGCCCGGGTGTCGCGTCCGCTGGCCGCGTCAGTCGTGGTGGCGCGCAGCGCTCTTCACTCGATGGACGGCCACACGGTCGTCTTCGTCGACGAGGGAGGTGCCTTCGTCGCGCGTGAAGTGAGGGTGGGGGCGGTTGGGCGCACCCTGGCGTCGATCACCTCCGGCGTCGCGGCGGGCGAACGCTACGCGGCGGCGAACTCGTTTCTGGTGAAGGCCGACCTCGCCAAGGGCGAGGCCGGCCACGCGCACTAGAGGCCTGGCCGAAAAATGGACTCCTGCTGCAAATCGTCATCCATCCGCGATCGCTGCGTCGCCGAGCGCTCGACGTATCGCCCGATACGCCGTCGCGCCCAGCTCCTTGCGCTCGCGGCGGCTGACGATTTTCGCTACGAAGCCACTTTCCGGCCAGGCCTCTAGGACGGGATCGTCATGCTCGAAGCGATTCTCCGGTTTGCGGTCGAGCGCCGCGGGCTCGTCGTCGTCGTGGTTGCGGCCTTTGCCGCCTACGGCGCCTCTCTCTTGCCGTCGCTGCCGGTCGATGCGGTTCCGGACATCACCAACCGTCAGGTGCGGATCAACGCGGTCGCCCCGTCGCTGTCGCCGGTCGAGGTCGAGAAGCAAGTGACCTTCGCCCTCGAAACCGCGCTCGCTGGGATCCCGGGACTCGACTACACGCGGTCGATGTCGCGCAACGGGTTCGCCCAGATCACCGCCGTGTTCGACGACGCGGTCGACATCTACTTCGCCCGACAACAGGTGGGCGAGCGGTTGCGGGCCGCGGCCAACCACTTGCCTCCCGGTGTCGAGACGGCGTTGGGGCCGATCGCCTCCGGACTGAGCGAGATCTTCATGTGGACCGTCGAGTACCGGCATCCCGGAGGCCGCGGCGCCGAGGTGCGCACGGGCGAGGTCGGCTGGCAGGGAGACGGTACCTACCTGACGCCCGAGGGGGAGCTGCTGCGCAGCGAAATCGAGCTCGGCGCGTATTTGCGAACCGTGCAGGATTGGATCATTCGGCCGCAGCTCAAGATGGTCGCGGGCGTCGCCGGCGTCGACGCCGTTGGCGGCTACGTCAAGCAGTATCAGGTGCAACCCGACCCGCGGCTCTTGGCGTCTTTCGGCCTCACCTTTCACGACTTGCTGACCGCCTTGGAGCGCAACAATCTCAATACCGGGGCCGGATTCATCGAGCACAACGGCGAGGCCTACATCGTTCGCGCCGAAGGACGCCTCGGCACGCTCGACGAGCTGGCCCAGGTGGTCGTCGACGAGCGCAACGGTACGCCGATTCGCATCGCCGACCTGGCATCGGTGGCGATTGGCGCCGAGCTGCGCGGCGGCAGCGCATCGGAGGACGGCGAGGAGGTAGTCCTCGGCACAGCGTTGATGCTGCTCGGTGGAAACAGCCGCACCGTGGCTCGCGCCGTCGCCGAGCGAATGGCCGAGGTGCAGGCGAGTCTTCCCCCCGACATCGTCGCCAAGACGGTGCTCGACCGCGCCCGCTTGGTCGACGCGACGATCCGCACCGTGCGCAACAACCTGGTCGAGGGCGCGGTTCTGGTGATCGTCATCCTGTTCCTGATGCTCGGCAATATCCGAGCCGCGCTGATCACCGCAGCGGCGATCCCGCTGTCGATGTTGCTGGCGACGATCGGAATGGTCGAGACCCGCACCAGTGGCAACCTGATGAGCCTCGGCGCGATCGACTTCGGCCTGATCGTCGACGGGGCGGTGATCATCGTCGAGAACTGTCTGCGGCGCTTGGCAGAGCGCCAGGCGGAGCTGGGTCGTCTGCTGACGACGCGGGAGCGGGTCGATACCGTCTTCCGGGCGAGCAAGCAGGTGCGCAGTGCGACCGCCTTCGGCGAGGCCATCATCATCACGGTGTACATCCCGGTGCTGACCCTCTCCGGCGTCGAGGGCAAGATGTTCCAGCCGATGGCGCTGACCGTCATCTTCGCCCTGTCCGCGGCCTTCGTGCTGTCGCTCACCTTCGTGCCGGCGATGGTGGCGCTGTTGGTCACCGGCGAGGTGCGCGAACGCGAGAACGTCTTCGTCGCCTGGGCGAAACGATTGTACGAGCCCTTGGTTCGCTGGGCGCTGCGCTGGCGCCACCCCGTGATCCTCGCCGCCGCGGTCCTGTTCGCGGCGTCGGCCAGCCTGTTCCCGCGACTCGGGCAGGAGTTCGCCCCGACCCTGAACGAACTCGACCTGCTGGTTCACGCAATTCGTATCCCCAGCACCGGGGTGTCGCAGGCGACCAGGATGCAGCGCGCGCTCGAGCGGGAGCTGCGTGAGTTGCCCGAGGTTGCCTTCGTCTTCTCTCGGACCGGCACCGGGGAGGTCGCGACCGACCCGATGCCGCCCTATGTGTCCGACACCTTTCTGATTCTGCGGCCGCGCGACGAGTGGCCCGATCCCACCGAGACCAAGGCCGATCTGACCGAGCGCATCGAGGCCCTGGTGCACACGGTTCCGGGCAACGCCTACGAGTTCACCCAGCCGATCCAAATGTTGTTCAACGAGCTGCTGGCCGGAGTCCGCGCCGACCTCGCGGTCAAGATCTTCGGCGACGAGTTCGACCGACTGCTACCGGTGGCGGGCGACGTCGAGCGAGTGCTGAAATCGATTCCCGGAGCGGCGGACACGCGCGTCGAGCAGGTCACCGGCGCCCCGGTTCTGACGATCGAGGTCGACCGCACGGCGATCGCGCGCTACGGCCTCGACGTTGCCGACGTGCACGAGGTGGTCGGCGTGGCGATCGGCGGCCGCGCCGCCGGTCAGGTCTTTCAAGGCGACCGACGCTTCGATGTGGTGGTGCGGTTGCCGGAGAAGTTTCGCGAGAACCTCGGCATGCTGGAGGATCTCCCGATCCCGCTGTCGCACCAGGACCAACCTTCGGTCGAGCTGGCCCTGAACGGCGACGACATCGGTCGCGCCGCGGTTCGTTACCTGCCGCTGTCGGCGGTCGCCGAGTTGGTGGTGAGTGAAGGACCGAATCAGATCAGCCGAGAGAACGGTAAGCGGCGCATCGTCGTCCAGAGCAACGTTCGCGGTCGTGACATCGGCTCGTTCGTCGCCGAGGCGCAGCGGCGAGTTACCGAGGAGGTGTCGTTGCCGCCGGGGAGCTGGCTGGCCTGGGGCGGCGAGTTCGAGAACCTGGCGCGCGCCAAGAGCCGCCTCGCGGTCGTCGTGCCGATCTGCTTCCTGATCGTCTTCGCCTTGCTCTACGGAACGTTCGGCTCGATCAAATCCGCACTCCTGGTGTTCACCGCGGTGCCGCTGGCGCTGAGCGGTGGAATCGTCGGTCTGTGGCTGCGCGACATGCCGTTCTCGATCTCGGCGGCGGTGGGATTCATTGCGCTGTCCGGGGTCGCGGTGCTCAACGGGTTGGTGATGATCACGTTCATCAACGAGCTGCGCAACAGCGGTCATTCGGTCGAGGATGCGGTGGTGCGCGGCGCCGTGACCCGACTGCGGCCGGTGCTGATGACGGCGCTGGTAGCGTCTTTCGGATTCGTGCCGATGGCGATCGCCACCGGCACCGGGGCCGAGGTGCAACGGCCGTTGGCCACCGTCGTGATCGGCGGGCTCGTCTCGAGCACGCTCCTGACGTTGGTGGTGCTGCCGGCGCTGTACCGAGTATTCAATCGGCCGCAGCGGGACTGAGCGCTGCGATCGAGGTGTCTTGCAGAGCTCGGTGCGGCGGGCGCGGCTGCGCCAGCTCGGCGGCGACGGCGGCGTAGACCTGCGGGCGAAACAGCAGCTCGATGTGACCGAGGTCGTCGAAACGGATCGTCTTGCCGAACGGGCAGTGCGCCGATTCGATCGGTTGGACGAGCAGGTCTCGACCGGCGACGATCGACGTCGTCTGCACCTGCAGCGGCGGGGCAAGGCGATTCAGGCGTTCCAGGAACTGCGACCCGGGCAGCAGTTGCCGCACCAGTCCGGATGGAATGAAGTTGGCTGCGTGGGTCCCGTGGTGCGGTGTGCCGAGCGTGACCAGGCGATCGACCCGGCGCTCGCCGCCGAGCTGCTGGATGTAGGTGCGAGCCACCAGCCCTCCCATCGAGTGGGCGATGACGTCGATGCGCCCGCCCTGCACCTGGGTCTCGAGGGCCCGTTTGAAACCGACCGCGACCTTTTCGATCGAGCCCGCGCTGCGGTAGTTGAAGGCGAGCTGGCGAGAATAGCCGAGGGCTCTCAAGTAGCCGCGCATCGGTAGGAAGCCCGATCGATTCGCTGCCAGGCCGTGGACGAAAACGAGAGTGCGCAGCTCCTGCTTGCGCAGTGGTTGCGCTCCGCTAGCCAGCCGTCCGAAAGGCAGGAGAAGACCGTGCGCGAGCAGGGATAGCCCCTCGCGCACGATCGCGTCTCGAACCGCGTTGGCGTCGAACTCCCGATCGTTCATGCCGCGGACCGGCGTCGCCCCTTCTTCTGCTCGTGATCCGGGGCACCCTGCGTGACGAGCCCGTCGGCGAGATCGGTCAACTCGTGATGGACCTCGCGAACCGCGGTGTAGATGGCGGTGAGCGAATCGTCGTGGATCCGCTTGATCTCGTCGGCGGAGCGCTCCATGACGCCGAGACGATTGAGGATCTCGAACGGCACGTCTGCGACCGTGCGGTGGATCTGCTCGACTGCGTGGATGACCTCGTCGATCGGCCCCTCGACCGTCTGCTTGGAGTGCTTCGCTGCTTCCATGATTTTCCTCCCTTTTTTCGGGGCGGTGGATCCCGCTCGAGATCTGTATTACAAAAGATGACATTGTATTGCAACCGATATCGGGGCTTGCCCGCGAAACTCGCACGGGGTCGAATGGTCGCGAGGCAGATTGGTAGGACGAAACTTCGATGAACGCACCGCGCAAAACCAAGAAGGCCGCCTCTGGGCGCCGTCCGCGCAAGGACCGGCTGATCCAGACCCGGGTTCCCGAGGATCTCGAGACGACCCTGAAGGAAGAGGCGGAACGGCGGCGGCTGACGGTGTCGCACCTGATCCGCAGCGTCCTCGAGGATTCATTTCAGCTGGTCGACGACGTCGTCAGCGATTTCGACAAGGTGGTCACCGACTCGGTCGGCCTGGCGCGCAACGTCAGCCGCAATGCGCGCAAGCTGGCGCAGGCGGGGAAGGCGGGAACGTCGGCGCGGCCGAATTGGGACCGCAGCCTGGACGACATCTACGGTTGGAACGAGCTGGTGTTGCACCGAGCCGCCAAGTGCAAGCGTTGCGGCACGGCGATCGAGCGCGGCGAGCGTGCCTTCGTCGGGCTCGGTGACAAGCCGCGGCGCACGCGGGTGTGGCTCTGCCGCGGCTGTATGGAGACGCTGTGACCGTTGCCCGCCGACGCACGGGTCGAGACGGCGATTCAGGCTACGGCGAGATAGTCGCGTCCGGCGACCATGCCGCGGCCGGTGAGCTCGGCTTCGATCAGGGCGCGCGCGCCGAGCAGCCCGACTGCGGCGAGAACGAAGCCGTGGTCGGGGTCGATCGCCGCCGGTGACTCGACCGGGATGCCTTGCACGGTGCGCCCGACGCGCTTCTCGATGACGTCGGCAAAGCGGCGGATTTCGTAGCCGAGAGACAGCAGCTGGCGCGCCCAGCGGCGCGCCGTCGGGCCGGTTCCCCAGATTTGCAGCGGCGTATCGGTGCCGACCGCTTTCGGGAAATGTCGGACCTTGGTGGCGAAGAATCGATCCTTGCCGTAGCGCGGATCGACGCGCGAGGTTCGCCTGTCGGACTCGCGCCATTCGAGCAGTACGGCGGGCACCTTCTCGACCCGGGCGCCGCCGAGGATCATGCGCAGCCACAGATCGTAGTCTTCCGGGCCGTCGGTTTCGCGGTAGCCTCCGGCCTTCGCGTAGAGGCTGCGCCGGAATACCACCGACGGGTGGGGTAGGGGGGATTCGACGAAGATCGCGTTGCGAATTTGCTGGTCCGTCACCAGCGAGTTGATCCAGTGCTGGTAGCGCCGCATGCCGGGGCCGAGGTTGGCGCGGGGGAAACATTCGACCAGGCAGCTGGTCATTCCGATGTCCGCGTTGGTCTGCATGAGCTCGAGCTGCATCGCGAAGCGCGAGGGGTGCGAGCGGTCGTCGGCGTCCATGCGGGCGATCAGCGGTGCGCGGGCGGTGCTGACCCCGCGATCGAGAGCGTCGACGAACGAGCCGTCGCAGCCGATGACGCGGAAGCGGGGGTCGGAGCGAGCCATCGCCTCGGCGATGTCGCGGGACGAGTCCTCGGAGGCGTGATCGACCAGGATGCACTCGAAGTCGGTGCGCGACTGGGCTGCGATCGATGCGAGCGCTTCTCCCAGCGTCGAAGCCGCGTTGCGAAATGGCAGCACGACGCTGACGGCCGGGGACTCGGCGCTCACGGTTGCAATGCCCGCGAGACCAGGTCGAGAGTCACGGCGCCGACGAAGATCTCACTGCGGATCTGCAGGAGGAGGTGCTCCGGGTCCTGGCTCACCCAGATGGTGGCGTTCTTCAGGCGCGGGTCGGGCGGTCGCCGGTCGGCGTAGACTTTCATCACCGTCGGCGTGATGCGCAGCGCATCGAAGCGGCCCGCTGGCACGGTGATGGTGCCCTGTCCGTCGATGCGCAGCTCGACGCGATAGCGCGACTCGCCGGTGAAGATGTCGTACCCGGCTTCGGTGCCGACGGCGGAGGAGCCGCGGCGGGCGTGGAAGACGGCGGTGATCGGGTCGAAGAGCTCGCTCAGCGGGAGATCGAGTTTTTTCCTCGTCACCCCGTTCTTCTCGTAGACGCTGCGCGCCCGGCTGTCGTCGTGGTCGAAGTCGACGACGGTGCGGTAGTGAACGTCGCGAACGTTGCGGTCGTAGTAGAACTGCAAAGGCGTTCGGTCGTTGGCGAGGAAGATGGTGCGCGCGTGCCCTCGAAAGGGATAGAACAGGTCGATGAAACGGTTGGTGCGGGCGCGCGCCTCGATCGTATAGGTTCGGCGCGAGCCGATCCGTTCGGGACGGATCTCGACCGTAGCGTCCGCCGCCGAGATGCCGTTCCAGGCGAGGCGATACTCGAGAACCTGACCGGGGTCGGACGGCTCTGCCGGAGCCGCGACGGCGAGGATGCAGCCGGCCCAGACGAGGACCAGCGTCGCGATTATCGTCCGATCGATCGTCACGGCGCGGGGGCCGCGGCGCCGCGCCGAAGCGCGCGGGCGGTCAGGCTTCCTTTTCGACTTTGGCTTCGCCCTCGAGGTTGGCGGTGGCTTCGTCGTCGCTTTCGACCGACTTGCGAAAGTCCTTGATGCCGCGTCCGAGGGCGCTGCCGAGCTCGGGCAGCTTGCCCGGGCCGAAAATGACCAGCGCGATCACCAGGATCACGATCAACTCTGTTGCGCCGAGACCGAACATTGGGGGGTACCTCCTTGGCGCAGCGTACCACGCCGTGGTGGCAGCTGCGAAGCGTCGAATTAAACCGCTGCCGACTGCTAGTCGGAGATGGCTTCGAGCGTTACGTCGATGTAGAGATCGCGCCCGATCCCCTCCAGCCGCTCCCGGAGGGCGGTCTCGTCGACGTCGGCGGGCGCGTCCATCGTGATCTTCATCGTATAAATCGGCGCGCCGGAGTTGGGCTCGGGGCGCGATTGGGTGTCCATCTGCCTGATATTGATACCAAAATCGGCGATGCAGCGAGCGGTTTTGGCGACGATCCCGGCCTTGTCGGCGCCGGTCGCCTGAAGCCGAAAATGGCGCGCGCTGAGGGCTTCGGGCAGCGTGGCGGGATCGCTGTCGAGGGGGCGGAAGAATACGGTCAGGCGCTTTTCCCACTCGAGCCGCTTGCAGGCGCTGGCCAGCCGCTCGCGGATGTCCTCGCCCTGGCCGGTGAGCAGGAGCAGAACCGCGAACTCGGAGCCGAGGACGGTCATGCTCGAGTCCTCGAGATTGCAGTCACATTCGTAGATGAGCTCGGACAAATCGGCGACGATGCCGGGGCGATTGCTGCCGATTGCGGATAGCGCAAACCACTGTTTCATTGGCGGATGTTACCGCGAAACGGCCGCGGCGGCCAAGCATCGCAACCTCCTGAAACGCGTTTTCGGGCGCGGAATCCCAATTGACCGGGCCTGGATCGACAGTGTAGGCTACCGCCTGCACGTGAAGGAGGTCATTTGGCATATCGCGGTAGAGGTCCCCGTTACGTTCCCCCACCGGAAGAGCAGCACCGAATCAATCGAAAGATTCGGGCCCCCCAGGTCCGCTTGATCGGACCGGATGGCGGACAGATCGGAATCGTCCCGATCGCCGAAGCCATCCAACGCGCCGAAGAGGCGCAGCTCGACCTCGTCGAGATCGCAGCCACCGCGCAGCCGCCGGTCTGCAGGATCCTCGACTACGGGAAGTACAAGTACCAGCAGCACAAGAAGGAGTCGGAGGCCAAGAAGAAGGCCTCGACGACCACCGTCAAGGAGCTGCGGCTCGGTTATCGGACCGACACGGGGGACATCAAGCGCCAGATCGAGAAGGCCAAGATGTTCCTGGAGGCCGGCGATCGGGTGAAGTTCCTTTTGCGTTTCCGCGGCCGCGAGATGGCTTATCAGGATCTCGGGCGCAAGAAGCTGCTCGAGGTCTGCGATGCCCTCGAGGAGGTTGGTACGCGCGAGGGCAATCCGCGCATGGAAGGCCGGATGATGGGGGTTCTGCTGGCCCCGGCGAAGAAGAAGCCGCGCACCGGCAAGAGCGCCAGCGAGTCGGGCGCCGGCGAAGCACCGGGCAAGGACGAAGATGCGGTAGCCGCTCCAGAGGGAGACAAGCCGGCAGCGGAGTCAGCCGCCAGCTGAGCCGGAATCACTCGGCGGCAATCCGAATCCGGTTGCCGTCCAACCGCAGCCTGCCGTCTCCCCAGAGTCGAATTGCCTCTGGGTAGGCGTCGTTCTCAGCGAGGTGCACCCGCGCCGCCAGGCTGTCCGGAGTGTCGTCGTCGAGCACGGGCACCGTCTTCTGAGTGATGATCGGTCCGTGGTCGTATTCGTCGTCGGCCAGGTGAACGGTACATCCCGAGACTCGGACGCCGGCGGCGAGCACTGCCTCGTGGACCCGGTGCCCGTAGAAGCCGGCGCCACTGAAGGCGGGGATCAGAGCCGGGTGAATGTTCATCACGCGGTTGCGGAAACGGTCGCGGGGCTCGAACAGGCTCATGAACCCGGCGAGCACGACCAGGTCGATCTCGTAACCGTCGAGCGCCGCGTGGAGGGCGTCGTTGAAGGACCGCCCGTCCTCGTACTGCTTGCGATGTACGACCGCGGCGTCGATGCCGGCGGCGTTGGCGCGTTCGATGCCGCGAACCCCGGGACGAGACGACACGACGATGCGAACCTCGGCGTCGAGCGCGCCGCTCTCGATACGGTCGAGAATGTTCTGCAGGGTGGTGCCGCCACCCGAGAGAAGAACCGCCAGGCGCACCGGTCTGCCGAGGGGCTCGCTCGGCGGCAGGTTGTCGCTCATCGAAACACCGTCTGCCGGTAGTGGCGCAGCTCTTCGATCGACTCCCTGACGTCGTCGAGGGCCAGGTGTGTGTTCTTCTTCTCGTACCCGGGCGTCAGCTCGGGGTACCAGCGCTGCACCAGCTCTTTGATGCTGCTGACGTCGACGATGCGGTAGTGCAGGTACGCCTCGAGCTCGGGCATGTAGCGCGCCAGGAAGCGCCGGTCCTGCCAGATGGAGTTGCCGCACAGCGGTGAGGCGCGTTTGCCGGTGTGGGCGCGCACGAACTCGAGGGTCTGGCGCTCGGCTTCGGCGAGGTCGATCGACGACTCACGCACCCGCGCGGTCAGACCGGATGCGCCGTGGTGCTCGGTGTTCCATTCGTCCATCGCGGCGAGCACCGCGTCGTCGTGGTGGATGGCGATGACCGGTCCCTCGGCGACGATCTCGAGCGCGGCATCGGTGACGATGGTTGCGATCTCGATGATGGTGTCGCTCTCCGGGTCGAGCCCGGTCATCTCCAGGTCCATCCAGACCAGCGGGTTGCTCTCTTCGCTCACGTTCGGCCCTCTTCCTTTAGAGTCTCTGCAAAGCTCAACGGCTCACGCACCGCAAGGGATGCGGCGGCTCGGCCGTGATCAACGAAAAGGGGGGATGCTCTAATGAGCATCCCCCCGGATCGAAACCGTCTGTAAAGCGCGGTCAGGGCTGACGCGCGCTGCGCAATCGCCAGACCAGACCGCCTGCCATCAGGATGACGAGGATCGCCGCGCCGATCGGGTCGACCGCGGGGATCGCTGCCGGAGGCGCGGTGATGCTGACGACGTTGCCGAACAACCCGTTGGTGGTGTCGGACGGCTGGATCTCTTCCGGTGCCGCGAGCGGCCGGTTCAGCGCGACGAAGAAGCGGCCGTCGCCACCGGCGGTGGCGCTGCCGAGCACTTCGCCGCCGGGAACCGTGATGATCTCGATGTTGGCGTTGGCTGCGGCAGTACCGTTGACCGCCGTCGATCCGTTGCTGGCGCCGCCGGTGATCTGCGGTGCCGGGATCGGTGTGTTGGTCGGCGTGTTGGAGGCGGTCGGCGTATTCGAAGCCGTCGGTGTCTCGGTTGCCGTCGCGGTGTTGCTCGGGGTCGGCGTGTCTTCCGGAGTATCGGACGCCGTCGCGGTGGCGGTCGGCGTGCTGGTCGGCCCGTCGGTCGGCGTGTCGGTCGGTTCCTCGGTCGGCGTGTCGGTCGGTACTTCGCTCGGCGTGCTGGTCGGCGGTACCTCGGTCGGAATGTCGGTGGGCGGAACCTGGGTCGGCGTGTCGGTGGGAACCTCGATCGTCGGCGTGTCGGTGGGAACCTCGACCGTCGGCGTGTCGGTGGGGACCGGTACGGTCGGGGTGCCGCTGCCGTTGATGGTGAGCTGCCCGTTGTTGAGAGTCGTCGGGATGGTGAGCGGCCCGCTGGTGATGGTCGCGTCGCTGAGAGTCAGCGGGAAGATGCCAGTCGGCGCGCCTGCCGCGAGGTCGAAGACCCAGGTCATGATGGCGCCGCTGCCGTCGGGCAGGACCTCCTGGCCGGGGGTGCCGGCGATGTTGAACATCGCCGAACCGGATCCCGGGCAGCCCATCCCGGAGAGCTCCGCCACGCCCGTCGTGCGACCGGCGTTGGTGACGTCGAGGTTGCTGAGATGCGGGCAAAGGCTCACGTCGAAGAGGATCGAGAAAGTCACACCGGAAGCGCCGAGCGGCGTCACCGTGTCGGCCGAAATCGTAACCTCGACCCCGGTTTCGCCCTGGTCGGCGACCGTCGTGCCGACGCTGAGGACGGCACTGTTGGTGCCTGCAAACGCGGTGGCCGCGAACAATACGAGCGACACCACCGATAGGGCGCGTTGTTTGAGCCTGCTCATTACATGAGCCCCCTTAGATCATCTCCACCATAAACCCGCGGCTCGACGCTGTGGTCAAGCGGCAAAAACCGCCGATTGCATACCACGGCGATTCCAGCGCGGCAAGAGGAAAGGCGAGAGCCGGCGCGGCGCGAAGGGTCTGCGGTGGCCGAGAGTGCCACAAAACGCCAAAACGTACGCAAGGTACGACGGCGCTTGCGGATCACTGGGAGCTACTGCGGGCAGATCGAGTTGATGTTGTTGCCGATTACCTGGTCGGACGGAATCGACGGGTCGATCACGCGGAAGTCGGGCGGCACGATGTTCTGCAGGGCCGGCGGCAGGGCGCGGTAGATGTAGACGCCGTCGGTGTTGGCCTGCGCTCCGCCGCGATTATCGACGTCGAGCAGGTCGATCACGGTGTTGATGTTGTCCTCGATGACCTCGTCGCTGGGGATATTGGGCAAGATCTCGCGGAATACGGTGGGGACGATGATCTGCAAGCTCGGCGGCAGGGCGCGGTAGATGTATACGCCGTCGGTGTTGGCGGCGGCGCTTCCGCTGGCGTCGATATCGAGAGCGCAGTTGGTCACCAGCAGGTCGCCATGGACGACGTCGCAGCCCGGCGAGCCCTCGTTGAGGATGCACTCGAGGAAGGTGAGGTCGGTGCGGCCCGGGTTGGCGCCGGCGAAATCGATCTCGAACAACGCGCCGCCGCTCGGTAGGGCGTCGGCACACGCCATGCTGATCTGAACCTCGTTGGAGGGCTCGGTGGTGTTGACCTCGACCGCGCACCCGTTGACCAGGCTGGTCGCTCGGACGCTGGTCGCGGCGGCGATGCTGCGGTTGTACTGGATGCGAAAGAGTAGGGCCTCGACGTTGCTGGCGTCGTCGAGGCTGACCTCGACGGTGCGCACGTTCGGATTCGGCACCGCGAGCATTGCGCCCTGCGGCAGCGAGGCGGTGGCCGCGAAGGACGCGGAGGTGGTCAGGGCCAGAAGTGCCAGGACGTTTCTCGACTGTCGGATCATTGGTGTCATCCTGTGGTTCTCCCTCGAGATCAGCGCCGCCGCCGGCGCTTGAAGCTGACCGGAGCCGGGGTCTCGTCGATGAAGGCGCTCGCGTGCTCGATGGTGGCGCGGCGCGATCGGGAGAGGATTTCGAAGTCGACGACGACCAGCGCGCGCGCCGGGCCGGACATCGGTGCGCCCTTGGCGATCGCCAATCGGAGCTCACCCGGGACGGGCTCGCGCCAGGCGATCATCGAGCCGTTGGCGACGCCGCGGGTGCGCGGCTTGATCGGTCGCAGAGCGGCGGGATCGTAGTCGAGGTGGAGCTCGAACGCATTGAAGTCGGTATCGCCCGAGATGGAAACGGGAATGCGCAGGCGCCGCCGCGTTTCCCGGGTCGGTCCGAGGACGACCGAGCTCGGTCGAGCGCGCCGCGTGCTGAGTGCCGCCAGGCTGTTGACCAAGCCGCCTGCCCGCCAGTTGCCGGTGCAGTCGCCGATCACGATCGCCTGGAAGTCCTGGCCATCCGGCTGGCCGGCGAGCGGGCTGTACTGGATCGCGCCCTTTTGGCAGGTGTTGCCGCCCTGCAGCATCGGCTCGATTTCGGTCTGGTTCAACGCCGGGTCGGCGTTGGGCAGGAAGTGGAAGTCCGATTTACATACGGAGGCGGCTTTGAAGGGCTCGTCGAACGGCGGGTCCTGGAGCGCCCGCTGCATGATCTCGGAAGCGTCGAACGGGCTCACCGTACCGTCGCCGGTGACGTCACAGGCAAGCTGCTGGGCGGCGGTGAGGTCGCGCGTATTGACGAGGAACTGCAGCACGTAGGAGACGTCCAGCGGGCCGACCGCGTCGGCACCGAAACCGCCGCTCTTGGAAGGCTCGACCAGCCAGGTGGAGCCGGTCAGCTCGGTGGCGCTGAACGAGCCGTTGCTGGCCGTCATCACCGGGTCCATCGGCGTCGGGCCGATGAAGTCGACGCTGACCCCGGGAATCGCCTGGAACGTCGTCGCGTGGCGCACTTGCCCGTAGACCTCGTTCATCGGCGCCGCCTCGAAGAGGGTCGAGAGGTCCTCGACCCAGCGCACCGTGTCGGCCTGCGAGTCGGCGATATAGACGTTGCCGTCGGCATCGGCGGCGACGCCGCTCGGCTGGCTGAAGCTGGCGAGGACCGACGGTCCGCCGTTGCCGAGATTGTCGAGCGGGTTGCCGTCTTCGCCGTCGATGCTACCGGTCTGGGTGCCGGTGCCGGCCGCGGTTTGAATGATTCCGTCGGGCTTGACCACCCGGATACGGAGGTTGGCGGAGTCGTTGATCCACAGATTGCCGAGCGGTCCGACGGCGACGCCGTCGGGAAGGGCCAGGCTTGCCGAGATCGCCAGCCCGCCGTCGCCGGAATAGGCGAACGCACCGTTGCCGGCGACGGTCGTGATGGTGCCGTTCGACACCTTGCGGATGCGGTGATTTCCGGCGTCGGCGATGAACAGGTCGCCGGCCGGATTGGTCGCCACGGCGAGTGGCAGCGCCAGCTTGGCGTTGGTGGCTGCACCGCCGTCTCCGGAGAAGCCGCGTTGGCCGTTGCCGGCGAAACGGATCACTCGATTGGCGTTGAGGTCGACCCGGCGAACCACCTGATTGAGCGGCTCGACGACGTACAGATAGCGTTCGCTGCCGCTGCCGTTCTGCCAGTAGGCGATTCCCTGCGGGCGCAGGGTCGAGGCGAGGTCGGCACGGCCGCCGTCACCATCCGACTCCGACTCGCCGTCGCCGAGGATGGTATCGATGATGCCGGAGGTCGATACCACGCGGACACGGTTGTTGGTGGTGTCGGCGATGTAGACGGTTCCGTCGTCGGCCGCGGCGACGCCGGTAGGAGCGTTGAGCTGGGCCTGCGTGGCTTGAATGTTGTCGCCGTTGTAGCCGGCCTCGCCGTTGCCGGCGAGGGTGTCGATGATACCCGAGGCGTCGACCACGCGAATTCGGTGGTTCGAGACGTCGGTGATGTAAACGTTGCCCTGGGCGTTGGTGGTCAGCGCGGCCGGGCCGTTGAGCTTCGACGACAAGGCGGGACCGCCGTCGCCTCCGGAGGGCAGGTTGCCGTTGCCGGCGATGGTGTCGATGATCGCGTTGGCGAAGATCTGGCGGATGCGCAGGTTGCCCTGGTCGGCGATGTAGACGCCGTGAACCGGGTGCGAGGCGACGCCAGCGGGGCTCCGCATCTTCGCGTTGATCGCCAATCCGCCGTCGCCTTCGAACCCGAAGGGGAAGCCGCCGAGGCGATTGCCGCCGGCGATCGTGGTGATCAAGTCGGTGTCGAGGGAGATCGAACGGATTCGGTGGTTACCGGTGTCGGAGACCAGCACCGCGTTGCTGCCGGCATCGTAATCGACGTTGGTCGGATTGCGGAAGCAGGCTTCGCTGCGGTGTACGTTGTCGCAGAAATCGAACGACCCGGTACCGGCGAAGGTATCGATCGTCTCGTCCTGCGCGTAGACGACACGGATCCGTTGGTTGAGCAGCTCGGCGAAGTAGAGATTGCCCTTGTCGTCGAGGCCGATCCCCCAGGGGCGGCCGAGGCGCGCGTTGCTCGCCGGTCCGCCGTCGCCGGTGCTGCCGGTCTCGCCGTTTCCCGCGTAGGTGCGGATGCCGCCGCCGGCGAATACCTGCCGAATGCGGTCGTTGGTGACGTCGGAAACGAAGAATCCGCCCTCGCCGTCGAGGGCGATCGAAGTAGGGTTGTTGAACTGCGCGCCGGTCGCCGCGCCACCGTCGCCGGAGAAACCGGCCGTTCCGATGCCGGCAACCGTGGTGATGATGCCGGTGGTGCCGTCGACGCGGCGGATCTTGTGGTTGCCGCGGTCGACGATATAGACGTTGCCGTCGTCGTCGACGTCGACGTCCGACGGGCCGCGCAGCGTCGCTTCGGTCGCCGGTCCGCCGTCGCCGGTCGCCCCCTGGCCGCCGCTGCCGGCCACCAGACTGATGACGCCAGTGACGGCGTCGATTCGGCGCACGCTGTTCGACAGCTGGTCGGCTACGAATACGTTGCCATCGCCGTCGGCGGCGACGCCGATCGGTTCCATCGAGGCGCCCAGCGCCGGTCCGCCGTCGCCGTTGCTACCGCCGGCGAAGCGCTCGATGATGCGAACTTCCTGGCCACCTGCCGCAGCTGCTGCCAGCGTCAGCACAGCGGCGACGGCCACGACGCCCTCCGTGATCCGGCTTAGCCGGCGACCCATCCGCTCCACTTCCGCTCCCCTTCGCCTGCTCAGCAGCGCTTCGACGATCGAGATACAATGCATAGTCCTATCAGATGAAGCAATCGGCATACCAGTGGTAATTCCGTCTCGGGCATTTCTTCAGGGATGGGCCACGTCGCCAAATTGCGACACGCGCAGTTGCCGGCGCGCAGACTTTGTCGCACACCGGCCCGCATTAATAGAACGGCGTTTCCGTGAATCGTGGCCCATAGCCGCTGGGGTCGTGAAATTCAGGGTCCCGCGCCTCCCAGATACTTTCCGATTTGTGATTGACTAGCGGCAGGACCGGATGCTAAGACGACGCGGTGATTTCGGCTCAGAATTGGGTGCGGGTCCGGCGTTGGTGCGCGGTCCCTTTAGCCTGGGGAGAAGGTGAAAGATGATGAGGGTCAACGGTTTCGTAGTCCGACTCGCTCAGCTGACGGTGGGTGCGGCGCTGGTTTTGAGTAGCGCAATGCTGCAGGTTGCCGAGGCGCAACTCGACGTCGTGATCAAGCGATCGAGCGACAGCACGAAGGTCTACTTGTCGGTGACGCACCGCAATGATGACGACCAAAACGCGGGGATCGTCGACGTGGCGGTGAACTCGATGGTTGCATCGATCACCAGCGCGGCTGATGCCTGTAGCTTCATCGGCGACAACATGACGCCGAACGAAGCGTTTACCTCGACCGTTCTCAACATGGCCCTGCCGATCGCGCAGGTCCGTCGCTCCGGAATCATCTCCGACGCATCGACCGTCGAGTTCAACGGGAGCGCCAACGGCGGCGCTGGCGCGATGTGCGTCGGCGGCGGCTGCGACGCCACCTGCACCGCGAGCGCGACCTGCGAAGTGGTCACCTACGCGGGAATGACCGATGCCAGCACGGCGAGCGGCGGGGTTCCGGCAATGCAGCTCTTCGAGCCGCTGTCGACCACCGGTACCCAGTGCGGCCGGATGAACGTGGCCAGCTACCTCTTCGGCGCCACGACCGACCTCGAGACGGTGATCGACCTCTGCGGTACCCCTGCCGGGGCCGGCATCGTCACGATCCCCAGCGCCACTTCGACGCTTGGCGGCGTCGACGGCTCGACGATCTTCTTTGCCTTTGATGTCGAAACCTTCCAGTCGCTCAACGTCGGCCTCTCCGGTTTTGGCGTTGGCGTCAATGAAGCGGTTTGCGGCAATGCGAACAGCAACGTGATCAACGCGGTCAGCCGGCAGCAGAACGTGCCGGGAGCGCTGCCGACGGCGACTCCGACGAGCACGCCGACCAACACGCCGACCAACACGCCGACCGACACGCCGACCAACACGCCGACCAATACGGCGACCAACACGTTCACCAACACGCCGACCAACACGCCGACCAACACGTTCACCAACACTCCGACGAGCACGCCGACGGCAACCCCTTCGGACACGCCGACCAACACGCCGACGCGTACTCCGACGAACACGGTGACGCCGACTCGTCCTCCGATCCCGGTCGTGGCATCGCCCTTCAATCCGTCGGGTATGCTGATGATCGGAATGTTGGCAGTGGCCTTGTTGTGGTCGCTGCGGCGACTGGCGGCGGGGCGCTCGTAAGAGCGCCCCTGAGGATACCACCGGGGGCTTTGAACGCGGGGATTGTGCAGGAGCGGAGAGTATCGTGAAACAGCTCAATAGAACGATCAGCTCGATGGCGACCGCGGTTGCTCTCGGGGTCTTGGCCTCGCTGGTGCCTTCGGGCCCGGCGCAGGGTCAGTTGACCGTCGTGATCAAGCGCTCGATGGACAACACCAAGATCTACATGGGGGTCACCCACCGCAACGACGACGACCAGAACGCGGGAATCGTCGACGTGGAGCTCAACTCGCTGGTGGCCTCGATCACTCAGGCTGCAGACGCCTGTAGCTTCATCGGCGACAACATGACGCCGAACGAGGCGTTTACCTCGACCCAACTGGCGGCGGCTTTGCCGATCAGCCAGGTGCGTCGCTCGGGGCTCATCTCCGATGCCTCGCCGGTGCTCTTCAACGGGACCGGTCAGGGCGCGATGTGTGTCGGCGGCGGTTGCACCACCGCCTGCACGCCGAGCGCGACTTGCGAAGTAGTGACCTGGTCGACCCTGACCGATGCCGG
>JAUIGL010000042.1 GCA_030430165.1 bacterium | reverse complement strand
GGCGGCGGTCAGCGCGAAGACGACTGGCAAACCCTGAAGGACAAGATCGCCGCCCACGATCTGCCGCAAGAAGCGTTCGCGTGGTACCTCGACCTGCGCCGCTACGGCTCGGTCCCCCACGCCGGATTCGGCATGGGCATCGAGCGAGTCGTCGCCTGGATCTGCGGCCTGCACCACGTCAGAGAAACCATCCCGTTCCCGCGGATGCTGGAACGACTGACTCCGTAGGCTCCCCCCTACGCTCTGCGAGCTTCGGAGGGCAGGCCGCTTCGCCAGGCATAGGCACGGGCATAGGCGTAGCCAAAGGATCGTGGTCGCCAAGGCGACGGTATCGAATTGGTGTCGCGTCAGCGACCACCAACCTGTGCCTCTGTCTATGCCCCTGCCTATGCCTGGGAGCGCGTCAGCGCTCCCAAGCGACGTACTCGTCGAGATCGTCGCCGTCGACGGTGATCGCATAGGGCCCGGCTGTCTCGAACTCGGCACTGCCGTTGGCCGCCGGGAGGCTCAGGCGCTTGCGATCCTCGGCCAGGGCGTCGAGAAAGTCCTGATCGGTCGGACGGGGCTCTCCCCGGCGAACTCGGATCAGGGCAAAGGCCGGAGGCGCGCCTGCGTGCATGAATTCCTCCTTAAGGGTCGGACCGATGGGGGTCAAGTAAGGGGCCGCGACCCGCTTGCGACCCTCAGCCGGGTCCGCGAGGATGGTCGTTTGACCATGGCTGCGCCCAGCGAAACACTTCTCGCGTTCGACCTCGACGGCGTCCTGTTCTCCTCCGAGCCCTTCCTCGGCGAGGCCTACCAGCAGGCGATCGAAGCGGTGAACCGGCGACACCCGGGGTCATTCGACCGCATCCCGGCGACCCGCGAGATCCTGCAGCACATCGGCTGGCCGGTACCGACCATCTTCGCCAACCTCTTCCCCGATGCGGATCGCCAAGCGCTCGAGCGACTGCACCAGCAAACCCTGGATGAGAACTGCAGCAGGATCACCGATCGCCGAGGAATTCTCTACGAGTCGGTCGCCGAGACCCTGCGCTCGTTCGACGACCAAGGCTACCGGCTCTGCATCGCATCCAACGGTCGCCGCCGCTACATCGAAACGGTTCTCGAGACGTATTCGATCGCCGCTCTCTTCGCCCCGTTGGTCACCGCCGACGAGGTCGGCGACAAGGTCGGCGTGCTGCGGGCACAGATGAACGCCCTGCAGCCGACACTGGTGATCATGATCGGCGACCGCGCCAGCGACGCGGAAGCCGCGCGCGCCATCGGCTGCCCGTTCATCGGCTGCGACTACGGCCACGGCCACCGCAAGGAAATCGAGAGCGCCGGTCCGATCGTCGATCGCTTCGCCGACCTCGGGGACCTCGTCGTCGCAATCGCCGGCGACGCGCCATGATCCGCCTGTTGCGCGATCCACTGGTCCACTTCGCAATCGGCGGCGCAGCATTGTTCGCCCTCTACGCCTCGATCGGCCCCGCGGGCGATGCCGCACCCGACCGACTCGTCGTCGGCGAAATCGACATCGAACGCCTCGCCGACACCTTCGCTCGCACCTGGATGCGCCCGCCGACCCGGCGCGAGCTCGACGGGCTGATCGACCAGCACATCACCGAAGAGATCCTCTACCGCGAAGCCCTGGCGCTCGGTCTCGACCGCGACGATCTGATCGTGCGCCGGCGCATGCGCCAGAAGATGGAATTCCTCAACGACGACCTGATCGAGCTCACCGAGCCGACCGAGGATGAGCTCGAGAGCTTCCTGCGCGACCGCGCGGAGTCCTACGCGATTCCAAGCCGCGCGACGTTTCGCCAGATCTACTTCAACCCGGCGGCCGGCGACGCAGCTGCCGCAGACCGCGCGGCGCGCGCCCTCGAGGCACTGCGATCGGACAGCGCCGCGGACGCTCTGGGCGATCCCACTCTCCTTCCAGCCGCACTCTCGGAGGCGACGCCGATCGACATCGACCGTGTATTCGGCACTGGCTTCGCCGCCGGGATCGCCAACGCGCCGGTCGGCGAATGGAGCGGGCCGCTGGCGTCCGGATTCGGCAGTCATCTGGTCTACGTCGAAGCGCGCCAGCCGGCAGTGGCGGCGACCCTCGGCGATGTCCGCGCAGAAGTGACGCGCGACTGGCAGGCGGAGCGCCGCACCGAGTCGCGCGCGCTGCTCAACGCCGAGCTGCGCAAACGCTACGATATCGAGATCCGCATGCCGGCGGCTCGGCGAGAATGAAGAGGATCGCTCGGATCGCCTTACTCGCCGCCCTGTGCGGCGCAAGCACGGCGGCAGCCCACGAGGTCCGCCCGGCCTACCTCGAGATCAACCAGGCCGGCGGCGGCGTCTACGACGTCTTGTGGAAGATTCCCGCCAAGGGCGATCTGCGACTCGGCCTCGACGTCGAGCTTCCCGATCATTGCAGCAGCGGCCCGCGCAGCGCGCGCTTGGTCAACGCCGCATACATCGAGCGATGGCTCGCGCGCTGTGGCTCCGCCGGTCTGATCGGCCACGAGATTGCGATCAGCGGACTCGAATCGACTCGTACCGACGTGCTCGCGCGCATCCGCCACGCCGACGGCAGCACCCAGACGAGCCGCCTGACGCCGAGCGAGACGACACTCGAGGTGCAAGCGGAACCTGGAACGCTCGAAGTCGCCCGCACCTACCTGGTGCTCGGCGTCGAGCACATTCTCTTCGGAATCGACCACCTGCTCTTCGTGCTCGCGCTCCTCTTGCTCGCCGGCAGCGTGCGCCGCCTGGTGGGCACGGTAACCGCGTTCACCGTCGCGCACAGCCTCACCCTCGCCGCCTCGGCGCTCGGCTGGATTCGCGTGCCGAGCGCTCCTGTGGAAGCGACCATCGCGCTCAGCATCGTCTTCGTCGCCCGCGAGATCCTCCGGCCGGCCGACAGCGCAATCCCCGATCTCGCCCAACGCAGCCCGTGGCTGGTCGCCTTTTCGTTCGGATTGCTGCACGGTCTCGGGTTTGCCGGCGCGCTCAGCGAGGTCGGACTACCCCAACGCGCCATCCCGGTCGCGCTCGCCTTCTTCAACATCGGCGTCGAGCTCGGCCAGCTGGCCTTCGTCGCCCTGGTGCTGGCGGTGTTGCGCAGCGCCGCCGGACTGACTTCCTGCGGCCCCTCGCCGTGGAGCGTCGCCAAGCGCATCGCCGTGCCGACCGCCTACGCGATCGGCATCACCGCATCGTTCTGGCTGATCGAGCGCACGGCGGCATTTCTTCCGGGTTGAGAAAGAGTGGCGCCGTCGCGCCAGCGACCACCACCCTTTGCGTATGTTCACATGCCTCGCCTATGCCTGCGACAGCAGCGAGCCTCAATCGAGATCAGGCAGGTCTTCCTGTACGCCGGTCGCCAACACCACGCGCAGCGACGTCTCGACCCGCAAGCCGTCGGAGTCGATCAACACCAGGCTCAGTTGCGCTTCTTCACCGACCAGCGCTGCGGGCGCCGGAACCTCCAGCTGGTAGAGCAGGCCTGTCTCTTCGGCGTATCCGTCGGCGCGCTGATGGAGGTTGAAGAAGCTGTTGCGATCGAACAGCACCACCTCGGCGGTCTCCATGCGGGCACTGATCCGCGCCAGCCCGTCCGGGTTCACGCAACGCGCCTCGACGTGAAAGCGAACATGCGCCCCGCCTTGGCCGCCCGGCTCCATCTGCAGCGTGTCGCAGTTCTGCATCCGTCCGAACCCGGCGTCGTTGCGCCCGGCATAGAGTACCAGACCCCCGGGACAATCGGCCGCCGGCTCGGCGACCCGTTCGACTGGCCCTTCGGCGCAACAGTTCTGATCGATCGCAAGCATCTCGGAGCTGCAGCCGGTCGCCGGGTCGCAGTCCACCACCGTGCACGCATCGAGCTCGGTGATCCGGACCGGCAGCATCCCTTCGACCGTCGTCCCCTCGGCGTCGCTGCACTCGAACTCGACCTGGTAGGCGCCGATCTGCTCCGCGGTCGGCGTCCACGAGAACAATCCGCCCTCGGACAGGCTCGCTCCGTCGGGGAGGGCTGCCGCCGCGAACGTCACTCCACCGCCCTCCGGGTCGACCGCATCGATCTGGTACGCGATCTCCAGCTCGGGAAAGCTCCGGTAGACCTCCATAGACTGCAGCGACGGCGGTAGGTTGACGGTCGCAGTCGGAGTCGCGGTCGGCGTCGAGGTCGTCGACGCAGTCGCCGTCACCGTAACGGTGGCAGTCGCAGTGGCTGTGGCAGTCGGCGTCGAGGTGGGGGTGTCCTCCGGCGGGCATCCCTGCAGCGCCGAATTGACGGCTGCGATCAGCTCGGCAATGACGATCGTGCCATCGCCGTCGCGATCCGCCGCCGTGCACTCACTCAAAGGCAGAGCGCCGAGAGCGATGTTGACCGCGCGGATCAGCTCGCTGACGGTGACCAGGCGATCGCCCGAGCAGTCGCCAGGGCACTGGGCGAGAACGCTTCCAGGCCAGCAGACGGCGAGCAACGACCAAGCGACGACGAAAACGTACGCTCGGCAGCGACGCGAAGGAGATGGACGAGATGTCACCACGTCACGAATCATAACCCGCCGCCCTCGGATACAACAGGCAACCTTCTCACCTCGCAGCAGACCGAGGCTCACGCCGCCGCGGCGATCTGGCGCAGAACGCCTTCGGCAGCGTCCGGCGAGCCGATGAACGGGCGAACGAATACCTCGATGTCGGTGACCCCCACCGCAGCCGCCGCGCCGATGCCCTCGAGTGTCGCCGCCAGATCGGGGCGCTTGCTCTGATCGAGGCGCACCGGCAATCCGGACCGCACGCGCACATCCGAGGCACTTCGTCCCGCCTTCTCGTACGCTTCGGAGATCCGCTCGATGTCCGGCTGCAGCACCTCGGGCTGGTTCGCCATCGGGATCCAGCCGGCTTCGAGCTCGGCCATCCAGCCGCGCGCCCGCGGCGTCGGCGCCATCCCGAGCCACAGCGGAACGCCCCCCGACTGCAGCGGCGCCGGTACCGAGCAAACCCGATCGAGCTGCACCGTCGCAGTGTCGAGCGATACTCGCTCGCCACTCCACAGAGCGCGACAGGCACGCAGACTGTCGATCATCCTCGCTGCCTTGTTTTCGAACGGCACCCCGCAGGCCTCGTACTCCTCGCGCTGCCAGCCTGTCCCCGCGCCGAGCTCGAAGCGTCCGCCGCTCAGCTGGTCGAGGGTGGCGCAGATCTTGGCGAGCAGCGCGGCAGGGCGCAGCGGCACGATGACGACGCTGGTCGACAAGCGAATCCGCCGCGTCCGCCCGGCGATCGCCGCCAGAACGGTCAGCGGCTCGAACCAGGCAAAGGTCTCCGGCAGCGGAAATTTGCCGTATGGATAAGCGTCGGTACCCAGCCCCATCACCACGTGGTCGGGCAACGACAGATAGTCGATGCCGATCTCGTCGGCGGCGACCGCGAGGTCGACGACACGCTGGATGTCGCCGTCGAACAACGTGTGCACGCCGTGCAGGTTGACCACCGTATTCACTCGCGGCATCGCCCACGATCAACACCAAACCACCACTTTCGCAACCGACCGGCTCGCGCTAGACTCCCCTGTCAGCACCGCAGCGGAGCCGAACCCGTGACAGAAACATCCATCCCCCAGTCCCTCGGCGATCGCCGGGCAATCGTCATCGGTGGCGGCATCACCGGACTCGCCGCGGCGCGCGTTCTGGCCGACCGAGGCGCCCGGGTCACCCTCCTCGAGCGCGACCCCGACGCCACAGTGGCGACCGCCGACGAGGCCTTCGCCACCTGGCAGCGTCGCGGCGCCCCTCAGGTGCGCCACTCGCACGCATTCCTCGGCCGCCTGCGCTCGTTGCTGCGCGACCGCTATCCGGACATTCTCGACGGTCTGCTCGCCGCCGGCGCGCGCGAGCTCGACATGCTCGAGCGACCGCCGGTCACGCTGCCGCCGATGGAGTACGTCCCCGGCGACGAAGACTTCGTCGCCCTAGGCTGCCGCCGCACCACTTTCGAGTGGGTCATCCGCCAGGTCATCTCGACCAACCCCAACGTCGAGCTGATACCCGGGGTCAAGGTCGACGGGCTCACCTCGGCCGAGCCGCCGCGCGTCGACGGCGTGCGCTACCACGGCCCCGAGGGCGAGCGGGTGGTGCATGCCGACATCGTCGTCGATGCCAGTGGGCGCGGCTCGCGCGCACCGGTGTGGTTGCAGGAGATCGGTTGCCCGCCGCCCGAAGAGGAAGAGAAGCCGTCGGGCGTCATCTACTTCACCCGCTACTACAGGCTGCGCGAAGGTGCCGAGGAACCGCCTCGCTCGGAGCATCCGTCGGCGGCCGACTACAATTGGATCAAGTACGCGATCTTCCCTGCCGACGAGAACACCTTCTCGATCACCTTCGCCGTCCCTCTGGCGGTTCCGCGCCTCAAGATTCTCGCCGAGCCGGCAGCCTTCGACGCGATGGTCGCGGCGATTCCCGGGATCGCCCCCTGGGCCGATCCGGAGCGGGCCGAGCCGATCGGCGACCCGCAGCACCCGATCCAGAAGATGGGTGGCCTGATCAACCGCAAGCGCGCGTTCGTCGTCGAAGGCCAGCCGCTGGCACCGGGCTTCTTTCCGCTCGGCGACGCCGTCTACTGCACCAACCCGCTCTACGGTCGCGGCTGCGCGCAAGCGTTCATCCACGCCGACCTGATGGGGCAGTCGTTCGATGCCAGCGGCGGCGATCCGGTGGCGGCAATGATCGACCTCGACCGTCGCGCCCGCGAAGCGATCGAGCCGTTCTATCGCGCATCGGTCATGGCAGACTCCGACGCCGTGCGCAAAGCCGAAGGGCGGCCGGCGCGCCGCCTCGACAACCGCATCCGCGCCTATTTCCTCGAACAGGGCGTGCTTCCCGGCACCCGCTGTGACCCGGTGATCTACCGCGCCTTTCTGCGCATGTTCAACATGTTCGAATCCCCAGAGAAGGCCTTCGGCTCGCCCGAAGTGATTCTGCGCACGCTGCTCGTGCTCGCCCGGGGTCGGCGCTTTCGCGACAAGTTGAAGCTGCCCGACCCGCCCGACCGCGAGCAAACCATCGCCCGTTGCGAGCAAGCGGCGGCGTAGCCCCGCGCTCTTCACATGGATTCGGTGCGCGCAGCGCTCGAGCGGCTCGATCTGCAGCTGCCGGCCTGGGGCGATCTGCTTTCGGAGATCGGCGGCGGCGTTCTGCTGCTCTTCCTCGCCTGGTTCTCGCTGTGGATCGCGCGTCGCTGGATCGTCGGCGGGATCGAGCGCCTGACTCTTCGCAGCGAGACCCACTGGGACAACGCTCTGCACGAAGCCGGTCTGTTCTACCGGCTCGCGCCGATCGCGCCGGCGATGGTCGCCTGGTACGGCGCGCCGTTGGTACCACACCTCAACGACGACGTCGGTCTCGTCATCCGCCGCGTCGCCCTGTCGGTGATGATCGTCGTCGGCATGCGCAGCGTCGCGGCATTCCTCAACGCCGTCAACGACATCTACTCGCGCAATCCGGCAAACCGCGATCGACCGATCAAGGGGTACCTGCAGGTCGCGACCATTCTGGGGTACCTGGTCGCGATCATCCTGGTTCTATCGGTGCTGATGGACCAGTCGCCGCTCCTCTTTCTCAGCGGAATCGGCGCCTTGACGGCGGTCCTGCTGTTGGTGTTTCGCGACACGCTGCTGTCCCTGGTCGCCAGCATCTCGCTCACCGGCAACGACATGATTCACGTCGGCGACTGGATCGAGATGCCGCAGTACGGAGCCGACGGCGACGTCGTCGACATCGCCCTGCACACGGTCAAGGTGCAGAACTTCGACAAAACGATCACCACCATCCCGACCTACCAACTGATCAATTCGTCGTTCAAGAACTGGCGCGGCATGTCGCGGTCGGGTGGCCGCCGCATCAAACGCGCGATCCTCATCGACATCGGCAGCATCAGCTTCCTCGAAGACGACGCGGTCGAGCGGTTCGCCTCCTTCGAGCTACTCGGCGACTACATCCGGGACAAGACGAACGAGCTCGACGAGCACAATCAGCGCGAGGGCGTCGACATGGATCTCCGCGCCAACCGGCGGGTACTGACCAACATCGGCACGTTCCGCGCCTACGCACAGCGATACCTCGCCGCGCGCTCCGACATCCACGAACGAATGACCTCGATGGTGCGACAGCTCGCCCCGAGCAGCGAAGGCCTGCCGATCGAGATCTACTGCTTCACCACGACCACCGATTGGGGTCGGTACGAGGCGATCCAAGCGGACATCTTCGATCACCTGCTCTCGATCCTTCCCGAGTTCGGCCTGCGCGCGTTCCAAAACCCGACCGGCAGAGACTTCGAACGAGGCTTGGCAGCCCGCTGAGCATCGCTAGCCCCTCTCAGCGCTCGGCTGCGGCTTCGGGTCCGTTGCGCACCGCGGCGATGACGAAGCTCGATTCGAGGAGCTCCTCGCCGGCGATCACCGCCGCGAGACCCGCGAGCCAGCCGATCGACCACATCCATGCTGCGCCGAATCCGGCAGTGGCGAGTCCGACGACACACAGTCGGAAACCCGTCATCAGCTCGAGCGCGCGAAACGGATCGCGCAAGCCGGCCGATCGAGCGATCGCCCTGCGCGCACTGAAGAGTGCGAACAGCAAGCCGCCACCGATCATCGAGGCTGCGGGATAAACACGCCAACTCGCTTCGAGAGCTTCCGTCATCGTTCTACCTCCGTTGCCGCTCGATCCAGGCGCAGTGGATCGGCCTGGACCGAGCCTCGTCTCACCTTCAGGCTTCCACCGGCACCGCCGCCAGCTCGGCGTCGTCGGCGTAGCGAACCAGATACGTCAGCGGCCCGACACTGCCCAGCGCCAAGGTCAGCGCAATATAGGGCAACGGCGATACACCGCGCCGGCGCGCGTCGTTCCACATCCAAACCATGACCAGACTGAGCGCGATCAGGAGATCGGCAAACACGGTCAAGGTCGCCCAGTTGGCAGTGGCCAACTCGAAGAATCCGACGAAGCCAACCTGGTAGACCGCGTAGGCGGTCAGCGCCGAGAAATCGGCCAGGACTGCGGCAAATGCGATTCTCTTCCAGCTCATGGTTCCTTCCTTTCGTTGGGGAGCGGCAGCACCGCTCGGTTCACACAGAGACAGATCAATTCCCGTGCCGACTGGCTCACCGACTACGCAGGCGCCTCCCCATCGCCCAGCGTTGCTGATCCGCAACACGGTCCGTTGATCAGCAGCAACAACCGGCGCGCAGGCAGGACTCGGAGGTCGCTTCGCGGTCTCGGCACCGATCCTGCTATTCCTCCACGCATGGAGAACGCCCTCCCAAGAGCTCCGCGAGGCTCGGCGAGAAAGAAATGGATCGGCGCCCTGATCGGCGCCGCGGCTGGCCCCCTCGATACGCTGCTTCTCGAGTGGGTCGGCGTCCGCTTCGAGATCAACGGCAGCGATGCCGGATGGCTGATCGCCCTGTACTTCGGGGCTTCCTTTGCGCTGCTCGGCTATCTGATCGTCGCCATCATGGAAGCTCGCAAGCGCGATCAATCCCAGGCGGCACTGCTGCGAGAGCAGAGCGACGTCATCCACCACACGAGGATGCGATTGGCGCAAAGCGAGAAGCTCGCCGCACTCGGTCAGCTGGCGACGATGATCGCCCACGAGGTGCGCAATCCGTTGGGTGTCATGCGGTCGTCGGCACAGGAGATCGGCGACGCCGTCGGGAGCGACGGCAACGCCGGACGCGCCGCCTCCTTTCTGATCACCGAGATCGATCGACTCAACCGGGTGATCGAGTCGATTCTTGGCTTCGCCAAACCGGTGCGGCCGCGACCGACGACGGTTCGCATCGGAGACCTGGTCGAACGCGCGATGCAGCTCGCCGCCGAGCACGACAAGAGCGACCGCTGCCGCGTGGTCCTCGACCGCAGCCCCGACCCCGAGGCACAGGTCGACTCCGATCTCATCGTCCAGGTCGTCCTCGACTTGATCGTCAACGCGCTCGAAGCATCGCCGGACGGCGGCGAGGTGCGTGTCGCCATCGAAGCTGGCGACGGCATCGCCATTTCCGTCAGCGACCAGGGCAAGGGCATCCCGCGCCAGGATCGCGAGCGCATCTTCGAGCCGTTCTACTCGACCACCGCCGGCGGCACGGGCCTCGGACTCGCGGTGTCGCGCCAGATCGTCGCCAGCCACGGCGGCACGCTAGTGGCGGTCGATGCCGAACACGGAGCGCGCTTCGAGATACGGCTGCCGCGCGATCTGAAGAGCATCGCGGCGTGAGTCGGACGCGACTTGCCCCGCGCACCTCGCGCGTCTAAACACGCAGCAATGGCAACCATCGCACTGACCGGGTCCGCATCCGGGATTGGGGCGGCCATCCGCGATCGACTCGACCGCGAGGGCCACAGGGTAATCGGCGTCGACCTGCGCGACGCCGAAGTCGAAGCCGACCTGTCCACCGAGTCCGGACGAGAGCAGGCGATGCGCGGCGTCCGCGACGCCTGCGACCAGCGTCTCGACGGCTTGGTGGTCTGCGCCGGCCTCGGCCCGCAGGTGGCCGACACCAGGCTCATCGTGTCGGTAAACTATTTCGGCGCGCAGGCACTGCTCGCCGGATTGCGCGATTGCCTCGAGCGCGGCGAGCGCGCCGCCGCCGTGGCAATTTCATCGAACTCGTCGCGCCTGCCGGGGGTCGAATCACCAATCGTCGATGCCTGTCTCGCCGGCGACGAGTCCGCGGCGCGCCGTGAAGCGGAAAGTCGCGAAGGAGTCTTCGCCTACGCCGGCTCCAAGTTGGCGCTCGCCCGCTGGGTCCGCCGCAACGCGCCGCAAGCCGGTTGGGCAGGCAAGGGCATTCGCCTCAACGCGGTCGCTCCCGGCACGACGATGACACCGCTTCTGAAGGAAGGGCTCGAAGACGCGCAATACTCGGAGTCGATCAAGACCTTCCCCATACCGATGGGCGGCTACGCGCAACCCGACGACATCGCCGCCGGCGTCACCTTCCTGCTCGGCCCCGAGTCCGCATTCTGCTGCGGCACGGTCCTCTACATCGACGGCGGCTCCGACGCCCTGTTTCGGCCGGATGAATATTAGGGGCTAGGGACTAGGGGTTAGGGATTAGGGGTTGTTGGCTGGCATCGGCAGTCAGAAAACCTGCCTCCCGATGCAGACCTACCGCCCCTAACCCCTAGTCCCTAATCCCTAGCCCCTGCCCTCAGTATCCCACCCCCACGTCGACGACGTTTTCCAGGGGGGCGCCGCGGCGGTAGCGGGCGAGGTTCTCCAGGAAGCGGTCCATCAGGAGATCGACCGCGCCCGGCATGCTCCACGACACGTGCGGGGTCAGTCGTACTCTCGGGTGCGAGTACATCCAGTGACCGGCGGGAAGCGGTTCCGGGGTCATCGTGTCGAGCGTGGCACAGGCGACCACGCCATCGTCGAGGGCGGTGCGCAGGGCATCCTGATCGATCAACGAACCGCGGGCGACGTTGATCAAATGAACCCCGCGCTTCATCGCCGACAGCTGATCGCGACCGATCAGACCGGTCGTCTCGCTGGTCGCCGAGGCGGCGATCACCAGGTGGTCGGCGCGGGCGACGACCTCGTCGAGCGCGACGATCCCGACTCCCGCGAGCGGCGACGGCGCGTCGCTGCGCCGCGTCGCCAACACCGTCATGCCGAAGGCGAGCGCGCGCTCGGCGACGGCTAGTCCGATGCCGCCGAGTCCGACCAAACCGACGACCTCGCGATAGAGGCCGCCCAAGCGTTCGCCATACCAGCGCTCGGGCGCCTGCTTCATCCAAACCTGCGGGAACCGTTTCTCGAACACCAACATCGACGCCAAGACGAACTCCGCGATCGGGATCGAGCTGCCGCCGCGCGAGCACGACACTACGCAGTCGCCTACCCGGTCGAATGGAAACCGATCGACGCCGGTACCCAAGGTGTGGATCCAACGAACTCCGCGCGACACGACTTCGGCAATGTTCTCGCTGCCCCAGGTCTGGGTCAGCAGCACCTCCGCCTCGAGCCCGGGTTCGATTGCGCCGCGGTCGGGAATCGCAATGACCTCGCAATCCGGAACCGCCGCAGCCAGCTTCGCGCGGAGCTTGCTTCCAACTTGAGAGAAGATTCTCATTTTCCGTATCCACCCGATCTCGTCCGGTCACCTATTCAGCCGATAAGGGTCGTTTCTCGGCGCCAATAGCCGTCCTTGTGGTGCGCCGCCGCAGCGCTCATGATCTCCGCAAGGTATACGCCAACAAAATCGGGAGGTGGCAAGGATGACGACCGACCTTTGGATGCTGACGCTGACCGCGCTCCTCAATTTGCTGTTGCCGATGATCGCCGTAATCGGCCTGCAGCTCAGGCCCGGCGGCCTCGAATACGGACTCGGCAATCGCGAAACCCAGTTTCCGCTTGCCGACTGGGCCGAGCGCGGCAAGCGCGCACACAACAACATGACGGAGAACCTCGCGATTTTCGCGGTTCTGGTCCTCGTCGCACACGTCAGCGGCAAAGCCAACGAAACCACCGCGCTGGCTTCGGTCGTCTACTTCGCTGCCCGCGTCGCGCATGCCGTCGTCTATACCGCCGGGGTCAAGGTGGTTCGTACGGTGGTATTCTTCGTCGGCATCGGCGCCGAGCTCGTGATTCTGTCCCAACTCTTCACCTGAGCTTCATCTTTCCCCGCATTGCCGTGGCCCGGGGGGCGTTGTATCGTCTTGGTTCGCTTGAAAACCAGACACCGGCATCGGCCGCGCATGCGGCGCTGGTGGGAAACCGCACGCCGCTTCAGGTGGCACGCAGGTTCAATCGCAAGGAGCGGAGCATGGCCAAAGATTCCCTGACCATCATCGACAATCGCACGGGCAAGGAATACGAGCTGCCGATCGAAAACGGCGCGATCCGAACCGCGCAGCTCCGCCAGATCAAGGTTTCCGACGACGACTTCGGCATGATGGGATACGATCCCGCCCTGCTCAACACCGCGTCCTGCCAGAGCAAGGTCACCTTCATCGACGGCGACAAGGGAATCTTGCGCTATCGCGGATACGACATCGCGGAGCTTGCCGAGAACAGCTCGTATCTCGAGACCGCCTATCTGATCGTCAAGGGCGAGCTGCCCGACGAAGAGCGATTCGCGGTGTGGAAGCACAACATCACCATGCACACGATGGTGCACGAGAACATCAAGAAGTTCATGGATGGCTTCCGCTACGACGCGCATCCGATGGGCATGCTGATGGGCACGATCGGCGCCATGTCGACGTTCTATCCCGACGCCAAAGACGTCGAGGACCTGCAATCGCGGCGGCTCCAGACGAGGCGTCTCATCGGCAAGCTGCCGACGCTCGCCGCATTCGCTTACCGTCACCTGCGCGGTCTGCCTTTCGTCTACCCGAACAACGACCTCACCTACACCGGCAACTTCCTTGCGATGCTGTTCAAAATGGCCGGCAAGTACGAACCCAACCCGGTCATCGAGCGCGCTCTCGACGTTCTGTTCATTCTCCACGCGGACCACGAACAGAACTGCTCGACCAACGCGGTGCGCGCGGTCGGCAGCTCGCGCGTCGATCCCTACTCGGCGGTAGCCGCTGGCATCGGCGCCCTTTACGGACCGTTGCACGGCGGCGCCAACGAAGCGGTCGTGCGGATGCTGTCGAAGATCGGCTCGGTCAAGAACGTTCCCAAGGCGATCGAGTCGTTCAAGTCCGGTGAAGAGCGGCTGATGGGCTTCGGTCACCGCGTTTACAAGTCGTACGACCCGCGCGGCAAGATCATCAAGAAGATGGCCTACGAGGTGTTCGAGATCACCGGCAAGAACGAGCTCATCGACATCGCTCTCGAGCTCGAGCGCATCGCGCTGCAGGACGACTACTTCGTCAGCCGCCGGCTCTACCCGAACGTCGACTTCTACACCGGGATCATCTACCAGGCGATCGGATTTCCGACGACCATGTTCCCGGTCCTGTTCGCGATTCCGCGCACCGCCGGATGGTTGGCCCAGTGGGCGGAGATGGTGCGCGATCCGGAACAGAAGATCACCCGCCCGCGCCAGCTCTACATCGGAGAGGAGCCGCGTTCGTACGTACCGCTGGCAGACCGCCCCGAGCCGGAAGAGCGCGAAGACCGGGTGGCGGAAGACATCTGAGTGCAACTCGCTTCCTCCTACGCTCTGCAAGCTACGGAGGACGGAGCCGCTCGTAGGCACGGGCTAGGGCACAGGCATAGGCACGGGGCGGTGTGGGCTCCGCCCAGTCTCGTTGAAATCAGTGCGCTGACCGCTTCGCCGGCCGGCCGGCGGTGACGCTAGCGCGCAGCGCGCAGGTCCGACAACTCCAGCGCCCTGCGTTGGCCGCGGGGCGGTGGCGTGGCTATATTGCCACCGTGTCTTCTCCAACCCCGACCCTGGATGCGCTACCCGAGCTCGCCCGGCTGTGGTTCTCGCGAACCTTCGCGGCGCCAACGGCGATCCAGAGCGAAGGCTGGCGCCATATTGCGTCGGGCGACCACACGCTGATTGCGGCGCCAACCGGATCCGGCAAGACCCTGGCGGCGTTTCTCTGGGCGGTCGGTGATCTCGCCGAGCGCGCCCGCCTCGGCACTCTCGAAGACCGGATCCACATCGTCTACGTCTCGCCGCTCAAGGCGCTCGGCAACGACATCTCGCTCAACCTAGAGCAACCGCTCGACGGAATCCGCCGCCTGGTCGTCGATCGCAACCAGGCTTGGTCGGAAATCCGGGTCGCCGTGCGCAGCGGCGACACTCCCGCTCGCGACCGGCAACACCAGCTGCGCAAGCCTCCGCACATCCTGATCACGACGCCGGAGTCCCTCTACATCCTGCTCACCGCGGAACGCTCGCGCGGGATCCTGAGTCGCGCCCGCACCGTGATCGTCGACGAGATCCACGCCCTGGCCGACAACAAGCGAGGCTGCCATCTCGCGCTTTCCCTGGAACGTCTCGACGACCTCTGCGGCCGCAAGCTGCAGCGCATCGGCCTCTCCGCCACCCAGCGCCCGATCGACGAGGTCGCCCGATTCCTGGTCGGCTCGCAGCCGCCGGCTGCGGACTCTCCTCCCACCTGCCGAATCGTCGACGCCGGCCACCGTCGCGAGCTCGATCTGCGCATCGAAACGACGCAGCACGAGCTCGCCGCGATTCCGACCCACGACCTGCGTTCGGCGATCTTCGATCGCATCGCCGATCTGATCCGCGTCCACCGCACCACCATCGTATTCTCCGACACCCGCCGCATGGTCGAGCGGATCGCCCACGAGCTCGGCGAACGCCTCGGCCACGAGCGAGTCGGCGCCCACCACGGCAGCTTGTCGCGCGAGACCCGGCTGCGCGCCGAACGCCGGCTGGCGTCGGGCGAGATTCCGGTCATCGTCGCCTCGGCATCCCTGGAGCTGGGCATCGACGTCGGTCACGTCGATCTGGTGTGCCAACTAGGCGCCCCACGCGCGCTCTCGACTCTGCTGCAACGAGTCGGCCGCTCCGGCCACTGCCTCGGAGAGACACCGCGCGGACGCTTCTTCCCCACCACCCGCGACGAGCTCGTCCAGTGCGCGGCAGCGGTGCGGGCGGTTCGCGCCGGCGAGCTCGACGCGCTCGAGATTCCAAAACCACCACGCGACATTCTCGCCCAGCAGATCGTCGCCCACGTCGCCAGCGGCGAGAGATCGGTCGACGACGTCTGGCAACTGGTGCGCAACGCCTATCCGTTCCGCTCTGTCGACCGGGGCTGCTTCGAGTCGATTCTCGACATGCTCGCCGACGGAGTCTCGACGCGACGCGGGCGGCGTTCCGCCTATCTGCATCGCGACCGGATCCACGACGTGCTGCGGCCGAGGCGCGGCGCGAGGATGAACGCGATCACCAACGGCGGTGCGATTCCCGACGTCGCCGACTACGAAGTAATCGAGGCGACCACCGAGGCGCGGGTCGGCTCGGTCAACGAGGACTTCGCCATCGAGAGCCTGGCTGGCGACGTGTTCCTGCTCGGCAACCGCTCCTGGCGAATCGAACGAATCGAAACCAACCGGGTTCGCGTGAGCGACGCCCACGGCGCCCCTCCCTCGATTCCGTTCTGGCTTGGCGAGGCCCCTGCCCGCACCCGCGAGCTCTCGGCGGCGGTTTCCGATCTGCGCCGCGCCGTCGCCGAACGCCTCGACGATCAGGACGGGCTGGTCGCATGGCTCGGCGAAGAATGCCGACTCGATCGCGGCGGCGCCGAGCAGGTCATCGAGTACGTCGCGACCACCCGCCGAGCGCTCGGCACGGTTCCCGGGCTGCGCACCATCGTCGCCGAGCGCTTCTTCGACGAAGCCGGCGGCATGCAGCTGGTGCTGCACAGCCCGTTCGGCGGTCGCATCAACCGCGCGCTCGGACTGGCACTGCGCAAACGCTTCTGCGTCAGCTTCGACTTCGAGCTCCAGGCGGCCGCAACCGACGACGGTGTCGTCCTCTCGCTCGGCGAGCAGCACAGCTTCGCCCTCGACAGCGTCTTCGGCATGCTGCACCCCGATTCCTTCGAGGCAGACCTCGTGCAGGCGACTCTGGTGTCTCCGATGTTCACCAACCGCTGGCGCTGGAACGCCTCCCGATCCCTCGCGCTGCCGCGCTTCAGCGGCGGGCGCAAAGTGCCGATGCCGATCCAGCGCATGCGCGCCGAGGATCTGATGGCTGCCGTCTTCCCGGCGCAGCTCGCCTGCGGGGACAATCGAACCGGCCCGATCGAGGTTCCGGCGCACCCTCTGGTCGACGAGACCGTCGACAACTGCCTGCACGAAGCGATGGATGTCGACGGTCTGCGTGCACTGCTCGAGGACATCGCCGCCGGCAACGTCGACACCGTCGCGGCGGAAACTCCCGCACCGTCGCCGATGTCGCACGAGATCCTCAATGCCAATCCGTACGCGTTCCTCGACGACGCGCCGCTCGAAGAACGACGTGCTCGCGCCGTCGCTCTGCGCCGGACCGACCCCGACCTGGGATCGGCCGAAGGCGCCTTGTCCGAGGCCGCGATTGACGAAGTGCGCCGCCAGGCCTGGCCGCTGGTGCGCGATCCCGACGAGGCGCACGACGCGCTGCTGTCGCTCGGCGCGATTGCGCGGGGCGAGGCAGCCGGCTGGGCCGATTTCATCGAGGTCCTGATCGCCGACGGACGCGCAGTTCTGCTGCAACCTCCTTCGGGCGCGACTCCGATCTACGTCGCGACCGAGAAGCTCGCGCTGGCCCGCAGCATTTGGCCGGACGCCCGCTACACGCCGCCACGCCACATCCCCGGCGGCGCCGACCAGCCCGAACCACCGCGGCCACAAGCCGAGTACGAAGTAGCGCGCGGCTGGATGGAGGCAATCGGGCCGACCACTATTGCCGCCCTCGCCGCACGCACCGCGCTGAGCGAAGCCGGAGTCGGAGCGGCGTTGGCCCGGCTCGAAGGGGACGGCGTCGTCCTTCGCGGTGCCTTCACCGCGGGTGCGCAGGCGCAGTCCGAGTTCTGCGAGCGCGGCCTCCTCGCGCGCATCCACCGCCGTACCATTGGCGACCTGCGCCGTGAGATCGAACCGGTCGCACCGGCCGAGCTGATGCGCTTTCTCTTCCGCTGGCAACACGTCGAGCGGCGCAGCCAACTACACGCGAGGAACGGAGTCGCCGAGGTACTCAGCCAGCTCGAGGGAGTCGAAGCTCCCGCCCATGCCTGGGAATCCGCCATCCTGCCAACGCGGGTCGCCAACTACGATCCGAGCGACCTCGACACCCTGTGTCTGTCCGGAGAAGTCGCTTGGGGCCGTCTCAGTCCGGCTCTCGCCGACAGCGACGCCGGCGCGAGCAACAGGGCGAAGCGTCTGCCGAACCGCAACGCGCGACTCGCGTTCTTCCGCCGCGATCGCGCCGACACCATTCTCTACCCTCGCACCACCGAGACGGACGGCGACGCGACACTCGGCGAATCCGAACGCGCGGTGGCGCGGCACCTGCGCGACCGCGGCGCTTCTTTTACCCGCGACATCGCCGAAGCGACGCAGCTGTCTCCGTCGGAGGTCGAGATCGCACTCTGGGAGCTGGTCTCCGCCGGCCTCGTCACCGGCGATGGTGTCGCCGGACTGCGCGCCCTGATCGATCGCGCCACCCGTAAGCCAGCCCGAGCGTCGCACTTGCGTGCGGTCGGCCGGCGCAAGAGCCTGGCGATGCTGGCGACCGGCCGCTGGTCGCTACTGCGACCCGCTCCACTCGAGATAGACCAGGATCGACTGGTCGAAGCAGCCACCGAACGACTCTTGCGGCGCTACGGTGTCGTGCTGCGCGAGATCTGCGCGCGTGAGCGCAACCTCCCCGCTTGGAGGTTGGTGCTGCGCGAGCTGCGCCGACTCGAGGCACGCGGCGTGGTTCGCGGCGGCCGCTTCGTCAGCGGCTTTCCCGGCGAGCAGTTCGCTCTGCCCGAAGCCGTCTCCGCGCTGCGCGCGATTCGCCGCAGCACCGACCAGCAAGACATCGAGATCGCCGCCGCCGACCCACTCAATCTCACCGGCATCATCACTTCAGGGACGCGGATCCCGTCTTCGTCGAAGGAAACCATCGTCTACCGCAAGGGCGTTCCGCTCGCGGTCACCGGCGAGGCCACGGCCAGTCTCGCGCCCTGAGACCCAGAGATGTTCCGACGGGTGTGCGTGTTTTGCGGCTCCAGCCGGGGCGATCAGCCGCTCTTCTCGGAAGTCGCGCGCTCGGTGGGGCGCCTGCTCGCCGAGCGCGATATTGGCTTGGTGTACGGTGGTGGCAACATCGGACTGATGGCCGATCTCGCCAACTCAGCGTTGGAGCACGGCGGCGAGGTGATCGGCGTGATTCCATCGGCATTGGTCGAACGCGAGCTCGCCCACGATGGGCTGAGTCATCTGCACGTCGTCGGCTCGATGCACGAGCGTAAGGCGCGAATGGCCGAGCTCAGCGAGGCCTTCATTGCCCTGACCGGCGGTCTGGGCACCCTGGAGGAGCTGTTCGAAGTCCTCACCTGGGCGCAGCTCGGATTCCACTCGAAACCCTGCGGCCTTCTCGATGTCGGTGGCTACTACGACAATCTGTTGGCCTTCCTCGACGCGAGCGTCACCGCCCGCTTCGTGAGCGAGGAGGACCGCCGGCTCTTGGTGAGCGACAGTGACCCAGAACGACTGCTGGCGAAGCTGCTCGAGCGGAGCCGGCAATCGACACCTGAATCGGCCCGGATGGAGGGCGCAAAGTGAACAAGGCACTTCTGATCGTTCTCTCTCTCTCCCTGATCGCGACCAACGGATGCGGCTTCATCGGTCCGAAAACTCGGCCGCTGAAGATCGCCAAAGTCGAATCGATGCAGGACTTCGAGACCGACGCCTGGGTCTACGGCCGCGACGCCGGCAATTCGATCCGGATGGGCTCCGACGTCCTCTGGGTCTTCGGCGATACCTTCGGCTGGAGCGGATTGCACTGCGCCACCGCCGCCTGGTCGAACGCCGCACGGCCGTGGAGCCTCGACGAACCCGTCGACAACTGGTTCAACGCGCATCAGTTCTACACCTTCTCGCCGGGCGAGCTGCAGTTCAACGCAGACCATGAAACACCCCCCGACTGCTGCAAGCAGCACCAAAAATGCGCGGCCGACAACGCCTACTGCCACTGCCCCAAGGACACCGACTGCGGCACCCGGATCGCGATCTGGCCGGGCGATCTGATCGAGACCGGATCGGGCACGGCGCTCCACTACTACGAGAAGGTGTGGGTCGGCAGCGCCCCCTACGACTTCGAGCACCTCGGCACCGGAATCGCGGACGTACAGTACAAGTCGACCAGGGCGCACCGCCCGCCCGGCGACGACGGCGAGCCCCTGTTGATCTTCCGCCCCGACGAGCCCAACTACCTGCGCGCGATTCGCGTTGCCGAAGACAGCGGCCCGTACATCTACTTGTACGCCTCGGCCAACCGGCGCGAGTGCAAGGTCGACGTCCTTGCCGCCCGAGTGCCACTCGTCGCAGCCTTCGAGCGCGGCGCCTACGAATTCTGGAACGGAAACGGATGGACCGGCGACATCGCCGGCACCGTTCCCATCCTAGCCAGCGTCGTCGGCGGCCTCGGCTCCGTCACTTGGAGCGAGCACCTCGGCCACTACGTCTCCGCCTTCAACGACATCTGCTCCGGCGGGACCCACTTGTTGGTGCGAACCGCGCCGCGACCGGAAGGACCTTGGAGCGAACCCACCGCGATCGACCTCCGCCCCCTCGGCGCCACCAAGGACGCGTACGCCGGACAGATCCACGGATCGCTCAGCGACGGACGGAACATCGTTTTCACGTTTTACCAACCGCAAGAGCTCGGCGTCGGCAGGGTCCGCCTCGGGCGCATCGTGCTCGAGTGAGCCCCGACCGTACGCCCTCGAAACGAGCCGACACGACCCCGCCACGATGATCTTTGACTGGTACCTCGAGCACGAGTTCGCCTTCGCCGCTGCGCAGCTCGCCCTGGCGATGTTCGGCATGGGAGCCAAGCTCACTCCACAGGACTTCGCGGCGGAGTTTCGCTCGCCGCGCCCCTTCCTCACGGGAATGGCAATTCAGTTGATCACGGTCCCACTGATCGCGGTCGCAGTAAGCAAGCTCCTCGGGGTGAGCCCGGGAATCGCCACCGGTCTGATTCTCGTCGCAGCGGTACCGGGTGGAACGATCTCCAACGTCATCACCTACGTCGGACGCGGCAACATCGCGCTGTCGATTGCGCTGACCGCGGTCACCACGGTCGGCTGTCTGGTGACGACACCCGCAATCCTGCAGCTGTTCGCATCGGCATCGCTGCCGGAGGCATTCGAGATGCCGACGCGACAGATCGCCTTCGACATCGCCTTGTGCCTGCTCGCGCCGCTCGCTTTCGGCATGTTCGTCGGCGCTCGCTTCCCCGGGTGGCGCGATCTGATCGCGCAGCGAGCGATCCAGCTCAGCATCTTCGTCATCGTGCTGATGATCATCGGCGCCTCGGGTGCGGGGCGAGTCGACCCGATGGAACAGGGCGTTTCGGCGATCCTCGGCATCGTCCTTCTCGCCCTGTCGGCGCAGATCGTCGCGCTTGTTGTAACCCGCGCGACGCGAGTCGCAGACGCCGATCAGATCGCCATCGCCGTCGAGGTCACCGTGCGCAACACCAATCTCGCGCTGATGATCAAGGCCTCGTTGTTTCCGGTGATTCCCGGCGTAGCCGACCCGTTCGCCGACGGCGTGCTCTACATCGCCCTCATGTACGGCGGCATCGCGCTACCAGTCGTGGCGCCGCTGGTGTCCACCCACCGCCGCCGCAATCATCCGAACCCACGAGAGAAAACCCCCTCCGCGGCAGAGCCGGGAGGGGGTTGATCAGGGCAGACCAGGGAGGTAGCCGGCCCCGCTTGGGAGGCAGTCAGAGAAGGTTGCGCGGTTTGATCGTCGTGCTCTCACGCACGACGTGGGCGGCACCGTTCTGCTGGGTTGCTCGCGACCGAGACGCCACCGTCAGCTCGACCTCACGAACCAACCGCCACTCGGTGCCGTCGGCCGGCAGGTCGACCGCACCGCAGTCGACGCAGTCACCGAGTCGATAGCGAATGTCGAACACCTCGATGCCTCTGGCGAAGGGTTCCGGTTCGCCGTCGTCGACGGCCACCGTCAGGATGGGTTCGGCGCCTGATCCGTCGATCGCGTAGGTTCTCTCCTCGATTGCGTAGACCCCGCCACCGGCTTGATAGTTGCCGTCGAGGGAGCCCTCGATGGTGATCGTCTCAACCGTCTCATCGATGTCGGAGATGACGAACGTCTTGCCGCGACCACCCGTTCGGGTGACGTAGATGTACTGACCGACGTCGAAGCCGGCGATGTCCTGCACCTGGAGGGTCGAGTCGCCGGCGACCGCATTTGTCACGGTGACGGTGCGGATGCAGGTCATGCTGTCGCGCCGGATGCGGCCGATGCGCAGGCGGAGGGTGTCCTGGTTGCCGTCGTTCTCACCGTCGAGAGCGAGGAACTCGCCGAGGGCAGGCAGACAGGCACCGGCTTGCCGCAACTCCTGGGAAACGAAGGTAATCGCCGCGCTCACCCCTTGTTGCGCCTCGGCGACCTGATTCAGCTGGTGGCGCTGCTGCACGGTGTGCGAAAAGTCGGTCGCCATCACACTGAGCGCGATGCCGGAAAGCATCATCGCAACCAGTAGCTCGACCAAACTGTACCCCGCGTCCGCTGTCTTCGAATTGTGCATCGTTCCTCCTCGGCGTGGGAACAGTTGTACCGAGGAGGTGGCGGGACGCGTATGCGGGAAAGGTATGATTTAGCGACCGACCCGCCCGTCCCGTACGACCGCGGTCGCAGCGAGGCCGGGGCCCCATCGACCGAACGCAGCAGAGTCTTGGGAAGACGATCGGTCAGGTGACCAGAACGGGGCGCAGCTCCCCCCTGCAATCCAGGGGCGGCACCTTTCGGCGGCGGCACGCGAGCTTCAGTTGGGGGTGATGCGCGAGTAGACCGTATGCAGGGTGTAGGTCTGCGGAGTGCCGCGCCAAGCCCAATTCGTGGTCGCGGTGATGAACTTCATTCCCGGGCCTGGGTTGCCGTCTTGGACCTGCCAGCTCGTCGTGAACCTGCCGTCCGAGGAGACTCTGGAGCCGCCGGCCATCACATCGTAGCTGACCGTGCGCAGATCCTCGATGGCCTGTTGGGTGAGAGTAATCGCCTCGGCGTGCAACTCGTTGGCACTCAACAGGTTGGTGGTCGCGCGCATTCCCGTCGCCGTCGCCGTCGCGGCGAGACCGACGACGAGAATCGCTACCATTACTTCGATCAGAGTAAAGCCACGCTGGTGGCGGATGCTGCTCGAGTTCTTTCTCATTGCCGAGTCCTCCCTGTTGGTGGCCGCGAGCGACGCGATCCGACTTCGGCTAGCTGACCTGTGTCGTACCAGCGCTGGTGGGCTCGACTTGGCCGGACGGCCAGATGTGAAGCCTCTCCAGCTGGCCCTTGTCGTCCCGCAACACCACCGAGATGATGCCGAGGGAGCCGTCGTCGCCTGGGACCAGCAGTCCCCGCGAATCGAATTCGGCGTAGTAGCCGCCGCCGCTCTCGGAGGCAGCAGCAACCGAGAACCCGACCGGCAACTCGACCACCTTTGCACTCGAGTTCTGATCGACCTCCCACTGCCCGTCGCCATCCGAGTCGGCCAAGCGAGAGATCGTATAGACGTTTCCGCTCGACTCGAAGCGATAGTGCGCCCCCTTGAGCGTCGCCTGCATGCGGGCCCGGCGCAGATCGTTGACCAGATTCTGCTTGGCCGTTGCCAGAGTCAGGTAGCCGCGGCTCAGACTGAGCACACCAACTCCCATCAAGCCGGTGACGATCCCGATCGTCACCAGCACCTCGGTGAGGGTCGACCCCCCTTGCGAAGCGAACAGACGGACTCTCTTTGCGGAATTGGCCATGGTTCAGTCCCCTCGAGTTGCCTGCCGCTATTGACCAGCAAGCGCCGGGCCACCTCCTTCGAAGCCGCGCCGACGGCGCCCGGGTGGCGATCCCGGCTGGGCCCAATGGCCCCCTGGCCACGGCTCGTTGCCGATCGTCATTTTCTCGCCTAAGTAGCTGAGAACATACAGCTTTATGGTCACCGAAAAGCGTCAGAACGACGCCGATTCGCATGATCAAGAACAAGCGAGACAACAAAGTGGAGCGCAACTGCGGCGGCAACGCGTCCACTCATCGCGCATGCCACCCGCAACGACTCGCCGGCTGGTGATCGTTCCGAAGTGCACGACGCGGGGAACGAGAGACGGCGGCCCGCCCCCCGCCTGCCGACGATCGTGACCGAGTGAGCAGTCCATTGTACTACGACCGGCGCGCATGTAGGTCGAACGAAGGTCTGGCAGGGGAAATCGACTGCCAGCGAACGTTTCGATTTCCGCATTTACCCAAGCTGCACCAACTACGGTGGTCGTGCCGTAGGAGGTGGCTTCACTCCGGCAACCGGGATCGCAGATGATCGAAGGACAAATTCACCCCAACTTCTGGCCGGTCGCGCGAACACTGGAGAAGCAGTTGCGCGCAACGCCGCACGGCGGCGGCGCCGCGGTGTGCGTCTACCACCGCGGCAAGAAGGTCGTCGATATCCGCGGCGGACACGCCGACGACACGGGAAAACGCTGGGGAGCGAAGACCCTGTCCGTGTCCTTTTCGACCACCAAAGGGGTCGTCGCCACCCTGCTCCACAAGCTGGTCGACCAGGACCTGCTCGACTACGACGATCCAGTAGCCAAGTTCTGGCCCGAGTTCGCACAGGCCGGCAAGGCAGCGATCACGGTCCGCCACCTCCTCTGCCACCAAGCCGGGCTCTACGACATCCGCAATCTGATCGATTCCGCCGATCGAATGCTCGACTGGGAGTTCATGACTTCCTCGCTCGCCGCCGCGACTCCGAAGCACGCGCCGGGAGGGATGAGCGCCTACCACGGTCTGACCTACGGCTGGTTGGTCGGCGAGGTGATTCACCGGGTCACCGACCGCACGGTTCCGGAGCTCGTCCAGAGCGAGATCGCCGAACCGCTCGGCCTCGACGGCCTCTACATCGGGGTGCCGGAGAAAGAGGTCAAACGCGTCGCCAAGCTGGTGATCGAGCGCGAGCGGATGGACCGCGTCCAACGCATGCGCCCCGCGGTCAAGCGAATCCATGGAGCCCTGCGACTGGTCAACTTCCCGGTCGACCCGGAGCGCATGGCGGCCGCGCTGATGCCGCCCGACATCGAGTCCTTCGACTGGTCCTCCCCCGACGCCGTACGCGCCTGCATTCCCGCCGCAACCGGTGCATTCACGGCGCGCTCGCTCGCCAAGATGTACGCCGCGCTCGCCGCCGGCGGCGAGCTCGATGGAGTCCGGCTTCTGTCCGAAGCCACCATGCAGCGAGCGACCGAGATCCAGACGCGCAAGTTCGACAAGGTCGTGCCTTTCCCGATGCACTGGCGCCTCGGCTACCACCGCGCCGCGACTACCCGCGGTACTCCGCCGCGCGGCTTTGGCCACTACGGCTTCGGCGGCTCCGGTGCGTGGGCCGACCCGGACCGCGAGCTGGCCGTGGCACTCGTCCTCAACAGTGGATTCGGCACTCCCTTCGGCGACATTCGCACGGCGCAGATCGGCGGCGCCGCCCTGCGCTGCGCCAAACGACTCTGAGACCCGCGCCGGTCCTTTGACTCGGCCAGCGCAGTCCGGATAGCTCTTGCAGCACGCGAATCGGCGAGGAGCACGCGGCGCTCGGCCGCGTCCGTCGACCCGGTTCTGAGGGACTTCATGCTAGGCGAGATCACCTGTTATCTGTTCGGCGGTCTCGGGCTCTTCATGCTCGGCGCCCGATCGACCTCGGAGGCGATGCAAGTCGTCGCTGCCGACCGCTTGCGCCGCATCGTCGCCAGCGCCTCCGCGGGGCGCCTGATCGGCGTCGCCTCCGGCGCCGCCGCAGCGGCGATCGTCCAGTCGTCGTCGGTGACCTCGGTTCTCGTCGTCTCCTTCGTCAACTCCGGCCTGATGGACCTCGTGCACGCCGCATCGGTGATGCTCGGCGCCAACATCGGGGTCACCATCACCGGGTGGGTGCTCATCCTCGAGATCCGGCAGTCCGCCCTCCTGCTGCTCGGCATCGGCGCGTTTTTGCAGTTCTTCTCCAGCCACGAAGGTACCCGCTTCGCCGGACAGCTCGCGGCGGGGATCGGTATGCTGTTCTTCGGTCTGCACCTGATGAAGACCGGCGCGGCGATGATCCACGATTTTCCCGAGCTAGCCGGCGCGTTCGCCGCTTTCGGCAACCGCGACCTCGCCAACCTCGCCCTCAGCATCGCCACCGGCGCGGTCTTCACGGTTGCGGTTCAGTCCTCGAACACCACGCTCGGCATCACCATCGCCCTCGCCACCACTGGACTCCTCTCCTTCGAGGGCGCCGCGGCCTTCATTCTCGGCCAGAACATCGGCACGACGGTCGCCGCCCAGCTGGCGGCCTCCCAGGGAACGACCAACGCCCGCCGCACCGCGGCCTTCCACTTCGCGGTCAACACGATTGCAGTGCTCGTCGCTGCGTTCGTCTTTCCCCAGTGGCTCGAGCTCATCGATCGCCTCTACCCGGGCGATCCGCGGCTGGTGGACGCCAACGGCTACCACCCTTCGATCGCCGGTCACATCGCAGTCGCCTACACCAGCTTCAACGTCATGCTCGCCGCGGTCGCCCTGCCGCTCCTCGATCCGCTGGTGCGCGTGGTCAGCCGGCTCGCCCCCGAAGGCCACACCGAGCAGACCAACCTCGAGTTCCTCCACCCCAGCATGGCCGAGTCACCGACCTTGGCGATCGAGCAGGGCCGTCTCGAAGTGGTTCATCTCGCCGGGATCACCCACGACATTCTCCACCTGACGAAGACACTCTACCGCCAGCCGATGGCCACCGGGTCGCGAATCCGCGACCGCATCCTGAGAAAGGAGCGAATCACCGACGCCATTCAGCACGACATCATCGCCTTCATGTCCAAGGTGATGCCCGGTGTCCTGACCGAGGGACAGACGGAAGAGATTCGCAACCTGATGCGGCTCGCCAGCGAGATCGAGAGCGTCGCCGACTATTGCGAGCGCCTCGCCAACTACCGGCGGCGTATGCTGCGGATGAACATCGAGATGGACCAGCGCGCAATGCGCGACCTCAACCAGTACCTCGACGCCACCATCGAGTTCTACGACGAGGTCATCGACCGCGGGCGCCGCGAGGAAACCAGCTGGATGGAGACGGTCAACGCGAAGAGCCGAGTCCTACTGGAGACGGCGGACCAACTGCGTGACGACAACCTGGCGCGTCTCGCCGCGCAGCGCTTCGATCCCGACGCCGGGATCTTCTTCAACGACATGCTGGTCGCAATGCGGCGGATTCGGAACCACTCGGTCAATATCGCCCAGGCCTTCCAGGGACTGAAGTAGCGGTGCGGATCCCGCGCCCGCCGCACACCTGGGATCTGTCGCCGAAGCGGGCGATCCAGGTGCAACGCGAGCTCTCCGGCCGCGTCATCCTCGAGCCGCTTTCTCACGAACCGCGGGTCGTCGCCGGAGTCGACGCGGCATTCAGCCGCGACGGCGAATACTGCATCGGTGGGGTCGTCCTCTGGGACGCCGACCGTCGCGTCGTGCTGGAGGAGCATACGGCCAAGTCCCCATTGCGCTTCCCCTACGTCCCGGGCCTGCTCTCGTTTCGCGAGGCACCGGCGCTGATCGCCGCGCTGCGGCAGCTCGACACGGTGCCAGACGCCATCATGTGCGACGGACACGGGCTCGCCCATCCGCGACGCTTCGGAATCGCCTGCCACATCGGCGTCCTGGTCGGCATTCCCTCGCTCGGCTGCGCCAAGAGCCGGTTGGTCGGCGAGCACCGAGAGCCCGGATCGCGGCGCGGTGCCCGCTGCCGCTTGGTCCATCGCGACGAGCTCGTCGGCAGAGTGGTGCGAACTCGCGACGGTGTTCGCCCGGTCTACGTCAGCCCCGGCCACCTGATCGACCAGCCGGGCGCGGAGCGCCTAGTCCTGCGCTGTGCCGTCGGCTATCGGCTGCCCGAGCCGACTCGACTCGCCGACCGCTTGGTTGCGCGCGCGAAACGCGCGCGATCGACAGCTTGATCGCTGCGACAACACCGACTATTGGGCCGCATGGCTTGGCAGAAATCGAAACCGGCACTCGTCGAAGCCTTCTACGAAGCACTGCCCGGCGACGCGGCGGTCGAGCGACGCAAGATGTTCGGCTACCCCTGCGCCTTCGTCGGCGGCAACATGTTCACCGGCCTGCACCAGCAGAACCTCGTCGTCCGCCTGCCCGAGACCAAGCGAGAGAAGCTACTCGCGACCGCCGGCGCATCTCGTTTCGAGCCGATGCAGGGCCGCGTCATGCGCGAGTACGTGGTCGTACCGAAGTCGATGCTCGCCGATCGCACAACTCTGCGCCGCTGGATCCGCGAAGCCTTCCGCTACGCCGCCTCGCTGCCGGCCAAGACCAAACCGTCCAAGCACAAGTAGCCGAGTAGCCCGTGCCCGGCCGCGGTTCGCTCCGGTCCCTGCGCCGGGCGCACCGTCTCAAGGCGCCGCAGCCAGTTCGGCCGGTGTGCGCTCCGCTTCGCCGTGGCGGTGCTGAAGCCACAGGAGGGTGAAGCCAATCACCGGTACGAAGACGTCGGTCCAGAAGATGACCCCGGCATTGCCGGGCGCGAAATTGTGCGCGGTGATCATTTGATAGATATGGCCGCCGGCCGCACCCCACAGAAAGAAGGCCGGTCCGAGGACCGCAGCCAGGCGCATGTCGAAACTCCGCCACACGGCCAAGAAGCCGACCGCGGCAAAGCCAAGGCTGGCGAACCCGACTTCGTACTGAAACGGGCTGTTCTGCCAGCCGATGTAGGCGGCGACAGTCTCGGCGAAAAGCGTGTGCATGACCGCGTTACAGAGATAGCTGACGCCGATCGAGAAGAAGAGGAACCATTTGAAGACCGCTTCGACCACGACCGCGGCCGTCAGCGGCTTATCGGCCCGGGCCAGCACGCAGCCCGAGATGACGAGACCAATGACGAGAAACGTCAGCGTAAAATTGGCGATGGCAAACCCGATGACCGCACCCATACCCCACCTCCAGCGATGTCGAAGACGATAAGCTTAGCAGCCCCTTGAAAAAGTAGGACGGCTGCAAATGGATCTCTCATTCTCGCTCCTGCCCTACTTTTTCAACCGACTGTTAGCACACGGGCAGTTCGGCGGGATGCCTATCTATCAACCGTCATCGGCGCGTCGAGCGAAGAACCGGTTCGCTTCGCTGCATGCCGAAGCGGCACAGCGGAGCCGCCTGTGCTTTCCTCCGGGTCGCGCGACGAGGCAGGGAGGTCGCTCGCACTGTTGCGAATCGCTCAAGAGGCCGAGCGGGACCGGTCCACGCACCAACGATCTTCGCCGCATCGACACTACGATCGTGTGCGACAAGGAGTCGATACGTAGTCTCACGTACGTAGCTTTCACGGCTTGTTATCACCTAACGGACTAGAGATGTTCCGCCCCAGACAACCTGGAGGGAACATGAAACGCATTGCCACCATCTACTTCGTCTCGTTCATCACCGTCTTCGCAGGTCTGCGACAAGCTCCAGCCGCGCCCGTGGCCCTGCCTGAAGTGGTCTCACCCGGAAACGGCGCGCAATGGTTCGTCGGTCGAACCGGGGCGAGCGCGTTTGCGGGAACCTGCAGCTTCTCGTTCGCCGGGTTCTCGATCGAGGACGCGTCCCTGACGACCTCCTCGACGACCCATGGCGACGCGCACGACGTCGCTTTCCCGATCTTCGTCGACACCGCGCTCTTCGACGCCGGATCGACGGTCGACCTCACCGGAACCACCATCACCGCCGGGGCGGTTAGCATGAGCGGGCTGGACGTCACCGTGGAGTACCTTTTCGCCACCGGACCGAGAGTGGCACGCATCCTCGCGAGCTTCGACAATCCGACTGGGGCGACGATCAATGCCACCGTCGAAGTACCGGTGAACTTCGGCTCGGACAGTGCCACCGTCATTCGGGGGACCTCGTCGGGTGACACCACCTTCGACACCTCGGACCGCTGGGGCGTGACGTCGGACAGTGGCCCATTCGATCCAGTGAACACCACGGTGTTCTTCGGGCCGGGATCGCCACCGGTTACGCCGACGTTGGCGACGACTACGGTCTTCGAGTGCGCCGGCCCACAGGGCCTGGGGGTTGCGTTCGACATCAGCGTTCCCCCGGGGGCGCGCCGCTCCCTGATGTTCTTCGCGGGGCTTGGCGACATCACGATCGCCGAGAATACCGTCGCCGGTGCGCTCGCCGCAGCGACGCTCTTCGACGACATCGCAACGATCCCCGCTGAGCTCCTGGCAGGCCTGACCGAGTCGGAGATCCTCAATTGGCGGTTCGACTGCGGTAACGGTGTCGTCGACGCCGGCGAGGAGTGCGATGACGGCAACCCGGACGACGGCGACTGCTGCTCGTCGACCTGCACCCTGCCGACTTGCACACCGTTCGCCAAAGGCCTCTTCATCTCGAAAGAGTCGTCGGGCAAGGAGAAGATGGTTGCCAAGTTCCTCAAGGGCCCGCCCCTGGAACAAACCGACCTCGGCAACCCGATCGACGGCGCCAGCTCGTACCACCTGTGCATCCTCGACGATGGCTTCAATCTGATCGGGACGTACGACGTCGACCGAGCGGGTGACACGTGCAGCGGCGACTCCGCCGACTGCTGGAAAGCCGTCGGCAAGGACCCACCGGACGGCAAGGGCTATCGCTACAAAGACAAGGACCTGGCCTCCGACGGAATCCTCAAGTTGCTGTGGAAAGCGGGGGCAGCCGGCAAGTCGAAAGCAATCATCAAGGGCAAGGGGTCCGGCCTCACACCGGTAGCGGCGGCACTGCAATCGACGGGCTTCGTCACCATGCAGCTCCACGCAAGTGACGGCCCGACTTGCATCGAGTCGTCCATGTTCGGCGTCAGAAAACAGGACGCCGATTTCTTCAAGGCAAAGTAGATCTCGGTGTCGGACAGGTCCCGGAGCTATTCCATCTGGGACCTGTCCCACCGACATCGGGACCTCCTTCCAAAAATCGCACGCCGCGGTGCCCTGCAACCAAGCGACGGCTGCGGCCGCGACCGGCATCTCGGTTCGGTCAGTTGCGCCGCGCCGCTCGTTCGTCCAGTCTCGAAACGCCATGAGGATACGCCAGCGGCTCCGCCCTTGCGGCACGATGGTCTCCTGCGTCCTGCTCCTGGGCTTGGCGGCGTGTGGCTCCGATGGCGGATCGTCAGACGATGGCTGCGGCATCGCTACCGCGACGATCCAGAAGTGGGCTCTGGCCCCGACTCTGCCCGCGGACGTCGTCTCGACGGATACTGCGGATCTAACCAGCACCGAATGTGCCTACTACGGCTTCGCTTGGCAGGAGTTTCTCTATTTGACCCAGACCAACTCCGGCGGCGAGCCCGAGTTCGAGAAGTGGACGAGCAAGGAAGAACTGTTCCTAGGCCGCGAATCCGACGACGGTATCCCCGCCGGCGGCCTCGCCAAAGGGCGAGGGGTCCCGGCTGACGATACACTGCTTGCGGCATCCGACGTTCCCCTGGTCGACCTGAACGGGCGGGATCTGCAGTTCAGCGTGTTGCTCAACGAGGCGGAAGCGATGCGGATCCGCGAGTGCGAGCTCGACCGCAAGGGCTGCTACAACACCCTGGTGACCGACTCCGTGTCGCCACCGGCGCCGGTATTGCCCGCCGGTTCCGTCGAGCTCAAGGCCGCTTGGCGCCGTTCGCAGTCGTGCAACGCGGATGATGCCTCCGACGCTTGTCGCCGCGTGCGGGAGCGATTCTTCGTCACCAAGATCAACGTCTCCGGGGAGTCGACGTGGGCAGAGATGGTCGGAATGCACATCATCCAGAAGACGCCTACCAATCCATCGTGGGTGTGGGCGACTTTCGAGCATGTCGACAACGCGCCAGACTGTGACGACTTGCTGCCAGCCAACCATGGCCGTCCCTGGGGATTCTATCGCGGCGAGACCGAGTGCGACGTCCGCGCTGGCAATGCGGATCTGAACAACTGCACGGCCAACGCCTACTGCGCCCCCTGCCCCGACCTACTCGAGCCCGGCAGTGATAGCGTACCGACCCTGACAGCCGACCAGCCCTGCACCACCAGCCCGCACCTGTACACCGCAGTCGAGGGTGCGACGTGCGATCGCGCGCCCTATGCCGGCCAGGTCTGTCGTACCGTCCCCGTCGACTCCTCGTTGGTAGCCCCGTTGAACGCGCGCGTCGCGGACTCTCTGCGGAATCTCGGCGGCAGCCATGCCGTCTGGGCGAACTACGAGCTGGTGGGCGTCCTCTGGGCCGATGCGGAGCTCGAGGAATCCGGCACGATCGGGCTGAGCAACACCACCATGGAGACCTATCTCCAGGACCTCTACCAGCCGGCCAGCGACGACTCCGTGTTCGATGCAACGGCGCGCAGCGGGTGTCGCGTCTGCCACAGCTTCCCCAACAGCCAGACCTCCGACCAACCCGGCGCCAGCGTCAACGGACCGATTCTCGACTACAGCTTCGTCTTCTACGCCCTGCGCAGCGACCAAGCCGATCCGGCCGAGTGTAGCCCCGAGCAGCCGCTGCCCATATGCACCGCCGATTGACCCGCGTGCACCGCCTAGTGACCCGCGCGCTCACCGTGACACCAGACCCGGGCAGCTACACATAGCACTGGAAGTCCCGCCTCGAGTTGATTAGAACGGCGCATGTTTCGACATGGCGCCTCACGCGAGCGGAGCCGATTCGGACAGCGGCGGCATAGATGGATGGTCGCGATACTCGCCGCTTGCACACTCGTCACCGCCTGCGCGGACGACGACTCTGCCGGCGGCCTCGACGACAGCCGCCTGCCTCAGGATCCCAGCCAATGGGTGTGCCAGGACTCGCTCGACGTCGTGACCCAGGCAGACATCGACGCTTGGTGCGACGAGCATCCCGACCGCGGCTCGCCGCTGCCGGAGGTCCTGCGCGCCCCGGCACCGCTCGCCGACCACGACGCGAAGAACCTCTACGATGCCGAGCTCGAGGCATTCCTGAAGACGGACGCCTACAGGCTGGTGCTGGGCTGGGTCGGCGACAGGAACTGGCGCTTTACCGGCCCCTATGTCGGCGAGATCGGCAGCGGCTACGGGTATGGGACGCACCTGCCGGTGCGCATCTACTACTCGCCCGAGGTGGTCGACTGGCTATGTGACGGGCGCCAGGGGGAGCTTCCCGCCGGCGCCGCGATCATCAAGGAGATGAACCTGATCGGTGACCGGCTCGATGTTTCGGTCGACGACGACGGTTGCATGACGATCAACGCCGAGCCGCTGCCGCTCGCTTGGGCGACCATGATCAAGAGCGGCGCCGAGTCAAACGACGAATGGTACTGGTCAATCATGCAACGCAGCCAATTCCCTCTCTACGCAGAGGAACGAATCGACCCGCCGGTGGTCGACCGCAGCGCCTTTCCGTCCCTCAGCTTCGTCGAGGTCGACCCCAGCGAGCCGAACCCGCTGTGGTACCCGACCGGCTACTTCAACGAGGATCAGGACAAGATCCCCAACGTCATTGCACCGCAAACCCAGTACGGCGCTTTCTGCCTCTCGTGCCATTCCTCGGCGGCGGTCGACTACACCTTCGCCTCGCTCGACAACGTCATCGGTGAGGGCATCCGCTACAAATGGTTCCCCGACACGGAACAGGTCGCCGACGCGGGATTGCAAACGCACGTCCTCGCCTACAGCGACGACGCGAGCGCCGAGAATCCATTCCCGCGGCCCCTCGCCACCCCCGCCCCGGCGTTCGTATCCTTCTTCGACCAGCTGCCGCCGGTGTCGTTCGAGAGCGTCTGGCGCTCGCGGCTGCCGGCCGAGACCTACGATCACGTCCTCGCGGCCCCCGGCGGCAGCGATTCGTTCCTCACTTCCGATCAATGCTCCGGATGCCACGACGCGATCAAGTACCTCGCCGACGTCACCAACATGGCGGTCGAAGCCGAACGCGGCGGCACCACGCAGCGAATCAATCTCTCGCCGTACGGCGAGTGGAACGTCTCGCCGATGGGTCTGGCCGGGCGCGATCCAATCTTCTTTGCGCAGCTCGAGAGCGAGACCAACCATTTCCCCGATCTCGCCGCCTGCATCGAGAACACATGCCTGCACTGCCACGGCGTCATGGGGCAGCGGCAGCACGCCATCGACACCGCCGCCGAGGACGACGCCTGCCGCGATTTCTTCGGCGTCGCACCCCCCGCCGAGGTGCCGTTCGGCTCGCCCTTCAGGCTCTCCGCCGTGACACAGTGGCCGGGTGCGCTCGACCACGGCGAGCAGAGGTACGGCGCCCTGGCGCGCGACGGGATCTCGTGCACCGTCTGTCACCGCATCGACGAACCAGCCCTCGGCGACGAGAGCTCGTTTACCGGCAATTTCGTCACCGGTCCGCCGACCGAGGTTTACGGCCCATACGAAGACGTGGTCACCGTGGCGATGGAAAACGCTCTCGGCGTGACTCCGGGCTTCGGTCGACAGAGCGTCGACAGCGACCTGTGCGGCAGCTGCCACAACATCCTGCTCCCGGTCCTCGACAACGACGGCAACCCAAGCGGTTTTCGCTACGAGCAGACGACTCACCTGGAATGGCTGAACAGCAACTACGCGCCCGGACGCTCGCGCCAACAGTCGTGCCAGGATTGCCACATGCCAAACAACTTCGAGGGCGAGCCGCTGTCGTTCCAGATCGCCAACTTCGAGTCGAGCGAATTCCCCCCGACTACTTTCCGCCTGCCGGACGAAGAGATCGACATGGTCGAGCGCGACCGCTTCGCGCGCCATTCGCTGCACGGCCTCAACGTCTTTCTGAACCAAATGTTCCAGCAGTTCCCACTGCTGCTCGGCTTCCGCCAGGCGGAGAGATACACCCGCACCAGCCTCGACTATCCGCCTCTGCGACTCGGCCAGGAGTCGATGGTCGACATGGCGCAAGAGCAGACGGCCTCGGTCGAGGTAGTCTCGGTCGAGCGAAACGCCGGCACCGATGCCTTGGACGCGGTCGTGCGCATCACCAACCGAACCGGACACTTTCTGCCGAGCGGGGTCGGATTTCGTCGGGTGTTCGTCGAGTTCCTGGTGCGTGACGCGTCCGGCGAGATCCTCTGGGCTTCCGGACGCACCAACGCGCTCGGGGCGCTGGTCGCCGGTCGTACCGACCGGGTGCTCAGCACCGAACAACCAACGCGCTTCCCGGGCGAGGGATTCCAACCGCACTATCAGGTGATCACCGCAGAAGATCAGGTTCAGATCTACGAAGAGATCGTCGCCGACTCCGCCGGAGATCGCACCACCAGTTTCCTGCGCCGCTTCAAAGAGCTCAAGGACAACCGCTTGCGCCCGGACGGCTACGCCCCGCGCTTCTACGAGAGCTACCAATCGCCCCACATCCGCGAGCTCGCCAATACCATCGGCGCTGCGGCGGACGACCCGCGCTACGTCGATGAGAAGTTGACCGGTGTCGACGAGATCGTGTACCGGGTCCTTCTCGACGGCGGCGACGCCGATCGCGCCGCCGCTGTCGAGGTGTCCCTGTATCACCAGGCAATCCCGCCGCCCTATCTGCAGGAGCGTTTTGCCGACGCCGCGGTCGGCACGGCGCAGAGCGAGAACATCGACCGTCTCTACTACATGACCAGCCACCTTGCCGTCGACGACATCGTCGACGGCAAAGGACGGCAGATCATGCAGCAGTGGAAGCTCTTCCTGGCCAGCGACACCGCAGCCGTTCCTCCGCCTACCGACCAAGACCTTCCGCCAGGCCCCTGACACGAAACACGCCGCCACCTACGCTTGCTCGCCAGAGGCGAAGCGGTCTAGATCCTGGGCATGGGAGGGCGGCGTCGGCAGGTGATCAAGTGGGGCCTTGGTGCCGGCGCGCTCGCCGCCGCTGGGATCGGGCGGCGGGTTTTCACGTCGCCGCGGCCGAGTGAGCATCTGGCGCCGGTGCCGGAGTTGGCGACTCGTCTCTACGAGGGGTGCACGTCGGGGTCGGACCACGCTAGAAGCTGAATCTCGTTAGAAGAAACCCCCAGGTATCGCCAGCTAGACGCCCTTAGGGTGCACGTCGGGGTCGGACCACGCTAGAAGCTGAATCTCGTTAGAAGAAACCCCCAGGTATCGCCAGCTAGACGCCCTTAGGCGTCGTTTTCGGCCCCAAATCCGGGTTCTAAGCGGACGATGAAGTGCGTGCCGCGTGCTGACATCCAAGCCAGCCGCCGCACGCCAATCGATTTCATCTCCCGGGCTACGCGCTGGAACGATCGCCGCTTTTTCTGGTCCTGCGAGAGACCAGTCGGTCTTACGATCTCTTTTCCGGGGGCAAAACACGATCTAAGGCATCAAATTCGAGCTCAACCGAGTGCGAACTGAATGAATTCAGCGGGTTGCCATGGTCCGACCCCAAGCACCCCATCCATGGTCCGACCCCAAGCACCAACCCAACCATGGTCCGACCCCAAGCACCAAATCAACTTCACCGGTGGCACCGTGTTCGTAGCCGACAAGGCGATACTCGGCCGCTGTGTCAGGGCAGTACGTGGCGGCTCGTGATCCCGCTTCGCCAAGGCGTCGCACTAGACTTGACCCGCTTTCGTGGGCACCCAGGGGTCAGGTGGTGCTGGGTAGCGATATCTCCCTATCGCCGATTTCCCGGCTCACGGGAGAGTGACACATTTGATATGGTGATAGGATCTTGATAACGCTCTCGGCATGGCCGAGAATGACGAGTTGCTGACAGTCAGTGAGGCGGGAAGGGTCCTCGGCGTGTCGGTGTCGACCGTATGGCGGCGGGTTCGAAGCGGTGAGGTTCCCAGTGTTCGCCGCGGTGGGCGGCGTCTGATCCCGCAGCGAGCACTCACTCGACGCCCAACGAAGGCGGATTCGGCCGACATACCGGTTTTCGACCAAGAGCATCCGATCTTTCGTCTCGCTGGCGCTGCGCGGGGCGGCGGCGCGAAGCCTGGGGCGCGAGACAAGCACGCGATCCTGGACGACTAGCCCGTGCGCCGGGCAGTGCTTTGGGATTCGAGTGCGATTCTGGCGTTGCTGGACGCGGATGACGCGGACCATACAGTGGCGCTTCGTGTTGCGCGGCGGCTGGCCTCGGAGAAGCGGCGCAGCTTTGTCACCAACTACGTCGCAGTGGAGACGCACGCATTGCTCCTTCGCAAGCTTGGTCGGTCGGTTGCTCGGGAGTGGTTGCTGACCGCGTCATTGCCGGTGGCCCGCGTTGCCATCGACGAAGAGGAGCGAGCGCGAGAAATGCTTGGGCGCTACTCCGACAAGGATTGGAGCCTGTGTGACGCCATCTCGTTCGCGGTAATCGAGCGCCGCCGAGTCGCGATGGCTTTCAGCTTCGATCGCCACTTCAGGCAGTTCGGCGGCTGCGAGGTCCTGGGCTTGCCGCGCTGAGGAAGGAGCCCCAACCGATACGACCGGTATCGGCGACGGGCGGGCAAGGGCTGGGGCACGGACTTGGGGGTTCATCATCGCTCTTCGAGCGATGATGAATAGCGTCCCTGAAAATCTGTTGGGGGAAGCTGGTCTGACAAGCGCAACCCCGCGACAACAGGATACAAACCTCGCATGGAGGTACTGATATCGAGCTTAGGGTGCCCATTTTAGGGGTAAAACGGCACCAGTGCTTACGCTCATCAGATTCTCCACCGCCGAGAACGCGACTGACTATTCGTTGCAGAATACGGTGCGGCAGGTGCTCTTCCCGCCGACCACCCGCAAGCAGAAGTACAAGGCCAAGCAGGCGATCGATACCTTCTTCGTCCGTGCCGGCGACGTGCTGTCGGCGGTCCTCGTCTTCGCCGGCTCCGACCTGGCTCGCGCTATCGACCCAGGACTTCGCCCTGTTCAACGTCGGCCTGGTCCTCGTCTGGCTGGCAATCGCGTTCGCGATCGGGCGCCGATACCGCCGAATGACCGCCCCGAAGCAGATGTAGGTCGGGAACTCCCTGCCGCGCTGACCGCACAGGATCCGGCAACTCGTATCCCGATGGGGCTTGTCGCGCTAGACGCGGGTGTGGCACGGTGCGATTTCACAGTTCGTGTTGCTGTCACGTAGCAAGTCTAACCAAAGGAGGATGTAGTCCATGCAGAGGCGCATGCCGAAGGCAGGGTACTTGGCGGCTGTGGTTGCGGTCGCACTCCTTCCCCAGTTCACGTCGGCTGCCGAGATCGACGTCACTGGGACATGGCAGGGGAATGTCGATTGCGGCAGCGGTATCATCGGCGTCACTGGATGGCAGCTCGTGGAAGACACGGGGACGGGAGTCGTCCTAGCGACCCTCACGGACTGCGGGACGGTCGAGTTCGATGGAGCCATCCGCGAGTTCCTCGCCTGTCCAACGACCCCATCTCCGGTGCCGGGACTGGTGAGCGGTACCAATTTCGCCGTTCCGGCCTCGGGCTACTACGATCAAGGCCTCCTAGGATTCGGAGCGTTTGCGTCGACGACCTTACCCGCCTGTACATCGTTGGATAGCGGCGAGGTCGAACAGAGCTACACTGGGGTCATACAGGAGTCAGGTGGAGTAGCGACACGGATCGATGGGTTTCTTGGCGTCGGCGCCTACCGGCTGTTCAATTCCGACGCTATGGAATGTGCATCGGATACGTGCGGGGCGAGTTGCTGTACGCTCGTGATGTTGCGTAACGAGATCGTCATCGGAACCAGCCAGACCGTCGAGCCATTCGAAGATGCGAGTGTGACCTTCGACAACGTGGCCTCGAACGGCATCGTGGCGGTTACCCCTCTAACCGAGCCGGAGGGTATCGTTCCGGCCGAGTTCCAGGTCAGTGATCTCACCCTCTATTACGATGTGACCACTAGCGCTGTAGTCAGGGGCATGATCGAAGTGTGTTTGCCGTACCCGGACGGTAACGACGACGGCTTGGTCGATGGCACCACGCCTCCGATCGACGAAACGACGCTTCGTCTGCTGCACGAGGAGGGGGGGACCTTCGTCGATCGGACCACGAGTCTCGACACCACTGGCAACATCGTTTGCGCCACAACCGATTCGCTGTCCCAGTTCGTCTTTGGGGCCGCGACGGTCAGTTGTGGCAACGGCGTGGTCGATGTCGGGGAAGACTGTGACGAGGGACTGGGAGCGAACGGCGATTCGACGACCTGTTGCACTGATACCTGCACCTTTCGCGCGAGCGGCGAGGTTTGCCGCGCCGACGCGGGCGAGTGCGATGGCGCGGCGGAGACTTGTAGCGGTTCTGGGGGGGCTTGTCCCGCCGACATCGTCGCGAGTGCCGGGACCCCGTGTGCCGACGATGGAAACGATTGCACCGTCGACGAATGCGATGGCCTCGGTGTTTGCGGAACGGTTGCCGCTGTTGGCAGCTGTGACGACGGCGACGCGTGCACGGTGGGCGACACGTGTAATGGAGTTTCGTGTGTTGCAGGGGCCGAAGCCTGCGGTACGGAGGTCGCGGTCCCGGGGCGCAAGCTCGTCGTCGTCGACAAGCTCGCCAAGACCGGTAAGGGCAAGGTGGTGTTCGTGGCGAAGGACGCAACGATATCGAAGGGTACCGGTACCGATCCGGGTGGCATCAGCGTCGGCGTCGAAATCAGCTACCCGAGCACAGCAGGTGAGTTCACTCTGACGGCCGGCGCCAGCGACGGAACCAGTGGCTGGATCAAGAACGACGCGAAGTTGGCCAAGTACTTGAACAAGAGCGCGCCGGATGGTCCGACCCAGGCAAAGGTCGCGATCGTCAAGCAGGGCAAGCTGCTCAAGCTGGTGGCCAAGGGCGTCGGGGATGAATCCCTGGACATCGTCGCTGGCGGCGCTCCGAGCGGTGACGTGATCGTCGTTTACTCGGTGCTCAACGGGGGTGAGCTCTACCGCTACTGCACTGCGTTCGGTTCCTGTTCGTACAAGTCGATCGCGGCGGATACCGGGGCGAAGCTCGTGTGCAAGGGCGGTAGTCCCTCGGCGTGTCCACTCCCAGAGTGATCGCCATTGCGAAACGGCGTCTGGCCGACGCAACTCCCGAAATGCACAGGAGATCTGGTCGAAATCGCCGGCCGGATCGAGTTTAGCGGCCGGTGTTGCCCAGCGCGCTTGCCCTTGAGCCGCTCGAGCCGATTGCCGGGCGTGTCGTAACGGGCAACCCGATCGACATCCTCGCCAACAAGCGCCCCAGACTGACCAACACCGTTTGCGGTACGAGCGAGAACGGCGAGACTGGGCAAACCTGGGGCGTTTGCGCCGGCGACTGAACAACTGGAGAGGTGGGGGCGGCAAGGGCAGGTTGCCAGACTACGGTCGAGGTGGCGTCGGAACGGATGTTCGCCTGGGTCGAAACCTATCTCCTCCCGCAGTGTCGGTAGCGCTCCTCCTGTTCGCGGTAGGGACCGAGGTTGCCCTCGGCCCCCCGCACAGATCCCGGCGTGCGGCACTACCGCACCGGGCTCCTACCTAAGGTCGTACGCGTAGGCGCTGATTGGGCCACGGATGCACAATGCGTGGTCGGGGAAGGTACCGGCTCGTATAGCGCCGCCGGACACTGTCCCAGGAGAGCGCCGCTTTCTGGCTGCGTCGCCGCAGGGCCCGGTACCACAGCCACTCGACGCCCTCGCGGAACTGCGCGAGAGCGCGGTAATTGAGCGGCACAGCGTAGTACTGGTAGTGCCCCTGCAGCACTCGGCTCAGCCAGCGGCCGACCTCGTGGGGGTCGTGGTGGAGTCGCCGACGAAGTTCGCCCTTCAGCTCCCGAAGCTTGCGCTGCATTCGCTTCCGGCTGATCCGCCGCTGTACCGCGAAACGTCCCTTCCTGGTCTTCGCGCACATGTGCGTGAAACCCAGAAACTCGAACGTTTCCGGCTTCCCTTCGCCCCGACCCTCTCGTCGTTCAGCCGCATAGCGCCCAAACTCAATCAGCCGAGTCTTTTCAGGGTGCAGTTCCAGGCCAAATCCCTGAAGCCGTTGCTCCAGGGCCGCCACGAACTGCTCAGCATCAGACCGGTGCTCGAACCCCACCACGAAGTCGTCGGCATATCGCACGATGATCACGTCACCGCGCGCCTGCTGATTCCTCCACCGCTGGGCCCACAGGTCGAACACGTAATGGAGGTAGATGTTCGCCAGCAGCGGGCTGATCGAGCCCCCCTGCGGCGTTCCCTCCACGGCTCTTCGCACCTCTTCCTCTTCCAGCACGCCTGCATTCAGCCACTTCTTGATGTGGCGGTGGACGCGCTGGTCTGCGATCCGGTGCTCGACGAACCTCATCATCCATCCGTGGTCGATGGCGTCGAAGAACCCACGAATGTCTGCATCGAGCACCCAGTTCACCTTCTTCCCCTGGATTCCCACGCTGAGCGCATCCAACGCATGATGCTGGCTGCGCCCTGGGCGGAATCCATAAGAGAAGCCGACAAAGTCCGTTTCGTAGACGGCGCTCAGCACCTCGACGGTGGCGCGCTGGACAATCTTGTCCTCCAGCGCGGGCACCCCGATTGGCCTCTGCCGTCCGTCCGCTTTGGGTATGTACACCCGCCGCACGGGCTTTGCCCGGTACGCTCCGCGTTTCAGTCGCTCGGACAGGTCCTGAAGGTTTGCCTCCAGCTTCTCTCCGTACGACCGCCACGTGACTGCGTCGATCCCCCGCCGCTGCGCGGCGATCGAGGCCAAGGTAAGCCTCGCGCAGACGATCGATGTTGTACACGTGGTGCCACAGCGTCGTGAACCGTGCGTCCTTGTCCCTCTTGGCCACCTGCCGTATGCGGTCCAACGCTTGTTGCAGGGGCACCCGATTCTGCGCTCGGTCCCTGGTTTGCTGCACCGCATTCCCTTTGGTCGGACCCCTTCCCTCCACCGTCTCCGCCGCGCCGGGCGAACCCGGTGCCTTGTTCGACGGTTTCCTCGGTACTATGGGTCCGTCAGACTTCCCGCCGCCGTTCATCGACCGCTTGCCCCTACTGGGTTCCGGTCGCGGACCTGAAACCATCCTTCAGGCCAGTGGCGGGATCTCCCGATTCCCGTGCAAGGAGCTTCCTGGCATGCATGGGGTCTACGACCGCGCGGGGTCCAACTGTACCTCGCCGTAGCGGCACAGCCGGTGTTGCCTTCCGGTGCATAGGACCACGTCGGCACCCCGGACGTCCACACTTTCGCGGCTCCATACCCAGCCTACCTCTTCCCCTGTCAACGCTTCACCCTGACCTTACGGCTTCAGGCGCATGACTCGGGGCCGCAGTGGGACGCTACCCCCTTCTGCGTACGGCTCTTCCATCCGCTACTCCTTGCCGGTTTTCATCGGCGCTCCCTATGCCCCTGCCTTCTGCCTTTCCGGTAGCCGGTGTGCGATGACGAGCTGCCGGATCTTTCATCCGCTTCTCCTTGCCGATTTTAATCGGCGCTTTCGGGACGTAGGAGGCGACTTGGGCGAGTTTGGTTTCGCTGTCCAGTCATTGGGCTCGCCGGACGGGGTCTTCGGATAAGTTGCCCAGGTCGCCGACTGCCTCCCCCATTCCCCATACACTCGACCCGCGTACTACCGGCTCAACTCGCCCAAGTCGCCTCCTACGTCCCCCAAACGGCGCAAACGGCGACAACTGGGGCGAACAGATCGTCGTCATCGAGGCACGGGGCGACGACCTCCGCGGCGAGGCCGGAGAGGTCGCGCGGCACGCCACCAACGTCGTTGGCGGGCAGCGCTACCGCGTAGCCACCATCAGCCACGTCGCCAACAATCCATCGGAGTTCGGCATCAGACAAATCGAGAGGACCCGCTATGGCGGGCAGCTACGCGATGCGACTACCGACTATCTCCGCACCAGAGGCTTCCCCGAATTGTCCCACGCATGAAACCGGCACCCCCATTTTCACGAAAATCGCGGCCGGTGAGAAAGTCGTTCAGGTGAGAGCGAGAGTCGGCGCCAACAGGGCACGCTCCCTCTCCTTTCGATCTACTTGACGCACCACAGTTCCTTGAACGCTCGGTCGCGCGCCAGCCCGTGCCGTTTCTCGAAATCTTCGCGTTGGGATCCCAGGAATTCACCGGTCCCGAACACGCAACCGTAGGGCACTGACTGTTCCGGCGGTCTTCGGTCTCGCGGTTCTCGGTTGCCCCATTGGTCACTCAAGATGTTCTCGACGACGAGCTGCAGCTCGTCGATCGACTCGACGCTATCCTTGGCTTCCTTGAACGTGAGTCGCCTGTTGAGGTTGCCGTCGACGGTAGTGCGCAGTTCCCGGATCGTCTGTTCGTACTGCGGGTCCTTGACCAGTTTCGTCCACGGGGATTTCGAATCGAGCGAAAGGTCGTACAAGACTCGCAACGGCTCCTTATACGGTTTCTTCAAGATGGGAGGCGACCAGCCCGTCACAGGAAGGCTCTTCACAAAGCGATACATCGAGCGAAACCGCGGTCTCGTCAGCGCGGCACCGGGACGCGGTGGGTCGGGCTTGAGTTGGACCTTTGCCAACTCCCTGACCATGGTCTCGAGCTCGTGGATGTTCAGGCCCTTGACGAAAGCCAGAGATGGTTCCGCGCCAACGGCGTCCCTGGCGAGCTTTGCCTGCTCGTCGTTCATCTTCTTCAACTTTTGCTCTTGTGTCTTCTCCGAGAGCTCGCCCAGCTTGGCAAGCGCCCAAGCCAACTCCTGCTCTAGCGTTTGGCGAATCCACGTGCCAGCGTCGTCTTCGAGGCGGCGCCCGAGAGCCTCGCCGATCGATTCACCGACCAACATCTTGTACGGATAGGGATCGGGCGTCTCGTCCGATTCGTCGTTCGTAGTCAACGACCACAATCCGGTATCTGACCGAAAGCTGTCGCCACCGATCGGTCCTGCCAGGACCTCGCCCAGCTGCTGATCGACCGACAGTCGGACCCAGAAGGGTCGCCATGGCTGCAGTCGCTCGATCACCGCGCCGTTGATGGAGTCGATGCTCTTCACCGCGAGCCCCAACCGATCGACGATCGGAAAGAGCGGCGAACGGTGGATACGAATGTGCACCGGGGTTTCGATCTCGCGCGCGTCGTAGATATGGGTAATGGTGCGCTTGGAGCGGACCAGGGCCTGGTAGCAAGGCTTTTCGATGTCTTCGGCGTCGCGGTACTGCTTGAGCACCAGCCAGTCGAACGGAACTCCCTGGGTCAAGTGTCGCACCGAGAGCGCCTTGATCTTCTTGATGTCAGTCGCGTGCTTCTTGGCGGCGCGGGACTTGCGTCGGAGCTCCCGTACCATCCAAGATCCCCAGAGGCGTCCGACCTTCTCCCACTCGAGATCCTGATTGTATTCGAGGATCGGCCCTTGGTCGATTTCGATCAGGGTGCGCCGTTGCGAACGTTGCCGCTGGCCGAGCGCTGGGAACATGTCGGTGCTGAGGCGCATTAGCCAGCGATCCGCGATCGGTCCCTCGCGCGTCAGCCAATTGTCGGGCGGCTGCTCAATGCTGGCATTCACGGTAGGCCGACCGTTGACTTCGCGATCCGTGATGACCGCGCGTCCGCTATTGGCAAAGACGAGGGGCGTGACGAATGCCACGCTCACCAGATCTCCGCCTTCGAACACTTTGACCGGGAGCCCGAAGCTGACCTCCCGATCGGCCCACCACCCGATGTTGTTGGTGTCCGACCACATCGAACCGAGCTGGTCGTTGGTGACGCTGACGAACATGTAGACGTAGCTGCCGCCGACTTCAAAGCGGAACCGTGAACCCTCTAGTGGCTTGTTGAAGGCGTTGTCGAGGTAGGTCTCGAGCCGATTCCGGTCCGCGAGGAGCGGATACACCTGCAGCGTGACGTCCGGGAAAGAGAACGGCCCACTGACTGGTTGCGTGGCGGCGCCACGTCTCGTGTTGATCTCGAACCCTGGGCATTGCCTCTCGTTCTCGGGAGGCTGTTGACTCGATGTCCCCGCGCTGGAACCCGTTCTTGAGTACGAGCCCGGCGCCGGGGGGTCTTGCTCGTCGACCCAGCAGTGGTGGTCCTGGATCGGGCGATTCGACGATCGCGAGCAGATGACTTGCCCCCGGGCGTAGTGGAGGTCGACGTCATTCCAGAAGGGAAACGTCGGCTGCAGAATGGCAACCTTGTCCCTTTCGCTGTCCTCGTATTCCTCGTGAACCTCCAAGCCCAACTCGCGAATGAACGGCTGCTCGGGGTGGTCGTGGATGCGGATCTTGTAGCCACCGGACGGGTCGCCGCGGAGGAGATTAAGATCACCCATAAGGCCACAGCGGTTGACGCGATCGAACCCCATCTCCGATGCCACCACTGCCTGGTAGCAAGCGGCGTGTGGGTCATCGACGGCCCGGAATTGCTTGAAGGTAATGGCTTGAATGCGCGCGCGGTCTCGAATGCGGCCGCCCGGCAGGTTGGGAATGGGCAACAAATCGGGGAGAAACCTGGCGACGTTGGCCGCCGAGTTCGTCCATATTTCGCGCAGGGCTCGTAGGTTACGGGCACCCCGAAACCCACGCAACGGCGGGGCCCAGATCGTATCCATCATGTCGCCAGCCATGTTCCATGCCGAAGCGCTCGCATTCGCCATCACTGAGAGCGGCGACCACATATTGTTCAGACTGACCGGAAAGGTCGAGAAGGTCAGCGGTGCCGCGCGATCGATTTGTAGCAACACCCGTCGGGACTCGCGTTCGCCGGAATAGAGCTCGGGAAAGATCATGCTACTCAGACTGAAGACACGCTCCCCGGCCTTGGGATCGTTGTTCCAGAGCGGGATGTCGCCGTCGATCGTCGCCGCTACCTTGGGCCATCCGTAGACCTCTCGACCGGTCGCCAAAGACATCTCGTCGTCGACGAAGATGTACGGTGAGACACAGGCCCAGTCCTGGAACTTGAGCCTCCCATCGACCCTTCGCCACCATTCCAGCGGGATGGTGAAGGCGACCTCGTGCTGCGAGACCCACCCCAGATTCTGAGCTGCCACCGTGGTCGGCGACATCGATCCATAGTTCAGGACCATCAAGTAGACATAGGGGATCGAGGGCCGGAACCAACAGATCTCCTTTGGAATGTTGAGGTTGAGATACTGGTCGCAGAAGTTGGTCAGCCGCGACATGTTCGCCTTGAGGGGAAAGACACGGCTGGTGACACCAGTGAACTGGAAGGGCGGGAATCCCGGCAATGCTTTGTCGCCTTTTCCCCCCAACGGGTCGATGTACCGTGGCCCCCTCAGGGGCTCCTCGGTGTCATTCGTCCGGAGCTTCGCTTTGCCAGTTCTGCCACCCATGGCGGGATTCTATGGCGGAAGTGGACCGCTGAGTAAAGCTTCGAAAGTCAGTCTCGGCCGCAGCACCACTAGCTTCGCGTATCTGTCGACCGCTCACGGTGACTGTTGGATCCCACCGGGACACACCATAAGACGCCCCTCAGCGCCAAGGATCCACTCTCGATGTGGGCACGAAGTGCGATCGTCGCCGGTAGCCGCTGCGCGCAACCGAATCAAGGATGCGGTACGTACTCCTACTTACGTAGATTTTCGGCGCTTGTTCTCGAGATAGCGAAGCGGGAATGTTCCGAGCAACAAACCTTCGAGGGAACATGAAACGCATTGTCATCATCTACTTCGCCTCGTTCATCACCTTCTTCGCGGGTTGGGCACGTCGGGGTCGGGAGGGGCACGTCGGGGTCGGACCACGCTAGAAGCTGAATCTCGTTAGAAGAAACCCCCAGGTATCGCCAGCTAGACCCCCTTAGGCGTCGTTTTCGGCCCCAAATCCGGGTTCTAAGCGGACGATGAAGTGCGCGCCGCGTGCTGACATCCAAGACAGCCGCCGCACGCCAATCGATTTCATCTCCCGGCTACGCGCTGTAACGATCGCCGCTTTTTGGTCCTGCGAGAGACCAGTCGGTCTTACGATCTCTTTTCCGGGGGCAAAACGCGATCTAAGGCATCAAACTCGAACTCAACCGAGTGCGAACTGAATGAAGTCAGCGGGTTGCCATGGTCCGACCCCAGGCACCCCACAGGGAGACCACCGAGAAAGCCGATCGGTCGACGCGGAGATTGGGGTCCATTGGGAGGACTGTAGTCTCATGCACTGCGAACCGGAAACGCGGTAGGCAGATGCACAGGCGCGGACTTGGGCAAGGGATTCTTCATTGCTCTTCGAGCAATGAAGAATAGCGTCCCTCACCGTTCCGAGTTGGAACCAGATCCACCGCTGGCTGAAAGAGGTGGTTTTGGTGCCCAAAGGCGTGGCTGAATAACGGTTTGGCAGGCGAAAATCGGTTGATCGCAGGGAGGAGGACGGGTCCGGGTCGAAGAGGTGCCAAAACCAGCAGTTGATGGCTGGGCCAGACGTGGGTAGTGTTTTTCCATGAGTATTCAGCTTCCCCGGAGCGTCGAGGAGCAGATCCGGGACCTCGCCAGGCAACAGGGGCGGGATGTGCGTGTGCTCGCGGAAGAGGCGGTTCGGCTGTACCTCGAGGCCGCGGCAATCGCCGATCTCGACAGCGAAGACGTTGCTGAGACGCAGACCGAGCTGCTGGGCGAGCTGCCGGAAATCCCCGACTGGAAGGCCAACGTCGCGTGAGACGCGGCGAGGTGTGGTGGCGGAGTTGACCAGAGCCCTGGTTAGTTTCCTGGCTGCCGGATCCTATGGACGCATCGAGTCAAGTTGAAGCGATTGCCCATGCATGTGCTCGTGATCGAAGCCTGATCGCTGCGAGGAGCGAAGGAGGTGTCGAGACTGTGGCGGAGCCGGATAAGGTGGGAGCTCTTCTCGACGCGGTTCGAGTTCTCCAGCAATCGGGTCTGGGGTATGCGCTGATTGGTGGTGTTGCGGTCGGCATTCATAGCGGCGTGCCGCGTGCCACCCTCGATACGGATTTGGCCGTGGCATCCGAGGTCGATCGTTCGCGTCTGATTGACTCCATGAGGGCCGCAGGCTTCCGCTGCACTGGGGAGTACGAACACAGCGTCAACTTCCGCCACACGAGCGAGGAGCCCGTGCAATTCGCTTTCGATCGGGAGTTCGATCGGATGATCGAAGCTGCTGAGGAAATCACAGTTGGGGAAACGATGATTCGCATCGTGCGTAAGGAAGACTTGATTGCCATGAAGCGACGGGCGGCAAGTGATCCTTCCAGGAGGAAGAGCAAAGCCTTGCGCGATCAGGCAGACATCGAGTTGCTGCTCGGCGACCGACCCGACCCCGACGAGGGCTGGTAGGCGACCAATCCCGACGCTACGCCGATCGCCTGGTGGCGCAGGCGGAAGCCCAAAGCTTGGGCGCGATCTGTGGCGATCCGTGGATGAAAAGAAGACTGGCGCACGGGCAAAGGCTCAGGCTGAGGATTCGGCATTGCTCGCAGAGCAATGCCGAATAGCGTCCCTCACCATTCCGAGTTGGAACCAGATCCAGGGGATGTCCCGTTGGCTGCTAAAAGTCGGGTTTTTGGCGACCCCCGGTGACGAGTGAAATTACGCTGCTTTCCCTACTCCTGACTTCGTGCGGGTCGCAAGCTCTCGATCGAGGGCAGTCCTGAGCTTCGGGAGCTCACTGAAGCCTCGCACGGCTCGGAAACGAGGCTGTGCATGGTCCAGAGCGGCAGCAACCCAGCGCAGGATCATCGACCCGCCCCTCCAGCGTTTGACGTTCTTCGTATAGGTCGCAATCGAGCCGTTGAGATTCTCGATCGTGTTGGTCGATCGCAGTGTGCGAAACAGCGCTCCGCGGATTCCGAGCCCCTGAAGCGTGAGGGTCTCCTCGAGCCCCTCTCGTAGCGAAGCCGCGGCGCCCGGGTGGTCGCGCTCCAGCTCACAGGCGAGGCGCTCCAGGGCTGCCTTGGCTCTGCCGTGCTCCGGTTCCTCGTAAGCCTTGCGCATCCGCGAGCGGACTCTCGGCCGCTCGGTCTCGGGGAGATGGTCGAGCACGTTGCGCAGCTTGTGCACCTGACACCTCTGGACGATACCCGCATCGCCCCAGATGTCGCGGATGGCCTTACGCAGGGCCTTGCTGCCGTCGATTCCGAACAGCAAGGGCCGACTCGGGTCCAGCCCTCGGGTGACCAGGTTGGTGAGCAGCGTGCGCGCCACGGTGGCGTTCTCCACGCTCCCTTCGTGCAGCCCTAGGATCTTCTTCTGCCCTTGTGCCGTAATGCCCAGAGCCACCAGTACGCAGTGGTCAGCGAAGTAGATCCCGTCGACGACTATGGCTTCCAAGACGAGGTCCTCCAATGGGGCGTTCAGCCATTCGTTGAGCTTGGCCGTGCTCATTGCCACGAATCGCCGCGACACTGAACTCTTCCTCGTCGATCGCTCATCGAGGTCCGACGGCAACCGATCGAGAGTGCTCTCGTAGTCACGGCAGCGACCCTGTCGATGCAGCACACCTACCGCACCGGGATCGACGTGGGCAACGACCCGGCGGCGGGCTGTGATTTCAGCCTCGGTTCAGTCGCGCCGAACAGCCTTCCGGGTTTCGAGTTACAGGTGACGGTGGTGGTCGACGCCGACTTGATGCCGCCGCAGGTGGTGTCGGCCGAGGTCGAGACGTGCAGTGGCGACGGCGGTAGCTTCGGCGGCGCGCAGCCGTTGCCCGGCTTCGTTTTGGAGATCGACAGCGGCTTGCTGGGCTCCGATTCGATCGTCGGCGCGATTCCGCGCTCTCTTCTCGGTGACGCAGTGGCCGTGCGATTGGCGCATCACGCGCTGTCCGGTGAAGGATCGGAGGACGCGCTGTACACCCGCGACGGGACTCCCGGCGGGGCGGCGATTACGGTGGCGATTGGCGGACCCGCACCCGCCCCGCTGCTGTCGGAGTTGGGGATCGCGCTGGCGGTGCTGTTGCTGTTCGGCGTCGGCTTGACGCAGTGGCGGCGCGGCGGCTGGGCCGCGGCGGCGGTACTGGTATTTGTGGCGAGCGGCGCGGTGATCGCGTACGCGGCCTTCGGCGATCCGGTAGCGGTGGACGATCCAGCGGACGCGACCCCGCCCGATGCGCGGGCGGAGATCGTGGCGTCGTTTGTGATGGTGACCGACAGCGAGCTGGGGCTGCGGCTGGACATCGAGGACATCGTCTTCGTGCCGCCGACAGCGACGCCGACCGACACGCCCACGCGCACGCCAACAGCGACGCCCACGAGCACGGCCACCGACACGCCGACGGCGACGAGCAAGCCAACAGCGACGGCAACGAGTACTGCGACACCCGACCCATTGTGCGTCGGGAAGGGGGAGGGTGAGACGTGCGGCAGTCCCGGGATGAACGAGGTGCTGACCTGTGAGAGTCAGACGTGCGGGACGTGCCTGCCGATGGCTTCACCGAGTCCGCGCTACGTGGACAACGGGGACGGGACGATCACCGACCGGCAGGAGTGCCTGGTGTGGGAGAAAAAGGACGACGCGGGAGGCATCCACGACAAGGACGACGGTTACCAGTGGAGCAGCACAGGCTCGGCCATGGACGGCGGCGCCTTCACGGTTTTTCTTCCGTTGCTGAACGGAGACTCGACGGCTTGCGTTGGTGCGGGTAACCCGGACCCGTGTTGCACGGCAGCCGGGATGGGAACCTGCGCCCCCTTTGCAGGGCATAGCGATTGGCGCTTGCCATCGAGTGCCGGGTGCTGTGGGTTTCCCACCGGAGAACCCGCGGAATTGGAAAGCATCGTCGACACGGGCGCAGCGGGATGCGGGGTCACCCCCTTTCCTCCGTGTGTGGATGCGGCGTTCAACACCAGTTGCGCGACCGGGTGCAGCGCGACCGCAACGCCGTGCAGTTGCACCGCTTCCAGCGTCTATTGGTCGTCTTCCACGAGCGCGTCCAACCCGAACTCTGCTTGGGGCGTCTTCTTCGGCTCTGGCTACGTGGACAGCCTCAACGAGACGGGCGACTACTACGTTCGGGCAGTGCGTGGCGGCTCGTGATTGATTATTGGATCATTTGAAACTTTGATTAGTTGATCCGGGGGCGAAGCCCCGGATCAACAACAGCTTGGTCTGACCAGCGTAAGTCGTTGAGATCCTGCGCAGATCCGCGGAGCGAGGGAGTCGGCTGCGGCGACGGACAACCGTGTAGGGCGTCGTTGACGCAGCCCACCATGCCGTCGATCGAGACCGATCCCACGGGACAGGCCAGGCAAGGCGGCGGCAGGTTGTCACAGCTCGATACGGGCGCGTTGCCCAGCGCGATGTTGACGACGCGGACGAGCTCGGCGACCGTGACTCGCCCGTCGGCGTCGCAGTCGCAGCGACACTGCGCCACCCCCGGCTGGGGGGAGGCCAGAAACACAATACCGGCGAACAACCAGATTGCGAACGTCATCGGAGCCCCCTCTCTCGCTGTCCTTGGGGATGCGCCGAACTCGAACAACGTTGCGGGCGGGCCCTGGCTCGCAGGCCGGCAGTGGAGCGCAAGTGATGGAAATCGGGCGTCGCCCGGACCGGGCCCGATCCGCCGCCGGGAGCGTAACTTACCGGAACTATGGCGAATATCGTGAATCCGGGATGCGAGGGGGGTGTGCTGCCGAGCCTGCGCGCAGTTTCCTGCAGCGCAGCCCGGCATCTCGGAGCTCACCCTCAGTTGTCTGGGCAAGGCGTACCGGGTGGTCCGCGTCGCCACGGTGGCGGTCCCTTGCTCGGCTTCATCTTCCGGAGCTGGGCTCGCTGCTCGGCGGTCAGCTCGGCGCGCACGGCGAGCAGGGTGCGCAACATCGCTTTGTGCTGCTCCGTCTGCAGCGATCCGATCTCGTCCGCCTGGTGCATGATCGCCGTGACATCCGGAGTGTCGGCGTCGAGCAGTGAGTGCATCTGCTCGAAGGCCGCGTGCAGCTCGGCGCGCTTTGCGTGTCGGTTCTCGCGCGCCCGATCGAGAATCGCCTGCACGCGCGTCGTCTGCTCGTCGTCGAGGCCGAGCTGGCCAAGGCTTCGTTCGAGGCGAGCGGCGGGCCCGCGCGGGTGACGGCCGGGCGGCTCTGCGAGCGTGGTTCCGGCGACAGCGACAAGGGCGGCGAGAAGAGCGAATGGTTTGCAGCGTTTGCTCGTCATTGGGTTCACCAGTTGGTCTCCGGCGCCTCCATGTCGAGCACTTCGGCGAGCGCCTGATACTCGGCGGGCAGGTATCCGCCCATGGTTTCGTCCGCGCCGTACTGCGGTGCGACGTACGCATAGAGGAACGGCTCGGCGTCGTCGAGCTCGGCGACCTTGGTGGTCGGCACGGTGGGGGCGCGCACAATCAGAAACAGGGCGGCGGCCGCAGCGGCCAGCGGCGCGGCCAGTCCGACTGCCCATCGGGTTCGCCGGCGGTGCGCGATCCGTTCCGAGATGCGGCGGCGAAACGCGGCCTGCTCGAGCGGCCCCATCGGCGGCGGCTGGTACTGCTCGCCGATCGCGTCGACCCACCGTTGGTCGTCTGCTGATAGCTGCGACTGGTTGCGGTCTTTCATCGACACGCTCCTTCTACGCCTGCGCTTCGAGTCTCTGCGCCGACGTCGGCCAGCTCGGTACGCAGCGCCTCGAGCGCCCGGTGCAAGTGGCTCTTGATCGTCCCCGCCGCCTTGCCGAGGATCTCGGCCGCTTCGGCGACGGTGAAGCCTTCCATGTGGACCAGCACGAAGGCCTCGCGCTGGGCCTGGGTAAGCTTCGCCAGCGCCTGGTTGATGCGTCGTCGCAGCAGCGTGTCGGATTCGACGCGTTGGTCGGCCACATCGTCGTCGGCGCGGTTGGGGCGGTTCCAGTACTGTCGCAGCACCTGCCGGCGCCGGTGGCGATGGACCTCGCGTACCAGGATGCTGTGAAACCAGGTCGATAGGGCCGAGTCGCCGCGAAAGCGAGACAGACCCTGGTAGGCGCGCAGGAAAGCATTCTGGGCAATGTCTTCGGCGGTGGCAGCGTCGCCACCCGAGAGTCGGTAGGCGAGGCGTACCGCGGAGTCCCGGTGCGTCTCGACCAGATCGTCGAAAGCCGCGAGTCGGTCGGGCACGGCGAGCTTCGTGCCGAGGTAGTCCAAGGTCGCTGACATTCCTTCCATGATAGCAGTGCCCGGCGGTGAGGGAGAGGTCGTCGCCCTGTGAACGCGGCGCTCCGGCGCGCGCCCTCGAAGGGGGGGCGGGCGCGCGCCGGTTGTGCCGCGCTTGCGCTGCGGCTCAGAGAGGCGGGCGGCGCCGGTGAGGTGGGCGGGCGTTCTCGAGCTCCTCCGCCGTGACCACGCCGTCGCCGTCGGCGTCGACGCGGTCGAAGTGCTGGGCACGCTTGGCGCGCCGCATGGCACTCTCGAATACGACGAACTCCTCCGCCGTCAGCACGCCGTCGGCGTCGGCATCCGCCTCGGCGAACGATGCGTCGCGTGCCTCCGCCATCTTCTCCGCGCGGGCGCCTTCGCAGGCGAATGCGGGTGCCGCCAACAGGGCCGATGCGGCGATTGCGATGCCAAGATACGTCTTCATGGGAACTCCTTCTGCGGCGGGTGTTTCCGCCGATCATGTGGGTTTTGTCAGGTTAGAACCCCGGCGCCGCGATCCGGGTTACATGACAGGGAGGAAATGCTCGGATTTCTCCGAGGCACGGGCGATTCCGGAAGATTGTTCCCGCCGCGCCCACCAAACCCCCGCCTTGGCGGGGTCCTGTGGCCACCGTCCTCAGGCCGCGGTGTCGCCGAGGGTCCCGATCGAGTGGTCGATGGCGTGCGGATAGTCCGTATAAGCGAGAGAATTGACGTAATCGCCCAGTATCGGACGTCGGCAGACGGTGCGCTCGGCGAGGGGAGAGGGCGGGCCGAGTGGCTGACGGCGGTCTCGGCGGCGGTTCGGGCT
>JAUIGL010000142.1 GCA_030430165.1 bacterium | reverse complement strand
TTCCGTCCACCGTCACCGTCCCCGCGTCGCTCTGCAGGTTCGCGTCGGCGCGGTTGTACTGTTTGAGGCCAGTCGCGATCGGGATCGATTCCTCGCTACCGGTCGGCGTGAAGACGGTGCGCCACGACGAATCGAGCACGTACGCCTCGCTGCCGTCGAGATACAGACTGCTGTAGGTCCCGTTGTTGACGATGAACGAGATGTTGAAGAACCAGCCGTACGGCATCCCGAAATACCGCGTCCCAGAAGCCGTGTTGCTGATCGCGTCCTCCTGGCGGTAGCTCAGCGTCAGCTTGCCCTCGATACCGCTGACGATCCCTGGCACCTCGAACAGGCTCGTCTGGAACGAAACCGAGGCCGTGCGGCCGTTCACCGAAACCTGACCGCCGCCCTGGAAGTTCGTCGCGTTCGACGGACTCGCTCCGTCCCCAGACTGACCGCTCGCCCGCGACACCACCAGGGACAACACCGCCACCAGCGCCACCGCAAGACTCGTCCATACCGAGCCCTCTCGCACGATCCGCGATCCCATCAATCCGCCTCCCGGTCGTCTGCGGAAGTCGGACCGGCTTCGGGGGGACATATCCGAGACGCAGCTACCACGGTCCATCACGCAGAAAGCAGTCAACAACTTGCGTGCCATGAGACTGTGCGACCCCGCGTATCGCGCAAACCGGCGAAATCATGCAGTCTCTGCGGGTGCTTGCATCGGTCTGCAGATTTCCGCGGACCGCAAGCCTCAGCGACAGCGGGCGGTTGCCAAAGCTGCATCCGCCGGCGACGGGCGCGCGGCGGAGACGGTATCGAGCGTGCCAGCGCCGGCCTTGCCGACTCAGAAACCTTCGAGAAGCCGCAAGATGTCGTTCACACTCTGGCGACAGTCGTTGACCAGCGGCGCGCTAGCGGCCAACGCCAACCGAGTGCCACTCGTATGCGGCGGCAGGCTTGCTCGTGAGTCTGTGACGACGCGGCTGACCTGCCAGGCATCGGGCCGATCGGTGAGTTCGAGGTCGGGGGAAAAGGCATGCCGCCGGCGCATCCGAGAGCGAAGCCGCTCGGGAATCGATTCGTCGTCCGCAAGCGCCGCCGCGCGCGCCGCGGCGCGGGCACGCCTGGTGCGATCGAGCCGCGCGTGGTGCCGCGCGCTGATCCGCACCCGGTCGACCGCTTCGCGCGCGGCGTTGGCCACCTTGGTCGCACGCGACCACGGATCGAGGTTGGCCTCGCTCGAATGCCCCGTGGTCTCGCGCAACTCGCGAGCGTGATCGAACGCGCTCTCATAGGCGAGACTGCCGACCAGCTCTTCCGAGCTCTCGAGCAACTCGTTGGCATCGAGCTTGCCGCGGTGGAAACTGGTGGTGATCGTCTGGCTCAAAGAGAGCGCTCTCTCGCCGTATCCGATCACGCTGGTCGCCTCGGCACCGATCGGGAAGAGGCCGCCGCCGGCGATCTGCCCGGCGATGCCGAGGGCGAAATAGACGTCCGATCCCTCGTAGTTGTGCTTGAGGGATTCCCAGAACGACTTCGGATTGGCGGCGATCTCGAGCACTCCCATCGCCGGGGCGAGGAAGAGGCGCGCGAGATGCCCTTGGATACCGCTGTCGAGCCATTCGACGCCCTTGCGCAGCGCGTCGTCGAGCGACTCGAAAATCGACCGCGAGCGCATGCCGGTCGGATCGACGTTCATCACCGGGTTGCCGGCTGCGTAGCCATAGCGGTTGAGGTGAGCCAGCGGGTCACGGGCGACGAAGCTCGGCAAGTCGGGCGCGTACCAGCGCGCGCGCAGATAGTAGGCGCCGGATACTGGATCGCGCAGCTCGCCGGCGTAGCGAAACGGGTTGTCGGCTATATCGTAAGTCGAGCTCGTGCTCGCCTCGAGATCGGAACCGTAGGCATCGAAGTCGTAGGAGGTGAGCGCGTCGCCAGACGGATCGTAGCTCGCCAACACATCCTTGCGCGGAACCAGCAGGACGTCATCACTGCCGGCGCTCAGGTGGCGCACCTCGCCGAGCCAGCCCGAGCACTCGGCCGACGACGCCTGACACACGTTGGCAATGCGACGCGTCGCATCGGCGCCGTGATAGAACGTCCACCCGTCGTCGGAGAGGCTCGCCGACTGGATCCGGCCGTCGGGGTGATACGCGTACGTCACTGCGCCGTAGCCGACCAAACGATTCCTGCGATCGAACGAGAACTGCGTCGAACCCGCCCCCGGAGTGCTCCCGACGCCGAGCAGGTTGCCATTCGCCGCCGTCACCGTTCCGCCGGTCGGGTCGTCGACGTCCGCGACGAAGTTGTCCCAGGTGAGGTACTCGATCGTCGCCGCGGCCGAGCCAACCTGCGTCGTGATCGCGGTCGGCGCCCCGTCGTCGTTGTACTCGTAGGTCGTGACGGTCGTGGTCGCGACCGTAGCTGCGGAAGCGGCCAGCGCCATCACACAACACACCGCGAACGATACCGCAGTGTGCCTCGCCAGTAAGGATCTTCGGTGGAACATCGGAGGACTGCCACTTCAATCGATGGTTGCGAAATCAACCGCCATTGAAGGGGAAAACAAGTGCCGTGCCAAGCCCAAATTTGGTCGAAAGGCGGTTGAGCGTACGCCGTTTGCCGGCGCCCAGCCTGCGACTGTCGGCACTGCGCATGCCGGGATCTGCAGGGGCGCACGCCAAGATATCGGTCGTCCCCGCGACTCCCGTCCCTCAGCAGCGCACAGTCGTCGAAGTCGTCGGCGAAGTGCACTTCCAGGTCGTCGAGGAACCTGGCCCTGCCAGATCCCGGCGGGGACTCCGGGTTTTGTCCATCGGCGCTGCTCGGCGTCTTCGCGGCTTTCGCCTTGTAGCAGAGGTAGTGAGTGGCGTCCTCGGGTGTTGCCGCCGAGCCCGGCGCCTCCTCCTGCCCTGCTGGCACCCACAGCGCGCTCAAGGTCCTCGTCTGCAGAACCAACTCGCCGAGGTCGTTGGATATCGTCCACTCGCGCTTGGGCGCCTTCTCAGCTCGCGGGTAGCTCCCATTCTCGCGCGCGGACCCCGCGCCATCTCGGGCGCGCCTGATCAGGTAGCGGACGTAGTTCAGTCCGGGCCGAGCGAGCGTTCCCTCCGCATTCGGCACGGCGGGGTTGACGATGCCCCGCGCCTTGACGACGCGATAGTTCTCGGGGTCGTCCGGGTAGTCGTCGGCAGGCAGATTCTCGAGAATCGCATCGTCGAGCTGCACGTTCCAGCCCTCCGGAAGCTCGTTGCCGATAGAGCGGGTAGAGAGACTGGAAGCCTTGGCCTTGTAGACCACGTAGTGATCGAGCCCGGTGCACTCGTCGGGCTGGGGCTCGACATCGTTCGCGTCGCACACGCCCGAGCCGTCGCAGCTGTCGGCAGCCGAGCACACGTCGTCGGTGGGATCGCCGCAGGTGGTCCCGGCGTCCGCGTGGTTGGGATCGCAGAACCCGGCGCCGTCACAACTATCGGCGGCGGTGCATTCGCCGTCGCTCGGGTCGCCGCAGACGACGCCGGCCGCGGCATGGTTATCGAGGCAGGCGCCCGCGCCGTCGCAGGTGTCCGCATCCGTGCACTCCGTGACACTGTCGTCGCCGCACGTCGCACCCGAGCTGGCGTGGTTGTCCAGACAGACGCCCGCTCCGTCGCAGGTATCCGGGTCGGTGCACTCCGTATCGCTGCCATCACCGCACGTCGCACCCGAGCTGGCGTGGTTGTCCAGGCAGGCACCCGCGCCGTTGCAGGTGTCCGGATCGGTGCACTCGGTGTCGCTGCCATCGCCGCACGACGTGCCGGCCGTCTCGAAGCCAGCGTCGGCGCAGCTCCCCGCGCCGTCACAGGAATCGTCGAGAAGACACGCGACACCCTGGTCACCGCAGGCGGCGCCGGCCGCGGCGTGGTTGGCCAGGCAAGCACCTGTTCCGTCGCACGTGTCCGCATCGTTGCACTCGGTATCGCTGCCGTCGCCGCAGCTCGCGCCCGAGCTCGCGTGGTTGGCCAAGCAACTGCCCGCGCCGTCGCACGTGTCGGGGTCGCTGCACTCGGTGTCGCTGCCATCGCCACACGACGCGCCAACTGACGCGAAGCCGGCATCGGCGCAGTTGCCGGCGCCGTCGCAGGAGTCGTCGACATGGCAATCGACACCCTGGTCGCCACAGGCCGCGCCCGCCGCGGCAAGATTGGCCAGACAACCACCCGCGCCGTCGCACGTATCGGCTGCGTTACACTCCGTATCCGCAGTATCGCCGCAGCTCGAACCCACATCGGCCCAGGTGCAGGTGCCCAGATCGCAGCACTCCCCGTCCTCGCACACCTCGCCGCTGTCGAGGACCCCGTCGCCGCAACGCGTGACCGTGACGTCGTCGATCGCCCAGGTGTCGTTGTTGTTCAACCCGCCGTAGCTCACCCAGCGAAAGCGGGTGGCGTTGCTCTGCGCCGCGACCGGAATCGACACCGTCTTGAAGTCTCGGTTGTAGCCCGCCCAACTGTCGAGCTGTGTCCAGGAGCTGCCGCCGTCGAGCGAGTACTCGAGCCGCACGACCGCGGCACCGACGCAGCGCGTGCCGAGCCAGAAGCGAACCGTGCCACCAAAGGGAACGTCGACCTCATCCGTCGCCAGCCCGCGGCAATTGCATGGGTTGTGAACGTCCTCAAAATAGAAGGCGTTGCCGCTCGACCTGCCGCAGACCGTGCTGACCTCGGCGGTCTCGCCCCAGCGCTGCCAGTTCTGGTCCGAGGGAATGTCGGGGCCGATGTCGGCGTCGAAGTTGTCGCTCCACAGCACCCCGTCGCAGGTGCCGGCGGGGTCGTCGCCGGTACAGGCGTTCGCAGACTCATCGCAGCTCTCCGAGCAATCCGTGTCGCCATCGGGACCGACACAAGGATCGTTGCTGCCGGCCAGACACTCGCCATTCCGACAGATGTCGCCGTCGGTACAGAACAGCCCATCTTCGCAGCTCGTTCCTTCGGGTTCCGGGTCGTTCGAACAGACGCCAATCACACTGCAAACGTCGTTCGTACACGGATTGCCGTCGTCGCAGTCGAAGTTGCGATTGCAGAGTTGGGCGCGCGCTTCGGGCGCGGCGAGCGGGGCGAGGGCCACACCGAGGCCGATACGGAGGACGACGGCAACCCTCCACAAGCGGGGCGCTTGCAACCGATCGAGAATCCCAGCGCCTGCAATCGCAGGGGTTCTTCTGGTTCGGCCGCGTCTCTGTTCGTCGCGCATCGTATCCTCCTTGCGGGGCCTGGTGAGAACCTCAGTGCGCAGCCTACCCGGGGAGCGCGGCGCGGCCGTTGTCGGCTCGCGTCAAAAACGGTGACCGACCAGACAGGGATGCGGCAGTACTCGTCAAATAGCGTTTTGAATTGCGCCAAGGTCGTGCAAAGATTCTGGGGGCTTGGGGGGGAGCGAATCGATATGCAGTCGGGAGTCTGGTTGTACGCGACGGGCCTGGCTGCATCCGCGATCCTCGCCTTCGGATGCCTCCTTCTCGTCTGGTCGCGGAACCTGGAGAGTCAGGCGCGCGGCCCCCTCATGGTCGCGATCGCGGTACTGGCAGCAGGGTCCTTCCTGTACACCGTGGCGCCGAACGACGCGGTCGCTTGGTACTTCTTCAGCGCGCGCATGTCCGCGATCACGCTGATCGGTCCGCTGATCCTACTGCAGGCCCTGCACTACAGAGGTTGGACGACCTGGACCGAAGGCTGGCGGCTCGCCGTGTTCTTGGCCATTCCGGCAGTAACCATCTGCTTGATCTGGACAGCACCGCGCCTGGTAACCGTAGCCACCGGCGCGACGGTCATCCACGGTATCCGGATACCGTTGGGCTTCGATTGGGGGCCATGGTTCCCGGTTCATTCCGCCTATGGCTACTCGACCATGTTGGGTGGCATCGCGCTCTACCGCCGCTTCGCCGCCGAGAGCCTGGCGAGGTACCGTGCGCAGACGATCCTCGCGATCGCGATCGTCGGAGCCGCGTTGCTATCGAGCATCTTCTCCACATTCGCTCCTTCCCTCCTCGACCTGCGATGGGACCTGACCTCGCTCAGCTTCATTGGCATCGCCCCGATGCTCTACTGGTTCTTCGGAGCCTACGAAGGCTCCGATCTTCGTCTGGTCGCGCGCCAGGCTCTGCTCGACGAGATCGGATCGGCCGTGGTGGTCATCGACGACCGGCGACGGGTCCTCGACTCCAACAGGGCCTTCGAGCTTCTGGCGGACCTCGCCGCGACGAACCCACTCCCGGCGTTGACCGATGAGTCCAGGTTGCCGCCTGTGGGAACGGGGCCGTCCACTTGGGACGTGTCGGTCGAGGTCGCCAGCCAGGCGCGAAACTTCGAGGTCCATGCAACCGCTCTCGGCGAAGGCAGGCTCGCCGTGGAAGGCTGGCTGATCCTGGCGCACGACGTGACCGAGCGGGCGCTGCTGGTCGAGGAGCTCGAATCCTACGACCGGATGGTCGCCCACGACCTTCGCAACCCGTTGATCGGCGGCGTTTCTCTGCTCGATCTGGCAGACATGCGCGCCGGACCGGGAAACCTCCCGCCGGAGATCGGCCAGGCGAGACAGGCGTTCGCTCGAGCGCTCGACATCATCAAAGCCCACTTGCGACTGGCCCGTTTCCGCGCCGATCACGAGTTGCTCGCCAGACCGCTCGACATGGGCAACATCGTCGCATCCGTCGTCGAAGAACTGCGGTGGCAGATCTCGCAGGCGGACGCGCGCATCGAGATCACGAAAAGCTGGCCGAGCGCGATCGGCGACGCAGCCTTGATCGGGCAGGTCTGGTCCAACTACATCTCCAACGCCATCCGGCACGGGGGTCAGCCGCCCCGGATCGAGATCGGCGGAGAGCTGGTCGATCGACACTTCGCGCGCTTCTGGGTCGAGAACGAGGATCGGCCAAGCGAAGCTGCGAGCGGCGAACCGGCGGGGCGCGAAGATTCCACGGCCGGCCTCGGCATGGGCCTGAAGATCGTGCACCGCATCATCGAACGCTCCGGCGGGGCGCTGGGCATCCATCAGGCGAACGACGGGCGTCGCGTGCGCTACTGGTTCACGCTGCCCGCGGGCACCAGAGAGAGGCAACGCCCGGTCCCGACATGAACCGCGAGGCGGATCGCTTCTCCGCAGGCTGGGACGCCGATTCCGGTGGCCCAGGCTCTGCTTTGCAAAGGGCACTCGCCTGGGCCGCGATCCTCTTCTGGGCAATCTCCCTCGCCTTCGGCATCGAGTCCAGTCTGTCGAATACGGCCCTGCCTCCGGTGTTCGTCTCGGCGGATCGTGACGGCGGACCGCCCACGCTGACCGGCTTTCGCACCGGATCCGGCGCGGAAGCCTCCGGACTCGAGATCGGCGATCGCCTCCTGCGACTCGGACAGCGAGAATTGACGGGAGCCTGTCCTCTCGCGCTCTTCGTCGAGGCGGCGAAGGCGGGACGCGCCGGCGATGAGATCGAAATCGAATACCAACGGGACGGCCACACCGGCATCGCCCGCGCCCGGCTGGCGTCGAGCCCCGCGATATGGCGCATCGTTCCGTTTTCGGTTGCGTGGGCGTTGCTCGCGCTGGTCATCTTGCTGCAATCGTCGTGGGCACGCGCGTCCAGATACGGCTTCGGCGCAGCGATCGGAGTTGCCATGACGGCACCCCTGTTCGGCGGCAGCTACGCGGAGACGATCCTCTCGGCGACATCGTTGAGCCTCGGTGCGGGCGCCATGACCGTGTTCGGCGTCCTGTTCTGCATCTCCTTTCTGTCGCGCCCCGGGCCGCCCGAAGAGCACCGGTGGGTCTGGCTGTTCGCCGTCGCTGCGCCGCTCGAGGCGAGCCGCGACTTCGGGCTCTTCCTGCGGCCTGCCGTCGGCAGGTTCGTCTTTATCACGACCGTTTCCCTCGCGGCGGCCTACGCTCTTCTGCGACTCACCATGAGGGTACGGGACGCGACACCGATCGAGCGGCGACAGTTGTACTGGGTCCTGTTCGGGCTCTACTGGGGCGCCGCTCCGATCATCCTGGCGAGGCTCCTCATTCTGGCCGACGATCGGTTCGCGCCACTGTACGGGGTCGCCTTGTCGATCGCCAGCCTTCTGCCCATCGTATGGGCTTTCGCGATCTTCCGCTTCAACATGCTCGACGTCGATCAGGTCATCAGTGTCACGACCACCTATTTGATCGTGGTCGTGGCGCTGGTCCCGATCGGCCTCGCCGCGCATTCCCTGTTCTTCTCGGGTGTATCCATCGTCGTCGAGCTCTCCATCGTCGCAACGGTATTCGCCGGTTCGATCCTCGGGTATCGCTGGCTGCAGCCGCGGGTCGAGCGTTTTCTCTTCTCCGAACACGTGCGGCACCTGAGAGACATCGCGCTGGTGGCGGAGAGTTTATCGACTTGTTCCAATGCCGGCGAGCTGTGGCCGCAGGTCGTGATCGGACTCCATCGCGCCGTCGGCCCCACGAGCTGCGCCGTCTATTCGGTCACCGATTCGGCGCTCGAGCCGGTCGCGCAGCGGGGCCCGGCGGCGGACGCGATCCTGCCCAGCGATGGCCGCCTGGGGCACGCCTTGTCCGGTCGCCGCCGCTCCTTTCACGTCCAACCCCGTCGCGACATCGCCCTCACCTCCGAGGAGAGAACGGCGCTGCAGAGCGTCGAGGCAGCGGTGATCGTGCCGATCGAGCACGGCAACCGGCTGCATTCGCTCATCGTGCTCGGCGAGAAGCACTCCGGCGACATCTATACGAGGCGCGAGCTCGACGCCTTCGATTTGGTGGCGCGTGCGGTCTCCACACATCTCGCCCGTCTCGACGACGATTCCACCCTCGATCGGACGTCGGAAATCGCGGCCGAGCGCGGATGAACGTTGGGCTAGCCTGAAACTCCCTCTGTTGGCGTAAGTTCGGGCAGAG
>JAUIGL010000141.1 GCA_030430165.1 bacterium | reverse complement strand
GCACGCGGCGACCTGGAGCCGCGCGAGCGCCGCACTCGCACGCGACAGACCGAGCGGATGAACGCAATGCTCCGGCATTGGATTTTAGGTTAACGCATATGCCCCCTAACCCCCTCCTTGGTAAGGAGGGGGGACCAGAGAGCCGCGCTTGGCGACGATCGTGATGCCGGTCGACCAGTCGAGGTGGCTGATGGTCAGGCCGGGTCGGGAGCCCAGATCGCGCAGCAGCGCATCGACCTTGGCGCCGTGTCCGTCCGGCCAGTTGGGCTGTGGCAGCAGATCGTCGATGACGTAGAGCCCGCCGCGTGCCAGCAGCCCGAGCGCCTCCTCCAGATGGCTGAACTTTCCCGGCCAGGCGTCGGCGAAGATCAGGTCGAACCGTCCTTCGATCCGACCGAGAATGTCAGCGCCGTCGCCGACCTCGAAGGTGATTCGCCGGTCGTTGCCGAGGTGACGGCGCGCGACTTCGACCACCGCGGGATCGGAGTCGATGCTGAGCAGTGCGCCGCGGTCGTTCATCCCGTCGGCGAGCCATGCGGTTGCGAGGCCGGTGCCGGTGCCGATCTCGAGGATGCGTCCGTCGGGTTTCGACGCGACCAGGGCGCGCAACAACTCGCCGGTCGCCCGGTCCGAAGCCATGTCGAAGCCGATCTGTCTGGTGTCGGCCTCGATTGCTTCGATCGCGCGCGGGGGCTCCGATCGCGGCAGCTGCGCCAGCGCGGGCCAACCGCGCGCCGCGGCGATCGCTTGCTCGAGTCGGTCGTTGCCCCAGAAGAGCTCGCCGTCTGCCCAGAAAGACGGCGCGCCGAAGATTCCCTTCTCGACTGCCTCGTCGGTTTGCTCGCGCAGCCGCTGCTTCGCCGCAGCGCTGGTCGCTGTGGTGAGTACGTCGGCACTCGGCAGCCCGAGCCCGTCGAGGCAGGAAGCGATCACCTCGGCTTGTGAGATGTCGCGGTCCTCGGCGAAGTTGGCTCGGTAGACGCGCTCGACGAACTGGCCGATCCACGGCTGGTCCTGATGGGCCGCCGCCACCCGCGCCGCCAGCAAGCCGTTGCGGGGAAACTGGGAAGGCCGCTGGAAGGGGAGCCCGCCGGCGGCGCAGATGCGCTCCAGATCGCGCCACATGTAGCGGCCCTTGGCCGGTTGCAGGTTGAAGGGCGAGTCGTTCCAGCCGAGCTGCTGGAAGATCGGGCCGAGCAGGAACGCCTTCCACTCGACTTCGACGCGCGCTTGCGTCGCGGCGGCGCCGATCCGCATGACTGCCGGGTAGGAGTAGGTGCTGGCAAACTCGAACCAGAGCTCGAGCTTCATTTGAGCATGCGTATCAGGTCGAAGCGTTCTTCGAGGCGCGGAACGTACGTCGGAATCGACAGCTCTCGTTCGATCTGCGCGGCGAAGGCCTGGCTCGCCTCGGGCTCGCCGTGAACGACGAAGATCCGCTTCGGCAACTGCTCCGCCGAGCGAACCCAACGCAGCAGCTCGCCGCGGTCGGCGTGTGCCGACAATCCCTGGACCGAGAGGAACTCGGCTTCGATGGGAACCATGCCGCCGTGGACTTTGATCTCGCGCGCACCTTCCAGCATGGCGCGGCCCCTTGTGCCGGGCGCTTGGTAGCCGACCAGGACGACCAGGTTCCTGCGGTCCGGCAGCAGCCGCTTCAGATGATGCAGCACGCGTCCGCCGGTGAGCATGCCGCTCGAGGAGATGATGATGCGCGGGCCGGGGAGGTTGTTCAGGATCTTGGACTGGGCGACCTCGCGGTGCAGCTCGACCTTGTCGGGGAACAGCCGGTTCTTGCCTTCACCGACGATCTCCGGATCGAGGTTCTCCTCGTTCAGGTACTTTCCGTAGAGGCGGGTCGCGTTGACGGCCATCGGACTGTCGATATGGATCGGAACCTCGGGGATGTCGCCGTTCTCGATTGCCTCGCGCAGCAGCAGGGTGACCAGCTGGGCGCGGGCAACCGCGAAAGACGGGATGAGGATGGTTCCGCCGCGTTCCAGCGTCTTGCGGAACGGGCCGCGTATCTGTTCGGCGAACGACACGCTCGGGTGGTCGCGATCGCCGTAGGTCGACTCGATGACCATGAAGTCGCACGCCGGCGGCGGGCTCGGATCTGGATGCAGCGGCGCGCCGTATCGACCGACGTCGCCGCTGAAGACGACAGTCGCATCACCGTCGTCGCTGCTCGCCTGGACTTCGATGTGGGCCGAGCCGAGGATGTGGCCGACGTTGACGAAGCGAGCGTGCAGGTTGGACTCGAGCTCGAGCCACTGGTCGTAGGGGACGGACTGAATACGCGCGATCGCGGCTTCGGCGTCGTCGGTGGTGTACAGCGGCAGCGCCGGGTGGTGCTTCGAGAACTTCTTCTTGTTCGCGTAGCGCGCGTCCTCCTCGTGGATCTTCGCCGAGTCGAGCAACAGGATCCCGGCGAGGTCGCGCGCCGCCGGCGTGCAGTGCACGGTTCCCGTGTAGCCGAGCTTGACCAGCCGCGGCAGATACCCGGCGTGATCGATGTGGCTGTGGGTGAGCAGAATGTGATCGAGCCGGTCGATGTCGAAGGTTGGCGGCTCCCAGTTCATCAGGCGCAAGTGCTTGAGTCCCTGGAACAAACCGATGTCGACCAACACCGACTTGCCGTCGGCTTCGAGAAGGTGCCGCGAGCCGGTGACAGTGCCGGCGCCGCCGTGGAAGGACAGTTCGATGGACATGACTGTCCATTCTCACATGCCCCCTTGACCGGCAAGCGAGCGATGGGTTCGGTGTGGTGGATGGAGAGGAAGGAGCTCGCGCCGCTTGATCGTTTGATTCGCCCTCTCCCTTGATCCCTCTCCCGTAGGGAGAGGGGAGCTTGGACCGCCTCTCCCTACGGGAGAGGCCGGGCGCAGCCCGGGAGAGGGCGAATCAAAGGATCGAGCGAAGCGAGACACCGCGTCTCTACTGTCCCCAGGTTTCTCCTCCGTCGCGCAGATACCGCTCCTCGTCCGCGGTGGACTCGCGTCCGAGCACGCGATTGCGGTGGGGAAAACGGCCGAAGCGGGCGACGACGTCGCGATGCCTTTGCGCGAAATCGCGCGACCGTTCGAGGATCGGCATCCACGCGCCGTCGGCGTCGTCGATGCATCGCGTGAAGCCCGCGATCCCGGCGTCCTGGCGCTCGAGGTTCTCGCAGTGCATCAGCGGCATCAAGGCGAAGACCTGCTCGACCGGGGTCAATCGGTCGAGCCCGTCCTCGATCAGGTCGATCGCCAGCCGCGCCGCTCTGTCGTCCTGCGCGAAGGCCTGCGCCGTGCCGCGGTGTACGTTCCTGGGGAACTGGTCGAGCAGCAGGATCAGGGCGAGCTTGCCGCGCGGGGATTCGCGCCACTCGCCGAGGTCACCGATCGCGGCGCGCTTCATTCGGTCGCCGAAGCGAGTCTCGATCTCGCCATCGAGAGCGGTCCCGCCGTCGAACCAGCGCTGGTTCATCGCCTCGGCGCGAACCGGGTCCCGCCGGCAGTCGGCGAACCAGAAATCGAGGACCTCGGTGATCGCATCCGCGGTAGCGGTCATTCGCCGCTCTCCAGACGCACCATGCGGGTGCGGTAGCCGCAGGGTTGGTTGACGATCGTTGCCGCGTCGCCGTTGCCGTCGACCGTCAGGCTGACCGCGCCGTCGGCTGGAGTCTCCACCGTGCGCAGGGGCCAGCGGTGCAGGTCGCGCAGCAGGTTGATCGGTGGCAGCGGATCGAGACCGCGCATCTCCGACTCGACGTCCACCGCACCGGCCTGCTGGACGATGGTAAACGCCTTGGCACCGAACCGGGTCAGCGCGATGACGGTCAGGCGGTCGCCGCGTTTCTGCACCACCACCTGGTAGGCCGCGGTCGTGTCGGTGGATTCCACCTGCACCTGGAGGCGCTCGGTGAAATCCGGCGTCGCCGCGCTGATGCTCGCGATCGGCCCGTCGCACTCGTCGATCCGTTCCGGTGCGAACGCCCAGATGGCGAGTTGGGTGCAGCCGGGCAGCGCCGCCAGGAGGAGGCAGGTCGACAGCAGCCGGCGCATCAACGAGTCGTCCTCCGCGTCGCCAGCAGCGAGACCGGGGCGAAGAGGAAGGCCAGCAGCACGCCGCCGCCGGTAGTGACGCCGATCGCCCGCAACGCCGGATGCTCGGAGATCGCCAGGGTGCCGAAGACCAGAACGGTGGTGAGGCACGAGATCAACAGACTCAGCATGGTGGCGGAGAAACCTTCCGCGTCGTCGGCGCTGTCGACGAGGAATACCCCGTAGTCGACTCCCATTCCCATGATCATCATCAGCGCAATCACGTGCAGCAAGTTCATCTCCACCGACAGCGCGGCGAAGCTCGCGAGGAGAACCGCGACCACCAGCAGGGACGGGAGCAGCGCGGCCAAGGCCGGCCGCACGCGGCGATAGCGCAGCATCAACACCGCGGAAACCAGGATCGTTCCGACGAGAATCTGGCGCAGCGAGGTGGCGCGAAACTCGGCGTACACCTCGTTGATGAACTTGCGTTGCTCGAAGAATACGACTCCGTCGAGGTCGGCCAGCGCCGCTTCCACCGCCTCGTCCGATTGCACCTCGCGCAGGTAGGTGATGATCGCGAGCTGATCGCCGATCGGCAGAGCGAGGGTCGTCAGCAGCGGTGCCAGCGAGGATCGTTTCAGGTCGTCGAGGGTGAGCGGCGGTGGTGGGGAATCCAGATCCTCGAATGCCGCGGCGAATGCGCCGCTGCGAAAGCCGACCGCGTGGAAGGCGCGGTCGACCCGCGCCGCCAGGTTTGGAGTCTCGCGCAGGGCGCTCAGGTTGCGTTGCTGGAGATCGCGCGACGGCAGGAGCTGGTGTAGCGAGCGGACACCGCCGATCGCGCCTTCGCGCTGCAGGTGGGAGAGCCGGCCGTGGACGCGGTCGTTCTTCTGCAGCGCTTGCTCGGCGTCGTCGCCGATTGCGATCACGAAGCGCCCGGTTTCGAAGGTCGGTAGGCGGGATCGCACGCGCGCCTCCTCCGCCATGATTTCCGGGTCGGCGCTGCCCAGTCGCGAAAGATCGTCGACCCAGTTGAGGTGCGGCACGGCGACGACGCCCGCGATCAAAGCCGCGCCGACCAGCAGGCGCAGCCAGGCTCGGTGTCGCTCCAGCCGGTGAACGCCCGCGCCGAGCTGGCGCGCGACTTGCCGAGACAGGCTTGGAATCGCGCGCGGTCGCGGCAGGAAAGCGGGCAGAAAGTAGATCGTCGCCAGCAGCGACGCGGCCATGCCGACGATCGCGAAGAAGCCGAGCTCGCGGAACGCCGGAGAGGTGGTCAGCACCAGGCCGGCGAAACTGGCCATCGTAGTCGTCGCCCCGAGGGTCAGGGAAGGGCGCAGCCGCGCGACCGTCTCGTCCGCCGACGTGCCGGCTCCGTCGAGGGTGTGGTGGTTGAGGACGTGGATCGAGTAGTCGATCGCCACGCCCATGAGGGCGGTGCCGAAGGCGATGGTCAGCCCGTCGAGTCCGCCGAAGAACAGAATGCCGAGGGTCGTCGCGCAGGCGATGCCGAACATCGCCGGCATCGAGGTCAGCAGGAAGGCGCCGAGCGAGCGAAAGAAGAGAAGAAAGACGATGGCGACACCGACGAAGGTGCAGGCGCCAATGCGGTAGATGTCGCGTTTGATGCTTTGCTCGGCGTGGACCGCGATCCGATTGGCGCCGCTGGCCTCCACTTCTATGCCGGGGTTGCGGGCGGTGACGCGGTCGATCGCGGCGCTGAGGTCGTCGAGAAAGTTTGCCTGCGTTTCCGACTCGAAGTGCGAGTGCACCGTCGCCAGCAGGATCAGCGCGAACTGGCCATCTGCCGACACGATCTGGTCGCGGTGCGTCGGCAGGCTGGGTTGGCTGGCGCGCGCGGTGTCGAGCATCCGTCGGAAGAGACCGAGCGGGTCGCGCATCGTCAGTGGCTTGAGGAACGGCGCGATCGGCTGGCGCAGCTCGGCGAGCATCCGGCGCGCCTGTTGCTGGAGGCCGTCGTCGCTGAGCAGATCGGGTAGCTCGCTCTCGGGATCGGAAGTGGCGAAGTAGTAGCGGCGCGGGAAGTAGAGATCGACCGCCTCCGCCAACGACTCGCCCGACATCGAGGTCCTGATCCAGGCGACCTCGGGATGCCCGGCGAGCTCGCGCGCGAGCTCGTCCGCTGCGTCCACCGCTTCGTCGAGTGTCGGAGCGCCGACACTCAGCGTCATGGTGCGGGTGAGCTCGCTGTTGGCGAGCTTGCGCGAAAGCGAAGCCAGCTTCGCCCTGCCGCCGTCGGGCATGAAGTTGGTGACGTCGGTACCGATGTCGAGTCGGCTGGCGCAGAACGCCGCCATCGCCACGACGGCGACGATCAGGATCGCCCGCCGCGTCGGATTGCTCACTGGGGCGTCATCTCCGGCGCGCTGAACACGGCCGCGATTTCGGCATCGCTGAAGCGATGGCCGGTGTCGACCTCGACGAACTCGGTCACGGTGCGGTCGCCGCCACTTTCGGTCATCGTCATCTTGCGCATGCCCGCGCCGTTGCCGACCATGCGGACTGCCGAGATCGCTTCGTTCAGCGGCGCGTGCTTGGGGCGCAGGTCCAACGACCAGTCCTCGCCTTCGATCGCGAACTTGGTTTCGTAGCGACGCTCGAGCCCTTTGCGGTCGCCGTTGAAGAGCACGATGAAGTTGTCGACGAACACGCGGGCGATCGGGTTCGATGCGAGATCGAGTCGTTGCTCGCCGGTCTCGTCGGAGAAGATCAGCCGGTCGCCGTCGATGATCAGCGTCGACTTGCCCGGCGCCTCGGTATGCCGAGCCAGCCGCCGCGGCGGGATGAAGTACAGCTTGCCGCGGGTGATCAGCGGCGCGTCGAGCAGCGCCAGGTGCTTGGTCTCGACGAACTCGGCAACCACCCCCGGCGTGCTCGCCATGGCGAGCATCAGCTCGTCGAGGTTCTGCGGTCGCTTTGGCGCCTGTGCCCAAGCAACGGTGACGGAAAGCCAGACGAGCAGCGCGAGGATAAGCGCCCCCTCTCCCTGTGGGAGAGGGCTGGGGTGAGGGTCCCTTGGATGACCTCGCAAAGCGAGGCTCACCTTTAGGGATCCGTTGCGTCGCAGTCGGTTTGTACACTCGCGACCGGCGTCGGGGGCTGAGGGCATCGGTGCACCGGCAGCTGCCGGTGTTATCAGAGGGTCCCTCACCCGGGCTTCGCCCGGCCTCTCCCACAGGGAGAGGCGATAGCCGCTTGGCCGGTGCACGGGGTTGCAGCGCGCCGGCATCTACAACGCGCCGATCGGCAGCTCGTCGGCCCGCAGCGCGCGCAGCACCGCCTCGATGTCGACGTCCTGGCGCCGATCCTCGTCGACCATCGGCGCCAGCTCGCGAATTGCTCGGTGCAGCTCGCGGGCGCGCATGCCGCAACGATCGGAGCCGCGCAGGTCGACCGCCTGGCAGGCCGCGAGCAGAACGATCACTGCGACGGTCTCGCCGAGCTCGACGATGCGCAGGCAGTCGCGCGCGGCGATGGTGCCCATGCTGACCTTGTCCTGGTTGTGCGACTCGGTGGAGCGGCTGAACGAGCTCGCCGGCATGGTCAGCTTGAGGGCCTCGGCGGTGAGCGCGGAGGCGGAGATCTGCATTGCCTTGAATCCGTGGTGGACGAGATCTTCGCCGGCGACCAGGTTGGCCGGCAGGCCGTCGCTGGTTTCTGGCGAGCACAGCAGCACCAGCTGGCGGTCGAGCAGGTCGGCGACGCTGGCGACCGCGGTCTTGAGGCTGTCGGCGACCATGCAGACGTGCCCGCCGTAGAAGTTGCCGCCGTGCAGGATCGAGTCGCCGTAGACGATCGGGTTGTCGTCGATCCCGTTGAGCTCGACTTCGAGCACCCGGCGGCTGAAGTCGAGGACGTCGACCAGGGTGCCGATCACGTGCGGCGCGCAGCGCAGCGAGTAGCGATCCTGCAGGCGAGCCGGCGGCCGCGACTCGCCGTCGCGCGCCAGGTCGTCGCGGATCCAGCCACCGCACTGGGTTTGCCCCGGATGCGGCTTGGCGCCGAGCACGCGGGGATCGAAATGCTCCGGGTTGCCGTGGGTGACGTCGACCAGCGTCGCCGTCACCGCCGCCGCGAGGCGCGCCAGCCTGGCGGCGCGGCCGTGTGCCAGGCAGGCGAGGGCGGTCATCACCGCGGTGCCGTTCATCAGCGCCAGGCTCTCCTTGGGCTGCAGCGTCAGCGGCTCCAAGCCGAGCCGGCGGTGCGCCTCGGCCGCTTCGATCTCGCTGCCGTCGAGGGTCGCCTCGCGTTCGCCGGCGATCAGAGCGGCGAGATAGGAGAGCGGCGTCAGGTCGCCCGAGGCGCCGACCGAGCCCTCGCACGGGATCTCGGGCAGCAGCCGGTGTCGCAGCAGCTCGGCGAGGCGCTCGAGCAGCTCGTAGCGTACTCCGGAGCCGCCCTGGGCGAGCGACACCAGGCGCAGCAGAACGATCGCCGCGGCCGCCTCTGGCGAAAGGATCTCGCCGGTACCGCAGCCGTGGAAGCGGAACAGCTTCTCCGGCATGTGGCTGCGCTTCTCGGGCGGGATCTGGTTGATGACGCTGGCGCCGACCCCGGTGGTGACCCCGTAGATCGCTCCGCCAGCCTCGAGGTGCGCCTCGACCCGCTGCCGTGCCTGCTGGATCCGCTCGCGAAACGCGGGATCCGCGCTCAGCGAAACCACGGCGTCGCCGCGAGCGACGCACAGCACGTCCTCGATCGTCAGCGTGCGATCGCCGATCGCGAGATCGGACACCTCGCGCGGTATCTTTGGAGCTGGAGCGCTGGCCATTCGAAGTCCGCCCGGCGATCTGCCCCGCCGAGCCCCGCAACCCCGCGGGAACCCCCGTAGTTACCCACTCGGCCCAGCTTTTCCAAGGTGCGGCGGTCCTTGGCAGTGGGCCCCGGACCTCGTCCCCCCATTGGGCAACGGCGACCCGGATCTCGTCCCCCCCTTGGCAACGGCGACCCGGATCTCGTCCCCCCTTGGCAAGGGGGGACTTCAGGGGGGTCAAGCGGTGAGCCAATTGCCCGGGAAGAGGAAGCTCCT
>JAUIGL010000041.1 GCA_030430165.1 bacterium | reverse complement strand
CGTCGAACATCCGCGAGACGGCTGCATGGGCGTCTGCCAGACAGTCCTGGTCGGTGTCGGTGACGTTTGGCCAAACGGCTCCCTGGACGCCGCCGTAGGTTCGCCAGGCGGCGGACGAAGCCTCGGATGCGCATGCGTTGCTCAGGCGGCCGGCGAGTGCGTCGGTCGACAGGTTGGCGAAGTCGCCGTCGTCACAGTCGGTGAAGACCGCGTTCTGCAATGAGGCGAGTGCGTCCGACGTGCCGGCGTCGTTTTCGGGGCATGGGCTGTCCGTATCGACGTAGCAGGCGCGAACCGCCGCAGAGTAGTCGACGATGCATTCGCGGAGCGCTTCCGGCGCCGAGCGGGCGCAGAGGCCCGGGTCGGAACCGTTGCCGGAATCGTCGTCGGAGCATCCGACCATCGTGAGGGCGAGAATCGAAATCGTCGCAAGCGCCAGCCGTCTTTGAGCATTTCGCATGACCGCGGACCCTAACAGTGGTGCTCCCCACCGTCCATCTTGTGAAAGTGGCCTTTTGCCGGCCGACGGCGAACAATCGCTGGACCGCGCGGCGCGGGCTCTGCTAGGCGTGCACCCAAGAGGGGAAGGGGTTTCCGATATGAGGATTCTACTAGTCGCGCTCGGTGCGCTGTTGGCGACGGTACCGGCCGGGGCAATCACGATCACCTACGTCAATACCGGGCCTGCGGATTCGAGGGTTTTCGTCGGCTTTTCGAACATGTCGACCGGCAATACGACCAGCGATCTGGTCTCCAGTGGCAACGCCTACAGCCGTAACGACACCTTGTTCGGACCGACGGCGCCGCCGCTGCACGACTCCGTCATCTTTTCCGGTGCCGAGCTGGGCACGAACTTGAACGCTCCGCTCGGAGCGGGGGTGCGTTCGGTTTTCTCGCCGTTCAACCCGACCTTCTTCCGAACCGAGGGGCAAACCGCCACCGCTGCGGGCAGCTACTCCGGAAACGCCTTTGCCTTCTCCGGTCAGACGACGTCGACGTCGCCAACCGTTTGGATCGTTCATGTCGATCCCAGCGGCGCCGAGGTCCCAGGGACGCCGGCAGACGTGACCGTGTCGGCATCGATCGACGGTGATCTGTCGGTGGCTGGCGCCAGTGTTGCGGATGCATCGTGGAACGTTGCGACGACGACGCACGGTACCGTCATCTCGGGATCGATGAGCCAGACGGTCCCGGGTGCGTCGACCTTCACCGATTCCAATGCGATCACCTTTACCGTACCGCTCGGCGGTACGTTCGAGTTGCTGGTGGACTACGACCTGTCGACTTCGGGAAGCGGAGCGGGCGCGCTTTCGAAGAGCGAGGTGACTTCCTCGTTGGTCGAGATCTCCGCGGTGATCGCGCCGCCTGTGCCGCCATTCGTCCAGGTGAGCGGCGCGAAGCTGCTACTGATCGACAACTACGCGAAGTCGGGTAAGGCCAAGGCGGTTTTGCTGATCAAGGACGATTCCGGCAACATCACCAAAGGAGTGTCGGCGGATCCGCCCGGACTGACCGGGGAGTTGCTCATCTACCAGCTTGCCGATCCCAGTAACCGCGCCGTCTTCGATCTCGCGGGGAGCGGTTGGTTCAAGAACAAGGATTCGGTCGCCAAGTACAAGAACAAGGACGCTGCCGCGGGCGTGTCGGGGGTCAAGGTGGCGACCGTCAAGCCGGCGAAGCGGATCAAGGTCGTTGCAAAGAACCTGGGCGATGGCGACAGCGCGACCGGCGATCAAGGCGCCAACGACCTCGACCTGAGCGTGCTCACTCCGGCGGACTCTTTGATCGCGGTGCTGACGATCGACAACAGCAACGATTCCTCGACGCACCGCATGTGCGCCCAGTTCGATGCGCCGTCGATCAAGGCGATCGGCGGTGGAACGGGATACAAGGTGCTCTCGAAGACTTCGTCGCTTCCAACCGCCTGTCCGAACTGATCGCGGGGGCCGGAGACGGCCCCCGCACTTTGTTGGTTGTGTCGAGCCGGCGCTCAGCCGGTCGTCCGTTGGTCTGCTGGGAGCGCTTGCCACACTTGTTGCGTCAGCAGGCGGTTGAGCCGAAAGCTCAGTCGCGCCTCCATGGCGAGATGGCGGATCGCTCGGTCGTCGAGGTCGAGGGCATCCATGGACGAGCGAAAATGGTCCTTGGCTGCGTCGACGTCGGGGATCGAATCGAAGTCGAAGTAGGACAGGCCGCCGTCATCGAGGTCGAAGTGCTTGGCCATCAGGCGGCGTAGGATCTGTCCGCCGGACAGGTCGCCCATGTATCGGGTGTACGCATGGGCGAGTAGCAAAACGGGCTCGCAGTCTGCCGCGTCGCGGATCCGGGCGACGTATTCCGAGCGCTTGGCTGCGTCGGTGACTTCGCTAGGGATGGGCTCGCCGAGGTGCTCCAGATCGGCCTCGAGGCGATCGCTCCTGGACAGGTCGGTCATCGGCAGGAAGGCCAATGCGGGGTTGTCCCGGTGCGCTTCGATCGCGTCCTCGAGGGCGCGGTAGACCGGGAGCAGCGCTCCTAGCAGCGACGCGTATCCGATTCGACCGATCTGGCCGGTCAGTAGGGAGCGAACGAGCGGCGCGTTCTCCGCTTCGCGATGCTCCTGCGCGGTTTGCTCGCGTAACTCCGTCGATAGGGTCAGTACGGCGCCGGCGGCTGCGGAATCAGTTGTAGTGGAAAGCATTCTTCCTCCCTCAGAGATTTTCTGTGAATTGATATTGATTTTGATTTTCAAAATCGCTATCGGTTTCGGAATCGGAAGGCAAGAGCAGAACGGTGACGCAAGCGGAAAGAAAGCTCGAAAGGAGAGGGGGGCCGCCCGGGGACGGCGCGGACGACGTCCGGTGTGCGTGCGGGAACCTGCTCGCGCGTTGGGTGGATGGCCGCATCGAGCTCAAGTGTCGCCGCTGCAAACGCCACTTCTACATCGCACCGCCCAAACCTCCTTACGACGGAGGCGGTGCTCCGTAGGAGACGACGCAAACCCGAGCGGCCAGAGGTCCGAACGCCCCGAGCCCGACAATCGATCTTCGGATCATCACTGATTGAACGGCTCGCCGACGCGGCGAGTGGGAAAGGACCTCAACATGAAGCGCAAGTTCGGATTGGCACTGTGTGGTGCCCTCACAGCAATGCTCGTCTCGTCGGCACAAGCCGACATCATCACCATCGACGACACCGACGTCGGGACGATCTACGACGGTATCCTCGACGGCTTTCCGTTTCCGCCGCCGGGCGCGGCGCAGGATGGAACTCCCGACTTCACTGGCAACTCGCTGGCGATTGCCCTGCAGTCGGGCGTTACCGAAGAGCGCGGCATCGCCGAGCTGTCGCTGGCAGAGCTGGCCGGCCTCGGCTCGGCCGACCTGGTCAGCGCCACGCTCACCTTTAACATCGACGACGTGATCGGCACCTTCGGCCCCGGTACGGCGTTCGACGGGACCGCCGCGGAGACGATCATTCTGTTCGCCTACGAGGGCGACGGTTCGATCGACCTGGCCGATTTCGGGGAAGTGGCGGGCTCGCCGTTGTCGGTGATCGACACGACGCCGCTCGGCACCATCACCGACACCACCTTGGCTACCTCGGGGCCGCTGCAGTTCGAAGTCGACGTCACCACCGTGCTCGGCTCTCTTCTCGACTCCTCTGCCACTCACCTTGGGATCGTCTTCACTACGAACGATGATCTCAGTGCTACCTCGATCGACAATCTCGGCGACGGCGGCGCGGGGCCGGCCGGCGTCGATGGAGCGGTCATGCCGTTCCTCGTGGTTGAAACTGTAGCGCTCGATCCTCCGGTTTTCTCCAGCGACCAGCTGAAGTGCCAGAAGGGAATCGCGAAGGCGGGTGCGAAGCATGCGAAGACGGTGCAGAAGCTCCTCGCCAAGTGCATGGACGAAGTCCTCAAGGCGACCTCGAAAGGCCAGGACCTGGATAAGGCGACGCAGAAGTGCCTGGGGTCTCTCGACGCCGGCAACCCGGACTCGAAGCTGGCCAAGTCCAACGCCAAGACGGATTCTTCGATTGCCAAGAAGTGCGAGGGGATGGTCCCCGCGGATGTGAACAGTCCGTGCGACCCCGCGGCCACGACGATGTCTGAGCTCGCCGCGTGTATCGTCGAACAGCACTCGACGAGTGTGCAGACGACGGTCCGCGCCGAATACGCGGACGCCTGCGCACTGATCAGTGCGGTTGGTCTCGGCACCGAGTTCGCAGAGCTCTGCGCCACACCTTAAGCGCACCAGACTCCGGCGGGCGCTTGCGTACCCTCCCGTGGGACCCCCTTATCCCCGTCCCGCAGGCGCCCGTCGGTTTCACCACGAACCAGCCAGACCAGCACGGAGTAGCCATCATGATGCTCGTAAGCCAAGTCCTCACAATTGCCACCGCCCTTCTCGTCGCCGGCAGCGCGCTCGCGCAGACGATTCGACTCGACGAGACCACAGGGGCGGTTTTCGATGGAATCCTAGACGGGTTTCCCGGTCTCGGTCCGCAAGACGGTGTTCCGGATTTCGGTGGGAACCAACTCGGTGTGGGGCTGCGCACGGGCGCCACGGAGGAACGCGGCGTCGCCGAATACCCGACAGGGCCTCTCGCCGGACTCGCAGCGGCTCAAATCGAAAAGGCGACACTCACCTTCAATATCGATGACGTGCTCACCACTTTCGGACCGGGCACGGAGTTCTCCGGCTTCGCTGCGGAGGAAATCATCGTACACGTTTTCGATGGCGACGGCGATGTCGACGTTGCCGACTTCAGTGAGGTCTCGCGCAGCGGTCACCTCATCGACACCAAGATCTACGGACCCATCAACGACACCTCGCTGGGTGCTTCGGGGCCTCTTTTCTTTCAGGTGGACATTACGGCTGACGTAAAAGAGGTCGTTCGGGCGGGCGCTGCCGGCATCGGCATCGTCTGGCGTACCATGGACACGCCGACAGGCACGTCGCTCGACAACCTCGGGAACGGCAGCACCGGGCCCCCCGGGGTTGGCGGGTCGGTCATGCCCTACCTGGAGATCGAGCGCGGCGAGGCGGCGACCCCGACGGTGGTGCCAGCGACCGAGGTGCCGACCAGCACGTCGATCCCGACGGCGACGGAGATCCCCACCGCGACTGCCACCTGGACGTCTCCGCCGACCAGCACCCCGAGTCCGACCCGCCCCGCTGGGTCGTGTATCGGTGACTGCGACCGCGATACGCGCGTCGTAATCGCCGAGCTGATCATGGCGGTCAATATCGCCCTTGGCCAGGCGGATCTCGAAGCGTGTACGATCGCCGATTTCGACGAGGACGGCCGGGTTTCGATCAACGAGCTGATCCAGGCGGTCACGGCCGCTCTCGGCGGCTGTGAGTAGTTTTTGCCGTCGCTTCGGAAAGTGCACGCGCGGCGCGCCCGTGGCCTGGGTGCGTCCGCCCGAAGCTCTGGCGCGCGACGACTTCGATGGCGCGGCGACGGCTGGCTGTGGTGGGCCATGGGCGCTCTGATCTCGTCGGCGGGACCCGTGCTGGCTGGATCGGAGTCGCCGGCTCCGGTCGATTTGATCGTCGTGACCGCCACCAGAACCGAACGCGAGCTCGGTGACACGACGATTCCGACCCAGGTGATCGAACGGGAGGACATCCTGCGTACCTCCGCCCGCAGTATCGAGGAGGTTCTCGACCGGATTCCGGGTATCTTCGTGCGCACCAACGAGCCGTTTCGAATGGGGGCGTCGACGGTACGTATGCAAGGGGCCGACTCCAACAAGGTGGCGATCCTGCTCGACGGCCGGCGATTCCGCGGCGGTGTCGACGGGGTCGTCGACGTGCGCGATATTCCGGTCGCCAACATCCAGCGGATCGAAGTCGTGCGTGGTCCGGCGTCCAGCCTGTACGGCAGCGATGCGATGGGCGGGGTGATCAACATCATCACCCGCGGTGGCACCGAGGAGCCGTCGCTCGACGTGACCGCAGGGGCAGGCAGCTTTGATGGTCTACTGCTCAGTGCGAGCCACGGCTACCGAGTCGGCGACTTGTCGTACTTCATCTCGGCGCAGCACTCCGAGTCCCAGGTTGCGCGTGAGCTCGGTGCCTTCAGCTCGCAGTTCGATGGCGAGGCGGGGGATGCCATCCAGTCGCGCACGGACATCTTTCTCGACGTCGACTACGCCTTGGCGGAAGCACACGAGCTCTCCTTCATCGGCGACGTCAACCCAGTGCGGGAGGGGCCGCAGAGCGAGCGTTTCAACATGAGTCTGACGGGAGACTGGCGCTGGACGCCTTCCGACGACACGGCGGTGCGTCTGGGGGTGTCGCGCTACTCGTTCGACCGCGACAACGATCTGCCGGGATTCCAGGAGGACGTGAGCTACGTCGACTGGACCTTCGACGTCATCGGCTCGCATTCGTTCGCCGGATTGTTTGACGAAGCCCACACCGCGAGCGTCGGCTTCGTGCACCGGCGCCAGGCGATCGACAGCCGCGGCATCGAGCGCATGTTCGCCGACGGAACGTCGTTCACTCCGCCCTCGGTCGAAGAGGCGGTCTACACCAACTCGCCATTCCTTCAAGACGAGATCGAGCTCTGGGCGGGAGTGTCGGCAGTGCTGGGGCTGAGCATCGACAAGCACAGTGAATTCGACGCTCAGGCGAACCCACGGGTCGCCCTCTCGTGGAATCCGCTCGCCAGCGTCCGTTTGGCTGCGCTCTATGGACGCGGGTACCGGGCCCCGGATCTCCTGCAGCTCTACGACTCCGACTTCAACAACGTGATCGGAATCGGTGCCGACGGGATGCCGTTGGGGTACGCGATCATCGGCAACCCGGATCTCGAGCCGGAGACCGACAACGCCTGGAATCTGCAGCTCGACTTCGATCCCCATCCCGCGGTCTCGGGTTTCTTGACGCTTTTTCGCCACGATTTTCGCGACCTGATCACGACCGCGCTGTGCGATGACGAGTGCCGGGCCGGCTATGCCGGGGTGCTGCCAACTCTGGTCTTCACCAACGAGAACATCGACCGCGCGACCACGCAGGGCCTCGAGCTCGGCGTGACCTTGCGGCCGCTCGAGCTGTTCGATCGTGGGCTGAATCACTCCCTCGACATCGATCTCGGCTACGCGTTTCTCGATTCGGAAGATCGAAGCGGCAGGGAGAACGACGGCAACGAGTTGCCGTTCCGGCCGCCGCACCGGTTCCTGCCAGGCGTTACCTACGAGTACGATCCCTGGCAGTCGGGGCTGCGCATCTGGGGCGAGTGGGAAGACCGCTCGTACTCCGACGTCACCAATACCTCGGTGATCCCCAGCCACTGGATCTGGAGCTTCAAGGCGACGGCGGAGGTGGGAGGGCTGGTGCGCCGGTGGTTGCACGACGGCGTCGATCCGCCGGGGCGGATCGAGCTGTTCGTCGAGGGACTGAACCTGTTCGACGAAACGTACGGTGTGCCGGGACCGATGGGCCGAGCGGTTGGCCGGCGCAGCTTCCTCGCCGGTGCCGCGTATCGGCTGTGAGGGGCGCCGCGCTCGCGCGGCGCTGGGAATGAGCTCATTTCGCTAGTCAGTCAGGAGAATGCTGGAATGAAGAAATCGTATCGAAATGCTCTGTTGGTAGGTTGTTTGGCCGCTGTCCTGGCTTCGGGGGCACCGGCGGGTGAAGAGCGCATCGTGACGGTGGGTGGCGCGATCACCGAGATCGTCTTCGCGCTGGGGCTCGGCGATGCCGTGGTCGGCTCAGATACGTCGAGCGTCTACCCCGAGGCGGCGCAGAAGCAAGCCAAGGTTGGCTACGCCCGCGCTCTGTCGGCCGAGGGGGTTCTCTCGCTTCGGCCGACGCGGCTGATCGCAAGCCAAGATGCTGGTCCGCCGGTGGCGCTGCAGCAGATCCGCGACTCCGGTGTCGAGGTCACGTTGGTCGAAGAGGAGGCCAGCATCGCCGGTGCCAAGGCGAAGATCGACGAGGTGGCGGGTGTGCTCGAGCGCCCCCGGCAGGCCAGAACCCTGGTCGGCAACCTCGATGACGACCTGCGCGATGCGCAGCCGCTCACCGACCTCGACCCAGCACCGCGCGTGCTCTTCGTGTACGCGCGCGGAGCGGGGACCCTGCTCGTCGCTGGCCGAGACACTCCGGCGCACTCGATGATCGATCTCGCGGGTGGCGTCAATGCGGGTGCCGGCCACGAGGGCTTCAAGCCGATGACCGCGGAGGCCACGGTCGTTGCCGACCCGGATGTCGTGCTGATGCTGGCGCGCGGGGTGGAGAGCCTGGGCGGGAGCAAGGCCGTGCTCGCGCTGCCGGGCGTGGCGCAGACTCGTGCCGGGCGCGGGCAACGGGTGATCGTGATGGACGATCTCTACTTGCTCGGCTTCGGGCCGCGAACAGGGAAGGCCGTGGCGGATCTGGCGCGTGAGTTGCGCAAGGTGGATGTAGCGTCGCAATGAGGGAGGCGACTGGCGATCTGTTCGGTGGTGCGGAGCTGCACGGCATCCCCACTCCGACTCGGTGGACCGTGGGGGTATTGGTGCTTGCCGCGTGCATCGTGGCGTCGCTGGGCTTGGGAGCGGTTGCGATTCGACCGAGCGAGCTGGTGTCGATCGCGGCCGCCGGGCTCGGCTGGCAGCCGTTTGGTTGGACCCACGAGTCGGTTCAGGAGAGTGTGTTGATGGCGATCCGCCTGCCGCGCGTCCTGTTGTGCGGCTTGGTGGGGGCGGCGTTGGCGAGCTCGGGAGCGGCGATCCAGGGCGTGTTCCGCAACCCATTGGCAGATCCCGGGTTGATCGGTGTGTCGGCCGGAGCGGCGGCGGCAACGGCGACGGCGATCGTCGTCGGGCCGCGCTTGCTCGGCAGTTTCTCCGGTCTGGAGATCTGGTTGCTGCCGCTGGCCGGATTCCTGGGTGGTACGGCAACGACCTGGGTGATCGTGCGGCTGGCTCGGCGCGAGAGCGGCACGGTGGTATCGACGATGTTGCTCGCTGGAATCGCGATCAACGCGCTGGCCGGCGCCATCACCGGGTTTCTCGTTTTCCTGGCCGATGACGCCCAGCTTCGCGACATCACGTTCTGGAGCCTGGGCAGCCTCGGTGGTGCCACCTGGCCCAAGGTCTGGGTGGCGGCGCTGTTGATGACGCCCAGTGTGTTCTTGCTGCCGCGGTTGGGGGGGGCTCTCAACGCGCTCCTTCTCGGGGAGAACGACGCGCACCTGCTAGGTGTCGACCCCGAGCGCCTGAAACGCCAGGTCATCTTGTTGTCCGCGCTCGCGGTCGGCGCGGCGGTTTCCATGACCGGCGTGATCGGTTTCGTCGGGTTGGTAGTGCCGCATCTGATTCGCCTCGCACTCGGTCCGGACCACCGCAGCCTGCTTCCCGCAGCTCCGATCTGGGGGGCGAGCTGTCTCCTCCTTGCCGACCTTCTCAGCCGGACCGTGGCGGCGCCGGCAGAGATGCCGATCGGAACCTTCACCGCAGCGGCGGGGGCGCCTTTCTTCCTCTGGATGCTGTCGCGTCGTGGCGACACCGGCTGGGTTTGAATGATCGACGTGCGCGACGTCACCGTGATCGCCGGACGTCGCCCTCTGGTCGCCGGCGTGTCGTTTCAGGTTGGGGTGGGTGAAGTCGTCGGCTTGATCGGACCCAATGGGGCCGGCAAGTCCACGCTGCTCGGTGCCGTCGCCGGTTATCGTTCCTGCCTCGGCCGAATCTCGGTGGGGGGGCGCCCGCTGGACGCATGGAACCAGGTGCAGCTGGCGCGGCGCCGTTCGGCGCTTCTCCAGTCGAGCGCGCTGTCGTTCGGATTCTCGGCGATTGAGGTGGTGCTGCTGGGACGGACTCCTCACAGCGGTGCCGGCCGATCTCTCTCCGATTACGAAATTGCGCAGGCCGCTCTCGAGGAGGTGGGCGCTCTGCATCTGGCGGCTCGCGCCTTCCAGAAACTGTCGGGGGGCGAGCAACAGCGCGTCCAGCTCGCGCGCGCCTTGGCGCAGATCTGGGAAGACGGGGGCGCGCGCTACCTGTTGCTCGACGAACCGACCGCGGCGCTCGATATCCGTCACCAACACCGTGTGCTGGCGACCGCGCGCGACTTCGCCGGCCGCGGCACCGCGGTTCTCGTAGTGTTGCACGACCTCAACCTGGCGGCGCGCTACACGGACCGCGTGCTGGTCCTACGCGACGGAGAGCCAGCGGCCTATGGCCCGCCCGCGGAGGTTCTCGGGCGTGAGGTCGTCGGCGAGGTGTTCGGTGTAGAGGTCCGCGTCGTTCGAGACACGGCGGTTTCCGATCGGCCCTACTTGGTCGACCTCGGGCCGTGTGGGCCTTCCAACTAGACCCGCGCCGGCGATCATCCTGAGAGCCACCCGCTCTCCAGGGCCGATCCGGCAATTTTGGTACACAAGCCGCTGGTGATGTGGCAGGGTTTAGCGATGAGTGACTATCTGAATAACAAGCGGCGGACGCGACGAATCGGCGGCGGGTGGGGGCGCGGGCTAGGCTCCCTGCGCGGTCTCACCGCGGGGCTCTTGGTCTTGGGAGCAATCTGTGGCTGCGGTTCGGACGATTCGGGTGCTCCCGCGACGGTCCGGCAGTTGGGCGAGATCGACAGCGTCCTGGCCGATGGCATCAACGGTCGGGTCGTGCTGACCGAGTCGTCGGACGAAGCGGAGACCGCGATCCTCTTGCAGGGGGAGACCGTTGCGAACCTGCTGCAGGAGGAGGCGGCAGCGATCCAGGCCTCGTACGATGCGGGTTACACGGTCACCCTGCTCGACGCCGATCTCGAGCACATCGCCGCGCTGCACGACATCGTCGGCGAAGGTCTGGCATACGACTCGGAGACGGAGCCAACGGTGATGGCGTACACGCTGCGTCGTCACGGCCACGTTCCGACGGCGACGATCCTGACCGATCCGCGTAAGAGCCCGCTCGGGCTCGAGAACGACGACGCGGCGGCGCTCGATCGGGCGACAGACGTCGTCGTCGGAGAGTTGTCGACGATCGGCAGGGCGCCGGTGGACGACCTTGGCGACGACGGGCCGGTGTCGTGGCAGAACGCTCCCCTGCAGACGACCACTCTGGCGCAGAATGGCTACTGGGGGATTTACAATACGCTGGTCAACGTCTTCGCTCTGCACGCCTGCCTGGACGGGACTGACCGCTACGTGGTCACCGCCGAAGCCGACTGGACACCGACCCAGGCTCGCTTCCAGACGGCGAACCTGGACGACAATCCGGGATGGGAGAATGGCAAGAAGTGGTGTGCGGCATCGGCGTTCCCGGTCGAGGATCTCAACTTGTGCCGCTACATCAACTATCCGCTGTTCTATCGCCTGGACATGGAAGCGCCGACCACCGGCACCGTTTTGCAAATCAACGCTGCCCCGGGAGGAACGCAAGGCACGACGACGTCGTACATGTCCGGCTTTGCGTTCAACATCGGTGGCACCGTGAACGTCTCGGCGATGGGGCCGAGTGGAGGCATTCGCATCGGCGCCTCATGGACCAACACTGTGACGTCAACGGTTCCGCCGTTGCAGATCGAAGCGGGAAATATCGACAACACGGAGAATGCGTTCTGGAAGTACGAGTATTGTACTGCGGGCGAGGAGGTGTCCGGTGGGTGCACGAATCACGTGCAGACAGCCGGCACGTCGGGTACCTGCAAAGCCTTCAAGATGGGCGACCCGCAGAACGGTCAGACTCCGAACGGCAAGTTTTCGGACGTCGTCACCAGTACCTACTGGCAGGCAGCGGCTGACACCCGTGTCGGCGATACCTTCGATATCACGGTAACCTTCGACGCCGAGATGGGAACCACCTGGAGCAATCTCTACGGCACCGGTTCACTCGCCAGCGATGCGAGCTGCAATTTCTTCAATTGCTCCTGCAAGAGCACGACGACGAGCAAGTCGGAGAAGTCGGCGATGACCTTCAAGATCCCTTTCCCGTCGACGAAGTGCGACAGCGACGGCTGACGTCGCCGAGCAGGGCTCAGCTCGCGTATCACGCTCCCCCTGCGCGGCGCCCAGCGAGCACGCGATCGATCACTCCGTCGCTCAGGGCGGCGGGGTGATCGTGCCAGAGGACGACGCCGGATCCATCGACGATTGCCGCGGTCGGCACGGATGCCGCGCTGAACGCTCGCGACGTAAGGCCGTCGGCGTCGATGGCGATGGGGAATCTGAATGCGTTGGTCTGGATGTACGATTCGACCGTTTGATCAGTCTGCCCTCGGGTGTTGTTGGTGACCCCGACCAGGCGTAGCGACGTGTCTTGGTAGCGGCCCCACAGGTCGTTGATGTAGGGGACCTCCTTCTTGCAGTTCGGACACCACGTCGCCCAGAAGTAGACGAGCGTGGGGCCTGAGCGGTCCTGATCCTCGCGGTTGAACCAGCGTGACGCGGCCATTGGCGGGGCCTTGGTGCCGATCACCCGCAGCGACCGTTCGATCCGCTGTGTCTCCTTGCGAAGCGCTTGCGGTCCTCCGTTTGGGAACTCTTCGTGGTAGCGGGCCATCGTCCGTCGGGCGGCCTCGCTTTCGAGCTCGTTCTTCTCGATCGACGCCTTTTTCAGCAGCGCTTTGGCTACGTAGTAGCGGTCGTTCGGGTAGCGGTCGGCCAACTCCGCGTAGATTTCGATGGCCGCGGTCGGTTCGTCGAGAAAGAGCTTGGTCGAGCCGGACATGTAGAGTGCACGCGGCGCGAGCTCGCCGTTGGGGTCTGCCTCGAGAGCGGCGCGGTACTCTCGGTACGCCGCGCGTAGCTTGTCCCTCGAATCGGTGGTGTTGCGATGCAAGTGTTGGAGCTTGCGGCCCTGCTGGAACAGCGAATGCGCTCGTTCGAACTTCCGGTGCTGATCCGTGTGGTGTGTGGCAATCCCGGGCTCGGCTAGCAGGGTCAAGGCGAAACCGGCGAGTACGAGTTTTTTCGTGTAAGGGTGCATGGTTGTCGAGAAGTTCCCCTGTCGGATTTTGGGTGATGCGTGGCGGCGGGAGCGCAAGCTCCCGCCGCCACTGGTGTTTCGACCTCAGATACCGTCGACGATTGATTCGACGTCTGCCTTCAGACGTTCCATCTCGCCGATGATCTTGTCTTTGGTCGCGTCGTTGATCTTGTTGCGTTCCGCATCTCTAGGCACGCGGCTGATGAACCGATCGAGCCGCCGCAGCACGGAACGCTGCAGCACTTTGGTCGCTCGGTCGGGACGATCCCTGAGGATTAGCAGGTCGCGTGCCCGCGAGAGCTTGCGGTCGAAGCGCGCGATCCGTTTCGACCAACGCTTGACCGTCCCCTCGTCACCCGGCTGCTGCTTGATGCAGCCGGCCGACTCGAAGGCGTGGCATACCGCGATGTCGAACGTGCCGGGGATCAGCGGCTCGCATTGGCACAGGTCGCCGACTCCGTTCGCGTCTCGGTCGTCCTGGGACGGGTTTACGTCCGTCGGACAGTTGTCACAGGCATCGCCGATGCCGTCGCTGTCGCCGTCCACATCGCTCGGATCGGCGGCGTTCGGGCAGGTGTCGCAGGAGTTGCCCAAACCGTCGGAGTCGTTGTCTGCCTGGTTGGCGTTGGGGACGGTGTCGCAGTTGTCACATGCATCGCCGACACCGTCCGCGTCCCCGTCGTCTTGGGTCGGGTTGGTGTCGAAGTTGCAGTTGTCGCAGGCATCGCCGAGCCCGTCGCCGTCGTTGTTCGTCTGGCTCTGGTTCGAGGTGTCCGGGCAGTTGTCGCAAGCATCTCCCAGGGTGTCCCCGTCGTTGTTGACCTGTCCGTTGTTGGACACGTCGGGGCAGTTGTCGCAGGCATCGCCGAAGTCGTCGCCGTCGGCGTTGTCCTGGGTGTCGTTCGCGATCAGCGGACAGTTGTCGAGGCCGTTGTCGACTCCGTCTCCGTCGGCATCCGAGTCGCAGACGTCGCCGATTCCGTCACCCTCCAGGTCCTCCTGATCTTCGTTGTCCATCGACGGGCAGTTGTCACATGCGTTGCCCAGTGAGTCCCCGTCGCTGTTGGCCTGCCCGTTGTTGACATCGTCTGGGCAGTTGTCGCAGGCGTTGCCGTGATCGTCACCGTCGTTGTTGAGCTGGTCTTCGTTGTCGGTGGTATCGCAGTTGTCGCATGCGTCGCCAAGGCTGTCGCCGTCACTGTTCGTCTGACCTGGGTTGGCGGTGTCGGGGCAGTTGTCGTTGCTACCCAGTCCGCCGACTGAAGGGTTGTTGAGCCCCCCGTTGCAGATCATGTCGCCGTCTTGATCGCCATTGTTGGCATCGCCGTCGGCGGGACATGCGTCGCACAGGTCGCCGATGGTATCTCCGTCCAGGTCGCCCTGGTCGTCGCAGAGACCACCTGTGCCACATGGCGAGGGGTCGTCGGCTGTACACGCAGTCAGAACCGTGCATGGAGCGCCGTCACAGAGGGTACAGAAGGAAGAGGCAGTCCCGTTGGGAACCGCTATGCAGTTGTCGCAAACGTCGCCCACGCCATCCCCATCCGAATCGGTCTGGCTGGTCGAGCTGTCGTCGTTGGGGCAGTTGTCGCAGACATCGCCTACGCCGTCCGCATCGGCATCCTCTTGGCCCGGGTTTTCGGTGCTCGAGCAGTTGTCGCACGCATTGCCGACTCCGTCGTCGTCACCGTCGCCCTGGCCGGGGTTGGTCGTGGTCGGACAGTTGTCGACGACGTTGAGAACTCCGTCGCCGTCGATGTCGCCGTCGCAAACGTCGCCCTGGCCGTTGCTGTCCGAGTCTTCCTGACCCGGATTGCTGTCGAAGGCGCAGTTGTCGCAGATGTCGCCCAGGCCGTCGGTATCGGTGTCGGCCTGCTGCGCGTTGGCGTCGTTCGGGCAGTTGTCGCAGAAGTCCCCGATGCCGTCGACGTCGAGGTCGCTCTGGCCGAAGTTGAAGACTCCGGGGCAGTTGTCGCAGGCTTCGCCGTAGGTGTCGGCGTCGGGATCGGCCTGGGTCGGATTTGCGACGCTCGGGCAGTTGTCGCACTCGTTGCCCCAGCCGTCGTCATCGCTGTCGGCCTGGCTGGGATTCGGGTGTGACGGGCAGTTGTCGCAGACGTTGCCGTCGCCGTCGCCATCGGCATCGCCCTGGTCCGGGTTGAAGACCAGGTCGCAGTTGTCGGGGCCGTTGGCGATGCCGTCGTTGTCGCGGTCGCCGTCGCACTTGTCCCCTTCGCCGTCGCCGTCGGTGTCTTCCTGGCCCTCGTTGGTGGAAGAGGGGCAGTTGTCACAGGCGTCGCCCAAGGAGTCCGAGTCGTCGTTTTCCTGACCTTCGTTGTCGTCTGAAGGGCAGTTGTCGCAAGCGTCGCCGAACGAATCGCCGTCGCTCGCTTCCTGGCCTGGGTTGTCGATACTCGGGCAGTTGTCGCAAATGTCACCGACGCCGTCGCCGTCGGTATCGACCTGGTTGCCGGCTACCGTCGGGCAGTTGTCGCAGGCGTCGCCGCGTGAGTCTCCGTCCCCATTGGTCTGCTCGGGGTTGGCGACGCTGGCGCAGTTGTCGCAGGCGTTGCCGATTCCGTCTTCGTCCGTGTCGCTCTGGGTTGGGTTGGAATCTTCCGGACAGTTGTCCTCGTCGGCGCAGAAGCCGTCGCCGTCGGCGTCGTTGTCGGGGTCGGAAGCGCAGTCGTCACAAGCGTCACCGAGTCCGTCGCTGTCGCTGTCGGCCTGATCGGAGTTGGCGTCGGCGGTGCAGTTGTCGCAGGCGTTGCCGACTCCGTCGCCATCAGTGTCGCTCTGCCCGCCGTTGCTGTCGCTGGGACAGTTGTCGCAGCCGTCGGCGATGCTATCGCCGTCGCCGTCCACGGCATCGTCGAAGCCGGGGCACGCGTCGACATCTCCACAGACGCCGTCGCCGTCCGCGTCGTTGTCGGCGTCTGCGGGGCAAGCGTCGCAGGCGTTGCCGATTCCGTCACCGTCGCCGTCGTTCTGTCCGGGATTGGACTGCGCGGGGCAGTTGTCAGTCGAATCGCACACTCCGTCGCCATCGCTGTCGTCGGGGTTGTCGGCTGGGCACACGTCGCAAGCGTCGCCGGCGCCGTCACCGTCGCCGTCGCTCTGTCCGGCGTTCGAGTCGGACGGACAATTGTCGCAGGCGTTGCCGACGCCGTCGCCATCTCCGTCCGCCTGTCCGCCGTTACTGGTGGTGGGGCAATTATCGCATCCGTCCGCGATACCATCGCCATCGCCATCGGCGGCGTCGTCGGAGCCCGGGCATGCGTCGCAGCCGTCGGCCACGCCGTCACCGTCGCCGTCGGCGTTGTCGTCGAAGCCCGGGCAAGTGTCGCAGGCGTTCCCGTTGCCGTCAGCGTCGCTGTCGGCCTGCGACCCATTGCTGTTTACGGGGCAGTTGTCGCAGGCGTCGCCGATAGAGTCGCCGTCGGAGTTGGCTTGATCGGAGTTGGATACGGCGGCGCAGTTGTCGCAGGCGTCGCCGACTCCGTCGCCGTCGCCGTCGACCTGGGTCGCGTTGGAGTCGGACGGACAGTTGTCGCAGGCGTCGCCGATGCCGTCTCCGTCGGCGTCGTTGTTGGCGCAGTCGAGATTGGTTCCGTCGCACGACGCCCCGGTCTCAGTGCAGACCGAGTTGGTGCAGATGTTGGCGACGGTTGGGCAAAGGTCGTCGAGGTCGTCGACGCTGTCCCCGTCCTGGTCGGCGGCGCGAGCGAGACCCGGAAGCGCGAGGGTCGCGCTCAACAGGATCGCCGCGCCGAGTAGGCTAGGCCGTCTGATTCGATTGAGTGATCTCATTTCCCCCTCCTGAAGGTGATTTTCGAGTCGAAAAGCCGGAACACGAACGCGGTCGCGGTTTCGGTTCGGCGGTGGCCGCGTCTCCTCCCCTCGCGCAGGCCGTCCCCTCGACGGCCCCAGCGGAGCTCGTCTCCTCTCACGGCGGTCGCGGCGGGCGAGCCATGGTTCCGCCGTGCGGCAGCCCCGCTAGTGCCCGGGACCTCGCCGCGCCCGATGAAAGGTTTTTGGCGCTGTGCTTGGGCGTCGGCGAAGCGATGGTTGGCTTTCGATTGTCCATGGAAGCCGACTTGTACTTGTCCGTGCACTAGTAGTGCAATAGCGAATAAGCGCAAATTGGTTAGTGATTCTACGGGGTCAGCTGATAAGTAGACTACGATCCGCGCACGAACCGATTCGGAATGGGTTCCGATGCGACTACCGTTGTGCGTGCGGGGATGCGGAGTGACAGGTTTGTGGAGGCCCTCGGTTGCGCTCGCGCGGGCGCCGTTGCCGACTCTTCGAAGGGCCGCTGCTCTCGGGCCGCGGAGTCGATATTCGGGCAAGACTGCGGATCTCCCGTATGCGCGTTTCGGAAGTTCGCTGGCGCCGCGGTCGGCGGAACGCGCGTTTCTGCTCGAGGTGCTACCTGGGGTCGTTCGAGAACTTCGGAAGGTTTCCGCGAAACCCGCTTCCTTGCGGGTTCACGAGGACTCTGGTCTCGATCGAGCATGACACTGTGGCGAAGCGCCGCTGACCTGGCGAATGCGCTCTACCTCAACTGCGACAACGGCTACACGCGGGGGCGGCGCGAAGTTCGTGAACCATGCGAGCTAAGTGTGAAGCCGAGACAAAGGCAGACTGATGGCTATGTTATGCGGTAGGGGATTTCCCTCATTGCACGACTTGAATTGATTTGCTTCGCTGAACAGTGCCCGGAGATCGAGAGCCGCCCGCTGGGTGAGAGGGCTTCCGCGATGAACGCTGAATCGACTGTGATCATGACCGACAACGACAAGAAGCACTCCGACCGCAAACCGCCGAAGGGTAGTTCCAGCTGCGCGGCAGTTGGCGAGCGTGCGCTGGGTTCGCTCAAGGAACACCCCGTGACCCTGCGCCTTCCTGAGAAACTCTTGGAAGGGATCGAGGAACTGCTTCCGCTGGTAGCCCAGGATCTGGAGATCGCGGCAATGGGCCGAGTCTCCAGGTCGCAAGTCTTGCGGATTGCGGTGTTGCAGGGGTTGAACGTCCTACGCGAGCGGTACGGGCTCGATCGAGTCTCGGGTAAGATCGACTGAGCGCTTGGGGGCGCGCCGGCAGCGTTGTCGATCGCCAGTGAGAAGCTGGCGCTGCTATCAGCTTCCGGTGCAGCCTCGCAGGGCGGCGTTGACGGCTTGCAGGAGCTCGGAAATTTGGACGTTCCCGTCGGTGTTGCTGTCGAAGCCGCTGCAGCTGCCCAGGTCTGCACGGCCGAGTGCGATGTTGACGCCGCGAACCAGCTCGTCGACGGAGATGTTCTCGTCTTCGTTGCAGTCTCCGACGCAGGGCAACGGTCCGGACAGGGTGGCGGTTGGGGTGGGTTCGGGTGCGTTCGGGGTTTCGGTCGGGGTCGCGGTGGCGTTCGGCGCAGTGTTGACGACGGCGACCGTCTTGGAGGCCAGCATCGCGCCGTCGCTCATCTGCGCGACGTCGAGCAGGAGCCGCTCCCGTTGCGCCGCGGGAATTCCGGCGATGATGCCATCATTGGCGAATACGGTGTCCGGTTGGCCGAAGGGGAGGTACTCGCTGTGGGTGTCGAAGATGTCCTCTGTGACGTCCTCGGCAAAGAACAGCTGTGATATGCGGTAGGACTGCGAGTCGTCTTTCACCTGGAAGTGGATGTGAATCGCTCGCCCCGGATACCAGCCGGGAAAGCAGGTGTCGAAGTACACGATTCCGTCGTCGTCGGTTGTTTGAACGCCACGGAAGAAATCCGACGTTGCATGCGCCTGGTTCAGCAGGCAGAAGCCGTTTGCCGGGGTCTGGCCGGAGTAGCTGCCTTCGATGTTGGTGTGCCAGATCTTGACCGTTGCGCCCGGGAGGGGGGCGCAGGACGAGTCGACGATGCGTAGTGCCAGGCGCAGAGGCAGGCCCGTCCAGCCTTCCGAGACATCCTCGCGGAGCAGGTCGCTGGTGGTAGTGCACGGCCCGGCGGTGGTGGTGCTGACCAGTGCGCAGTCGCCGACCCCGCCGCTGAACGGATCGGGGTAGGAGGCCTTGCCGGTCATCGATGCCGTGCCGCCGGTGGCCCAGGCAGCGGGGGAGATCCCGTTGGTCGTCCCGATCGCGTAAGCCAGACGGGATGCCGCTGGTGAAAGCCCAGCGGCGACGAGCGCCCGCAGAACCTGGCGTCTATTCATCAAATCACTCTTGCCGGGATCCGCGATAAAATCAATGTGTGGGATTTTTACCCACGAGGGTGCGGGGCTTTTTCACCGAACCGGATGCTGGGCCTGGGCTCTCGAGCCGGAAGTGGTGTGCTTGCGCGGCGTGTGTGTTCGCACCGATGGCGCCACGCCGGTGCTGGTGCGGGCGGGGCTGCTGCGCAAGTTGTCAACGCGGCGCGAGCACGCTCTATGATTCGAACGCTCGATGATTCGTGAGACAGCCAACGAGGGGGGCGATGCATGACGGCAGGTATGGTGCGCGATGGTTCGAGTCGCGCTGCGGGTTGAGTGATTCGGTGGGGCAGCCGCGTTACGACCGCATCGGGCGGGGGTACGCGAGCACGCGTCGCGAGGATCCGGCGATGTCGCGGCGCATCCGCGAGTTGCTCGGTGACGTCCGGACGGTGGTCAACGTTGGTGCCGGCACCGGATCATACGAGCCGGCGGACCTTCACGTCGTTGCCGTCGAGCCGAGCGAGGTGATGATCGCCCAGCGCGCTACCAATCGCGCGCCGGCAGTTCGCGCTCTCGCGAACGCGTTGCCGCTGCGCGACGACGCCGTCGATGGCGCGATGTCGGTGATTTCGTTGCATCATTGGGACGACGGCCGCGAGGCGGGGGTGCGAGAGCTGCGTCGTGTTGCCAGCGGCCCGGTGGTGATCGTCACCTACGATGCCGAGGTGAGCGGCGAGATGTGGCTGATGCGGGACTACCTGACCGAGGTCGCCGAGCTCGACCGGCGTATCTTTCCGCCGCCGGAAACGATTGCGACGTGGCTGGGCGGCGCCACCATCGAGGTGCTGCCGATCCCGCGTGACACGCCCGATTGGAGCCTAGGGTCGTTCTGGGCCCACCCCGAGCGTGTCCTCGATCCCGCTGCCCGGCGGGCGACGTCGGGCTTCGCCCGCCAATCGCAGGCCGTCGTCGACCGAGTCGTTTCGGATGTCGAGCGCGATCTCGCCGACGGCACGTGGGACCGACGATACGGTCACCTTCGCGAGCTCGCGGAGTACGATGCCGGACTTCGGTTGATCGTTGCGGCGAACTGGGCGTGAGTCGGGTTGCGCAATATCCGGCTGTGGCGGCTCGCCTGGACCTGGCTCCGCGGTCGTCTCATATTTCGTGAATGGCCTTTGGCGATCCATGGCGGCATCTGTTCGATGCCGACTACTCTTGTTTTTCTCGTTTCGACTGGACGCATCCGCGCACGGTGCTCGGACCGTATCCGGTCGTGCTGAGCGGCGGCCAACTGTTCATTCCCCCCAAGAATTGGCCGGCTTCTGCCAAAGGCAACCCCTGGGCTCACTACTTGCGCGAGCTTCGAGTCTCCGCAGCTCGGGAGCATGCGGACGTGGCGTTGGCTTTCGCTTTCGGGGATGTCTGCCGAGCTCGCGAGGAGACGAGCTTCGCCTTCGTTGCCAGCCGGGTTGCCTCGTCGCCATCGCCTCTCTGGTTCGATTGGGAGCACGTCGAGAGGCTGCTCGACAGCCGAAACGACCCGCCGATCGAGGCGATTCACGAGGCGCAGCGTCACCGTGAGCGACGTGCCGTATGGCGTGGAACGGGGCAGTTTGCGCTATTCCCGGCGGGAGTCTCGACGATACGCGAGCGGATCGACTTCATGCGCCGCGACGCACGATTGCACCTGGTCGACGTCAGCACGCAACGGCCGGACCTGCTCGACGCTCGCTTGAGCGGGTTGAAGCCGAGCGCGGTTCGGCAGCCCCACTGGTTGGAGGAAACGCTAGCCCGCGAGACGAGATGGAAGGAGTTCGATGTCATCCCGGCGCAGCGCTACTACTCGGCCTACCAGACCGTTGTCGTCGTCGACGGGATCGGCCCGGCTTTTCGCGTTGGCGAGCACCTGCGGCAGGGGCAGACCGTGTTGCTGCAAGAGAGTCGCTTCCTTCAGCATTTCTCTGCGCTGCTGAAACCGTGGGAGCACTACGTGCCGCTGCAAGCCTCGCTCGCCGATCTGACGACCCGGCTCGAGTGGGCTCGCGACCATCCCGCCGAAGTGTGTGCGATCGGACTGGAGGGGTGCCGCTTCTATGAGCGTTATCTGTCTCGAGAGCCGAGTCTGGCGCTCAGCAATCGAATCCTCGACGCGCTGGCCGAACGCCAAGCGGGAGTGGCCCATCGGCAACTCGCCGAGGAGCTCGGGCTCGTTCGCTTCGAAGTGGGCGACCGCCCCCGCGAATCGAGACCGAAGAAGCGATGGTCGGCGCCAATCGTTACCGTCGAGGGGAGCTAGCCTCAAAGAACAAACAATTCACGGCGCAAAGTGCCTGCGGCTCGCGCCAGGCCGCGCCATCTGCGGCCGTGCTCGATCGTCCGAATCCTCACGTAGGATGAACTACGCTCCCTTCGAACGATCTGCGCTTGGCCACATCTGGCCCTGACGCGTTTCCGCTCGTGAATTATGTTTTCTTCGAGGCTAGTCCCGGGTCGAGGCTACTCCCATTCCTTCCAGTAGCGCCGGAGGCGGTACCCGAGGTCCTTCGGCTTTTCCGCAAAGACCCTGGTCCCCAGCGGCCATGCTTTCTCTCGCAACTCTTCTCGTCGCTGTTCGATTTGCTCGAGAATCGGCTCGAGGGTCCGGCGGCCGCCGAACGACTTTGCTTCCCCAGTCAACGTCTCGCCGAGCACGCTCAAGTCGTGACCATCACCGAGAAGCTCCGCCAGGCGAGAAACTTCCCGGCGGCGGGCTGGCATCACCGGCGGCCACAGCTCGACCAGGAGGCTGCAGTGATACCAGTGGTCCTTGGTGCGTTTTCGCCACTCGTGAAACCGTTCGGCCGAGGCGTCCCGGCGAGCCGCCAGCATCGTCTTGCGCCCGCGCCGGTACGTCGCCTCGACACTTCGCAGCAGCGCGTCCGAATCATCGGTCCGCTCGGCCCAAGCCGCGACGCGTGCGCGGGCTTCCTCCATCCTGGCGCGAAACGCCACCAGGCGTTCTGCGGGGCTCGTTGCACTTCCTGCGACCGCATCGCGCCGCTGTGCGAGCTGTCTTCGAATGCTCTCGAAAAAGATCCTGTGATCCGCCCGATCCCCTGGGTGGGCCATCAGCGCATCGCATGTCGCGATCTGCACCTCCGCATCCCTCATCCCCGATAGATCGGACGCCGCATCGCGAAACCAACTGTTTTCTTTCCGGAAGGTGTCTTCATCGTCGAGAGGCAGCCGCACGAGCCGCAACAGAGCGCGCAGCTTCTTGCAGCGCTTGCGAACCTGATGGACGGTTTCGTCGGCGTCGAGTGTCGTGTCGTCGACCTCCGCGATCGCTCGGTCGATTTGTTCCTCGGCAATGCGCCGGATCTCCTGCGCGAGCTGCTTTCGCCTTTCGATGCGATACGGCATTACGAGTCGATGGGGCCTGTGAGCGGCGTGGCAAACGGACCGCCGGTCGGGGCTAGCGGCGAACACTCCGGTTCGAGCCGGTCATTCGTCGGCGTCGTCGAGCTCGTGTAGGTAGCAAGGGGGCGATGCGAAGCCGCCGGTGGTTGGCTGGGGCGCCTGCTCGGGCGCGACGTCTTCCTCCATTCGCAGCATTCGTAGCGTACGCTCGGCCTCGGCAACGATTGTCTCGATCCGCTGCGCCACGCTCGGCAGGTCTTCGATCTGACCGGCGCATTGGCCGGCAAAGAGAGCCAGTGCTTCGAGGTCGCCGCTCGTGGTGCGCAGGGGCGAGTCGGTGCTCGTGCGCAGGATTGGCCGGCCGGCGTCGGTCGCGATCGCTTCCGCTTCGAGCAACCCCCTAGTCTCGGGTGTCGGGTCCGTCTCGGCGCGGGTGACGCTGTTCTCGAGGACGCGAACCGGGGAATGTGGCGGCCAGTTGACGCCGAAAATCTCGGTGTGAACCGTATCCTCTTCGCGTGCCTCGACTACGCGCTCCTTGTGGTAGTCGTGCGCGAAGGATTCCTTGGTGGCGAGGAGCGCGGTGCCGCACTGAATCCCGGATGCGCCGAGTGCCCAGGCGGCGACCAATGACTCGCCGGTTGCAAATCCGCCGGAAGCGACGACCGGCACATCCACGGCATTTGCGACTCGTGGAAGCAGGGCGAGGGAGGTGGTGTTGCCGTGCACGTGTCCCCCCGCTTCGAACCCCTGGGCGACGATTACGTCCGCCCCGGCATCCGCGGCCTTCTCAGCTTGCTCGACGGAGCCCACTTGGTGAAGCACCAGCAAACCGCGTGATTTCACCAGTTCGACGACCTCCCGATCGACATCCCAGAACAGCGACACGGCGTGGACCTGTTTGTCGAAGCACACGGCGAGCTGCTCTTCGAGCAGTTTGCGGTCGGTAGCCGCCGGAATCACGTTGACGCTGAAATTCCGATCTGTGTGAGCGCGAACCGCGTCGATCTCCGCGGCGATGAGATCGGGCGGTTCCCGCACCATGCCGAGGCTCCCGTAGCCCCCCGCCATCGCGACTGCTGCGGCGAGCTCAGAGCGAGCAACACCGCCCATGCCCGCCAGTAGGATCGGGTAGCTACACCCGAGAATCGTGCAGAGTCGGCGTCCAGGATGCGGACGTTGGGCGAGTGGGAGGTTCGGAGACGAGGACATGATCGGGAACAGAAGGGGACACCCATCTGGTAGTGCGTGTCAACACTTCGCGATGACCGGACGTAGCCGCATGAATGGTGACTCGATGTGGGTCAATGGCGACTGCGCTTTCCCGCGCGGTTCGCGAGCTGTGCCGCGATCTCCGCGTATTGACGTCGCTGGGCGACGTCAATACCAGACTCGCGGACGCCCGCGTGTCCAATTTATTGGACACGCGGGGTGGACGGCGGACATGGCCGCAGAGTGACCTTGATCGCTGCGGAGACCCGCAGCGAGGCGATCTCCTTGCGCGATTCCGCTGCTGTCCGTCCGTCGGTTTCCCGTAGTCGCGAACCGGCTATGCCCCGTTGGTCGTCTCCACTACGGGGATTTACGGCCGGCCGCGCACTGTCTACTCGAGCGGACAGGCGTCTCGATTCCGCAAGGCTCGTGCCTCGCTCATCCGGGGTGGCACGCCACCTGCGCCGTGTCGGGTGCGGCAGGGCGCGCATCTAGGCCCTGCCGAAGCCGTTGCCAGCGTGGAGCTCATCGAGCCTCCACCGATGGAGGAGCGAGATGACACCGAGGTCAACAACCGACGACGGCCGGCACGTGTCGGCATTCTTCCAGACTCTGATCGCTTGCCTTGCGATTGCTGCCGGAGTGCTTGGTTCGCTCGCGCGGGCGGAGCCCATCGAAACGGAAGCCTTCGTTCGCCGGATCGGCCGTCTGACCGGCAACCCGGGCACGCAGGGAAATATCGACGGTCAGGACTCTCCCGTTTGGGTCGAACACCGAGACGAGGTGTACATTTTTTTTGGCGATACTGAGATCGCACCAGCGGATCCGTTTCCCGACCGCCCGAACACGGGGGCGGTGGTGCGTGACTCCGATCCATCGGACGGGCTAGACCTCGAATACTTCGTCGATGAGGAAGGCGACGCGATCGCCCTGATCCGAAAAGAACCCGGTGAGTCGACAGTGTGGTTCACTGGCGCCTGGTCCAATGGGGAAACTCTCTACGCCTACTACACGGCGGTGCTCTGTGGACCACAGCTCGGCGTTTGTACACCTCTTGGGCGAGGGATCGCCGAGATGCGCGACGGCGTCGTTCCGTTTGATCGAACCGAGTTCTACGTCTCCGCTGAGGATGCACCGTTCTTCCGGCCCCAGAATCCATACGAGGATGGTGGTTACCTCTACTTCCTGCCCAGGCACGTCGAGTACTTCTTCGCCGGAACATTCGCGATGCGTGTTCGCAAGGAGCACATGTTCGACCTCGATGCCTACGAATGGTTGACCCGCGACGGTTGGAGCAACGATCGCCGCGACCTCGAAGAGCGTCTGGCCTTCGTCAGCTTGAACACCGGCAGCTTTTCGGTTCAGCGTTGTCCGTACCTCGGCCAGAGGGTAGCCGTGACCACCCAGGTGTGGGGAAACGGAGGGCTCCATACGGCACTGCAGTTCAGCTTAGCCGCAGAGCCGGCCGCGTGGTCGCCCTCTCGTCTGTCGTTCGAGGCGCCTGCCGGAGACGGCTACGGGCCGCTCTACAACGCATCCTGGCATCCCGCCCTCAATGCAGAGGGGGGTCGTATCGGCTACGTCGGGGCGACCGAGGGCGACGAGTACAATGTGTACCTCTACGAGTGGGCCTGGGACTATGCCCGAGTTAGTTACCGCTTGCCGACCGACCAGAGCGATGGCGATGCACGGATCCGAGCTCGTGGCACGTCGAAGATCTCCCTCAACCGTTCCGGACTCAAGCTGACGCGGCGCGGCAAACGCGTCGTCGGTCTGCGGTTTGAGGGCCTGACCTACCAGTCGTCGGCCGGCGACCCGTCTGAGACGCTGTCGAGCGCGCGACTGATTCTACCGCTCACCCGCGAGGTGCGCAGGAGTGCGACACTGCCGATCGAGATCTCGGCCGGCCCGGTGAACCCTGTCCGCTACGCGCCGGGCAACTCCGCCAACCCGATGTCGCAGAGGTCGGCAAGCGTCGTCGTCGATGTTGATATCGAGAAAGGCGACCTCGCAGTTACCATCGCCGACGAATCTCTGCGCGGGTTGATCGCCTCCTACTACGCCGACTATGCGGCGGTGGGGCAACGCTTCGGTGACCCTGTTGCGCTCGAGCTGATCCTGGAGAATCTCGATCGACGGCACAGTCTGGTGTTGCAGGCACGCTCGGAGCGCCGTGGCCACTCCGGCGCCCAACTCGACCTCTGCTTCGGCGCATGTCCACCCGCTGAAGGATAGCTGGTCGGACAGAAAGCCGGATTGAGAAAATAGGAGAAAATTGGTGACAAAAATAGGTGACACAGAAATAGGTGACAGGCACCTATTTTGATTAGAATCCTCAGTTAGATTAAGGGGTTGTGGCAATTAATTGGTGCCTGTCCCCTTTTTTGGGGGGCGGCCGCGGCGGGGTGGGGGCGAGGGAAGGCCCATGGCGGTCGCGGTTCGTTTGGTCCAGGTGGTGTCGCCGAACGGTAGTTGCCGGTTTACGGAGTTACGGATGGCGTCAAGATTTTTTGGGTCGAGTGGCTCTCGGAGCCAACCCTTGATCGTCGGGACGGGGACGGGCCACGGATCGGTGACTTCGGCGTGATACAGGCTCGACCACGGATACTCGTACGGGTCTTGGACGAGCCCTGCACGCACCGGGTTGAGGAGGACGTACTTCATCACCGCGAGGAAATGCTGGTCGCCTTGGACCGGGAAGGCTCTGAATCGCCCCTGCCAGATGTGACCCGGCGATTGGTGCCGACGGTTGTGTTTTTGCGCATGCGCGGACATCCAGGCATGGATGAAGCGGCTCAGAGTGTCGATGTCCCGGGGTTGAATCACGGCGTGAAAGTGGTTCGCCATCGTCGTGAATCCGAATACTCGAATCGGTACGCGAGCTTTCGCGGCTTTCATCGCATCAATGAATCGGGTGTGGTCTAGCTCGTCGTGGAAAACGGTCTGCCGATTGTTTCCCCGGTTCAGCACGTGATGGATCTCGCCGCGCAACTCGCCACGTGGTCGGCGGGGCATCGGGCTAGACGAGCGGCCGGTCGAGACTGCGGTATTGAATCGCTTCCGCGATGTGCGCCGAACCGATCAGCTTCGCGCCGGTCAGGTCCGCGATCGTTCGCGCGACCTTCAGTATCCGCGTATACGCCCGTGCGCTGAGCGCCAGCTTGGTCATTGCGGATTCGAGTAGCCGGTCTGCAGCTTCGTCGGTTTCACAGTGTAGCTGGATCTCTCGGGTTGCCATCTGTGCGTTGCAGAAGATGTCAGAGGCAGCGAAACGCTCCGCTTGTTTGCCGCGTGCGTTCTGTACACGCTTCCTCACGTCGGCCGACGACTCGCTCGCCGTGTCGCTGCGTAGCTCGTCGTATTTGACCGCCGGCACTTCGACCTGGATGTCGATGCGGTCGAGTAGCGGGCCCGATACCTTGGTGCGGTAGCGCTGGATCTGCGGTAGGGGACAGATGCATTCGCGGGTCGGGTCGCCGAGGAATCCGCAGGGGCAGGGGTTCATGGCGGCGACCAGCATGACGTCGGCGGGGTAGGTTACGGTTCCGGCGACTCGGGAGATGGTGATGCGTCCCTCTTCGAGGGGTTGTCGCAAGACCTCGAGCACGTTGCGGCGGAACTCGGGGAGCTCGTCGAGGAAGAGGACGCCGTGGTGGGCGAGCGATGCCTCGCCCGGCTTCGGGTTGGTGCCTCCTCCGACGAGACCGGCGTCGCTGATGGTGTGGTGCGGCGCTCGGAACGGGCGGGTTGTGATCAACGAGCGGCCTTCCATCATCCCGAGCACGCTGTGGACGCGCGTGGTCTCGATCGCTTCGTCGACGGTCAGTGGTGGCAGGATCGAGGCGACGCGCTTGGCCAGCATCGTCTTGCCGCTTCCGGGCGGGCCGACCATCAGGATGTTGTGACCGCCGGCGGCGGTAACCTCGATCGCGCGCTTCACGTGCTCCTGGCCGCGGACGTCGCCGAGGTCCAGTGCGGCATCCGGGCGCGCGTCGAACAGGGACGGGACATCGACCCGCGTCGGCTCGATGAAGCGGTCTCCGCGCAGGAGGTCGAATGCCTCGCCGAGTGTTTCGATCGGGACTACGTCGATCCCCTCGATGACCGCGGCTTCGCGGGTGTTCCCCGTGGGTAGCAGGATGCCGCGGAGCCCGCGGCGGCGCACTGCTGCCGCGATCGGCAGGGCGCCGCGCACCGGCTTCACCCTGCCGTCGAGCGAGAGCTCGCCGAGCGCCGCGTACTCGTCGAGGCGCGCCTCCGGCAGGGCGCCCGACGCGGCGAGGATGCCGAGGGCGATCGGCAGGTCGTATGCCGACCCTTCTTTGCGGACGTCTGCCGGAGCGAGATTGACCGTGATCCGCCGCGGCGGGAACTCGTAGCCAGAGTTGCGCAGAGCGGCGCGCACGCGGTCCTTACTCTCGCGTACCGCGGCTTCCGGTAGCCCGACGACCGCCATCGCCGGCATGCCCATCGCCAAGTCGACCTCGACCTCGATGAGGATCGCGTCGGTGCCGGTCAGGGCGCTGGAGAGCACGGTGGTCAAGGGCTGTTCGGCTTGGTCTGTTCGACAGATTTGAATTGCTATAGGTAAACTAGCATAATGCGCTCTCGATGAGCAAGCTTGCGGAGGATGAGTGGGCGGCGTGGATCGCGCTGCGGCTGATCAAGGGAATCGGCAACGTGGTCGGTCTGAGGCTGATCGAGACCTTTGGCGGGCCGCGCGAGGTCCTGGCGGCCGGGTCGCAGAGGCTCGAGTGCGCGGGACTGCGCCGTCGAGTGGCGCGCGCGGTTGCGGCATTCGACCAGTGGAGCGAGGTCGAGGAGCAGTTACGCCGGCTCGATCGGAGCGGTGGGCGCCTGGTAACCTGGCTCGACGAAAGCTACCCGGAGAGGTTGCGCCACATCCACGACCCGCCGATGTTTCTCTTCGTTCGCGGGTCGCTCGACGAGGTCGCACCCAAAGCGGCGCGGATGGTGGCGGTGGTTGGCTCGCGGACTCCCAGCCCGTACGGCCGCCGCATGTCGCGTGCCTTTGCCTCCGACCTCGCCGGCGGCGGGATCGCCGTGGTGAGCGGCCTGGCCCGGGGAGTCGACGGCGAGGCTCACTCCGCCGTGCTGCGCGCGGGCGGAAAAACAATCGCCGTTTTAGGGTGCGGGATTGACGTGGTTTACCCTCGCGAGCACTATTATCTAATGATGCAGGTCGCCGAAAATGGGGCCGTGGTCTCCGAATTTGCCATGGGGACCCAGCCCGATGCCGAGAATTTTCCCGGGCGCAACCGGATTATCAGCGGCATGTCCCTCGGAGTGGTGGTGATCGAAGCCGCCGAGAGCAGCGGCTCGTTGATTACGGCACACTACGCGGCGGAGCAGGGGAGGGAGGTTTTCGCGGTTCCCGGTCCGGTTGGCGAGCGCAGCCGCGGTTGTCACCGATTGATCCGTGACGGCGCCCATCTGGTCGAGAGTGCAAACGATGTTCTACAGGAGGTCGCGCCGCAGCGGGTGGGGGGAGAAAAGCCCGCGTTGGAGACTCTGACGATCAACGAGGCGGCGGTCCTCGCCTGCGTCGGAGATGTGGCAACGCCGGTCGATGAAATCGTGCGCGCCTGTGGGCTCGACCTTTCCGCAACCTTGGAAATTCTACTCGGTTTGGAGCTTCGGGGGTTGGTGCGCCCGCAGCCGGGAAAATGCTATGCGCTCGAGGAAGCGGGTCGACCTCGCGGCAAATCGGTGTAAAGAGGGAATCATGGCAAAGAACCTGGTCATCGTAGAATCGCCGGCCAAGGCGAAGACGCTCAGCAAGTATCTGGGCCGAAATTACACGGTGAAAGCATCGGTCGGGCACGTCGTCGATCTGCCGAAGAGCAAGCTCGGCGTCGACATTGAGAACGATTTCGAGCCCGAATACACCATCATCCGCGGCAAATCGAAGGTCATCAGCGACCTCAAGAAAGCGGCAAAGGGTAAGGAAAACATATACTTGGCGCCCGACCCGGACCGCGAGGGCGAGGCTATCGCCTGGCACATCGCCAACAAGCTGGGCGGCTCGAAATCCAACATCCAGCGGGTCCTGTTCAACGAGATCACCAAGAACGCCGTGCGCGAGGCGATCAAGCATCCGATTGAGATCGATCAGCATCGCTTCGAGGCGCAGCAGACGCGGCGAATCCTCGACCGCCTGGTCGGCTATCAGATCAGCCCTCTTTTGTGGGACAAGGTGCGCCGGGGGCTGTCCGCCGGCCGCGTGCAGTCGGTGGCTGTGCGCATCGTCTGTGAGCGCGAGCGCGAGATCCGCGCGTTCAAGAAGAAGGAATACTGGTCGATCACTGCGCAGCTCGAGGGGCAGAATCCGCCCGAATTCGCCGCCCGGCTGTTGAAGGTCGGCGACGACAAGCTCGATCCGGAGAAGTTCCGCATCGAGAACGAGGCGGCTGCCACCGAGCTGGTGGAGAAGCTGCGCAGCTCCGAATTCAAGGTTACCAAGGTCGACCGCAAGGAGCGGCGGCGCTTTCCGACTCCGCCGTTCATCACCTCGCGGCTGCAGCAGGAGGCTTCGCGCAAGCTCGGCTACACGCCGTCGCGGACCATGCGGATCGCCCAGCGCCTGTACGAGGGGATCGAGCTTGGGCCCGAGGGGCCGGTCGGTTTGATCACGTACATGCGTACCGACTCGGTGCGCATCGCACCCGAGGCGGTCGACGCCGTGCGCGGCCACATCGGTGAGAAGTACGGCGCCGACTACCTGCCGAAGGATCCGCCCACCTATAAGACGAAGAAGGGCGCGCAGGACGCGCACGAAGCGATCCGCCCGACCTCGCTCGAGCGTTCGCCCGATACCCTTCAGTCCTACCTCGGCAAGGAAGAGCTGGCGGTCTACTCGCTGATCTGGAACCGCTTCGTGGCAAGCCAGATGACGCCGGCGGTCTTCGACCAGACCTCGGTCGACATCCAGGCCGACAACCTGACCCTGCGCGCCACCGGTCAGATCATGAAGTTCGATGGCTTCATTCGCGTCTACACCGAGGGCGTCGACGACGAGAAGTCGACCGACGACGACAAGGACCGCAAGCTGCCCGAGCTGGTCGAGGGCGAGATCCTCAAGCTGAACGACCTCAAGCCGGAGCAGCACTTCACCCAGCCGCCGCCGCGCTACAGCCAGGCGACCTTGATCAAGGAGCTGGAAGAGAAGGGCATCGGCCGTCCCTCGACCTACGCCTCGATCATGTCGACGATCATCGCCAAGGAATACGTCTCGGAAGACAACCGTCGTCTGGTGCCGACCGAGCTCGGGTTCCTGGTCACCGACCTGCTGGTCGAGTCGTTCCCCGATCTGATGAACGCCGAGTTCACCGCCGGGATGGAGAACACCCTCGACGAAATCGAAGAGGGGCGACAGCCCTGGCTGAAGGCGCTGCGCGATTTCTACGGTCCGTTCTCCAAGGACCTCGAAAAAGCCGGCGAGACCATGCGCGACGTCAAGCGCGAAGGCCAGCCGACCGACATCGAGTGCCCCAAGTGCAAGTCGCCGATGGTGGTGAAGTGGGGCCGTGCCGGCGAGTTCCTCGGCTGCTCGGCCTACCCCGAGTGTAAGAGCACGACCAACTTCAAGCGCGACGACGAAGGCAAGATCGTTCCCGTCGAGGAGGAAGTGGTCGACGAGGTCTGCGAGAAGTGCGGCTCGCCGATGAAGCTTCGCTTCGGTCGCTACGGTAAGTTCCTCGGCTGCTCGGCCTACCCCGAGTGCAAGAACGTCCGCTCGCTCAATCGCCCGCAACCGACAGGCGTGAAATGCCCCGACTGTAAAGAGGGCGAGATCATGCAGAAGAAGTCGCGCGGCGGAAAGATCTTCTACTCGTGCGGCCGCTACCCCGAGTGCCGTTTCGCGACCTGGGAGCGACCCGTTCCCGAGCCGTGCCCGAACTGCAAGGCGCCGTTCGTGGTGGAGAAGACCACCAAGCGAGCTGGCACCGTACGTCGCTGCTTGAGCGAGGGCTGCGACTACAAAGAGAACGTGGACGACCCCGACGCGGAGGCCGTCTAGCCCGCAAGTCCGAGACCCTTCACCAATCATCAATCACCAGTCACGAACCACCCGTCACCAATCACCCCGAGAATGACTCGTGATTGGTGATTGACGATGAACTACGCGCCGCACGCGGCCAGGAAACCGGAGCTCGATGAGTGATCAGAATTCGACCGCGTCGCTGACTGTCGTCGGCGGCGGTCTCGCCGGCTGTGAGGCGGCTTGGCACGCTGCCAACGCCGGGGTTCGCGTGCGGTTGCACGAGATGCGGCCGGTGCAGCCGACCGAGGCTCACAAGACGGACAAGCTGGCCGAGCTGGTGTGCTCGAACTCGTTCCGCAACGCGTCGGTGGACACCGCGGTCGGTTTGCTCAAAGACGAGATGCGGCGCCTCGGTTCGTTGGTGATGACGGCTGCCGATGCCACCTCGGTCCCGGCCGGCGCAGCGTTGGCGGTCGATCGCGACGGCTTCGCCGGCGCGGTCACGCGTGCGATCGAGGAGCATCCGAAGATCGAGCTGGTGCGGGGCGAAGTCGACCGCATCCCCGATGGGGTGTCGATCATTGCCACCGGTCCGCTGACCTCGCCAGCGCTGTCGCAGGAGTTGCAGAGCCGACTCGGTGAGCAGCACCTCTACTTCTACGACGCGATCGCGCCGATCGTCAGCGCCGACTCGATCGACACCTCGATCGCTTTTCGCGCGTCGCGCTACGACAAGGGCGGCGACGACTACTTCAACTTTCCCTTCGATGAGGACGAGTACTATGCGTTCGTCGAGGCGATCATCGAAGCAGAAAAGGTGCCGACCCGCGACTTCGAACGCTGCGTCTACTTCGAGGGCTGCATGCCGATCGAGGAGATGGCGCGCCGCGGTCGCGACACGCTGGCGTTCGGGCCGATGCGGCCGGTGGGGTTGATCGATCCGCGCACTGGCAAGCGCCCGTACGCGGTGGCGCAGGCGCGCCAGGACGATCGCGAGGGCACGCTCTACAACCTGGTCGGCTTCCAGACCAAGATGACGTACCCCGAGCAGCGCCGGGTGTTTCGCATGGTGCCCGGCTTGGAGAAATCTTCGTTCGTGCGCCTCGGCAGCCTGCATCGCAACACCTTCATCAATTCCCCGAAAGCCCTGCGCCAGACCCTGCAGCTGCAGGGCTCGCCCGATGTCTTCCTCGCCGGCCAGCTGGTCGGCGTCGAGGGCTACGTCGAGTCCGCTGCAACCGGGATTCTCGCCGGTGTCAACGCGACTCGAATTCTGCGCGGCGAGGAGCCGCTGGTGCCGCCGGCAACGACGTCGTTGGGCTCGCTGCTGCGCTACATCACCGAGCGCACGCGCAAGGAGTTCCAGCCGATGAACGCCAACTACGGCCTGTTCCCACCGCTCGCGGAGAAGAAGCGCACGCGCGGGCGTGAGCGCCGCAAGCAACTCGGCGAGCGCGCGCAGCGCGATTGCGCCGCGTGGTTGGCGGAGAACGGCTGGGCGCAACCGGAGGTCGCCGCGGGGGGGAGGGTGACTGATGGTGATTTGGTGATTGGTGATTAACTGACTCGCGGCCCCGACGAGGCAGTTACCATCCCCCACTCACCAATTGACACTCCCGAGCCGCTCCGTTAGCTGTCGCCAGCGCATGGAGAAGTCGGACTGGATCTGGATGGACGGCCGCATGGTCCCCTGGGACGAGGCCCAGGTCCACGTGCTGACCCACACGCTGCACTACGGCCTCGGCGTCTTCGAGGGCATCCGCTGCTACGACGGCGCGAGCGGCCCGGCGATCTTTCGCCTGCGGGAGCACGTCGAGCGGCTCTTCACCTCGGCTCACATCCTCGAGATGAAGGTCCCGTTCTCGGTCGACGAGGTCGAGGCCGCGTGCGTCGAGACGGTCCGCCGGAACAATTTAAAATCGTGTTATATCCGCCCCCTGGTGTTTGTCGGCGAGGGGGAAATGGGGCTAGCCGCCAAGAGCAACCCGATTCGGGTCAGCATCGCGGCCTGGCCTTGGGGAGCTTACCTCGGTGACGAGGGGGTCGAGAACGGAATCCGGGTGGCGACCTCGTCCTACCAGCGATTTCACGTCAACTCCCTGATGAGTAAGGCGAAAGCGGTCGGCCACTACCTGAATTCGATCCTGGCCAGCTCGGAAGCACGGCGGGCAGGATACGACGAGGCGCTGTTGCTCGATTCGCAGGGCTTTGTCGCTGAAGGCAGCGGTGAGAACCTGTTCGTGGCCCGCAATGGCCGGGTCAAGACGCCGCCGCTGACCTCGGCGCTGTCGGGGATCACTCGAGACACGGTGCTTTCTCTGCTTGCCGAGCAGGGGGTTCCGGTGGTCGAGCAGTTCTTCACCCGCGACGAGGTCTATATCGCCGACGAAGCGTTCTTCACCGGAACCGCGGCCGAGATCACCCCGGTGCGAGAGCTCGACGATCGACAGGTCGGGCCGGGGCGCCCGGGGCCGATCACCAAGGCGGTGCAGGATGCCTACCGCCAGGTCACCCGGGGCGAGCACCCGGATCACGCCGATTGGCTGGCGGTTGTCTCTTGAGCCCGGTTGGCGCAAAATGCCCGTCTCCCGCATCTCGCATAAGAGAGCAACTTTGGGGGGCTTTTTCCTTGACACGGGCGAAAACTTTTCACTATAAGCGGCTGCACGTCGGACGTGCGCCCGGCCGTTTTGCGGGCGCAGTTTTGGGCGCTTGCGGGGCGCGGCGAGTGGCGCGATCAGATTCCGCGGTGGCCCGATGAGGAGAGGATCAGTGAGGCGAGCAGGTGGGACCGCGACGGCGGTCACGGCGTTTGCTCTGCTGGCGGCAGTGATGTCGCCGGTAGCGTCGAATGCACGCACCACCAGCGAACAGCCGGCCTCGATCCTGATCTTTCCGAAGGTGATTGCCGACGGCACCCGCGACACCTTCATTCAGATCAGCAACACCGCGAATTCGATGGTGCATGCGCACTGTCTGTACGTAAACGCATTTCCGGTTTGCCAGGGCATCGGCGACTGTCAGGAGGGGACCTGCTCCGGTCCCTGTGTTCGGCAGTGGCAGGAGGTCGACTTCAACATCTGGCTGACCAAGCAGCAGCCGACGCACTGGGGAGTGAGCTTCGGTCGCAGCGATACGCTGACGGCGGAGCCCTGCGACCGCGACATTCGCACCGGTGAACGCAACTACAATTGCTACTCCGCCGGCTTGCCGCAGGGACTGATACCGCCGGTGCCGCTGCCGTTCGAAGGCGAGCTGCGCTGCATCGAGGTCGACCAGTCGGGCGCGCCGATCAGCGGCAATCACCTCAAGGGTGAGGCGACGATCATCGGGCGCGACGGCGATGCCAGCAAGTACAACGCCGTCGGAATCCTCGGCGAGCCGTTCACCAACAACGGTGACAACACACTGTGCCTCGGCGGTGAGCCGAGTGCCGATTGTCCGACCGGCGCCGAGTACGAAGGCTGTGGCGACCGCTACCGGATTCCGCACTTCGCGGCGGGCGCGGACAACCCGATCTTCGGTCCGACCTCGACCGTCGACACCGAGATCACGGTGGCACCGTGTCGCGCCAACTTCGAGGCGGGCTCGCTCGACCTGACCGAAGTGACCTTGCAGTTTCTCGCCGTCAACGAGTTCGAGTCGCTGTTCTCGGCGTCGCATCGCGTCGAGTGCTGGGACAGCTTCCGGCTCGACGACGTCAACCAGATCTTCACCGTCGGCATCGTTCAGAGCCGTTTGGTGCAGACCTCGATGCGACCGGTGATTCCGCGCGATGGACCGCCCTCGGGCGTGGTCGCGGTGATCGAAGAGCTACACGCGCTGCCCAACGGCGCAACCGCATACTCGGCGTACAACGCGCACGAGGTCGGTGATCTCGACGAGCATCCCAACTACAGCGGCAACGAGCTGATCATCATTCCGGCGGGGCCATGAGCATGAGAGCCTGGACGACAACTGCAGTCGCCGTGTTGGCGACATTGCTGGCGACCTCGGTCGGTGGCCGCGCGGTGGCCGAGGTTACATCCGACCACCCTGCCGCGATTCTCGTGTTCCCGAAGGTCATCGTGCATACCGAAGGGGAGCTGAGTCGCCTCGATACCTTCATCACGATCAGCAACATCGCGGTGCAGCCGCTCAACGTGCTGTGTTACTACGTGAACTCGACGCCGCACTGCGAGACCGAAGACGGCTCGTGTTTCCCCGAGCGAACGTGTTCCGGGAATTGTTTGCCGAAGTGGCAGCAGACGGACTTTCGTTTTCGCCTGACGCGCGATCAACCGACGGGCTGGTTGGCTTCGGTTGGGTCGGGCGTCGGTTGCAATCGCATCGGTCGTTGCTCGGACGACGGAACGACGAGTTGCGAAGACGATCAGGATTGCGCCGACGATGCACGCTGCGTCGTGCCGCCCTGCTTGCCGCTCGACGGCGTCCCCGGCTCCGGCCAGGGGTTCAACGGCGAAACCAACGAGAACAGTCTGATCCCGCCGACTGGCGAGGATCCGTTCATTGGTGAGCTCAAGTGCATCGCCGTCGATGACACCGGCGCGCCGACTGACCGCAACGATCTGATCGGCCACGCGCTGATCGGACAGGTCGGGCTCGACGGGACGTGGATCGATGTGGCCGGCTACAATCCGATCGGCTTCCCGGCAATCGAAGGCGCGAACAACCGCGATCAGGTTCTCGTGCTCGGCGGCCCCACTGGCGCGAATCCCGAGCAGAACCCGGACGACGCCGAGTGCTCGTCGAACTTTCCGTCGACCTGCGCCGAGTACGGCGGCTGTCCGAACATCTTGATCCTCGATCACTACTTCGACGGTGCGGTCGATCCGCAAGCGCCCAACCGCTGCTTGCCGGATGGGACCTGTGCGATCACCGGACAGGACTGCGCGATCGACACGGATTGCATCGACAACGTCTGCGAGGACAACACCTGCACCGTTTCCGGTCACGACTGTGGCGACGATTCCGACTGCGAGAACACCTGCGACCCCGGCAGTCTGACTTGTACCCTGTCGGGCGAGAACTGTGGTCCGTTCGGCTCGCAGGGCTTCTGCAGTCCGCCGACCATGGACGTTCGCATCGTCACCGAAATCACGATGGTGCCCTGTACGCAGGACTTCGAGTCGGGCCTCGACTTCGAGGAGCTCGACAACGAGAAGATCAACGTGCAGTTCCTGGTCTTCAACGAGTTCGAGCAGCGGCTGTCGACCAGCACCCCGCTCACCTGCTTCAAGGAGATCCCGCTGTCGCTGATCGACGCCAACATCAACGACCCCGAGCGCTCGATCTTCAGCGTCGGCGTCGGCGGCACTCTGACCGGCCAGACCCGCATGCGGGGCACCGGTGACGAGGAAGGTAGCAAACCGCGTGGCAATGCGTTAATGGCTATTGCCGAAGAGTTCCGATGTGCCGGGCCGATCTGGGAGTTCCCCGGCTGTAACTTCGTAAACCCCGAGAATTTGGTCAGTTCCGCTGCGAAAAACGTGCATTTTCAAGGGCGCAGGCCGCGCAGCGATTACATCTATCTGCCACTACAGTGATTTGAGGATAACCGCCGGCAAAATCACCACCCATTTTGACTTGACATCTTTCTGGGTCGTCGATATAAGGCCGGCACTTGTGTAGGGAGAACTCCGCCACGGCTTTGACACGGCGCAGCAGGATGTTGGCGGTAGGTATCGAAAGGAGGAGGCAAATGCGTAGGCATCGAGGGCGAGTGGGGCTCATGGCGATGACGCTCGTGGGCGTACTGGTCAGCGGGGCTTCTGCCGACATTGTGACGGAGAGGAGTGCTTCGGTACTCGTCTTCCCGAAGGTGGTTGCTAATGGGACGAGGGATACGTTGATTCAGATCACGAATACCTCGAATACGATGGTGCACGCGCACTGCTTCTATGTGAACGCGGCGCCGACCTTCCCGGAGCTGCCGCCGGACCCGATCAACAATCCGCCGCTGTGGATTGAGATCGACTTCGACATCTGGCTGACCAAGCAGCAGCCGACCTATTGGGTGGTGTCGACCGGACGGCAGGACAACGACGCGCTTCCGACTGCGGAGCGAGCCTGTGACTTCACGGAAGACAAGTACGACTGCGCCAACGCAGGTTTCGACCCAGGGGCGGTTCCGCCGGTGGTCGAAGACTTCGTCGGCGAGCTCAAGTGCATCGAGACCGACCAGGTCGGCGCGCCGATCAGCGGTAATCACCTGAAGGGTGAGGCGACGATCATCACGGCAAACGTGTGTGATCCCGCTACCTCGACTTGCACGGTCGATGGGCAGAGCTGCTCGGTCACTTGCTCGCCGGATTGGGATTCGGCGAAGTACAACGCCGTCGGCATCATCGGCAACGAGTTCAACAACGGTGACGCCACTCTTTGCCTCGGTGGTGAGCCGAACGAAGACTGCCCGGAAGGGGCGGAGTACAACGGGTGTCCGGAAAACTGGATTCTCAATCACTTCGCCGAAGGGGCGGAAGACCCGGTCCTCGGCGAGGGCTCGTCGGTCCGCACCAGCGTGACCATCGTGCCCTGCACTCAGAACTTCGAGACCCAGGCCCCCGAGCTGTACGCGATCCAGAACCTCACCTACGACGAGTTCGAGAACGTCTTCTCGTCGAGCCTCCAGTATCGCTGCTGGGAGGACACCTACCTCGAGGACATCGACAATCTGTTCGTCAACGGGGACGATGGTGGGGCGCTGTTCACGACGTTCGCTCAGACTCTGATGCGGCCCACCAACGGCTCGCAGTCCGGCTTCATGATGGTCGCCACCGAAGCGCATACGACCACGGCCGGCCGCACGGCCACGGCCGCCTTCAACGTGCATCACCGTGGCACGCGCGGCGGCCAGGACCTCATCACGATTCCGGGCGAGCAGATCCAGTAACCAGAGTGTCAGCTGAACATTGCTTGAGCGGAGAGGAATCTTGGGTATGAGAACTGTAAAGATGATGTTCCTTGGGCTGGCGGTGGCACTCTCGATGGCTGCGGTCACTGCCCAGGCGGATGTGGTTTCGGACAGGCCGTCGGCGCTGCTGATCTGGCCTGACGTGAAGTACGACGAAGGCGTCGTGGACACGATCCTCCAGGTGAGCAACACCTCGCTGGAGCCGGTCCTACTTCACTGCTTCTATGAGAACGCGAACTCTCACTGCAGCAACACCGGCGCGGTCTGCACCGAGCCGTCGGACTGCTGTAACGGGACCTGCGGAATCTGTGAGCCGGGCTGGCTCGAAACGGACTTCCGCATTCGAATCACCCCGCGTCAGCCGCTTGGTTGGCTCGGTAGCGAAGGGCTCGCCAACGGCGACCTGCCGCTGGATGGCTCGTTCGGCAACACCGGCATCGGTGGATCGAGCAACGCCGGGACGCGCATTCCGCCGGTTTCGGAAGTGCCCTACACCGGCGCTCTGAAGTGCATCGCGATCAACGACGATGGGACTCCGTCTGACCGCAACGTGGTCAAGGGCGAGAGTACCAAGGTCTACGGCGATGGCGACACCTCGAAGCACAACGCCATTGGCATCCAGGCGATCGAGGGTGCGGTCAACGACGACAACGAGCTCATCCTTGGTGGCGGCGGGGCCGAGTACAACGGTTGCTCGAACTTTCTGATCGTCAACCACATGTTCGATCTGGGTGAGCATCCGATCGTCGAAGGCGCACAGAGCCTCACCAACATCGTGCTTGTCCCTTGCACGCAGGATCTGCTGCGCCAGATTCCTGGCTCGGCGGTGGTCCAGTTCCTGGTGTACAATGAGTTCGAGCAGCGTTTCTCGACCAGCCGTACCGCGGACTGCAAGGCTGATTGGCGGATCTCCGAGATCGACACGATCGATCCCGAGCGTTCGATCTTCAGCGCCGGCGTCGCGGGAACCATCGTTGGTCAGTCGCGCCTGAACCCGATCGGTAGTGGACTGGTTGGTATCGCCAACGAGATCATCACGACGGACGTGGAGACGGCCGAGAGCGGCTTCCGCTCCTCGTTCAACATCCACCTGCAAGGCGATCGCGCGGAGTCGGACATCATCACGATTCCGTAAGTAGTATTTGAGACTGGTTCTCACGGGAGGTTGGAGGGCGGAATGCGCGAAACGCATTCCGCCCTCTCTCGTTTCGGGCAGCGGGTCTGGACGGAGGTATCATGAAGCGAATGAATAGCTTGCGAATCGGCGTCGTCGCGGCGGCGCTCAGTGCCCTGACGGGGACGGCGAGTGCCGATGTCGTCTCCGATCAACCGGCGGCGATTTTGATCTGGCCGGACGTCATTTCGGCTCTTGGCGAGTTCGCCGCGCCGGTCGACACGGTCTTCCAGATCACCAACACTTCGTTGGAGCCGGTGCTCATGCACTGCTTCCACGAGAACGCCAACTATCATTGCAGCAACACCGGCGAGGTCTGCCTTTTCGCCGAACAGTGTTGCGAGGGCAGCGATGGCTGCGGAACCTGCGATCCCGGCTGGTTGGAGACAGATTTCTGGATCCGCCTCACGCCGCGGCAGCCGCTCGGTTGGGTTGCCTCGGAAGGGATGGGGCGAGACGAGGTGCCGCTGACTGGCGGCATCGGGAGCACCGGGATCGGGGGTGCCAGCAACGCGGGGACGAATATCCCGCCGGTAGCCGAGCAGCCGTACAATGGGACCCTCAAGTGCATCACCGTCAACGAAGACGGCTCGCCGAGTGATCGCAACGTGGTCAAGGGGGAGTCGACGCGAATTGCAGTGCATCAGTTCGACTCGCTCGGAACCGTCGCCAAGCACAACGCGATTGGGATTCGCGCGATCGAAGGGGCGGTGAACGACGACAACGAGCTCGTCCTCGGGGGCGGGGGCGCTGAGTACGAAGGGTGTCCTGAGCAGCTGATCGTGAACCACATGTTCGACGGCGTCGTTGATCCGATCATCGGCGCCGCGGCTGTGGCGGAGGCGCGCGCTAGCGGTATTCCGTTCGACGCCTCGACCGGGACGGTTCTGAGCCGGTTGACGATGGTTCCGTGCACGCAAGACCTCCTGCGGCAGGTGCCCGGGTCGGCGGTGGCGCAATTCCTGGTGTACAATGAGTTCGAGCAGCGGTTCTCGACAAGTCGCACGGTGGAGTGCAAGTTCGAAAAGATCCTCTCCCTAATCGACACTACGGATCCGGAACGCTCGATTTTCAGTGCCGGGGTGTCTGGCACCGTGGTCGGGCAGTCGAGGATCCGCGCGGTCGGCAGCGGCTTGGTCGGTGTCCTGACGGAGGTCCGCTATATCGAGACCATGGATGGAGTGATCAGCGGCGGACTGACCAGCCAGGCGAAGATTCCACGGCGGGTCCCAGCGTGGCACTACCTTGGTGTAGCCAACGGTGAGCAGGCTGACGTCAACATTCACCAGCAGGGAGATCGGGCCGAGTCGGATATCATCACGATTCCCTGAGCGAACCGGGGCGCGTCGTCCACCCAGCGGGTTGAAGGGGTGGCGCGTCGAACAAGGAAGCGAGGGCGAGTGGCCGACGGCCACTCGCCCTTTTCTTTGGGTGCCGTCGGGCGATTGCGATTTTGGGCGATATCGGGGCAGAATGCGGCGAATCGGCGTACTCTACGCAAGCGGTACAGGAGGGATGGTGATGATTAGGGCTCTCGGGATGTTTGGGGCGGCTTTCGCGTTTGCCGTGTGTATTTCGGGAGGCGCGGCTGGAGCGGATGTGGTGTCCGACCAGCCGTCGGCGATTCTGATCTGGCCTGACGTGATCGCGATCACGCCGGAGAGCGATGGGGTCGGGATTCCGATCGCCGCCGAGACCGTATTCCAGGTGACCAATACGTCGCTCGAGCCGGTCCTGCTCCACTGCTTTCACGAGAACGCGAACTACCACTGCAGCAACACCGGCTCGGTGTGCGTTGCGCCTTCCGGCTGCTGCAATGGCGAGACCGGTTGCGGGTTATGCGAGCCCGGCTGGCTGGAGACGGACTTCCGGATTCGCCTGACACCGCGCCAACCGCTCGGCTGGGTTGCCTCCCAGGGAATGGGGCGCGAAGAGGTCCCGCTCACCGGAGCGATCGGAAGCACCGGGATCGGCGGTAGCAGCAATGCGGGAACCAACATCCCGCCGGTGCCGGAGCTCCCCTACAACGGGGTGCTCAAGTGCATCACCATCAACGAGGACGGCACGCCGAGCGATCGCAACGTCGTCAAGGGTGAGTCGACGCGACTGTCCGGCATCGCCTCGCTCGAGGCTGCCTCCGTGGCGAAACACAACGCGGTGGGGATTCGTGCCATCGAAGGGGCCGTCAACGACGACCGCGAGCTGATTCTCGGCGGCGGCGAAGCCGAGTACGAAGGCTGCCCGGAGCAGCTGATCGTCAATCACCTTTTCGACGGGGTCATCGATCCGGTTCTGCTTGCCAACACCGATCTATTCGAGGACGCAGACGCCACGGCAAGCGGCCGGTTGGGTTTGGTCGTGCGTCCAGGCTCGGTGGTCAGTCGCCTGACGATGGTTCCCTGCACGCAGGACCTGTTGCGTCAGATCCCCGGCTCGTCGGTGGCTCAATTCCTCGTCTACAACGAGTTCGAGCAGCGCTTCTCGACCAGCCGAACCGTCGACTGCAAGTTCGAGCGGATCCTCTCCTACATCGACACCAACGATCCCGATCGGTCGATCTTCAGTGCCGGCGTCGCCGGCACCGTGGCCGGGCAGTCGCGCGTGCGCGGCGTCGGTGACGGATTGATCGGTGTCCTGACCGAGGCTCGTTTCACTGGGGAATTGGGTGCGGTGCGCAGCGGCGGACTGACCAATACGAAGGTGTTCTCGACGGTGCCGAGTTGGCAATACCTCGGGATCTCTTTCGCCGACCAGTCGGACGTGAACATCTATCAGCAGGGCGATCGCGCCGAGTCCGACATCATCACGCTGCCATAGGTGGCGAGCGGCCTCCGCGATGAGCGACCAGGCCGGTCTCGACTTCCTGGTCGACCGAAGCGATTGGAAGCAGCATCGGTTCGTGGAGGCTCCTGTTCCGCCGCTGGGCGATGGCGAGGTGCTGTTCCGCGTCGACCGCTTCGCGCTGACGGCGAACAACATCTCCTACGCGCTGGCCGGTGATCTGCTCGGCTACTGGCGCTTCTTCCCAGCCGCGGACGGCTGGGGGCGAATCCCGGCAATGGGATTCGCCGACGTCGTCGAGTCGAAGCATCCACAGGTGAAGGTCGGCACGCGCTGCTTCGGCTTCTACCCGATGTCGCGCTACCTGAAGATCGAGCCGAGCTCGGTCGGCGCAGGCGGGATCAGCGACGGTGCGGCGCACCGCGCCGGTCTGGCCGCCGCCTACAACCAGTACACGCCGACCGAATCGGACAACCTATATCGGCCGCAGGACGAGGACGCCCTGATGCTGATGCGAGGGTTGTTCTTTACGTCCTTTCTCGCCGACGACTTTGTCGCCGACAGAGCCTTCGGGGAGGACGCAGTGCTGATCTCCAGCGCGTCGAGCAAGACCTCGATTGCGCTCGGCCATCAGGTGTCGACCTCCGGGCGAGCCCGCTCGATCGGACTGACCTCGCAGCGCAACGCCGACTTCGTACGCCGGCTCGGTTGCTACGACGAGGTCGCGACCTACGACCAGGTGCGCGAGCTCGACGCCGCCCGGCCGACCGTCTACGTCGACATGGCCGGCGACAAAGGGGTGCTGCGCGCCGTGCACGAGCATTTGGGGGATTCGCTGAAGCACTCGTGCGCGATCGGCGCCACCCATTGGGAACAGTCGGCCGGCGACGACAGCGACCTGCCGGGGCCGAAGCCCGAGTTCTTCTTCGCCCCGGCGCAGATCGCCAAGCGATCCGAAGACTGGGGGCCGGCCGAGCTGCAGCGCAAGCTCGGCGAAGCCTGGTCCGGGTTCCGCCGTTTCAGCGAGGGCTGGCTCGAGGTGCAGCGGGGATACGGATCCGAGGCACTGGCGCGCGCCTACGACGACACTGTTGCAGGTCGCTGCGAGCCGCAGCACGGCCACGTGCTGTCCTTGTGGGAGGCGCCGTAGATCGCCGGTCCGCGCATCTCCGGCGCTCCCGATGGATGATTGGGAACTTTCATGAGCGATAGCCGGAAGCGGCCCCGGAATCCGGTGCGACCTGGCGACCTGCCGGTCAGCGGGGAAGAGCCGTGTCGCCTGCGTATCGACCCAACCGCTCAACTGCTGTGGCGTGACGGCGTCGAAGTCCCCCTCCGGCCTCGCACGTGGGAGGTCCTGCTTCATCTAGCGGTACGCCCTGGAGTCTTGGTGACGAAGCGGCAGCTGCTCGACGCCGTGTGGGGCGACGCGATGGTTACCGAGGCGACGCTCAGCCAGTCGATTCGCGAGCTGCGCAAGGCCCTGGGTGACGACGCGAGAAACCCGAAGCTCATCGCCACGGTGTACCGGCGCGGGTTTCGCTTCCTCGGTGCTGTTGACGTCGTCGGTGCGGCCGAGGAGGCTCTGCTCGATCAGCCGCGGCGGGGAGCGAGCGCTCCACTCGTGGTCGGACGCGACGACGCGCTGCGCAGTCTGCGCCACGCGTTCTCGACTGCCTGCGGCGGCGCTCGACGCCTGGTTCTGGTGAGTGGTGAGCCGGGGATGGGCAAGACGACGCTGGCGACAGCTCTCGTCGCATCTCTGGGTAGCGATGTTGCCGTTGGCCGCGGCGAGGCGATGCCGGAGATCGGCGACGTGGAACCGTTCTTCTCGATCCTGGAGGCGATCCGCGGTCTCCTCCGAGGACCGCATCGCGGTGTTGCCACCGGGCTGCTGCGCGAGTACGCGCCGCCCTGGCTTCAGCGGTCGCTCGGGCTCCACGGGTTTGGGCGCGGGCCCGGCGGGCACGAGGAACGCGGGTCTTCGACGCAGATGCTGCTCAAGCTCTTGCGAGCGATCGAAGTGCTGGCGCGCGAGGTTCCCGTGGTGCTCGTGCTGGAGGATCTCCACTGGGCGAGCCAGGCGACTGTCGACTTGCTGAACGTACTCGTTCGCGGCGCCGCCCCGTGTCGCTTGCTGCTCGTCGTGACGTATCGTCCGTCGGAAGCGATCCTGCAGGACGGGCGCCTCGACCAGCTTCGGTCCCGGCTGAGCCGTGACCCGCGCCTCGTGCATTTGCCCCTCGAACCGCTGTCGGCGGACGACTGTGATTCCTTTCTGCGTGCTCGCTTCGGCGGCACCGCGCCGCCGGACGGTGTGGCGAAGCTCCTGCACGCTCATACCGAGGGAAACCCACTCTTCCTGGCCACTGCAGTCGATCACCTGGTCGAGCGGGATTGGTTGCTTCAGGCCGACGATCGAGTGAGCCTGAGCTGCTCGCTCGACACGGTCGATGCAGCCTTGCCGAAGAGTCTGATCATGCTCGTCGAGCACGAAACCGGGAGGCTGGCGGCGGACGAGGCGCGCGTGCTCGAGGCGGCGAGCGTCGCCGGAGTGGAGTTCTACGTCCAGGAAGTCGCGGCCGCGCTCGGCACCGACGAGGAAGAGGTCGAGCGCAGCCTCGAGGCACTCGCGCGTTCGCGCCGCTTCGTTCGTCGCGTCGGCGCAGAGCTGTGGCCGGACGACACGAGGGGGTCGCGCTGGCGATTCGTCCACGTGGTCCACCGTCGGGCGCTGCTCGATCGAGTGTCCGCCGCGCGGTTGCAACGCTGGCATCAGCGGATCGGCGAACGCCTCGAGGCCGGTTGGTCTGCGCGCCGCGAAACGATCGTCGCCAGGCTTGCGATGCACTTCGAGGCGAGCCGTGACCGGGCTCGGGCGCTCGAATACCTGGACGAGGCAGCGTTGGTGGCCGAGCAGCGCTCGGCGCCGGCCGACGCGAAGAATCTACTCGCTCGCGCGCTGCGCCAGCTCGGCGAGCGCACGGACGACCAGGGGGACCGGTCGCGCGAGCTGGCGATGCGCTTGCGCAGCGTGAGCGCGATCAACGCGATGGAAGGCTACGCCAGCGACGAGCTACGCGAGCAGCTGCGACGGGCCATCGCGCTGTGCGGCGATCGCGGCCACGAGCGATTCCGCTTCCGTCTCACCTTCGCTCTGGTCGCGTCATGCCTCGCCGCCAACGATCCGCGAGCGAAAGACCACCTGCTGGATCTGAGAGGGCAGGCCGAGGGCCTGGCTTCGCCCGGCAGTCGCGTACTCTGCGACGCGCTGGCCGCCGTGGTGGCGATCGTCGAAGGGCGCTTTCGGGAAGCCGCCTCGATCGAGCGGTTCGTCGACGCGGGTATCGAGATCGATCAGGACCTCTACGTCGGCAGCCGATTCGACGTCTTCGTCCCGGTCTGGTCGGCGATCCGCTGTTGTGCCATCGGAGACGCGGTGGATGCGCGACGACTGGTGGACCAGGCTCTGTCGAGGTCTCGCAACCTGCCCGACCGGGCGAACGAAGCGTTTGCGCTGTACGGCGCTGCGCAGATCGCCGCCTGGGATCGGGATCGAGATCGCCTGGAAGCGCTCGCACTTCGTTCCGATGTCCTCACCCGCGAATACGGCTACCGGCACTGGGGCGGATTGGTTCGATACTTCCTCCGACGATTGCAGGTGCTGCAAGACGATCGGCCGGGAGCCTTCGACAGCCTGCAGAGTGTCGTCGACGAGCTCGGGATCTACGACTCGCCCCAGCGCGGAGCCGTTTGTGTCGGTCTCGCGGAAGCGGCGTTGCAGGAACGGCGATTCGGCGAGGGATTCGCGGCGATCGAGGCGGGGCTTGCATCGCTCGAGTCGGGGCTGGCGCGCACGGCTCATTCCGAGCTGTTGCGCGTTCGCGCCTCGCTGCGGCGCGCCGCGGGCGAAGCTCCGGCCCAGGTGAGAGCGGATCTCGAGGCGGCTCTCACCGTTGCTACGGAACAAGGAGCCGGGGCCTACGCGAAACGGGTCTCGGCGGAGCTCTCCGAGCTGACTGCGGGGAGCTCGAGCGACAAGGCTGGGCCCGTGGGCAGGATGCGCGTCGCCCGCGGCGGTCGGCGCGGCTGATCGCTACCCGGCAGCCCACACAGCATGACGCCGTGCGTTCTGCCGTGGCCGCCTTCGATCCGAGTCCGCCTGTGACGATTTTCACAGTTCTTTCAAGGTTTTCTCAAGACTTCGGGTGACCGGTCAAGGAGAAAACTCTGGGTAGTCGTCCCCCGGATATGCGATAAGTCCCGGGTCGTCGCGGATAGAAGCGACGGCCCGGCGGCGCCCGTCTTGGGGCAGCGCGGGCAGTGACGAGGTGACGGAGGATTCGAATGTTCCATCAGGTCGAAGTGAATCGTAGCGAAGCAACCGCGGACGTCTATTGCTTCCCGGTAATGAGAATCCGCGTCGCGCGCTGTTCCGGACCGCGACGGATCCACCGGGCGATCGCGCTGGGATTGTTGCTGCTGGGCGTTTTGCCGGCGCAGCAGGCCTTCGCCGTCTGCCCGCCGCCGGCGATGGTGACCCAGGAGGTCCAGCTCAACAATGCGATCGCGGATTTCAACGCGGCCACCGCGCCCTGCGCCGCGGTAATAGCGCTGGACGCCAACATCTTCCTCAGCCAGAGCAGCACGCCCATCGACAATTCGACGCCCGGCGTCAGCCTGACCATCGAGGGCCAGGGCTGGACGGTCGATGCCAACGACATCAAGCAAGCCCGACCCTTCCAGATCAACGAGGACACCACGGTGACGATGAACGACATCACCGTGACGGGAGGCAACGTCACCGAGGACACGAGCCCAACCGACCCCTTCTTTCGCGGCGGCGGCATCCTCAACCTGGGCACGTTGACGCTCAACCGCAGCACCGTGACCAACAACCGTGTCGACCGCTCCGGCGGTGGGATCAGTAACCACGATACGCTGACGATCGTGGACAGCACGATCTCGGGCAATACCGTTACCGGATACTCCAACACCGGCGTGACCAACGGCATCGGCCAAGGCGGCGGCATCGACAGCCGCTCCAACCTCGGAACCACCACGGTCACGATCCACAACAGCACTGTGTCGGGCAATCAGGCACCAACCCTCGGCGCCGGTCTTTACCTCGGCCTCGGCACCTACACCCTCGACAGTGTCACGATCACCGACAACGGGCTGACGGAGGGGGCGGGGATCTGGATCGCCGGGTCGCAGGCGGCGACGCTGACGATCGGCAACACGATCGTCAACGGAAACATTCCCGATTTCGATGATTGCAGAATCGGTCCGGGCGGGATGGTGACCGTCGTCGATCAGGGTAACAACCTCTTCGGTCCGGGTAGCTGTGGCCTGGTCGACGGGGCCAACGACAACATCGTCGGTCCGCCGGCGCGACTGCTGCCGCTGGCCGACAACGGCGGCCCGACCCAGACGCACGAGCCCAAGCTGGACAGCCCGGCGCTCGATGCCGGCAGCACTACGCTCACCACCGACCAGACCGGGCAGGCCCGCCCGGTCGGCCCCGAGGACGACATCGGCTCTTTCGAATCCACGCAGTGCGCAGGTGACACCTGGACGGTCGACGACAGGTCCACCCTCAACACGGCGATCGCCTGCTTCAACGCCAAGACCGACCCCGGCACGTATACGATCGACGTCGCCGAATCGATCGTGGCCGCGCCGTCACCGACGACGATCGACAACCCCACCTTTGGGATCAACCTCGTGATCGAAGGCAACGGGCATTCGTTCGATTCGGGGGGCATCATCGACGCGCGGCCGCTCGCGGTCGCGACCGGCACCAACGTCACGGTCAACAATCTGACCATGGCCAGCGGCAACCGCGCCGACAAAGGCGGCGGGATCGCCAATGTGGGACTCCTCACCCTCAACGACTGCACCGTCGCCGGCAACGAGGCCGCGCAGGGCGGCGGCGGCATCCACAACACCGGTGGTCTGACGATCAACCGGTCGTCGATCTACAACAACCAGACCGACGGTGACGGCGGTGGCATCCTCAACGACTTCGGGAGCATCTCCATCCGCAACAGCACAATCTCCGGGAACACCGCGATCGGCAGCGCTGGTGGCGTTCGCGTGGTCGGCAACACGATAACCCTCGACAGTGTGACCATCTACGACAACACCGCGAACAACAGCCTCGGCAGCGGCGTTACGTTCGACCCTGCTTCGGGCATCCAGTTCGCCATCAAGAACACCATCATCGCGGGAAACAATGGCGGCGCGCCCGACTGCCACATGACGAGCCCACCGCTCACGAACAATGGGCACAACCTGGTGCAGGTGCCGGGCAACTGCGGCTTCGTCGACAACGTCAACGGCGACGTCGTCGGCCAGGATCCGCTGCTCAGCAACCTCAATGAACACGGCGGAACGACGCGGAACCACGCCCTGCTCGCCGGCAGCCCGGCCCTTGATGAAGGGGCGACCAGCCTTACCGAAGACCAGCGCGGATTCACCCGGCCGGTCGGTGCGGCGGCGGACATCGGCGCCTTCGAGGAGCAGCAGAACGGCAAGATCACGGTCCAGCACGCTGGCCAACCGCAGAGCAACATCTCCTTCGATTACGAGGTGAGCGGTCACGGCATTTCGCTCCCCTTCCAGTTGAACGACCTCGGCTCCGTGCACGCGGTCGACCTTCCCGCCGGCTCCTACACGGTCTCCGCGTTTCCGAGCAATACCGGCGATCGCTGGACAGTCGTCTCCATCGACTGCGGCGGCGCGCCCGGGGTCGTGACCAGTGTTCCCGACGGCACGGCGGTCGTGCCGCTGGCCGCGTTCCAGGAGGTCACCTGCTCGTTCGAGATCGTCTCTCGGACGAAGGTCACGGCGTCCGTGATCGGTGGCAACGGCTCGGTGAGCTGCTCGCCGCCGACCTACGTCCTGCCCGGCGACGACAGCCATTGCACCGCCGTGCCCGACCCCGGCTTCGCCGTCCAGACGTGGGGCGGTGCCTGCGCATCCTTCGGCAACAACCCGCAATGCGCGCTCAACAACATCGGTGCTTGCGTCATAGAAGGGCAAGACCCACAGAACCCGCAGATAATCGGCTTGCCTGTGTGCCCCGACCAGGAATCGACCGTGACGTTCGCACCGATCCCGCCCGATACGCACACGGTGTCGGCTTCCGTGGTCGGTGGCGGCGGCACCGTGAGCTGCCTGCCCGCCGTCGTCCAGGACGGCCAGAGCAGCACCTGCTTCGCCGTGCCGTTCGCCGGCTCCCAGGTGGCGAGCTGGGGCGGCGCCTGCGCCAGCTGGGGCAGCAACCCCCAGTGTTTCCTCAACAACATCAACACCGATCAGGTCTCGACGGTCAGCTTCGAACCGGTTCCCGTCGATACCTTCACGGTTACCGCCACGGTGGTCGGTGGCAACGGCACGGTGAGCTGCCAGCCGACCAGCGTGCAGCAGGGCCAGAACAGTACCTGCTTTGCGGTGCCGAACGTGGGATTCGAGGTACAGGGATGGACCGGAGCCTGCTCCTCCGCGGGCACGGCGGGTCTGTGCAATCTCACCAACATCCAAGCCGACCAGGCTTCGACGGTCAGCTTCAGCGCGATTCCGCTGCCCACGTACACGGTCAGCGCGACGGTGAATGGCGGCAACGGCACGGTGAGCTGTAGCCCGGGCAGCGTGAAGCAGGGCGAGAGCGCGAGCTGCACGGCGGCTCCGGCGCCGGGCTTCCAGGTGTCGGGGTGGACGGGTGCGTGTGTCGCCACCGGCGCCAACGTTCATTGCTTCCTGCCGTCGGTGCAGCAGAACTCGGCATCGATGGTGAGCTTCGCCGCGGTGCCGGGCGGGACCTTCTCGGTCAGCGCGTCGGTGAGCGCCGGCAGCGGAACCGTGAGCTGCAATCCCGCCAACGTAGCGCCGGGCGCCAACAGCACCTGCACCGCGGTGCCGGCGGCCGGCTTCCAGGTCCAAAGCTGGGGTGGCGCCTGCTCGAGTTGGGACAACAACGTCGAGTGCGCGCTGACCAAGATTCAGGCGGATCAGGTGGCGACGGTGAGCTTCGCGCCGATCCTCGCCGGCACCTTCACGGTGACTGCGACCGCCGTCGGTGGCGGCTCGGTGGCGTGCTTCCCCAACCCGGTGCAGGCGGGCGAGTCGAGCAGCTGCTTTGCCCATCCCTACGCCGACCACGAGGTGCAGTCCTGGGCCGGGGCGTGTGCGGCCGCCGGCGACTCGCTGCAGTGCGACCTCACCAACATCCAATCGAACCAGGCGTCGGTAGTGACGTTCAACGCCGTCGCCGCGCCGACCTACACGGTCGACGCGCTGGTGGGCGTCGGCAACGGCACGGTGACCTGCGCGCCGACCACCGTCGACGAGGGCGACAGCGCCTTCTGCACCGCCGTGCCCTCGGCCGGGTGGCGCGTCATGGACTGGACGGGGAGTTGCGCCGGCACCGGGACCAACGTCCAGTGCGCGATGCCCGACATCCTCGCCAATCAGAGCTCGACAGTGGATTTCGAGCCGATTCCAGCGAACACGTTCACCGTAACCGCGACCGTGATCCTCGGCCACGGCTCGGTGACCTGCGATCCGGGCTCGGTCGCTTCGGGCGGAACCAGCTCCTGCACCGCGACGCCCGAGTCCGGCCACCAGGTGCAGAGCTGGGGCGGCGACTGCGTCAACTTCGGTAACAACGCGCAGTGCTATCTGCCCAACGTCACCTCCAACAAGGTGTCGACCGTGAGCTTCGCGCCGATCACCCCGGCGCACTTCCCGGTCTCCGCCACGGTGGTGGGCGGCAACGGCCTGGTGATCTGCGCACCGTCGCCGGTCACCAAGGGCGAGCAGAGCTCGTGCACGGCCGTGCCCGACACGGGCTACCAGGTCGAAGCCTGGACCGGCGCCTGCGTCGGCGCCGGGGCCAACCCGCACTGCCACCTCTCCAAGATCCAGAAGCGCGCTACGTCGACGGTGAGCTTCGTTCCGATCCTTCCCAACACGTTCCCGGTGTCGGCGACCGTAGTCGGCGGCAACGGCTCGGTGAGCTGTACGCCGACGACAGTGCCGGCAGGCGACGACGCGAGCTGCACGGCGGTACCCGACCCGGGCTACCAGGTGCAGGGCTGGACCGGTGATTGTTCACCCGCCGGCAGCGATGCGCAGTGCGGGCTCACCAATATCCAGGCCAACAAGTCCTCGACGGTGAGCTTCCAGTTGATTCCGCCGATCACCTACACCGTCACCGCTTCGGTCGTCGGCGGCAACGGCGCCGTGGCTTGCGCGCCGGACGTCGTCGTCAAGGGCGACGCCAGCAACTGTACGGCGACGCCGGATGTCGGATACATGGTGGCCGGCTGGACCGGTGCTTGCGCGGCAACCGGCACGAACCTGCAGTGTCATCTGCCCAAGGTGCTGAAGAACTCCTCGTCGACGGTCAGCTTCGCGGCCATCCCGCCGGGCACCTTCCCGGTTTCGGCGACGGTGATCTTTGGGGTCGGCTCGGCCAGTTGCTCGCCGACCAGCGTCCCGGGCACTGGCAGCAGCACGTGCACGGCGCAGCCCGGACCGGGCTTCACCTTCGCCGGCTGGGGCGGCGCGTGCGCGCCCTCGGGGACGAATCCGATCTGCAACCTCACCAACATCCAGGAAGAGAAGAAGTCGACGGCGAGCTTCGCCGCGAGCCTGGTCAACACGGTGAGCGTCACCGCGCTGGTCGGCTCCGGCCAGGGGTCGGTGAGCTGCACCCCGCCAAGCGTTGGCGTCGGCGGCATGATCACCTGCCTCGCCATGCCGGATGCGGGCTATCGGATCGCCGGATGGACCGGCGCCTGTGCGCCCGCGGGTACCGGTGCGCAGTGCGTGCTGACCAACGTCACCGCGAACGAGACCGTATCGGTCCTGTTCTTGGCAGATCGAGCGGCTCCGGCGCCCGCTCTGTCGTCCTGGGGGCTCGGGTTGAGCCTGCTGTTGTTGATGGCGCTCGCCGCGCTCCGGATTGCCGTGCCGGCGCGTGGGAGAAGGACATGAAACGAACGATTGCGCAGAGGAGAATAGGATGAAGACGAAGTCTCTCGTGAACGCGGCGGTCCTCGCCTTGGCCACGGCCAGTTGGGTAAGCGGCGCAAAGGCGGATTCTTCCGCTGCCAATTGCGAGGTGTACAAGAAGTCGGTTGCCGACGAGGCCGCATCGGGAGCCTGCTCGTTCTCGCAGCGGCAAGGTTACGTGGACATCAAGTTGAAGAACGGAGACACCTACAACCTGAGTCCTGGGGATGAGGCGAACAGCTACAAGGACCAGAAGGGCCACGCGGTGAAGCGCTCCGCGAGCGGCGACAGGCACACCTACAAGTGGAACCACTTTCGAATCGTCGTCAACTTCGGTGGCCACGCCAGCGGAGGGGGCCACGCGGGTGCGGCGCCCATGGGTGGCACTCCGGCCGATCTGAAGGATCTCGTCCACGGCCGATTCGTGGGTGGCGAGGTCGACGACGAGCTCACCCGCCGCGGTTACACGTCGGTCAAGAACGAGGTGAGCGGCGACGAGGTCTACTCGTACTGGAAATCGAAGAAGGGAGAGTGCGTGACCGTGCGCTTCAACGCCAGCCGTCACGTGGCCTCGATCGTGTCGGGGCCGGCGGTCGACTGCAAGTAAGTCGAATTGCGGTGCTGCCCGAGATTGAAGTGGCTGCACCGCGTGACGGGTCGAGACAGCAACCGAGGCTCGAAGGGAAGATTGTCATGAGGGCGATCATTCGAATTGCTGTGCTGACGGGAGTGCTGACCGCCACTGCAACGGTGGGGTGGGGGGACATCCGATCCCAGCCGATCCAGTTCGCCAAGGGAACTTCATCCGCTTCGGTGAAGGGATCGATCTCGGGTGACGACGTCATCGACTACAGTCTGCGCGCCAAGGCGGGCCAGATGATGACCGTCAAGTTGGAAACGAACAACACCGCCAACTACTTCAACGTGCTGCCGCCTGGGTCGAACGACGTGGCGATCTTCATCGGGTCGACCAGCGGCAACGAGTTCATCGGTGCGCTGCCTGACGATGGAGAGTACAAGGTTCGCGTTTACCTGATGCGCAGCGCCGCGCGCCGGAACGAGAAGGCCGACTACAAGCTGAGCGTCGGCATCACCAGCGCCGCTCCCAGCGATGCCAAGATGCCGGGCACCAACTATCACGCCACCAGTATACTGCCCTGCTCGATGGGCGACGCTGCACCCGGCTCGCAGGACTGCGAAGCCAAGGTCATCCGCGGCGCACCTGGCCAAGCCGAAGTGCACATCTCACCGCCGGGAGGTTTCACGCGGGTGCTGAAGTTCTCGGGCGAGACGGTCCTATCCGACGGGGACGCCAAGGTGAAAGCGAGCAAAAGTGGCGACATGTGGTCGGTCGAGGTGGACGACTACGAGCACTACCAAATTCCCGAGGCGGTGATCTCGGGAGGCTGATCGGGGCCGGGCTCCTGTGTCGAAGACTCGGATCGGAACGCGTACCCGCCGCCTGTGGCGGTCTTAATCTGCGAGGCTCCACGGCACGGGATGTCGTGCCGCTACTCGCTGTCTTTGACGATCTCCTGGACGAGCCGCAGGAATGCTTCGATCGGCTGAAGATTCTGCATCGCCTCTACGACTCGGGTCATGTCGAGCTCGACATAGTCGTGTACGAGCACGTTTCGAAAACCAGGAAGTCGAGCGAGCTCGTCGACGAGGTCTGTAGGGAAGCGCGCGTCTTTCGCAAGGTTTCTCACGGCCTCCGTGTAGTCTTCGAAGCGATCCCCGCGCCGCGCCGATAGATCGCCGCACAGGTCGATCACCAGCTGACAAACCGTCAGGAGCGAGAAGAGCACGTCGTTGTGCAGCGAAAGGTCCAGCTCGAGGTCGCGTGCTCCGGTGACGCGCGGAGCGATTGCGTGGAGGTGGTCGATGTGTCGCCTGAGCTCGGCTAGGCGTTCCACCAGGTAGGTCATGACCGCAGAGCTTCGAGCTTTATTTTCTGTGTCCGGCGAAGAAATGGGGCGAGATCCGCGGCGCGAAGTTGGGTGTCTCTTACAAAGTCGCGATCCGCCGCCTCGTTGCGGCAGAACACTCGAATCCCCGCTGTGACGATGTGGCGCGCGAACAAGGGCGGAGCGTCGTTGAGCACGACGACGTCTACCTCGTTGTGGTCGAGTGCGTCGACGAGCGCCGCAGATAGACTCACTCGTTCGTCGAATCGCTGGCTAGCCGAAGGGAATACCGCACGCGACAGCACGACGCCGACATCGACGTCGCTCTGCCGATGCGCAGAGCCACGAGCGTGGCTGCCGAACAGGTAGGCTGAGATCACTCCCGGCGAGGCCTGGCGACGGAAATACGCGGCGACCCGCTGCGCCACGCCGCTGTCGTGCAGAGCCTGATCCATCGACGGAAGGGTAGCATGCTCGCGTGAGTCGCCGAAACGCGAACGCCATCGGCCTGCGCACCGTAGCCTCGGCGAAGGTGTGAGCGCGAAGCGCGCACGGGGGCAAAACTCAAGGAGGTAGCGCATGCTCTGCGCTGCCGAGCCCATCGGAGCGCGCAGCGCGCACGGGGGCAAAACTCAAGGAGGTAGCGCATGCTCTGCGCTGCCGAGCCCATCGGAGCGCGCAGCGCGCACGGGGGCAAAACTCAAGGAGGTAGCGCATGCTCTGCGCTGCCGAGCCCATCGGAGCGCGCAGCGCGCACGGGGGCAAAACTCAAGGAGGTAGCGCATGCTCTGCGCTGCCGAGCCCATC
>JAUIGL010000140.1 GCA_030430165.1 bacterium | reverse complement strand
CGACCACCTCGCGGATCTGCTTGCGGCCGGCGTCCGAGTACGCCGCCGCCGCGCCGCGTTGCACGATGTAGGAGACGCCGTTGAACTTGGTCGACTGGCGCCGGTTCCACAGCGGATGCAGCGGGCGCCGTTCGCCCGACGCGGTAGTGCCCTGCAGATCCTTGGGGACGACCGTGAAGGCGCAGCGCGTCCCGGTGAAGCCGGCGCTCTTCGAGAACGAACGAAACTCGATGGCGACGTCGCGCGCCCCTTCGATCTCGTAGATCGAGTGCGGGATCGCCGGGTCGGTGATGTAGGCCTCGTAGGCGGCGTCGAAAAGAATCACCGAGCCGTGCTCGCGCGCGTAGTCGACCCAGCCGCGCAGGACTTCCTTGGTGGCCACCGTGCCGGTCGGGTTGTTGGGGTAGCACAGGTAGATGAGGTCGACCGGCTGCTCCGGAATCGCTGGGGTGAAGTCGTTGGCGGCGGTCACCGGCAAGTACACCAACCCGCCGTAGCGGCCCTGGTCGTCGGCACCGCCGGTATTGCCGGCCATCACGTTGGTATCGACGTACACCGGGTACACCGGGTCGGTCACCGCGATCGTGTTGCCGCTGCCGAAGATATCGAGAATGTTCCCGGAATCGCACTTGGAGCCGTCGGAGACGAATATCTCGTCGGCGCCGACCTCGGCGCCGCGAGAGGCATAGTCGTGCTCGGCGATGGCCTCGCGGAGGAAGGCATACCCCTGCTCCGGACCGTAGCCGCGGAACGAGTCGCGCGCCGCCATTTCGTCGACCGCGGCGTGCAGCGCATCGACGATCGCCGGCACCAGGGGCTCGGTGACGTCGCCGATGCCGAGGCGAATCACGTCTGCTTGCGGATTCGCGTCGCAGAACGCCGATACCCGGCGACCGATCTCGGGGAACAGGTATCCCGCCTGCAACTTCTCGTAGTTCTCGTTGATTCTAGCCATCGTACCCTTCTATCCGGCTCGGCAGTCCGCCCGCGCGGCGGGCGGACCGTCTCAGGCCCGTTGTGCGATCAGATCGGCGGCGCGCTCGACTTCCGCGACCTCGAGAGTCGCGGGCACCAGAAACACTTCGTCGCAGCCTTCGGCTTCGATCGCGTCCAGAGCGTCGCGCACCGCCGCTGGCTCGAAGCACTTCATACTCGCCGCCACCGCCTTGGCGACACCGTCGTCGATGATCTTGAGATAGTCGTACACGTACCGGCGCAGCTTGGCCTCGGCGCCGTCGACCAGCGAGAACCAGAACCCAGTGGCGACATAGGGGCGCTCCTCGCGACCGCTGTCGCGCCACGCCGCGCGCGCCCGCTCACTTTGTTCGCGCACCGTCTCGACGCCGCCGTCCATCGAGAAGCCGTACACCCCGTCGGCCCAGCGGCTGGCTCGCTTCATCGCTTTCGGATTCATCGCGCCGGCCCAGATCGGCGGCCCTCCCGGCTGGATCGGCACCGGCCCCACCGGGTCGGCGCCTTCGAACGGTGGCTCGCCTGCCCAGATCCGCTTCATCTCGGCGACACCTTCGTCGAGCCGTTGCAGGCGCTTGGTGAACGGCGAGCCGAGCGCGCGGTAGTCGTGCTCGCGACCGCCGACCCCGACGGTTACCGTCACCCGGCCGTTCGACAGGACGTCCAGGGTCGCCATCTCCTTCGCCACCCGCACCGGCGAGTGCATCGGCAAGACGTACAGCGAGGGAATGATGCGAACCCGCTCGGTGAGCGCCGCGGCAGCGGCGAGCACGATGCGCATGTCCTGGGTGTACGACGTGATCCGTTCGCCGCACGACAGGCTGGCGAACGGCCCGTCGTCGGCAAGCCGGCACCAGTCGAGGGTAGTCGCCCGGCTGTACTCGCGCTCCATGTACGGAAGACAGAGGCTGATCTTCATCGGATCTTACCTAACAATCGCACTGCCCGGTGCAAGACGCCCCGCTCGACGATCGTCGAGATCAGATTCGTTCGCGCTCGCCGGCCTCGAACAGAGGCTCCATCTCCCAGCGCGCGACGTCGGCGGCGAGCTCTTCGTCGCTCGGCGCCTGCGCCGAGGCTGCCGCCGAGAGGATCTCGGGCAGAATGGACGCGTCCGAGGACGTGTTGAGAAACACCCCGGGCCGGTCCAGCACCCAGGCGACGTGGCGCCGCACCGCGGCGGCGTCGCGCAGCGGCTCGTACCAGCTGAAGTGGCGCTCGTCGTCGTTCTGCCAGCGGCGCCGCGCCACCGACTTGATCGTCTGCACCGCGACACTGCGCTCCCAGCAGAGCTCGCACACCCGCTCGAAGTCGGCGGCGTATTCGGGATTGGCCATCATCGTGAAGTTGTAGGGCAGCAGCACCGAATCGAAGGCGAAGGCCTCGAGGCTGCGCAGGTGCATCGACGGGATACGCGTCCCGTGACCGGTCACGCCGATGAAGCGCACCAGCCCCGCGTCGCGCGCCTCGATCGCCGCTTCGAGCGCGCCGCCCGGAGCGTAGACCTGCTCCCACTCCTCGGGCTCGACGAGGTTGTGAAACTGGATCAAGTCGATGCAGTCGGTCTGCAGACGGTCGAGCGATCGGCGGATGCTGTCGCGCGCTCCCGCGTAGTCGCGATCGCCGGTCTTGGTCGCGAGAAAGAATCGATCGCGGTAGCGCTTCATCCAAGCGCCCACGCGCAACTCGGCGTCGCCGTACGACGCGGCGACGTCGATGTGGTTGACGCCGTGCTCGAAGAGGAGGTCGAGCACGCGATCGGCTCGATCCTGGCGCATCGCCCACAGAGCGGCGGCGCCGAAGATGGTTCTCGACGACTCGTGACCCGTGCTTCCGAAAGGCTCTCTCGCAATCATTCCATTCGCCTAGAGCATATCGCCGACGAACCCAAACCGAGGGCACCGGTGGCAACCGCCGGAGGCCTTCAGTAGAACCGGAAGAGCTGCCATGACCGACCCCGTCGACTCCGCCGAGGCCACGACCAGCGCAAGCCCCGTCGATTGGCTGTTCACGGTTCCGTTCCTGCTCGTTTTCGGCCTCCTGCTGCTCGTCTTCGACCCGATCCAGAGGATCGCCAGGCTGTTCGGCCAGCGCCCCCAGGAGGTCGCCGTCGGCGCCCTGCAGTACCTGCTGATCCAGGCGTTCAAGCTGGCCGGGATGCGCCTGATCGTCGAGCGGTCCGCCGCGGTGGCGCCGGCGACGCCCTACATCCTCATCTCCAACCACCAGAGCATGTTCGACGTGCCCATCTTCGGCGGTCTGCTGCTGACCAACTACCCGAAGTACGTGTCCAAGCGATCGCTGGCGCGCGGCATTCCCAGCATCTCCTACAATCTGCGCGCCGGCGGCAACGCGTTGATCGACCGCGGCGACCGCGAACAGGCACAGCGCGAGATCCGGGCGCTCGGCGAGCGCGCCCAGGAGCGTGGCGTCTCCGCCGTGATCTACCCTGAGGGGACGCGATCGCGCGACGGACGGCTCGGCAAGTTCAAGCCAGCCGGAACCGTCACCCTGCTCGAAGCGGCGCCCGATCTCGCCGTCATCCCGACGACCATCGACGGCTCGTGGAAGTTGCTGCGGCACAACCTGCTGCCAGTGCCGTTCGGCGTCCAGGTACGGGTCCGCTTCGGCGATCCGATCGCGCGCAGCCGCGAGCTGTCCGCGTCCGAAATCCTCGACCGCTGCCAGGAGCTGATCACCGCCGACCTCGACCGCTGGCGCGCCGAAGACGAGCGCTGATCGCCTCAGGCGAGAGCGGTCGCCGCGACCAGCCGATCGCGAACCGCCTGTGGGACGCGTCCGTCGTCGTCGCCGAGGTCGATCCCCGGCACCCCACCGAAGACGTCGAAGGCCCGGCGCAGCACCTTGTCGTGCCACACGGTATCGATGCTCCACGGGTCGAGGCCGTCGGCGCTGAGCGCCTTGCCGACGCCGCCGAGCCAGAGATTGACGACTCGGTTGGCGGTGCTGGCGACGATCGCCGATTGGTTGGGGTCGTCGACGATGCTGTCCTTGTCCTCGTCGGGAGTCAGCCGCCGATTCTCGATCAGCCAAGCCAGTGAAACCATGTCGTGGGCGACCACCGAGCTCGAAGCGATCACCAGACCCGTTTCCGGTTCCTCGACGTGGCCCTGGTCGGGCCCGAAGGTGGTCAGCACCTTGGTCGCGCTGCTCACCACCAGCCGCTGCTTCTCAATGAAGGTCGGCGCGGTGTTCGACTCCGCCGTCTTCTCGGCGAAGGTGCGCGCGTCGTGGTGGTACTCGAGGCGGGTGTCGTGGCGCCACCATCCGACTGCCGCCTTGAGGCCGAGCGTGCTGCCGGCGAGCAGGTGGCGCGAGCAGCGCGGCATCAGCACGACGTGATCGATCTCGCGCAGGATGTTGGGCAACAGAAGCGGCTGTTTCCAGTTGGCGCCGCCACTCGGGACTTCGTCGTAGAACGCATCCCAACCGGCCTCTTCGAAGGCGTGCACCTCGGCACCGGCGGCCTCCGCCGCCTGGAGCAGTCCGTTGTTCTGCATCAATGCCCGGGTGCTTCCCGACAAGGAGTCGCGCGAGAAACGGACATACTCCACCCCGGACATGTCGGCGACGACCACGCGCCCGGCACCGCGCTCGCGCAGCAGGGCGATCATCTCGTGCAGCGCCACCGGGTCGGTGGTAGCCGGATAGTCGTTGCCCGAGTTGCACACCGGCTTGATCAGCACCGAGTCGCCGCGGCTCAGCCAGGACAGCTGGTCGGTCTCGAGCACCGCCCGGCGCAGCGCCGCCCGGGTCTCGCTCGCCGCCGCACCGCGCGGCACGGCGGCCAGGGCAACCGCTTCGCTGCGACCGGACGCACTGGCCGGGGGCAAGCCGTTGCCGCCGCCGCGCGCCGCGCCGCAGCCCGAGCCGATCGCCCCCAGCGTCACGCCGGCCGCCAATTGATGAAACTGTCGCCGCGTCATGGATGGATCCATGTGCGCAGGAAACCACAGGGCCGGTGCCGGCGCCAGCATGGACCGCCGTTGCCGGACCTTTGCCCAACGGATCGAGTTGACTCGGCAGCCGCCCGCGAATTCCGTCCCCCCTACCAAGGGGGGACCTCAGGGGGGGGGCAGACCGAGGGCGAACGAAGCTCCCCCGGAGCCCCGCGACACCGGGCTCCCAACAAGCTCGGTGTCGCGGTGAGACGACTGCTCAGGGTTGCGCGGCGATCTCGGAGGATCGCCACGACATCTTCCCACTCTCGTAGGAGAAGATTTCGTCGTTGTCGATTGCGGATCTGCCACTCACCGAATAGGCCCGGTCGCCACCGTCGGCAACCGTGACCGAATAGGCTACGCGCTCGGACAGCCGGAAGGCGGGAACCTTTCTGGTGCAGCCGGCGTCGTCACAAGGGACGTAGCCCTGCCGCGTCGTGAACAGGGCCTCCTGGCCGACCGCCAGATTACCCATCTGGGTGGTCGCGGCGGCGAAGTGGTTGTTCGCGCGATACTCGATCACCAGCGACAGACACAATGCCGCCAGTAGGCCGGCGGTGGACAAGGCCACAACCAACTCGACCAGAGTGAAGCCCCGCTGCGACCGCCGCCCGTACGCGGCCCTCTCTGCGACGTGATCCATGGTCCGCATGATGACCGCGGACCCACTCGCCGGAAATGCAGGCAAAGGACCACTTTTGGCGAAGTTCCCGCGCGACGTACGACCTCGGCACTACGTCGAGAACGAAAAAACGCCGCTTCCCGGAAGAAGCGGCGTTTCATCGAGCAAAGCAGATGCTCAGTTGGATTACAGCTTGCTCACGTTGATCGCTTGCAATCCTTTTTTACCCTCGGTGATTTCGAACTCTACCCGCTGCCCCTCATCGAGACTGCGGAAGCCCTCACCGTTGATACCAGTGTGGTGAACGAAGACATCGTCCCCGTCGTCACGGCTGATGAAGCCGTACCCCTTTTCGGGGTTAAACCATTTGACAGTTCCTTGCGGCATGACACTTCCCCTCCTTTCCTAGTTACTCGTCCCGGGGAAGGCCTGCTCTGATGAGCTCGGGCGCGCACACACTGACGAAACAAAAGCTGCGCCACTCAGTACTCGGCCCCAACTACGTCTTCCCTTTCGACTGCATCAGGCCCTTAGCAGGCACCGGTCGATCTGACAAGAGAAAAATCCGGGGCCTGGCAGACGGCTAGACAACCGGGGCCAGTCGCGGCTCAGTCCGGACAGCGCGGGTCGGCCTCCTGGAGGGCGCCGAAGACGTCGCGCGACAGCGGCAGCTCGACGCAACCTCGACCGACCTCGCAGATGAAATCGAAGTCCCGGGCATCGGCGTGACAGCCGAAACACTGGCCACCGAAGCGGTTGACGACCTCGTCGCGGCCGCGCACCCGGATCGAAGTCCCCGCGGGCGACGTGTCGAGCTCGAAGTACTCCCAGTTGTTGTTGTCCGGGTCGAAGTCCGGCCCGCGTTTGACCATCGCCTCGCCCGGAAACAGCTGGATGATCGTACCGACCGGAAACTGGGCCCCGGGCCGCGGATTGCGCGCCAGCTCGAGCGCTTCGGCGAGCCGGCCGAGGCGGTTGGTTATGCGGAATTCCCGTACCTTGTCCCACGACAAAATGCACTCGAAATCGTCAACATCGGCAACGAAATCGACGGGTTTCGGCGTCGCGGTGGGTCGCTCGGTGGCCGTCGCGGTGGGTCGCTCGGTGGCCGTCGCAGTGGGGCTCGGCGGCACCGTGGCGGTGGCGACCGGCCGCACTGCGTCGTCGTCGTCGCCGCAGGCCGCCAGACAGAACAGGAGAGGGACCAATTTCAGGACTCGACCTGCGGGACCGATTCTCATATCTTCCATAAGAAACCGAGGGGCGAGGTCTGACAACCCCCGAAGAACGCAGAAAGAGCGACCGAGAGCCATGCGCGCCGCCAGCCTCCTGGGCTTGACCCTATTCCTGTTGGGCACCCTCCCCCACCCGTCCATGGGCTCGCAATGGCGCCGTATCGCGATCAGCGACTTCCTGCTGGCGGTCGACTTCCCGGTTCTGCCCGAGATCGAGACGACACACACCACTTCGGCGGTCGGCGACGCCACCTCGATGATCGTCGCGGCAAAGTACAAGGCCCATCGCATCTCGACGACGGTCACCAAGTTGCCGCGCGCGGCGCGCTGGCTGGCGACAGACTCGATGCTGCGGTCGATGGCGCGCAGCCGCTTCCTCGCCGCCGGCGGCTTTCGCGAACGCGCCACCAAGTCCGCCGAGCACTCCGGCTTCCAGGGCGAGACGATGGAATACGAGTATCAGGAAGAGGGAAAGCTGCGGCAGGGCCGCGTCGACTTCTTCATCGTCCGCGGGCACCTGGTGATGCCCAATATCTCCTACGAGCCGACATCGGACGCGGAGGTGCGCGACCGCTTCTTCGCCTCGCTCGCGCTCAACCCCGAGCAGTGCCGCAAGCGCGCCACGGCCGCAAGCGAGTGCCGCGCCGATCTCCGCATCCCCTCCGAGTGACGCCCGCCGGCTGATCAGCTGGCACGCGCCTCGGCGAAGTAGGCGGTCATCAGCTCGAGGATGTGAGCCGGCGCCTTGCTCGGAGCGCCACTGTCGAAAGGCGGCTGCGGGTCGTACTCGATCGCCAGCTGAATCGCCTGCGCCAGGTCCTCGCCGCCCTCCTGCGCGAGCAGGTAGAGCCCCATGTCGATCCCCGCAGACACCCCGGCGGCGGTGATGATCTTGCCGACGCGAACGAAGCGTTCGGCGACCGGATTGGCGCCGTAGCTGCGCAACCGGTCGTACGACGCCCAGTGCGACGTCGCGTCCACTCCCTGCAACAGCCCGGCTGCGCCGAGGATCAACGATCCCGTGCAGACCGAGGTCGTCCACCTGGTCGTCTCGTGCACCTTGGCGACCCATTCGCGCACCCGCGGATCTGCCGCCGCCGCTTCATCGCCCGGGCCGCCCGGAATCAACAGCAGGTCGGGCGCCGTCACCTGATCGATCGAGTACTCGGTGGCGACCGCCAGGGCCCGGGTGTCGGCGCGCACGACGCCGCCGTCGACCGAGACGAAGCGCACGTCCGCCGCGGGGAGCCGGCTCAGCACCTCGTACGGCCCGATGCAGTCGAGCGCGGTGAAGTTGTCATAGAGAAAGATCGCGATTTGCATGGCAAGTCTCCTTTGCGCTCAAGCGCTTGCAGCCAGGCGAAAGCGGCTGCGGTAATCCGCAGGGGCGACGCGCAGGCTGCGCAGAAAGGCGCGACGCATGGTCTCGGCGCTGCCGAAGCCGCAGCCACCGGCGATTTCTTCGATACTCTGCGTGCTCTCCTCGAGCCGCCGGCGCGCCCGCTCGACTCGCGCCTGCTCGACGAAACGGGCCGGCGTCATCCCCACCTCGCGCGCGAACACGCGGGCGAAATTGCGCGGGCTCATCGCGGCGCGCCGCGCCATCGCCTCGACCGAGAGCGGACCGTCGAGGTGGTCGATCACCCACGCCTGCACCTCGCGGATCGGTCCGCGATCGCTCAGCTGGGCGGCGAGCTGAACGCTGAACTGCGACTGGCCGCCGGGGCGTTTGAGGAACAGAACCAGCCACCGCGCCGCGGTCAGCGCGAGATCGCGGCCGTAGTCCTCTTCGACCAGCGCCAGGGCGAGGTCCATGCCGGAGGTGACGCCGGCCGAGGAATAGATGGCGCCGTCACGCAGGTAGACCGGATCCGGATCGACCTCGATCGCCGGATAGCGGCGCGCCAGCTCGTCGGCAAAGGCCCAGTGCGTCGTCGCCCTCCGCCCGTCGAGAAGTCCCGCTTCGGCCAGCAGCAGCGCGCCGCTGCACACCGAGGCGACTCTGCGACTGCGGCCGGCGACACGCCGCAACCAGGCGATCACCGATCGGTCGCCGACGATGTCGCGCGCGCCGCGACCTCCGGCCACCAGCAGGGTGTCGAGCGGACCACGCACCGCCGAAATCGCTCGATCCGCGACCAGGCCGATTCCGCCCGAAGTCGCCACCGGGCCGCGCCGCGGCGCCACCATCTCGGTCGTGTAACCGGCGTCAGCACGCCCCTCGGCCTCGAGCAGTCGGGTGGCGGTGTTGAACACCTCGACCGGTCCCACCACGTCGAGGACCTGGACATCCGGGTAGCAGAGCATCGCAACCCGCCGCTTCTTCGCCGCCGCACTCATCGATGGCAGCATGAATCAGCCCG
>JAUIGL010000040.1 GCA_030430165.1 bacterium | reverse complement strand
TCGTGGCGCACCGTCTTCACGCCGACCGGTAGCGAGGAATCGATCCCGATCGCGACTGGCCTCAAACAGTACAACCGCGCCGACGCGAACCTGCAGAGCGACGCGGGGACGGTGACGGTGGACGGAACTTCCTCAGCCTACGTGTTCTCGCAGCTCGGCGGCATGGTGCGCTACTTTTCGAGCGCGGGCCTGCTGCTGCAGGAGAGCGACCGCTTCGGCAACACGCTGCAGTACAAGTACAGCGGCGACACGACGCCGCAGAATGCGCTGATCGAAGAGATCGTCGACAGCTGGGGCAACTCGATGAGCTTCGCCTACTGCGACAGCGGCGGCGACGACTGCGAGACGGGGCAGGTGACGGTGTCGCTGCCGGACGGCCGCACGGTGGGCTGGGTGGCGCCGGACAACAGCCGGCTGACCAAGATCGTCGATCCGCTGGGGATGGTGACGGTACTGCAGTGGAGCAGCTCGGCGTGCGGCGACAACTCGGAGACGATGACCGGCATCACCCTGCCGACCGGTGCGGCGATGGGGGTGACGTACACGTGCATGCCGGTGTGCACGGCGAGCTCGACGAGCTCGTGTGAGGAGGACGGCAACACGACGAGCTGGCCGGTGGTGGACACGCTCTATCAGTGCCCGTCGATCGGCAGCGGCGAGGCGTGTCCGACCGACTACGACGGCGAGGACTACCTGACGACGACGTATCAGCTCGGCACCGACGACAGCTCGAACAACTACAGCGGCTATCCGCTGTACTCGCCGTACGACTCGGTCGACAGCGGCGAGGACGCGCTGATGGCGTCGAACGACACCAGCTTCACGTACACGACGGTGGTCAGCCGCAAGACGCACACGGGGACAGTCCACGACCAGACGGAGACCGACTACAACTTTCTCCACCTCGAGACCGAGAGCCGCATCTCGGTGCGGGCCGAGCAGTCGGACGGTCTCTACGATCTCAGTCTCGCCAAGGAGGTCTCGCACTGCTACGCGACGTCGACCGACGGCGAGATCGACTGCACCTCGACCGAGGCCGACTACCAGCAGCTGCCGGCCAACTACCAGCAGGCCGTCTTCAGCGGCTCCTGCGTCTACAACGTCGGAGCCGATGCCGACAGCTCGCAGGCGCGCCATTCGGTGCTCGCCTATACCTACGACAGCTTCGGCAACACCCTGAACACCAAGCTGTACCACGCCACCGACTCGACCGGGATCGTCAGCTCCTGCAACCGCACGGTGCGTCTCGGCACCTCCGATCTCAAGCTGGTGCGCGACATCTACAAGGCCTACGACACGCCGACCTCGGCGACGACCAACGGCTTCGTCGCGCTCGGCAGCGATGCCGAGCACTTCGGCCTGTCGACCGGGGCGCAGACCTTCGTCTACCTCGACGAAGACGAGAGCGGAGTCGGCGCCCACGACACCCTGGCCGCGACGACGAGCCCGGTGCTGGTGACGCTGATGTGCCACACGCTGACCGACGAGAGCTCGGCGGTGGGCGCGGCCCGCGCGATCGCCTCGACGACCAAGGGCCTGCTGTCGACCGATTCTTCGGTGCCGGCGACGGTCGGGCTGCTTTCGGAGTGCGATTCGCCGAGCTGGGATTCGTCGGTGGCGGCGCCGAAAACCACCAGCGTTACTTATGATGGCAACGGTCGGATGCTCGACCAGGTGGTCGCCTGGGCGGACGGCTTCGACGACCAGGACGGGATCGATTCGGCCACCCAGTCCTACGCCTACGATCTCACGGCGACTGTCGATGGAGAGGAGAGCTGCGCCGGGGCGCAGGTCCTGCAGATCACCGTCACCGACGCCGACGGCTACACGTCGAGCCAGCGCAAGTGCGTGCTCAACGGCTTCCCTCTGTCGACCACCGATGCCTCCGGCAACAGCACGTTCATGGAGCACGCGGCCAACGGCATGACGACCAAGGTGACCCACGCCAACGGGACCTACGTCACCAGCGACTACTACTACGCGTGTCCGACGGCGCAGGACGGCAACACGGCGACCTGTCCGTCGTCGACCACCACGGCGCTCAGCGACTGTCCGTACGACGATGCTACCGATGTGCGCAACTGTCAGGTGCACACGATGGTCGCCGGTACTGATCCGAGCTCCGGGGCGCAGCAGTCGAGCTACGTCGACGGCGTGCTGACGGTGAGCGTCCACGACGGCCTCGGCCGCAACGTGCTCGGCAAGGACAACCTCGGTGGCGCTTCGGGGTCGGGTTTCACGACGGTGCAGACGCGCTCGTCGATGACCTACGACAGCCTCGGCCAGCTCTCCAAGCGCACCAGCGAGGTCGGCGCCAGCGCGGCGCTGGTCTACGAGACCACCGTCGAGCTCGACGAGAAGCAGCGGCCGAAGCTGGTGTGCGGTCCGCGCGGCAACGCGCACGAGTTCGTTCACGACGACGTGACGCAGTCGCAGCGGCTGCTCTTCAACGGCAACAGCTCGAGCCACCACGACCTCAACGACAGCGGGAAGCTCTCGACGATCGGCAGCTGCGCTCTGACCGCCGAGCAGACCTCGACCGGAGACACCTGCCCGACGGTGGCCAACGACACCAGCACCACGGATTGCCCGGGCGACGCCTACTTCTCCTACACCCTGCACGACGGCAACGGGTTGGAGCATTCGGTGACGGCGAGCGGCGGCGCCACTCTGGACGACGACGCTTCTCTCACCTCGGTCAACGGCGTATCGGTTTTCTCGGCCGATCGGCTGCAGTACGGGTACAGTGTCTCGTCGACCGGCTCGGACGGCAGCTCGCTGTCGGCGAGCTCGAGCAAGGTGCGCGATCTGCACGGCAAATCGATCTCGACCAGCCTCAGCGTCGACACCGGGGACGACGCCGCGACGACGGTCTTGACCGACACCAACGTTTTCGATGCCCGCGGTCTGCTGACCTCGAGCGAGAACCTGCTGGTGGACTCCGACGGCAACCCGCTCGCAGAGGCGTTCAGCTACATGCCGACCGGGCACATGGAGACCTCGACGAGCTACGCCGGAGTCACGTTCTACACCTACTACGACGCGATGAACCGCAAGCTGCGCTACTGCTTCGCCAGCGAGGGGGGAGGCTCGGAAGGCGAGCGCTTCGAGCGCGATCCGATCACCGGCGAGCTGTTGAAGCTGACCCACTTCACCAACTCGGCGGACTGCAGCGAGTGCAGCGACGGCGATTGCGGCGACGTCGACGGTGACTCGATCACCTACACCTACACGGCGTTCGGCGCTATCGAGTCGATCGCCTACTCGGATGGCACGACCCTGCAGTGGGCCTACGATCAATACCAGCGGCTTGCCTGCCGTGCCGACGCGCTGGCGACGGCGATGGGGCAGAGCTGCCCCGACTCGCCGGTCGACTCCGACTTCTCGCCGTCGGCCGACGAGCTCCTGCTGACCTACACCTACTGGGACGACGACGACAGCTACCGCCGCGGCCTGCTGAAGAGCGTCTGTCGCGGCATGTACGACGCCGACGTCGCCGACTACGTCACCAAGTGCATCGACCGCGACTACTACACGCCGGTCGACGTCGGCGGGTCGTCGGAAAGCGCTCTCGGCTCGGTCGTCGGAGCGTACTCGGGGTCGATCAAGACGGAGACCCTCTGTACCGGCGGCAGCTGCCTCGATGGCGATGGCAGCGTCGTCTACCAGACGACGTATCTGTACGACGAGCACGGTCGCACCGGCTCGGTCGAGGCGGTCAGCGGCGCGGCAGCGGTCATTCTGAAGTCGCTCTTCGAGTACGACCAGTACGACAACGTGGTCCACGAGGAGCACTCTTCCGATCTCGATTCGAGCGACAACAGCAACTACCAGATGGACTACGGCTACGACGGTCTGCTGCGCCTGGTCTCGGAGGCGCGCAGCGATTCGTCGGGCTCGCTCCTCGAGTCGACCACCTACGAGTACGACGCCGGCGACAACCTGACCCGCAAGGTCCATCAGGTGATGTCCAGCGAGACGCCGACCGTCGCGCCGACGGCGGCCCCGGCGACCGGGACGCCGACGATCGAGATCCCCGGGCCGGACCCGACGTCGACACCGACCGCGATGCCGACGACGCCGACCCAGGGCGGTGAGGACACACCGACCCCGATGGAGGAGGCGACATCGACTCCGACCTCCGAGATTACCGCGGCGCAACCGACGTTCACGGCGACCAGAGAAGCTCCCGAGCCGACCGCGACACCGACCGACCGCCCCCGCTCCGACGACGATGACGGTTGCCGGATTGGGCACGCCCCGCGTGCCGACTGGTCGTGGCTGACCTCGATGAGCTTTGTCGGAGCGTTGCTGTTGTGGCGTCGCCGCTCCGCTTTAGGAGCGTGTCGGCCGGCGAGGGTCGTTGGCGAGGGAGAAGAGTGATGCAGCGGGAACAGGCGAACGGGTTGGCTCGACCGAGTCTGTCGCGGCGGCGCCTGTGGGCGTTGTCGTTCGGCGTTTTGCTGTTCCTCGGCGGTTGTGGGGACGACGACGACGCGGGCGTATCGCCGACGGCGACGCCGGCCGCGACCTCGACGCCGCGCCCAGCCGATACGGCGACCTCGATGCCCGAGGCGACGGCGACGCCGAGCGCCAGCCCGACGACGCCGCTGCTCGGCGGCGAGGATACACCGACCCCGACGATCGATGTGCCGGGTCCCGAGTCGACGTCGACCCCGACCCCGTCGATCGACGTTCCCGGTCCCGAGGATACGTCGACGCCGACCACCACGCCGACGAGCGCGTCGGGTATCGTCTGCTCGACCGCCGCCGACACCTGCAGCGGCACCTCGACCACGGTAGTGGCGATTTCGCACTCCTACACCGACCCCGAGGGGACGATCCTCTACCGGGTGAAGATCGCGGCGGCGAGCACCGGCACTGCGTGGGGCGACGGCAACAACGGCTTCTTCTACCAGGTCCTCCTCGGTAGCGACGGCGGCGACGCCGAGACGCTGACCTACGTGCCCTTCAACGGCATCGGCGCCGGCAGCGACGGCCAGCCCGAGCTGCCGCAGTTTTGGTTCATTGTTCCCGCCGACCAGTCGTACACGACGATGGCGGTGAGCCTGTGCGCCTCGAGCTACCTCGCCGACAGCGGCTCGACGCCGAGCTGCACGGCGACGATGTGGACCGATACGTACTCGACCCTACCGGCGCCGTCGGTCGGCGACCCCCCCTTCGACAGCGTCACTCTACAGATCGCCGGTACGAACTCGACGCAGGTGACGGTGCCCAACAACGGAGTCTACCCGGGAGTGGTCACCCTCGACGTGTCGGGCAGCGATCTCGACGACGACGACATCGAGTGGCTCTACGACCACCTCGTTTTCTTCGACGAGGACGGCGACCCCTATACCAACGACCTGTTCACCGACAGCTCGGAGTCCGCTCGCAGCATCGGCGTACTGTCGATTGACGAGGCGGCTTACCAGGATCCAACCGACGGTACGTACCGCACCAAATACGGCAGCACAGACTCGATCGAGAAGGTAGACTCACCGGACCGGCAATTCTTCTTCTACACACGCGACATCCTTGGCACCAGCGCGATCGACGTCGGCATCAACTACATCTACGACCAGTCGAACGACTGCCGCGGCTATACCAACCAGCTCGGCAGCAAGGACGCCTGCTCCGACAGCGCACTCGGCGCAACCACGTCCGGCTCCGTCGGATTCGAGCCGAAGGTGGGAGTACTTCCCGAGAGCGGCCAGAGCGGCGCGCTTTCGGCCGACCCGCAGGACAACATCCAGGCGGGCGAGGAAGAGAATCGCACGATCACTTTCGAGCTGACGACATCGTCGCTGTGCACCAAGGTTGCCAACCCGCTGGCGATCAGCGCCAGCGGTGAGGCGTACAACCAGCCAGATTACGTCATCGACGGAAGCAGTGGCACCTGGGGGATGAGCTTCCCGCGCGGCCTCTACTACGTGCTGCCGACGGGATTCGGAAACTGTGACTCGACCACGACGCCGTTCTGCCACCTGACCAGTGAGTTTACCGCCTACGTTCCACACTACGCCAACAGCAACGGAGCCTTTGGTACTCGCAACGGCGGCAGTACCACGGCCTCGACGGTGGGGAGCATCGCTCTCGCAGACCAGTACGCGCTGGGCAGTCCCGGTCTGACCAGCAGCAACGCGCTCATCTGGTTCGACAACTGCGGCTACGGCTACATCTACGAGGAGTGCGCGGCCTGCGATTACCCGTTGGGGACACGGCTGAACTTGCCGGATCCGCCGGACGACGGCGACAAGTACGAGTACACGGTGACCAACAGCCTGAGCTTCCCTATCGTTTTCGGCAAGGAGTGCTGCTCGAGCTACTATCAACAGAATCAGAACACGGGGGCGTACGAGCCGCCGTCGCAGCTCGACGACAGCTTCGGTGCTTTCATTCCGGCGGGCGGATCCCTCAGTTACGGGACGCTGTTCAGCGACGAGGAGGTGGCGGTCTACAATGCCGCCACCGGCGTGGAGCTGTTCAAGCTGCGCCTCAATGCCGACTCCCCGGCGGTGTACTCGTGCGGCGTGGACGACTGGTCGGTGACGGTCGGTGACACGGCACCGTACGCGGTGGAGATCGCGGAGAGCGGAGCTGGGGCGCTGGAGTGCGGGACAGTCGGACTCTGTCCGTTCGGCATGACGGCGTCGACCGACGGCGACACCGTGACCTGTACGCTGACCGAGTCATCGTTCATTCTGGGCATGTCCGACTGGGCCGCGGACGCGGAGTTGGTCACCGATGCGATCCAGGTTCGCGCCTGGGGGGGCACGACCACCGGCTGTGACAGTGGGAGCCCCGATGGCGGCTTCGCCCTCACCGTCCAGATGCCGGCGGCCCTCGACCAAGACCTCTATGCCTATATCGGTCAGGATGGATCGTGCTTCGCCTCCTCGGGGACGGCGCTGACGACGACTCCGCTGAGCGCAATCGGCGAAACCGATGCGCAAGAGATCACGGATCCGTCCGGTCTCGCGCTCGCGATCGCCGGCGGTGCGGGAACTGGAGGGGACTACGCTAGCCTGGCGGGCAGCACCGGCGATGGCGGAGCAGGCGGGACTGCGATCGCGAATGCCGACCCGAACGGAGACGCGGTGAGTGGCGCGGGGAAGGGTGGACAGAACTCCTCGGGCTTTCCCTGTGAGGATTCGACGGGCGGAGATGGTGGCAACGCCGACGGCCTGGGTTCCGGTGGCAACCACGACGGCAAGTCCGGGCTGGGCGGAGAATCCGGCAACGGCGAGGGGTGGAAGAGCGGCGGGTCGCTGATCCTCCCCGACTCCTGGAGTGCCGGAAAGGGCGGCTCGAATGCCAACACCGGCTATGGAGGCGGCGGTTTCGGCGGCGGCGGAGCGGGCGGTGACAACACCTGCTCAACCGCTGGCGGCGGCGGCGGCGGTAGCTGGGCTGCGGCCAATACCGTCTACGATTCGACGGCGCCGACGACGGCGCCGGACTCCCCCAACGGGAACGATGGCACGGTGCAGTTCGTCTACACGCAGGAGAGGCCTTGCTCGTTCGATTACGCGAGCTCCGGCGTCGTCATTCGCTGCCAGTACAGCAGTAGCGAGGTCGCCGTCGACGTGGCGGAGCTCGTCGACATGGCCGCGGCGGTCACCGGCGTCGACTCGGGAGCGCTGCCCGTGTACGTCGAGGCCTGGGGCGGGCGAGGTGGTAAGGGCGCCTCGCGAAACTGCGGTGGCTCGGATACCCCCGGTGGCTCGCGTGGCAAGTGGGGATACGCGCGCTCGAGTCACCTGGCGGCGACGCTCGCCGCCGAGTTTCCCGAGCTCTACATTTACGTTGGAGCGCAGGGAGCGGACGGCAGCGGCTCGATCTCGACCTGCGGCGGTGTCGGTGGGTCGGGCGGAGCATCGACTCTGGTGATCGGCCAGGCGCTCGACGCCGACATCGCCGGCGATGCTCCCGGCGATGCCCTCGTCCTGTTGCTTGCCGGCGGCGGCGGTGGCAGCGGCGGCGGCTTCGTTGGCACGCTGGCCGGCGGCATGGCGTGTACCGACGGCGGCGACGGGCGCGATGGTGGCGTTGCAATCGCCAGCACCGACGCCGACGCCGCCGCCGGTGGTGGTGGGTTGGACGGCGGGAGCTCCGGTGTCGGCGGCTGCGGCACGCGCAGCAGCGGTGGCTGCGGCGGCGACGGAATCGGCGGCCTCGGAGGAGCAGCCAAAGACGCCGGCGGCAGCTGGCTCGACGGCGACCTCGACGATTGGACTGCAGGTAACGGTGGCGACGCGGTCGACTGTGGCGGCGGCGGCGGCGGTGGATGGGGCGGCGGCCAGGGTGGCGGTGTTGGGACTCTCGACACCGAGGGCGGCGGCGCCGGCGGCAGCTACGCGCGCATGGCGACGATCGACGACGCCGATGCCCCGCTAGTCGGCGAGGACACGAGCCCGGCGGGAGGCGACGGCTCGGTCGTGTTGAGCTTCGACCCATGTGCCGCCGACTCGAGCCTTTGGCTGTGTGGCAGCGACTGAACAGGAGATGACAATGCTGAACCCCACCATGAGCTGCCGCCGATCGGCGGTGTTGTTTGGGCTGGTCGCGGTGCTTCTGGCTGGCTGTAGCTCGGACGACGACGCGGCGGTCGAGCCGACCGCTACGCCGACGACTGTGATCGGGGGTGAAGAAACTCCGACTTCCGCGATTGCGGCGACGTCGACCCCGACGATCGAGGTGCCGAGTCCGGACCCGACCTCGACCTCGACCGCGACCGCGACGATCGATGTACCGGGTCCCGTGTCGACCTCGACGCCGACCCCGTCGATCGACGTTCCCGGCCCCGAGGATACGTCGACACCGACCACCACCCCGACGACCTCGTCGGGTATCGTCTGCTCGACCGCCGCCGACACCTGCAGCGGCACCTCGACCACGGTAGTGGCGATCTCGCACTCCTACACCGACCCCGAGGGGACGATCCTCTACCGGGTGAAGATCGCGGCGGCGAGCACCGGCACTGCGTGGGGCGACGGCAACAACGGCTTCTTCTATCAGGTCGTCCTCGGTAGCGACGGCGGCGACGCCGAGACCCTGACCTACGTGCCCTTCAACGGCATCGGCGCCGGCAGCGACGGCCAGCCCGAGCTGCCGCAGTTCTGGTTCATCGTTCCCGCCGACCAGTCGTACACGACGATGGCGGTGAGCCTGTGCGCCTCGAGCTACCTCGCCGACAGCGGCTCGACGCCGAGCTGCACGGCGACGATTTGGACCGATACGTACTCGACCCTACCGGCGCCGTCGGTCGGCGAGCCGCCGTTCGACAGCGTCACCTTGCAGATCGCCGGTACGAACTCGACGCAGGTGACGGTCCCCAACAACGGCGTCTACCCGGGAGTGGTCACTCTCGACGTGTCGGGCAGCGATCTCGACGACGACGACATCGAGTGGCTGTACGATCACCTCGTCTTCTTCGACGAGGACGGCGACGCCTACACCAACGACCTGTTCACCGACAGCTCGGAGTCCTCGCGCAGCATCGGTGTGTTGTCGATCGACGAGGCGGCCTATCAGGACCCGGTCGAGGGGACCTACCGCACCAAGTACGGCTCGACCGACGCCATTCAGAAGGTCGACTCACCGGATCGCCAGTTCTTTTTCTATACGCGCGACATCCTCGGTACCAGCGCGATCGATGTCGGCATCAACTACATCTACGACCTGGCCGAGGACTGTCGCGGTTACACCAATCAGCTGGCGAGCAAGGACGCCTGCTCGGACGCGGCGACGACGTCGGGTTCGGTGGGCTTCGAGCCACAGGTCGAGGTGACGCCCGACACCGGCCAGAGCGGCGCGATTTCGGCGTTTCCGCAGAACAGCATCGAGGCCGGCGAGGAGCAGACGCGCACCATCGCCTTCGAGCAGAGCACGTCGTCGCTGTGCACCGAGGTCACCAACCCGCTGGCGATCAACCAGTCGGGCGAGGCCTACAACCAGCCCGACTTCGTGATCGACGACACCAGCGGCACCTGGGGGCTGAGCTTCCCGCACGGCCTGTACTACGTGCTGCCCACCGGCTTCGGCAATTGCGATTCGTCGACGACACCGTTTTGTCACCTGACGAGCGACTACGCTGCGTATGTGCCGCACTATGCGGACAGCAACGGCGCTTTCGGTACGCTCAACGGCGGCAGCACCACGGGGTCGACTGTGAGCAGCTTCGCCATCGCCGACCAATATGTCCTCGGCACGGTCGGTCTCGGTAGTAGCAACTCGTTGGTCTGGTTCGACAACTGCGGCTACGGTTACGTCTACGAGGAGTGTTCGTCGTGCGAGTACCTGCTGGGGACTCGCCTGGCACTGCCGAGTCCGCCGGACGACCGCGACACATACGAGTATGAGGTCAGCAACAGTCTCAGGTTCCCGATCGTGTTCGGGAAGGAGTGTTGTTCGACCTACTACCAGAAGAATCAAACCACCGGCACGTACGAGCCGCCGACGCAGATCGACGACGGTTTTGGCGCTTTCGTCGCGGCCGGTGGATCGCTGACCTACGAGACCCTGTTCGGCGACGAGGCGATAGTGGTCTACAACGCCGCCACCGGCGACAAGCTGTTCAAGCTGCGGCTCAATGCCGACTCGCCGACCGTGTACGACTGCGCCCTCAACGACTGGTCGGCCACAGTCGGTAGTACTACCCCGTACGCGGTGGAGATTGCCGAAACCGGTGTAGGCGAGGTCGAGTGTTCGACTATCGGCGACTGCCCGCTCGGCATGGTTGCGGCGTCCGACGGCAACACCGTGACCTGCACGACCACGCAATCATCGTTCCTCCTCGGAGTTTCCGATTGGGCGTCGGTTCTGCCGGCCTTGTCCTTCCAGGTGCGAGCCTGGGGAGGGGCAGGTTCCGACGGGGAAGACGATACGACCAGCGACCGTGGCGGCGACGGCGGCGCCGCCGGTTACGCGTCGACGATCCTCACTCCGGCGGATGTGTCGGGGACGACGGGATGGCTGGCCTACGTCGGTTTGGGGGGCAAGGTGTCGTCCACCGAGGGCGGCGTAGGTGGATACGGCGGTAGCTCCACTGTCCTGACGAGCAAGGCCCTGAGCGCGATCGGATCCGACGACGCCGAGTTGGTGCTGGATCCCAGCTCGGAGGCCGTGATTCTGATCGCCGGCGGCGGTGGCGGTGGTGGTGGCGCGACCGCTGGAGACGGCAGCGCCGCCGGGGACGGTGGCGAGGCGTTTGCCACCTCCGGTTCAGCTGCGAGCGTGGCCGGTGGTGACAACAGTGGTTCCGGGGGCGACGGCGGCAACGGCGACGGCGAAGGTGAGGCCGGCGACAGTCATTCGACCGCGGGGCTCGGTGGATTTGGCGCCGACGGCAGTACCAAGTGGGAATCGAGTGGTCCTTTGGTCTGGCCGACCGACTGGGCTGCCGGCAAAGGCGGAGAGCAGGGCCACGGAAGCGGGGCTGGCGGCGGTGGCGGCGGCGGATTCGGCGGCGGCGGTCGTGGAGAGCTGGGCAGCTTTGCTGGCACCGGCGGCGGCGGCGGCGGCAGCTGGGCGGCCGCCAATACTACGGACGACGCGACCGCGCCGACCTCGGCGCCCGACTCGCCCAACGGCGACGACGGCGGCGTCGAGATCGTCTATACGAAAGAAGGCCCGTGTTATTTCGAGAGCACCGACGATGGGGAAGTGCTCCGCTGCCAGTACACGGACAGTGAGCTGCCGATCGACGTCGCCGCTCTCGTCGACTATGCGGCCGGTCTGACCGGGGTCAGTGCCGATGCTCTACCGGTGTATGTGGAGGCCTGGGGTGGACGAGGTGGCAAGGGCGCCTCGCGAAGCTGCAGCGGCTCCGATACTCCCGGCGGCTCGCGTGGCAAGTGGGGATATGCGCGCTCGAGTCACCTGGCGGCGACGCTCGCCGCCGACTTTCCCGATCTTTACGTCTACGTCGGAGCGCAGGGAGCGGACGGCAGCGGCTCGATCTCGTCCTGCGGCGGTGTCGGAGGGTCGGGCGGAGCATCGACTCTGGTCATCGGCCAGGCGCTCGACGCCGATATCGCCGACGATGCTCCGGGCGATGCCCTCGTCCTGCTGCTCGCCGGCGGGGGTGGGGGCAGCGGCGGCGGCTTCGTTGCCACGCTGGTTGGCGGTACTGCCTGCACCGGCGGCGGTGACGGGCGCGATGGTGGCGTCGCGGTCGCCGCCACCGATGCCGACGCGGCCGCCGGTGGTGGCGGGTTGGACAGCGGTATCTCCGGGGTCGGCGGCTGCGGTACGCACAGCAGCGGTGGCTGCGGCGGCGATGGAATCGGTGGTCTCGGAGGAGCAGCCAAGGATGCCGGCGGCAGCTGGCTCGACGGCGACCTCGACGATTGGACTGCAGGTAACGGTGGCGATGCGGTCGACTGTGGCGGCGGCGGCGGCGGCGGATGGGGCGGCGGCCAGGGCGGCGGCGTAGGAACTCTCGACACCGAGGGCGGCGGCGCCGGCGCCAGTTATGCGCGCATGGCGACGATCGACGACACCGCTGCCCCGGTAGTCGGCGAGGATACGAGCCCGGCAGGAGGCGATGGCTCGGTCGTATTGAGCTTCGACCCGTGTGCCGCCGATTCGAGCCTTTCGCTCTGCAGTGTCGACGAGTGACCGTGTCGATGGAGCGGCGACCGTGGACCGAATCGAACCGTGCCGCGCGCGCCAGATGCGTGCTCGAACAGGTCACCGTGAGTCACGCAGCGACAGTTCCCCAGGGATGAACGCTAACCTAACCAGCGCGGTACTATGGGCGTCGCTCGCTTCGACGGCGTTGCTCTTGGTCGAGCCGATTGCTGCGGCGTCTACGACGACGGTGACGACCTATACGTACAATGCGGACGGCGCCCCGACGTCGGTGACGACGCAGGTCGACGACGGCGCGGCGTCGACGGTGTACCTGAGCTGGGACAACTTCGTCCCCGACGCCGGCGATGCCGCCAGCGGCACCGTGGTCGCCGGCAACGGCAACCTCGCCGCGGTTGGCAGCGAGCCGTCTTCGTCGGCGCCGACCTACTCCTTCGATCGCCGCGACCGCCTGGTCGGCTACAGCTCGGGCGCGCAGCAGCTCACCTACGCCTACCACCCTGACGGCACCATGGCGTCTTCGACCACCGATGACGGCGACGGCCTGAGCTTCTACTACGGCGGCGGCCACCTGCCGCAGATCAGCAACATGCGCCAGCAGTCGGCCGACCTGTGGTCGGCGCGGCTGGGCCGGGTTCGCCACCTCAGCGACGGCACCGATCAAGTGCTGATGAAGCCGCGCAAGGACGTCGCCGCGGAGTACGACGCGTCGGCGGAGTCGCTCGCGGCCTATGCCTACGACGCCTTCGGCGCGTGCGGCTGCGAGGCGAGCTGCAGCTGCGCCGAGGCGGCTTCTTCCTACGACATTCGCGACAATCCGTTTCGCTACGCCGGCGAGTATCGCGACGCGATCTGGCAGGGGCAGTACCTGCGCGCGCGCTGGTACGATGCGCAGGTCCCGTCGTTCGTTTCGCGCGACCCGCTGGCGCACCTCAACCGCTACGGCTACGGCGACGCCAATCCGGTGATGATGACCGACCCGGCGGGGATGAAGGCGAGCTTCTGGAAGGAGCTGCGCAAGGGCTTCGACAAGGCGATCGATTGGCTCGACAGCGGCGTGCAGGGGCACTTTTCACGCTTGTTTCTCAGTCCGGTGCTGTACCCGCTGGAGATCGTCGCGCACCCGGTTCGCTTCTGGAACCAGGCGATCCACGATCCGGTGCAGATCGCCTTCATCGGGGTGAGCGCGGCTGCGGGAGCGCTGGGCGGGCTGACCGGAGCGTCGCTGGCGACGCTCGAGCTGCGCCAGACGGGAATCGGGCTGGCGCAGTCGGTGTTCGCCGGCTTCGACGACCTCAAGAGCAAGCACTTCGACGCCAACGCCTTTCTCCAGTCCGCCGAGTCGGCCGTCGGCGCCTCGCTGGCGCCGGCGCTTGCCGGAGTCGCTGGTGGAATCAGGACGCGAGAGGAATTCGATTACAACGTCGGAGCCGTGCACAACTCGCGGGCGCAACTGGCGGACGGCGAGTTCATGATCCTGCGCGGCCGCCAGGCGCATGCCAGCGGGATGAACTACTCGAACCCCTTCCTCGAACGAGCCAGGCTCGGCGCCTACAACGAGGTCGTGGTCGCGGTCAGCAAGGACGAGGTCCTCGCGACCGGCTTCGTCGACGGCAAGGCGGTTCTCGATCGCGGACTGACGCAGGCGGATCGGTCGGTTCACACGCTGCATGCCAAGCTGTCCAATCTTTCTACCCGCTCCTTCGGAGATGCGGGTAGTTTCGAGTTCCAGTTCGTCGGAACAATCTCCGATATCGATCGCTCGGCGTTTCGTTCCAATCCGCTGAACCTACCGGTACACGGCGATGTGTCGACCGCGGCGCAGCGTTTCAATGCGATGGTCAACAACAGCCACACGTACTCTCGCTCGATTCTGCGGACGGTGCGGCAGAGGAATTGAGTGGGCGGAAGCTCGAGAAAGGCGCTGTAATGGCAAGAGATCACAAGGAGACCTCGAGAAACCTGCTCGAGCTGTGGGGCGACAATGCCCTGCATCGTGCGGCCGACTATCTGGCGCCGAGCTATGTGAACCATCAACTGCCCGACGCCGCCGGCGGAACCTCGACCAAGTCTCTGGAGGAATGGAAGGAGCTGGTCGATTCGTTCCACGACGGTTTTTCCGACGTGAAGATGGAGGTGCTGCTGCAGGTCGCGGAAGGCGACTACGTCTGTAGCCGATGGCGGCTGACGGCGAAGCACACGGGGCAGTTCAGGGAGTACGCTGCGACCGGCAAGACCACCAGCTGGACCGGAGTCCACACCGATCGCTACGAGGGCGACAAACTGGTCGAGAGTTGGGTCGAGTGGGACAAGTACAGCTTCCTCGAGATGTTGGACCTGGTGGAGTGAGGTCGAATCGAGTCGCGCTGCGATCGTAGACTCGGCGCGAGGGGCGCGATTGTTGGGCGATGAAGTGACCTGCCGAAACGATCTCCGAGGCTCGCTTCAGGCTCGTAGTCCTCAGCGCCGTGGGGTTCTTTCTGGAGCTGGCGCTGATCCGCTACTTCAGCAACGAGGTGAGAATCTTTGCCTACTTCAAGAACCTGCCCCTCATCGCCTGCTTTCTGGGGTTGGGGCTCAGCAGCCGGAGGCTGCGCTTGACCGCTTTGTGTGGGGCGCTGTTGCTGGCGCTGGCCTGGGTCCGCGCGAGGGCGTCGTGTGGTCATGGCGTCTCAATCGTGCCCGGCCGGTCGGGCACGGATCGCCGTGGTTGGGGTGTGAGCGTCGCGCCCTCCGCGAGCCTCCCAGGTTTCGCAGCTCTCCGTCTTCAGGACGACCTGTGTGAGCCAACGCCGCAGGAGGTCCGGGCTTCGTCGGATCGGATCGGAGACTCCCGCGGGAGCCCGATTGCGGAGCTCGCTCACGGTGTGCAGAGCCTCTTCGGGGCGTCCGAGCCAGGCGAGGTACTCCAGGTAGGCGGTGGCCGCTCGCGGGTCCCAGCCGGCCTGCACTTCCCCTCGCACCAGGGCGAATGCTTCTTCGTGCCGATGCAAGCGCCGTAGGCCGGCGATCCGCAAACCGATGGGCACCACGCCGCCATCCTCATCGAGGTCGCGGTGAATGCGTTCGGCGACGAGGCACTTCTCGGCAATCGCTCGCGCTTTGCGCATCATGCGCTGCTTGACCTCCGCACTCGGTTCGAGCTGCCGTTGCACGTACGCGAAGGAGGGGACTGCCACCGAGACGAGGACAACCGCATGGAGCAACTGGGCGACCCGGCGCTGCTCCCATGCTCCACGGAGAAACGCGACGCCCCGATCGAGGCCGTGCCCGGCGAGGACCAGCAGCGGAACTACGGCGGGCAGGCGGTAGCGCCAGGTCACGAAAGTGATGAGGTTCGCCGCGAGCACTGCTCCGAGGCAACCTCCCAGCAACAGCAGCAGCCCCCAACGCCGCTCGCGCACGAGTCCGATCCCGCCGGCGGTCGCGAGGAACACGATGCATCCGAACCCCAACGGCAGCCGCAGCGCCATCGACTGCGTGCGCAGGAACTCGAGGTAGTCGTTCCCCTTGAGCTCGAAGTCGGCAAAGAAGTACCCGAGTTTCGCCGCGACGATCCGCGCGGTCTGTTGGGGATTGCGCCGCACGAAGTCGACGGCCTTTGCCCAGTGATGTCGGTTCGCCTCGGCCGGGGTCAGTGGCCGACACGCCTCGACCTCGGCGAGCATGCGGCCGGCGAAGGCGTGGCCGAAGGGAAACCCCGGCACACCGGGAAGGTTGGAATACGTACCGGTCGCACCGTCATGGAATCCGACCCGGGCGTGAATGCCGGACACCGGCCAGTATGCGTTGTCGCCGGCCGCACGTGCGAGCGCGGCGTCGGCGAGCCAGGCGAGGCCGAGGCCGAGCACCGCAGTGAGGGCGGCGCGCCGCCGTAGTCTCGAAGATCGCTGCGCGAACAGAAGGATCCACAGCAGCGGGAAGGCGACGAAGAGAATGTACGCCCGTTGCAGCGACACCAGCAATCCGAGCAGCAGTCCGGCGACGCCCGCGCGTCGGAGAGTCGGCGCACCGTCGGTTCGACGTAGCGACAGCAGCAGGGCGAGAAGCATCGCCTGCAAGAGGATCTCGAGCGTCACCTTGCTGATCGCGGTGTCGAAGTAGACGAGGCTCGGCAGCAACGCGGCAAGGCCACCGGCGATCAGCGCCGGTAACGTGGCGATGTAGCTGCGGCGCATGACCACATAGAGGAAGGCGACGCCGGCAGATCCGAACGCCGCGAACAGAATGCGATGGAGAGTCAGCGAGACACCGAAGATCGACTGAGACAGGTGGAGAACCGCAGTAAAGGCCGGCGCCGAGGGAAGGGCGAGGAGAAACGTCCCGCGCTCGGCCGGGCCACCTAGGACCTGCGCCGCGCGCCAGTGCAGGTCGACGTCGAGTCCCGGGCGCGGCGTGCGGAACTGCGGCAGATCCGTGGTCTCAAAGACGAACGCCAGGCGCATCGCGAAGGCGATTGCGAACAGCGCGATCGCGGCTCGGCGGTCTGACCCGACCGCCTTCGCAGAGGGCCGGCTATTCATCGGTCGCCATTGGGGAGACGCTTCGATGCCGCGCCAGGATGAGCCGCGTCGCCTCGTCCATCCGGTACTCGCCCCCCGGCGTGACCGGGAGATAGCTCTCCCGGATCAGCGGGCCGATGCGTGGGTCGCGCAGCAATCGATGGCCAGCGAGCACGTAGGAGATTTCGCCGGACCGGAGCTTCTCCAACAACGGCTCGAGATCGAACTCTCCCTGGCGGGCGAGAACGAGGAGTTGAAACGTGTCGCTCATCAGGAATGGAAGCCCGTGCAGAGCGGCGAGGTACGGCTCTTCGAGGAGGATGGGGCCTTCGATCGTTCGAAGGTAGTCGGCGATCCGTTCTCTGCCCTCGCGCGAGCTAGCCAAATGGTCGAGGTAGACACCGTGGAACCCCGGATGAGTCGTCGTGAGATAGAAAACGACGGCGGCCCCGATCGCTAGCGGAAGACCGAACCGGGTACCAAGAGTCGTCCGCACGAGAGCGATGTGATTCGGCCAGCTGCGCAGCTTGCCGCGCCCCCAGGTGAGACCGATCAGCCAGCAGCACCAGAAGGTCGGTTGGATGGCGTAGTTGAGGTCGGCGCCCGCCTTGCGCGCGGCGCCGCAGAGCCAGGCGAAGCTGGCAGCGGCAAGGATCGCTGGCAGCGCAGGTGCCCGAAAGAACAGCAGGCCCGAGGCGGCGAGTGCGGGAATCGGCCAGTACAGCGAGAAGATGCGGCGGAACGGCGATGCCTTCCATGGGTTCGTCTCTTCGACGCTGAGTGCCTGATAGTAGACAGTGTGGCGGAGGAACTCGCCGTCGGTATACCAGGCGAGTATGCCGTAGAGCAGGACAACGGTCGCCGCACTTCCCAGTAGAGACAACGCGATCGAACGCCAGGCGGCATCCTGTCTGGACCAGCGCCAACACGCGTAAGAGAAAACGACCGCCAGCGGTACTACGGCGGTCGCCTTGGTCATTACCGCGAAAACCGCGAGGGTGGCGCCGCGCAGACAGCGTCGCGGGTCGGCGCGGCGCGCGGCGCCGACGAACTGTTCGACCGAGAAGACGACGAGCGTGAGCAGCAGGAAGTCGAGCCTGGCCAAGGCGTGGAACTTCTGCACGGAGAAAGCGGCGAGCAGGAGGCCTACTGTGGCGAATCGGGCGGAGCGCGGGACCCTGCCGTGGCGCAACAGTGAGTTGCATCCGAGGGCTGCGGCGATCTCGCACGCGACGGCCAACAGCCGCATGCCGAACAAGTCGCGTCCGAACAGAGCGACGATGGCTGCCGAAACCGCTGGGTAGACCGGCGGGTATGTCGTGTAGACGTAGGGCTCGAGGTTGACGTCGGGGTAGAGCGGCTCGCCGGCGAGCACGCGGACCGCGTGCAGTAGACTGATGCCCTCGGTGTAGTTGAGCGCGTGTGGCAGGGCCAGGATCTGTGCCGCGGCATACGCAAAGAACGCCGATCCGGAGACGAGTACGATGAACGGGAGCATGTCGGCGAGCGCAAGACCGGCGGCGGCGCCGCTGCCGAGACTCGACACCCTTCCGTATCGCGACCTTGACGGCCCCGTTGGCCGGGGCTCGGCGGAGACCCCGATCGAGTGGAGATGTGGTGGGTGTCGGGTCGTCATGAGGATGGGTTGCTCGGTGGCCTGCGGCGAGGAGCGTCGCAGGCCACCGAGACGATCATGAGTCGTTCGAGCGGAGGCCGTGTGGCCGGCGGTCAGTAACCGCCGCCGCCGCCGTCAGGCTCGAAGTACGGATCGAGATCCGAGCACACCCCGCCCACCTCGACCATGATTCTGTGTCCGTCGTCCCAATCGAGCCACGATCCCAGCGCGGTGCTCTTGGTGCTACTGCCCCCCTGGAAGTTGCTCCAGGACTGGCCCATGTTGGAGGCGTACTTCTTGCTCCCGCAGTTGGTCTCCTTGGCCTTCACCACGTACCAGCAATCGTCCCGAACCCACCAGTAGGCCCACTTGCCGGTTGGAATATTCTTGCCGCGAGAATAGTCGTCGGTCGCCTGCCCGCTTGGATAGCCGGCGGTGCAGTGTTCATAGAACCAGAGCTTGTCGACCTGCTCGGAGGTACCCCAGGACGAGCTGGCGATGACCTTGACCTTGACCTTTACGCAGTCGCTCTCCGTATCCGGGTCGCAGAAGTAGGTCTCGGTGTATTGGGCGGCGAAGGCCGCCTGCGACGTCATGACGGCGCCGAATACTCCGCACGCCAGAATTCCGGCCATGTGAGCGAAGACTCCCTTTTGTGTCGGTTTCATGATTTCCCTTTCTTCCTCCCAGTGATTCCGGCGAGGATTGTCAGGTCTCGTGTTGCCCCAATCCCGGGCGGTTTCAGCCGCCCGGCGTTTGCAACTCCGGAGTGCCAGGCGGGGGCCCGCGCGCCCGGCTCGACGGATCGTCGTTGCCATCGACGGATCGGTTGTTTCGCGATCGGTCCTCCGATCTGTGCAGGTATACGATAGGTCCCATGCTTCGACGGGAATCTAGCGCGGGCATACGTTCCGTCCGTTGGCCGGGAGCGCCAATTGCGATGACCGAGCGAACCAGGTCGATATTTCTGTGCGTTTACAGGTCGGTCTCGGTGAGTCTTGTGATACCGTTGCGAGTGCGATTCGCGATCGTGCCACCTCGAGCGGACGACCGGGGATCCACCGAAAGATTCCGACTTTCCGAGGAGCGAGGGATGCGTGGAAAACGACGGGCACTTCCCGCCCTGGTGATCGCGATGTGGATGGCATCTCAGGCGTTTTCGCCCATGGCGGAGCGCGCCGTGGCGGGAGGTGCGCCGCAGCAGTGCTTTGTGCTCGACGATTGCTCGGGCGTGTCGGCGTTGCCGTCGGCGGACGATTGTGAAGCCGACGACTGCGCCTGCGCGCAGCAGATCGAATGCTACGTGCGCGGACAGGAGCCGGCGATCCTGTGGCCGGTGCTGCCCGGCGGCAGTCTGGAGATCAACCGCAACTTCTTTCACAACCGCTTCGTCGAGACGCGCATCTCGCCCGATGCGTTGGAGGACTGGGTGGCGTTCCGCGACGCGCCGGGCCGGCCGGCGAGCTTCGCCCACGGAACGATCGTCTATAAGCAGGGCTTCTTTCCCTCTGATGAGGACGTCGGCGCGCCGGCCGTACCCGCTCAGTCGGACTATCTGATGGTGAAGATCGCCGGCTACTGTCCCGATGGCAGCAGCGTCGGCAACAGTTGCCTGGGCGGGGACTGGTTCGCCCTCGAGCTCAACAACGCCGACATCGGCATCCTCGAGGCCGGCCTGGTGGCGGAGAGCGCCAAGTCGACTCGCTGCTTCGCCTGCCACGCGGCGGCCGAGAGCGCCGACTGGCTGTGGCAGCTGCATTCTTTCCGGAGGTTCCCATGAGACCGGTGTCGGTCACGGTCCTCAGACGCTGGTGCGTCGCCGCTGTCGTGGCGGCTTCGCTCCTCGCGATCGCAGGCTGCAGCGACGACGACGCATCGGCTTCCACCGCGCAGTGTGGGCCAGTCCCCATCGCCGGTCCCTCGGGATTCTGTGACGGCGCGGTAGCGCTGAGCGGTGAGATCCCGGCCGACATGATGGCCGACCCGGCATCGCTCGACGTCGCCAGCGCGCGGCGCATGGTCGACTGTTTCGCGTGGGAATCGTTCGCCGCTCTCAACTGGGCGGCGGGCGCAGACTGCCGCGGCGTGCCCGACGAGACGACGGGCGCGGCGCGCGACTGGACGTCGGATCGAGTCTGGGAGACTTTCAAGGAGCCGTACGAGCTCTTCCAGGCGACCGATGCGACGTGGGACCCCGCGGGCGTTTCCTTCGATGATGCGGCTCCGTCGGGCGCCTGCGATCTCGACGACGGCGACAAGCTGGTGCGGCGGACGTTCAAGTTCCCGCTCGGCGAGCCGCTCCTGCCCGAGGACTCGCAGGCCTTCCTGCCCGGCGCGGTGTTGGTCGACCAGCAGGGAAACTCGGTGTGGTACGAGATCGTCATCAACCGCGACATATTCGACTACCTGCGCGACGCCGGCCTGGCGCGCTCCGGTTCGTACTCGTACGGCGGTCCGCTCGGCGGTGCCGGCGAGGTCGACTTTCCGTCGGGCGACACCGGTGCATCGGGCGCCGGCTCGATCGAGATCAAGGCGGCGTGGCGCGAGCTGACCGACGCCGACGATACCAGCCGCTACTTCACCCAGGATGCGGTGGTGTACGACGGCACCGATTGCACCGAGCAGACCATGGGGCTGGTCGGGCTGCACATCGTGCGCAAGCTGCCGTCGTCGCCGAAGTGGGTTTGGGCGACCTTCGAGCACGAGGACAACGTGCCACCGCAGGGATCGTCCGGCGACGGGCGCGACTACAACTTCTTCTCCGCCGACTGCGCCGAGAGCCCACCCGACGACTGCGCCTTCCAGGTCGCGATCATCGACGAAGACGACGAGTGCTGCCCGAACCTCATCACCTTCCCGGGTCCCGAAAACAGCATCAATCAGGTGACCCGCCTGACGGCGATCCAGGGCACGGCGGAGATCGGCGAGAGCTTCCGCGCAGCCTTCGCGGCCGCCGACTCGCCCTTCCGCTACTTTCAGCTCGTCGGCACCCAGTGGGCCAAGCCGCAGGGCCAGTTGCCGGGCGCGCTGCGGCGCCCGTGCAATCCGAGCGGCCCCTGGGGGGTGCCGGAGCCGGCGGCGGGCGAGCCGTGCTACGAGCAGATTCCGCCGGTGCTGCGCAACACGTCGATGGAGACCTTGATCGTGCAGACCGACGAGCAAGGAATCCAACGCAGCACGGACAGTTGCATGAACTGCCACTTCGCCGGCGGAGTCGACGGCAGCTACCTCTGGCTCGACGCCATGCTGAACCCCTACGAGATTTCCGCAGATTGATGGATTCGCTTGGCTGCGTCGACTTCGCGGACGATCCCGCGAGGGGCAGGAGTTTGCAGACCTTCGAGGCTAGTCTTCCGGAATCTCGCTGCCGCCGCTCACCGGCGGGATGAGCGCGATCTCGTCGCCGTCGTTGAGGACCTGGTCGCGGTCGGCGTACTCCTGGTTGACCGCGAAGGAGACCGAGCTGCTCATCGGCTCGATCGCCGGAAAGCGTTCGACCAGCATGCTCCACAGCTCGCCGACGCTGCAGCCCGCTGCCAGCTCGAGGGTCGTTTCGTGGAGGCGGGTCTTCTCGCGCAGCGATGCGAAGAAGAGGACCTGAACGTTCATCAGCCGAGCTCTTGGCGCAGAAATCGTTCGATCGGCCAGTTGGTCGGGCGGTGCAGGAAGAGCATGACGATGGCGACGACGACGAACGGAAAATAGTCGGTGAACTGGTGGGTGACGAAACCGAGGGCAATGCCGAGAATGGCGATTCCCTCACATAGGGCCCAGGTGATCAAGCATGCGACGCGCAGGCGAGTGAAGCCGCGGGTGTTCGTGGTCTGCTGGCGGTGATCGATATCGGCAACCACCTGGCGCCAGATCAGCGATACGATCGCCAGCAGCGCCGCCAGCACCCAGAAGATCGGGCGCAAGGTGTCACCGAGCGTACCGTCGGCGGTGTCGCTCTGCGACGAGAGCAGCATCAGCAACAGGGTGTACAGGCCGACTCCGCCGAGGAATGCCAACCAAACGATCTGCAGGCCGCGCACCACTTCGTGGCGCACGCCGCTGTCGATCGGACGGGGAAACGGCGGCATCGGGCTCAGCCCTCGACCAGTCCGACCAGGTGGCGCAGCTGCGGCACGATCAACTTGCTCATGGCGAGGTCGACTGCCTTGGTCGAGCCGGGCAGGCAGAATACGACGGAGTTGCCGGCGATGCCCGCGGTGGCGCGGCTGAGCATCGCCGCGGCGCCGATCTGCTCGTAGGAGAGCGTGCGGAAGATTTCACCGAAACCGGGCATTTCGCGCTCGATCAGCCCGCTCACCGCTTCGAACGTGGTGTCGCGCGGCGCCAGACCGGTTCCGCCGTTGGTGATCACCACCTGCACCGGAGAGGGCGGGGCTGCGATCAAGCCGGCGATCTGGTCGGGCTCGTCCTTGACGATGCGGTAGAAGGCGATCTCGTGGCCGGAGTCTACCAGCGCGTCACGGATGCGCTGGCCGCTGGTGTCGTCGGCTTCGCTGCGGGTGTCGCTGACGGTGATGATGCCGACGCGCACCGAGGCCTTGTCACTGTGGTGATGGTCGTGTGCCACGCCGAGAAGGATAGGGCGGAAAGTCGCCCCTCGCAACGCGGATTCTCGTTCCTGCGGCAGGCCGCGTTTACAGGCGTCGAGCATTCGTGGTAGCAGGCGATCGCGGATGTGGGTAGGTGGTTGGAAGAGGGCGGTGACGCAGCATGAGTGACCTCGTAGGAGCCCTCAACCCGAAGCAGCGAGAGGCAGTCCTGCACGGCGACGGGCCGCTCTTGATCCTCGCCGGCGCCGGCTCCGGCAAGACGCGTACCCTGACCCACCGGGTCGCTCATCTGGTGCGCGAACGCGACGTCGATCCGCGTTCGATCCTCGCCGTCACGTTTACCAATAAGGCCGCAGGCGAGATGCGCGAGCGGGTGGTCAAGCTGCTCGACAGCACCTGCGATCCGTGGGTGTCGACCTTCCATTCGCTGGGCGTGCGGATCCTGCGCCGCGAGATCGCCGCGCTCGGTTTCTCGAATCGGTTCGTGATCTACGACGATCGCGATCAGGAGCGGCTGCTCAAGGATTGCCTTTCCGATCTCGGCGTCGGCGACGGCACGATCGGCGTGCGGGTGGTCGCGGCGCGCATCGACGCCGCCAAGAACCGAGGAGAGGCGCCGCACCAATTGCCGATCGAGGACGACAAGAGCAACCTCGTGGCGCAGGCCTACGCGCTCTACCAAAAGCGCCTGCGGCGGGCGAACGCGCTCGATTTCGGCGATCTGTTGATGATGACGATTCGCCTGTTCGAAGAGTTTCCGGACACGGCGGCGCGCTACCAGGAGCGCTTCCGGCACGTCCTGGTCGACGAGTACCAGGACACCAACGCGGTACAGTACCGGCTGACCCAGCTGCTCGCGGCCGGTCATCGCAACCTTTGCGTGGTCGGCGACGACGACCAGTCGATCTACCGTTGGCGCGGCGCGGAGATCGAGAACATTCTCAACTTCGAACGCGACTATCCCGACGCGGTGGTCATCCGTCTCGAGCAGAACTACCGGTCGAGCGGCAACATTCTGCGCGCGGCGAGCTCGGTCGTCGCCTGCAACGCCAACCGCAAGGGCAAGACCCTGTGGACGGAGAACGCGAACGGAGACCGCGTGCGCCTGGCGACGTTGGGAGACGACCTCGAAGAGGCGCGTTTCGTCGCCGCGGAGATCAATCGGCTGGTCGCCGAGGGCGCCGCGCGCGGCGAGGTCGCCGTTTTCTATCGTACCAACGCACAGTCGCGATCGATCGAAGAATCGCTGACCCGCAACCAGATCCCGTATGCGATGGTCGGCGGGGTCAAGTTCTTCGCCCGCGCCGAGGTCAAAGACGTGCTCGCCTACCTGCGGCTGTGCATCAATCCTTCCGACTCACTCGCGGCCAAGCGGATCGTCAACGTTCCGGCGCGCGGTATCGGTGCGGTGACGGTGGGGCGGATCGCCGCTCTCGAAGAAGACGATTCCGGCAACGGCATGGCCGGTGGATTCCTCGCCGCCGCGCGGGCGGCGATCGACCGTGGCGTGCTGCGCAGCGGTCCGGCCGACAAGGTGGACAAATTCCTGCGCCTGATCGACTCGTTTCGCGAGCGCAGCGAGCGGGTTTCGTTTCCGCAACTCGCCTCGGCGATCGTCGAGGAGACCGGTTACGGACCGATGCTGCGCGACAATGGATCGTTCGAAGCGCGCGAGCGCCTGCAGAACCTGCAGGAGCTGCTCTCCGGCATGGAGGAACGGGCGTCGGCCGGGGAGGGCCTGGTCGATTACCTGGAGCAGATCGCTTTGGTGACCGATCTCGATTCCTACGAAGGAGCCGCCGATCGAGTGACTCTGATGACCCTGCACGCCGCGAAGGGGTTGGAGTTTCCGTACGTCTTCATGACCGGCATGGAGGAGGGCCTGTTTCCGCACTCGCGCGTCGGCGACGCCGACATCGAGGAGGAGCGGCGTCTCTGCTACGTCGGCATGACCAGGGCGATGTCGCGCTTGTACGTGTCACACGCGCAGCGTCGCAGGGTGTTCGGCGACTTTCAGGCCAACCAGAGAAGTCGGTTCCTCGACGAGGTGCCGGCCGACCTGCTCGAATCGCTGCGCGCGTCCCCTGCGTCGCGTTCGTTTCGCCGGACCACGGCGCCGATCAGGCCCGACTGGATCGATCGGGAGGAGGGCGAGGAAGACGACGAGCCGCGGGTCGTCTACGACGGCGAGGAGGGGTTGCGGGTCGGCGGCCGGGTGCGCCACGCCTCCTTCGGGGTCGGCGTCATCCGCGGCCTCGAGGGAAGTGGGGACAGTCGCAAGGTGACGGTCTTATTCCGCAATTCCGGCATCAAGAAGCTGGCGCTCAAATTCGCCAGGCTCGAGCCGGTGTGACCGCGGGGCGGGCCAGCCGCTTCGCTGCGGCGGGCACTGGTCAATCGTTGTTGCGCTCCGCCGCGGGCGGGGCCTCGGCTGCCGACTCGTCCAAGCTGTCGGCGCCGAATCGGCCCTCTTCGGCGTCGATCTCGGCGTTGAGCTCGAGCTCGTCGAGGGACGTCTTCTCACCATCTTTGCGCGCCTGACGCTTGCGGTTCTTCTCTTCCTGCTTGAGTCGGCGCGCCATTTCCTTGCGGCGCTTCTGATCACGCTTGAAGGTTTTACCTCCAGCCATGGTGTGCCTCCTTTCGCGCTCGCGAGGAGCGACAGCCAAACTAACAACCTACGCGAGGGTGCGCAACGCGGCTAGTGGATATACAGCCCAAATCGCCGCCATCGCGGTAGACAAGCCGCCGATGCGATGCCGCTGATGCCGTTGTCGCGAATCTGGTTCCAGCACGAGGCGCTGTCGCGCGACCAGTAGACGAAGGTCGCCCGACCCTTGACGTCGGCTATATCCGCGAAACCCCAGAAGCGGCTGTCGTAGCTGCGGTCGCGGTTGTCACCCATGACGAAGAACTTGCCCTCCGGCACGGTCACCGGCGGGTGGAAGTCGCGCTTGGTCTTGATCGGCGGCTCCTCGAAGTGGGCGTGCTCGTCGCTGACCTCTTCGCCGTTGACGTAGAGCTTTTTCTTCTTGATCTCGATCGTGTCGCCGGGAATCCCGATGACGCGTTTGATGAGGTCGGTCTTGGGGTCGCGCGGACTGACGAACACCACGACGTCGCCCCGCTGCGGCGGCTGGACCTCGGTGATGGGGGTTTCGGTCAGCGGCATGCGGACCGTGTAGGCGAGCTTGTTGACGAAGATGTGGTCGCCGATCTGGATGGTCGGCAACATCGAGCCCGACGGGACCCAGAACGCCTGGACGACGGTCGAGCGCACCACCAGAGCGATGAGGATCGCCGGGCCCAAGGTCTTGACCAGCTCGACGGCACTGCGGCCGGCGGACTGCAACATCGATTCTTGCGTAGCGGTGGCCCCGCTGGACCTTTTGCCGTCGTGCCGTTTCATAACCGACCACTGAATACGGCCGCGCCCCTCCGGTCAAGGCTCGGTGGTGGGTGGTGGTGAGTCAGTTTGGCACTCCGCAAGCAAACTGAGCCTCGCGACGCTCGGTCATCCGAGGGACCCTCACCCGGCCTTCGGCCGACCTCTCCCACAGGGAGAGGCATCTGAATTTCCTTCTCCCTGTGGGAGAAGGGCAGGATGAGGGTCCCTCAAACGGGGGCGAAGCCCCACCGATGTATCTGCAGAACGTTCGGTTAGCTCGATCCCCGTCGAGGTACCTCGATCGCTCCCCGAGGTTCAACCTGACCCACCGGGTGGGTGCGAGTTGACAGGTGCCGCCGCTTCCGGGGTTGGTCGGGTCGCCCTCAGAACTCGACCGAGAACCCCTCCGCCTCTTCGCTCGCGGTGTCGATGAGGACGACCTTGGCTTTGCGATAGGCCGCCGGCGGGACGTAGAGGTACCCCTCCAGGGTGTCTCCGGGGGCGATCGCGGTCTCGCCGATCTGGTGCTGGCGAACGTGATCCGCCCACTCCGGCGCGACTGCGGCGGCGACCTCGTCGATCGCGATCGGCGCGTGGCGGGTTCGTTCCTCGGTAATCAGCTGCAGCCGGTCGAGGGTGAAGCGGTAGGTCAGCTGCGAGCGATTGACGATGCGGACGTGCACCGGCATGACGCCCACCGATTCCGGGTTGGCGCCGATCTGGGCGCGGGCACTGGCGCCGCGCAGCGGCTCGATCGAGACCTGCAGCTTGGCGGTCTCGGCGCTGGCGCGCTCGGCCGGTCGCCGCGGTTTGCCGCGACTCGCGGCGCGATCGATCTCCCCGGGCAGGTCGCGGGTGAACGCCAAGCGGGCCGACAGCGGCTCCTCGGTCGCCGCGCTGAAGACCGAGCCCTGGTCGTCACATTCGATGCGGATGGCGACGCGGTAGGAATCGCCGCTGTCGCCGACGATCGACCCGGTTCGGCGGTAGCCGCGAATCTCGCCCGGTCGCCCCGGCTCGGGGGGCGTTACCTGCTCGATCCCGTAGCTCATCCGCTTCAGCGCCGCTCGTGCGGCGCGGGTGGCGGCGCGGCAGGTCAGGTTGCGCCGCTCGATTCGCACCTGGGTCGGGAACTCGCGGTCGCCTTCGGTAGCCGCATCCGCGCCGCGCGCCGCACTGTCGATCGGCGGCGGTAGCGTGGTCGTCGAGCAGGCCGCCGCACCGAGGAGTGCGGCGGCCAGCAAGCGACTCCACCTCATTCTTCGCAGCCGTTGAGCGAGTTGTTGACGGCGCGGATCAGCTCGGAGATCTCGACGGTGCCGCTCTGGTCGTCGTCGAAGGCCGGGCATTGCGAGACCGCCTGGGTACCGAGGGAGATGTTGACCCCGAGGATGAGCTCGTTGATGGCGACCGTGCCGTCGCCGTTGCAGTCGCCGGTGCAGGTGGAACCGCCGCCGGGGCAGCGGGCGACGGCGAGCGCCGCCGGGTTGGTACCGGCGACGATCGATTCGAGCGCGGCGTTGTCGTCGGTCGTATCGATTAGAGACAGCAGGTTCCCCACCAGGTGTCCGACCACCAGCAGACCGCTGTCACTCAGCGCGAGCGAGATCGGGCTGGGCTCGACGTCGACTGAATCGACGTCGCCGCTGGCGACGTCGACGATCGAAACCGTGTTGTTGCCGCGGTTGGCGACGTAGAGGGTCGACCCGTCGGTCGAGGCGAGAATCGCCGACGGCAGAGGACCGACCGCATAGGTGTCGATGGTGCTGCCGGTGCCGAGGTCGACCGCGGTGATCATTCCGCCCTCGTCGACGACGTACGCCGTCGCCTCGTCGGGGGAGAGGGCAACGTCGATCGGCTTCTCGCCGGTGGCGCCCATCTGCTGAGTCGAGCCATCGGCGACCGCCACTTCGAAAACGGCGTTTTGATTGCGGCTCGTGGTGACGGCACTGGTCTCGTCGCTGGTGATGACCAGTCCGCGTGCCTGGCTCGGCAGGTTGACGCGACCAGACTCGGTGTTGGTGTCGGTATCGATCGTCACCATCGCGCTGGTGGAGAAGCCGTTCACGTACAGGTTGGACGATCCCGGGACGGTTGCGAGATCCGACGGCGCTGTATCGACCGCCAGACTGGTGGGCGTTTCGGCGAGCCCGGTGTCGACGATCCAGACGCGGTTGCCGCCGAACTGGGTGATGTAGGCCGTCGAGGTGTCGGTGCGAACCGCCAGCTCGGTCAGCTGGCAGGGCCCGGCGCCGCAGCCGGGGAGCTCGATCGATCCGAGGTCCTCGCCGTCTGGCAGGGTCAGAATCCGCATCGTCCCGATCAGCTGGTTGCCGACGTAGGCGCACTCCTGGCCGGCGGCCTGGCCGGCGACCGCGCACGCCAGGAGACTCAACCACCCGGCGACCGCCGAGCACTTGCTTTGACTACTCTGATTGCCATTCATCGTTGGTCCCTTTACCTCATAGGATTCGCGACTGCGCGGTGTGGACGAGCCTTGCGGCAGGCGCCTGGCTCTTTAGATTTGCCATTTTTTCCCATCTGGGGGGCTTCTCGGCGACCCGCCAGACCTGTCCGGAGATCGCCGAGCGACCAAAAACTCAAGTTAGAGCAGTGGCCGCCTCAGCAGCAAGCGAAATGCGAAGATGCAAGAAAAATCCATTGGTTGTCGCCTTTCCGATGCGTGCTAATTGCCTTGCAAAACAACTAGCGGCCAACTTAGGATGCTAGAATCGTACGGAAGAATATGGATGTTGGAATGTCGGAGGGCCGCCGGGAGGAGGACACTCGTGGGGTTGGCCGTTCTGTTGGGCATGGTGTCGGCGTCGGTTGCCGCGCCGCTGTTCGGCAGGCCGGAAACCTATGAGGTAGATGGCGCGCCTGTCGGCATCGGATCATTACAGCTGGACGGGGAACAGGGACTCGATATTGCGACGGCCAACGGCACCGGTGCCGACGGACCGTCGATTTCTCTCTTATTGAATCGAGGCGATGGGGGATTTCTCCCCGAAATCAGGGACAGTGTGAGCGGCTACAGCCTGCAGAGCATCGCGACGGCGGATTTCAACGAGGACGGCCTCGGCGATATCGCCGTGGCGGCCGACGTCATCGAGAGCTTGCCGGCGCGCGGCGTCGTCCTGGTTTTTCTCAACCAGGGCGGCTTGGAGTTCGCGCAGCCGCTCGAGTACCGCCTGCCCGGTCTGTTCCCGCGTTGCCTCGAAGCCGGTGACGTCACCGGTGACGACATCATCGATTTGGTGGCGTGCCACTCGACCGCGATCGGCGGGATGTCGCTGGGAGTGGTGACGGTTCTCGCTGGCACCGAGTCCGGCGGCAACCCGTCGGGCAACTTCCGCATCGAGTTCACGACGCTCGCCGGCACCGAGCCGTCGAGCGTCGCGCTCGGCCGCGTCGATGGCGACGCCGAGGTCGACATCGTCATCGGCGACCCGGTCGACGACACGATTACGGTTCTCTACGGAACCGGTGACGGCTTCGCCGGACCCGCCCCAGTGGGCGAGGTTCAGACGGCCGCATCGGTGGCGGTCGTGCCGATCGAGTCGCAGCTCGCCAATGTCGCCGGGGTGAGTCGCAACCGCGGGCGACTGGTCGTCTTCGAGCAGGAGAGTCCGCGGCAGTTCGAGATGCTCGAAGAGTATCAAGTGTTTCTGCCGACCTCGATCGTCGCCGCAGACTTCGACGGCGACGACCGAACCGATATCGTCGTCGCCTCGAACATCGGAGCGGATCTCTGGCGCGGTATCGACGAGGGGCGCTTCGAACACGCTGAAACGATCTACACGGCGCAGGTCGGAACCCGTCTCGAAGTCGACATTACTACCGGCGACTTCAACGCCGACCAACGAATCGACATCGCCACCAGCTCCGCGGAAGACGACCGGGTGACGGTCGTCCTCAACGGATCCAGCCTGCCGGCTACGCCTACGGTGACGCCGACCGCCAGCAACACGCCGACGATTACCGACACACCGACCCGAACCAACACGCCGACGCGCACGCATACGGCGACACCCACCAGTAGCATTCCGACTCCGACCCACACTCCGATCGTGACCACGACCCCGCTCGGTCCGGGCGACGCCAACTGCGACGGCCGCATCGACTCGGCCGATATCGACGGTTTGGTCCTGCGAATGTTCGGTCCCGGTTGCCCGGCGGCCGACGTCAACGGCGACGGCGTCGTCAACGCGGCCGACATGGTCGGTCTCATCCAGCTCCTCGAGATGGGCTCCTGATTCCCAAGGAACAACGCATGAGATTCGCTCGCTGTATGCCGCATATGCTGCTCGCCCTGTTTTTGGTGGTCGTCTCCACGGCGGCCCCGGCGCAGACCAGCACGCCGACGTCGACGCCAACCGACACGCCGACCAGCACGTTCAGCAACACTCCGACCAATACGGCGACAGCGACCCAGACCCCGTCCAACACGCCGACCAATACGGCCACGGCGACCGCCACCAACACGCCCCAGATCATCGAAATCGACACCGGCTCGGCATCGGGAGTGCCGGGCAGCATGGTCGACATCACCGCGACGCTGACCACTGCCGGCCAATCGGTCGCAGCGGGCAGCAACGACATCGCCTTCGACAACACCCAGTTCACGTTCGACATCGGCGACTGTTCGGCGAGCACCCCCGGTAAGACCATCTCCGGTGGCGTCGTCAGCACCGTCGGCAACATCACCACGGTGCGCGTCGTCGTGGTCGGGCCGCCGCTCAATCTCGACCTGATCCCGGACGGTCCCTTCTACACCTGCAGCTTCGGTATCCAGGGCGGCGCCACGCCGGCCGTCTACTCGTTGACGACGTCGAATCACCAAGCCCAGGACGACATCGGCGGTAGCTTGAGCCCGGTGATCGGCGCCGACGGACAGATCACGGTGACCGCTCCGACGCCGACCGATACGCCGACGATCACGCCGACCAGCACCCCGACCGACACGCCGACGCAAACCCCGACCAACACCGCGACCGACACGCCTACGGCAACCAACACGCCGTCGAATACTCCGACGCAGACGCCGACCAGCACCCCGACCAACACTCCGACGAATACGCCGACCAACACCCCAACGGCGACCAATACGCCGTCGAGCACGCCGACGCAGACGCCGACCGATACGCCGACGCAGACGCCGACCGATACCCCGACGCAGACGCCGACCAACACGGCGACGCAGACGGCGACCGATACGCCGACGCAGACGCCGACCGACACCCCGACCGACACTCCGACCGACACGCCGACGCAGACGGCGACCGATACACCGACCGACACCCCGACGCAGACGCCGACCGACACCCCGACCAACACTCCAACCGACACGCCGACCAACACGCCGACGGACACCCCGACGCAGACGCCGACCAGCACGCCGACGGATACGCCGACCAACACTCCGACGCAGACGCCGACCAGCACGCCTACGAATACCCCAACCCAGACCCCGACGAGCACGCCGACCGACACCCCGACCGACACTCCGACCCAGACCCCGACGAGCACGCCGACCGACACTGCGACCAACACGCCGACGGCGACCCCGACTTCGACGCCGACCAACACCCCGACTGAGACACCGACGTCGACCCCGACCAACACGCCGCAGATCGTCTACATCGATCTCGGCTTCAACATCGGGTTGCCGGGTACGATGGTGAACCTCACCGCCAACCTGACCTCGTCGGGCCTCGACGTGGCGGCCGGCGGCAACGACATCGCTTTCAACAACACTCAGTTCTCGTTCGACATCAGCGATTGCTCCGCCAGTGTCGCCGGCAAGAGCATTACCGGTGGAGTCATCAGCACCGTCGGCACGACGACGACGGTGCGGGTGGTCGTCCTCGGAGCGCCCTCCAATCCCGACCCGATTCCGGACGGGCCGCTCTACACCTGCGGCTTCGGAATTCTCGGCAGCGCAACGCCGGGCACTTATCCGCTGGTGACCTCGAACTACATCGCTCAGGATCCCATGGGGGTCAGCCATCCGATCGTGACCGGAAGCGACGGTTTCATCACCGTGACGCTGGTCGGCGCGACCGCGACTCCGACCGACACGCCGACGATCACGCCGACCAGCACGCCGAGCTCGACTCCGTCGGACACGCCGACGGTGACGCCGACCAGCACGCCGACGGACACGCCGACGATCACACCGACCAGCACTCCGACGGACACGCCGACGGTGACGCCGACGCAGACTCCGACGGACACGCCGACCAACACGCCAACCGACACGCCGACGCAGACCCCGACGGACACGCCCACCAACACCCCGACCGACACGCCGACGCAGACGCCGACCGACACGCCGACCTCGACGCCGACCAATACGCCGGGGGACACGGCGACCAGCACACCGACGATTACGCCGACGTCGACGCCGACCAATACTCCGACCGACACGCCGACCGTCACTCCCAGCGATACGCCGACCCTGACTCCGACCAACACGCCGACGCAGACACCGACCGATACGCCGACCAACACCCCGACCAGCACTCCGTCGGACACGCCGACGGTGACGCCGACCAGCACGGTTACCGACACGCCGACGCAGACGCCGACCAGCACACCGACGTCGACGCCGACCAACACGCCTCAGGTCATCCAGATCGACCTCGGCACTACGATCGGGATCCCGGGCAGCATGCCGAACATCACGGCCACGCTGACGACGTCGGGGCAGTCGGTCGCCGCCGGCGGCATCGATTTCACCTACGACAACACCCAGTTCACCTTTAATATCGCCAATTGTAACGCCAGTATCCCCGGCAAGAGCATCACCGGTGGCGCGATCAGCACGGTGGGCAATACGACGACCTTCCGAGTGACCGTGCTCGGTGCTCCGCTCAACCCCGATCCGATTCCCGACGGACCATTCTTCACCTGCGCCGTCGGCATCCAGATCGGTGCGAATCCGGGCGTCTACCCGCTCGCGACTTCGAGCCACGTGGCGCAGAACCCGACTGGCGTCAGCCTGACCCCGGTGACCGGCGGCAACGGCCAGATCACGGTGACCCTGATCGGGCCGAGCCCGACGCCGACCGACACGCCGACGATCACGCCGACTTCGACGCCGACCTCGACGCCGACCGACACTCCGACGGTGACGCCGACCAGCACGCCGACCGACACGCCGACGGTGACGCCGACCAGCACGCCGACCGACACGCCGACGGTGACGCCGACCAGCACGCCGACCGATACGCCGACGCACACGCCGACGATCACGGCGACACCGACCAGCACCGCGACGGATACGCCGACGCAAACTCCGACCAGCACGCCGACGGATACGCCGACCAACACTCCGACCAGCACGCCGACCGACACACCGACCAACACTCCGACACATACGCCGACGTCGACGCCGACCGATACGCCGACGATCACGCCGACCAGCACGCCGACCGACACGCCGACGGTGACGCCGACCAGCACGCCGACCGACACGCCGACCATCACGCCGACCTCGACGCCAACCGACACGCCGAGCAACACGCCGACCAACACGCCGACACCGACGCCGAGCGATACGCCGACCGCGACCAATACCCCGATCAGCGTACTGCTCGACGTTGGCGAGTCGATCGGCCTCGCCGGGACGGGAGTCGACGTCGACGTATTCATCAACGTTTCGATCGGCGGGTTCGTCGTCGCCGGAACCGGCAACGACATTACGTTCGACAACACGCAGTTCTCGGTCAATCCGTCGAGCTGCGTGACCAACCCGGCGCTCGGCAAGACGCTGTCCGCCGCGATCGTCGACGTCAGCGGGACCGAGTCGACACTGCGCGTCTTCGTGCAGGGCCCGCCGGCCAGCAACGCCCCGATCCCGGACGGTCTGCTCTACACCTGTACGTTCGACGTGCTCGGCGGGACCCCGCCGGGGACTTATCCGCTGTTCGCCTCCAACTTCCTGGCGCAGGATCCGGACGGAATGCCGACCGGCCCAGTCGCGGGACTCGACGGTGAGATCGAGGTGACTTTGCTGGCCTCGACCGCGACGCCGACCGACACGCCGACGATCACGCCGACCGACACGCCGACGTCGACTCCGAGCGACACGCCGACGGTGACGCCGACCAGCACGCCGACCGATACGCCATCCCTGACTCCGACGGCGACCAATACGCCGACGGTGACCAACACGCCGCTGTCCGTGCTCATCAACCTCGGCACCGGCTTTGGCATCGCCGGCACCAGCGTCGACATCGAAGCGACCCTCGACGTTTCGAGCGGTGGCTTCATCGTTGCCGGTACCGGCAACGACATCACCTTCGACAACACTGTGCTCAGCGTCGATCCGGCGAGCTGCGTCTCCAACCCAGTCCAGAGCAAGGCGATCTCGGCTGCGATCGTCGACGTGACTGGCACCGAGTCGACCCTGCGGGTCTTCGTCCAGGGACCGCCGCTCGACAACGATCCGATTCCCGACGGTCTCCTGTACACCTGTACGTTCGACATTCTCGGCGGAACCCTGCCGGGCGTGTATCCCCTGTTCGGCTCCAACTATCTGGCTCAGGATCCGGACGGGCTGCCGGTGGCGCCGGTGTCGGGTCTCGACGGTGAGGTCAACGTGACGCTGATCGCGGCGACAGCCACGCCGAGCGACACGCCGACGATCACGCCGACCAGCACTCCGACGGATACGCCGACCGATACTCCGACGATCACTCCGACGGATACGCCGACGTCGACGCCGACGGATACGCCGACCGAGACGCCGACCAGCACTCCGACCGACACTCCGACGGACACTCCGACCGAGACTCCGACCGACACACCGACGGATACTCCGACCGAAACGCCGACGGCGACTCCGACGCAGCCGCCGCCGGTGCTCGAGATCCAGGCCTCGGCGAGCAGCGACCCGGTCGCACCGGGCGAAGTGCTCACCTACATCCTGACCTACAGCAACGCCGGTGGCTTGGGTGTCGGAATCACCGTGACCGCGACGACTCCGCCGGGGACGACCTTCATCAGCGCCAAGCCGGCTGCTGCGAGCGATCCCGGAGCCGGCGGCAGCGGTCTCATCACCTGGGATTCCGTCGATCTGCCGAATAGCGGCGGCGGTGTGGTCTCGTTCGCGGTCGAGGTCGACCCGGGCGCGGCCGACGGCACCAACGTGGTTCTATCCGGTTACGACATCTCGGCGACGGCGCCGATCGTCGTCACCGAGATCGGACCGGACGTGGCCGTCACGGTTCAAACCGACCTGACCCTGGCCCTGCGCAAGGTGGATTCACCGGATGCCGTGGAGCCGGGCGATACGCTCACCTACGACCTGGTGATCTCGAATACCGACGAGTTCGCCATGGAGAACGTGGTGGTTCGCGAGCTCTTCGACCCGAACCTCAGCATCCTGTCCTCGGTACCGCCGGCCGATCTCGGCACCGAAGACCGCTGGACGATTCCCTTCCTACCGGCTCGTACCTCGGTGACCATCACCATCGATGCCCAGGTGGACCTCGACACCCTGGCCGGTGTCATCCTGCGCAACTTCGCCGAAGTATCCGACTCGGAGGGACGGGTTGCGCGCATCTACGAGGACACGCAGACCGCCGGCCCGGCCACGCTCGGCATGTCGGTCGACGACCTGCCCGATCCGATAGGGCTCAACGAAGAGGTGGTTTACGCAATCACCTTCGCCAACCTGAGCGAGGAAGACCTGACCGGTGTCGTCGTCTACGCCGACGTCGACCCGCGCCTCGACTTCATCTTCTCGAGTCCGGCGCCCGACGGCGGCTCGGACTTCTCTTGGACCATCGGTCCGATGTTCCCGAGCTCCGCCGACCGCATCTTTGCCACCTTCCAGGTGACCGATCCTCTGGTGGTCGACGGAACGGCGCTGCCGGTGCGCGCCTGGGTGATGGACGACAGCGGCTTCGTTGCCAGCGGCAACGAGATCACCGTGTTCGCGGAAGAGCTGGGGCCGGATACGCCGTACGTGATGAGTATGACCGGAGCGCCGCGCCAGCTGCGCATCGGTGTCGTCGAGGAAATGATCTATATGATCAAGCTGCAGAACCAGAGCGCCTCGACCACCACCGGATTGGTCATCAACAACGCCTTGCCGCTCGCCTTGGACTTCGTCGAGTCGACACCGCCGCCGAGCGCGATCGACGGCAACCTGCTGACCTACAACTTCCCCTCGCTCGGTTCCGGCGCTTCTCTCCTGATCGTCATCAAGGGGGAGCTCGGCGAGACCGCGGCGCCCGGCATCAGCCTGGTCAACCGCGCCAACGTGCTCGACGACCAGGGGAACTTCAAGCAAGTCGATTTCCAGGGAGGCATCCGCTCCGGAGGCTCGACCAATCCCGGGCGGCTCAGTCTCAAGCTGACCATGCCGAACCGGGTGACGATCGCCGGCGGCCGGCCCGGCCGACTGCGTTCGTCCCTGGCGATCGTCAACGGCGGCCGCGGCGATGCCGAGAACGTCGTCGTAACCCTATCCGGACCCGAGGCGGCGGCGCTGACCTCGGCGATCCCGGGACCGAACTCGCAATCGGTGAACGACGGAGTGCTGACCCTGACCTGGATCTTCCCGAGCATCAAAGGCCCGGGCAACGAGTCGATCTCGCTCAATCAGAGCGTCGCCGCCGATACGCCGAACGGAGCATCGCTGTCCTTCAGCGCTACCGTCGAAGCAGACGACGGCCGCCGCGACTCGGTCACCGACACGGTCGAGGTCCGCAACCGCGATCTGGAATGAGAAGAGGGGATGCGGGCTGCGCCCGCATCCCCTCTTCGGGATCTAGGATCTGGGCGCTGGGATCTGGGGATGGTTGGAGCGAGCCTTCGGCCGCTCCGCGATTTCAATCCAACGTCGGCCAAAGGCCGACCCCCACCCCTAGATCCCAGCTCCTGGCTCCCAGACCCGGCTATCAAATCTCTTCACACGACGCCGACCGCGGCGTCGTTCGCTGACAGCGCAGTGTCTCGGTGACCCCGGACGTCAGCATCGCGCAGGCGTTGTCGACGGCGGTGCGCAAGCCTTCGGCTTCGGTGGCTCCGGTAGTGGTGCGGCAGACGCTGCCACCGGCGAAGTCCATACAGACCGTGCACTCGAACTTGCTGACGTGAAAGCTCGAGTAGACGACGTAGCCGAACACGGGAAGCAGAAACCCGAGAGTGACGACCGTGTTCCGCCAGGGATGCTTCTTGGGTTTCATTTGCTGGGATCTAGGATCTGGGAGCTGGGATCTGGGGGTGGTGGGGAGCAGCCTGCGGCTGCTCCCGGTGGTTCTTTTGGGATCTGGGATCTGGGGATGGTGGGGAGCAGCCTGCGGCTGCTCCCGTTGATTCAGTGGTCTATCAGGCCGCGCAGCGGCTTTTGGATCGGTGTCGGCCAAAGGCCGACCACCACCCCTAGATCCTAGCCCCTAGCCCCCAGATCCTGCTTTTTCAGAGCTTCGACAGAACCGATTCGGCGCTCGAAACGTCGAGACCCGGTCCGGGCTCGACCAGGAGCTCTTCGACCTTGCCGTCCTTGGCGATCAGGGCATAGCGCTGCGAGCGCTCGCCCATGCCGAAGCCGGTGCCGTCCATGGTCAGGCCGAGCGCCTTGGTGAAGTCGCCGTTGCCGTCGGCGACCAGGCGCACCTTGCCGTCCGCCTTCTGGTCCTTGCCCCATGCTCCCATCACGAATGCGTCGTTGACCGAGAGACAGACGATCTCGTCGACCCCCTTGCCCTTGATCTCGGCCGCCTTCTCGACGAACCCGGGCAGGTGCTTGGCCGAGCAGGTCGGCGTGAAGGCGCCCGGTACGGCGAAGAGAACGACTTTTTTACCGGCGAACAGGTCACCGCTGGAGACGGGGGCGGGTCCGCTCTCTCCCATCTCCATGAGCTTCACATCGGTCGGAAGTGCATCTCCTGCACTGATCGGCATCGTTTCCTCCTTGGTTTGTGGTGCCAAAACGCCAGTCTATCTCAGTCGTTGAGCTCGGCCAGTAGGGGGATGGCCTCGGGTTGGGCGACACCGCAGATGATCGTGTTGACCGGAGAATCCTTCCAGATCTGAATGCGGTCGCGGATTCGTTCGGCGGGGCCGATCAGGGCGACGTCGTCGACCAGGTCGTTCGGCACTTCGGCGGTTGCCTCTTTCTTCTTGCCGTCGAGGTAGAGGTCCTGGATCTTCTTGGCCTCGGCCTCGTAGCCGTAGCGGGTGGCGAGGTCGTTGTAGAAATTCTTGCCGCGCGCTCCCATGCCGCCGACGTACAGCGCCAGCATCGGCTTGAGCATGTCGATGCCGGCCTGGACGTCGTCGGTGATGATCACCGAGGGGTTCGGCGCGATGTCGAAGTCCGCATAGCCTTTGCCGTTGCCGGCGCGGGCGAATCCCGCTTCGATTCCTTCGCGGTACAGGTCCATGCCGCGTTGCGGCGAGAAGAAGATTGGCAGCCAGCCGTCGGCGATCTCCGCCGTCTGCGAGACGCTCTTGGGGCCGATCGCGGCGACGTAGATCGGCAGCTGGCGCGGGTGCAGGATGCTCTTGAGCGGCTTGCCGAGGCCGGTCGCGTCCGCTCCCTGATAGGGAATCTGGTAGTGCGGCCCTTCGTAGGTCAGCGGCTCTTCGCGAGCGAAGATCTTGCGCAGGATCTCGATGTACTCGCGCGTCCGCTGCATCGGCTTGCCGTAGGCGGTGCCGTGCCAGCCCTCGACGACCTGGGGGCCCGAGGCGCCGATCCCGAGCAGGAAGCGGCCGCCCGAAATCTGGTCGAGCGTAGTCGCGGTCATCGCCGTCATCGCCGGCGTTCGCGCCGGGATTTGCATGATCGCGGTGCCGACCTTGATCTGCTTGGTCTGGCCCGCGATCCACGCCAGCGGTGTCACGGCATCGCTGCCGTAGGCCTCCGCTGCCCAAACGGAGTGGAGGCCGAGATCGTCGGCCTGTTTGATGAGGTCCATGTTGATGGACATGGTCGAGCCCGAGTAGCCAACGTTGATTCCTATTCGCATCGTTTTTCCTTGCTCTTCTGTTGCGGTGCGGACTTTCGAATCGATCGCGATCTGTACCGTGGATCGGTGCCGGTGTCCACGCGAGGCAAGAGGTTGAAATTGGGGTGGGGCCTTTGGATAAACTGGCGATTCGATCGGCTGCGTTGTGGCCGAGTTGCTTCAGGAGGGAATGGAATGTCGTTGATCCACCGTGTGTGGGTGATTCTCGTCGCCCTGACGTTGATCGCCCCGGCCGGCGCCGAAGAGTTGGCGCCGGGTATGACCTTGAACAAGCAGACCTGGCAGATGGCGGAGGGCATGCTCCCTCCCGAAATTCTCAAGCACTATCGCGAGGGTGACTACATCAACCCGATCGTCGCCTGGCCGGAGGACTTCTTCGTATGGCCGGAGGACTTCAAGGCGGCAACCGAGGGGAACGCCGGCAAGTACGAGATCGGTTCCAAAGGCGAGATCGTCGAGGTGGCGACCGGCGAGCAGCCGCAGTACGTGATCGGGTTTCCCTTTCCCGAAATCAGCGAGGACGATCCGAAGGCGGCGTCCAAGGTGATTTGGAACTTCTTCTATCGAACCTGGTACTTCGGCAACAGCAAGAACGAGTCGCAGGTGAACTGGGTCAACCGCAAGGGACTCGAGCGCCGCACCGACGTCGAGGCGAGCTTCCGCTATTTCGACGGCGTGCCGGTAGACGATCGAGAAGACAATCCGCTCAACCTCCTCAGCCAGTTCCTGACGGTGGTGAAGACGCCGGTCGACCTGAACGGAACCGCGGCCCTGTCCTGGCGCTACCGCGATCCGGGCAAGCGCGACTCCTCTTGGTCGTTCGTTCCGGCGCTGCGCCGGGTGCGCGCGGTCAGTCCCGCCAATCGCTCCGACGGCTTCCTCGGTTCCGACATGAGCCAGGACGACGGTCCGTTCTTCGACGGCAAGGCGGAGGATTTCTCGTGGAAGCTGGTCGGCAAGAAGAACGTGCTGCGCTTCGTCGATCCGCTGAGCCTCGAAGACAAGGGCCAGACCGAATGGCTCGACAGCGGCGGTTGGCGCGCGCAGTGGCCAGACATTCCCTTCATCGGCTACATGAAGGACGATTGGCAGGGCGTGCCGTGGGCGTCGGCAACCGGCGCGCTGGCGCTGCGTCCGCACTGGGTCATCGAGGCGGTTCCGAACGACAAGTACTATCTCTACGGGCGCATGGAGATGTACATCGACGCGATCACCTACCAGGGGTCGTGGAACTCGAAGTACAGCTGGAAGGGTGAGCTGCTCAACACCTACCAGGTGATGGCGTTCCTGCCCAAGGAAGTGACGCGACCGGATGGACAGAAAGACTGGGTGCAGGGGTCGGCCATGGCTTTCCAGTGTGCCGAGAACATCAAGCGCGATCAGGCGACAGTCGCCGGCATCAAGTCGAGCCCGCGTTCCGGGTTCGACTCCAACATCACCTTCGACGACAACTACTTCGAGATGTCGACGCTGAACCGCTTCGGCAAGTAGAGGGAATCTCGGCGGGGCGACGCAGTGAGTCCCAGTGTCGTCGCTGCCGGATGTGTGGTCACGCGCCGCGCGGAGAGCGAGGTCCTGCTCGTTCATCCGCGCGGCGCCAGCTTCCAGAAGCCGCTGTTCGGCATCCCCAAGGGACTGGTCGATGCCGGCGAATCGCCCGAGGACGCCGCCGTCCGCGAGACCCTGGAAGAAACCGGAGTCGCGGTGGTTCTCCGCGCCCCGCTCGGCTCGGTGGTCCAGAAGGGCGGCCGCAAACTGGTTCGCGCCTGGTGGGCGACCGTGACTCCGGCGGGAGAGGCGGCGATCGACGCCAAGGGTAAATGCCGCGGTGGCGACGAAGAGAACGACGTCTGCGGCTTCTATCCGGTCACCCAGGCCTACGAGATGATGGTGCCTGCCCAGTGCGCCTTCCTCGACCGCCTGCGCGACCATCTCGGCGGGTGAGCCGTGGGCCGTTTTCTGGTTCCGGTCATCGCCGTCGCGGTTCTCTACTACGTGTGGAAGAACCCCGACGGCTGGGCCGGCCTGACGCGCTTGGTGCGCCCCATCCTGCTGCTGGCGCTGGCGCTTCTCTATCTCCGCATTCCCTTCGACATCATTCCGGACACCCTGCCGATCGGGTTGCTCGACGATCTGGCGATCCTGCTCGCCGCGATCTACTTCGGCCGACAACCCAGCGCGGACGCCGACGCCGAGCAAGAAGAACCGGTGTCGAAGCCCGCGGCGTCACGCGACCCCCACGACATCCTGGGCGTTGCAAGAGGCGCGTCCCAGCAAGAGATCACCGCGGCCTACCGAGAAAAGATGAAGCAGTACCACCCGGACCGGGTCGCAACCCTCGGCGAGGAGCTGCGCCAGGTCGCGCACGACAAGTCGGTGGAGATCCAGCAGGCCTACGACCGACTACGCTCGAAGGGCTAGCCTCGAAGAAAAATAAAACCACGGGTGAACACGGATCGACACGGACAAGAGAAGAGCCCAAGAGGCATTCCCGGGATCATCCCAAACTCATTCTGAATGACTTTGTTTTGACGGATGCCCATGCCGCTCCACTCCTAGCGCCACAGTGATTATCCGTGTTTATCCGTGGTTTCTTTTTTTTCTTTGAGGCTACTTCGCCTTCCAGCTCGGCTTGCGCTTTTCCGTGAACGCCTTCGGTCCCTCCTTGTAGTCTTCCGACTGCTCGACCACCTCGAAGTAGCCGGCGGCGATGTCGTCGGCCTGGGCGACGGGTAGTCCGAGGCCGTGCTGGATGCCGAGCTTGGTGCCCCACATGGCCATCGGGGCGTTCTTCAGGAGCGTCTTGGCGATCTCGGTTGCGCGCGTCATGAGTTGGTCGTGGTCGACCACTTCCGTCACCAGGCCGACCTCGTAGGCGCGCTGCGCCGACATGCGCTCGTACTTGCCCATCAAGGCCATCCGCATCGCCACTGCCGGCGGCACCCGTCGCACCATGTTGACCATCTCGTGCGATGAAACGAAGCCGATCGAGACGTGTGGGTCGAAGAACTGCGCGCGCTCCGAGGCGATCGGAATGTCGGACTCGGTGACGTGGTCCAGCGACACGCCGCCAACGAGGCCGTTGACGGCGGCGATGACGGGCTTGTGCACCTGCATGCGCCGCGGTGTCGGTTGGGTGCGAATGTTCTCCTGCATGCAGAGCTCGCGCCAGCGATCTTTCTTGACGAAGCCCTTCTTGTCCATCGTGTCGACGTCGGCCCCGGTCGAGAACGCTTCGCCGGCGCCGGTGATGATCGCCACCCAGATGTCGGGATCGTCTTTGACCCGTTCCCAGCTGCTGCGCAGGTCGTCCTTCATCTGCTGATTCATTGCGTTCATACGCTGCGGGCGATTGAGGGTGAGGGTCGCGATCTTGTCCTCGACCGTGAAATCGATGGTCTCGTACATGCGTGGCTCCCAGTCGTGTTTGGGCTACTCTGAGTCGCCGAAGCGAGAATTTCAAAGCGGTCTGGCAGTCGCCCTCGTGGCATCCACCGCCGCCCCGCCGATCTCGGCCGAGCGGTAGGCGGCGTCGACCAGCTCGTGGGCGCGGATCGCGTCGGCGAAGGCCGGGGTCGCCGCTCCGCCGTCGCGGATCGCGCGGAGAAAGACGGCGGGCGGCCAGCGCGGCTCGATGCTGCGCTGGCTCAGCCAATCGGTCATTGCGTCGCCCTCGATGCTACCGCGAGTGACTTCGTCCCCGTCGACTCGTTCCCAGTGCAGCGGGCCGGTCCACTCGCCATCGAGGGTGTACAGGGCTCGCTCGCAAAAGACCTCGATGCGCCGTTGGCTGGGTCGCGAGGTGATGTCGTGCCACACCGAGGTCAGGGTCGCGGTCGCGCCCGACTCGTAGCGCAAGAGGCAGCTGATCGAATCCTCGATCCGGTCGAGACCGTGAAAGAAGTGTTGCGATGCGGCGATGCTCGCGACCGGGCCGGCCAGCCACTCGAGCAGGTCGAGATCGTGGATCGAGTGCTCGAGCAGCGCTCCACGCCCGGCGCGGCTTTGGTCACCGCGCCAATCGGAGCCGTACATGCCCTGGATCGGCAGGTACTGGTCGTCGCGAAACACGACGTTCATGACCCGACCCGAGTCGGGCGAATGGATCATCTCGCGCAAGGCGAGCATCGCCGGTGTCGAGCGCAGGATCAGCCCAACCATGTTGACGACGCCGGCCTCCGCGACCCGTTCGGCCATCGCCGCTGCCGCGGCGGCGTCGAAGGCGAGCGGTTTCTCGCAGAACACATGTCGGCCGGCGCCGACGACCGTGTCGACGACGGCGGCGTGCTCACTGGTCCAGGTGCATACGTAGACCGCGTCGGAACGGTCGACGACGTCGGCTGCGCTCGCCGCGGGCGCGGCGCCCCATTGTTCGGCAAAGTCGCCGCAGCGCTTCGAGTCCGGGTCGAAAGCGGCGACGATCTGGTAGTCCTCGCCGCACGCGGCCAACAGTCCGGCGTGCATGCCGGCGATCAGGCCGCAGCCGACGAACCCGATCCGCGGCTTCGCGGCCGGTCCCTTCGTACCGGGCTTCGGTTCTCTGGTCATTGGCTCGGCAAGCGCCTCCACTACGGGTGAAACACCGATCGGCTAGCGAGGCAACCGCCGGCAAACTCGGGTAGTGGGTCAGTGTGACTACCGGGCAGTGCCGAAGAGCATCCCTTGATCCCCCCTCCTTACCAAGGAGGGGGCAGGGGGAGGTCACTGCCGCGTGCGAGCAGCTTCTCTTTGCGGGCCAACGGCGCTCGCGTGACCCCCCTGAAGTCCCCCCTTGGCAAGGGGGGACGGAATTCGGGTTTGGGCCGTGCCACCCCGAGCAAACGCAGTTGCGAATCAAACTGCCCCCCCCTTTGCAAACTCACAGATGCTGGAGGTCGTCGGCGGCCTGTTTGGTGCCGGCGATGATCAGGGTGTCGCCCTCGCGGATCTCGGTGTCGGGGTGCGGCACGTCGAGGCGGCGGTTACCGGTCTCGTCCTGGCGGCTGCGCACGAAAATGACCTGGACACCGAAGCGCGGGCGCAGCGCGAGCTGGCGAATCGTCTGGCCGAGGAAAGAGTGGGGGGCGGGGATCTCCTGCACCACGTAGCCGTCGCCGACGTCGACCTGCCGCACTTGGCCGAGGATGTTGACCGTGCTCGACATGCTGCCGGCGAGGTCGCGTTCGAGCAGGGCTTGCTGGCGCGCGTGGTTGACGTCGCGCTGGCGGACGATCCCCAGCAGCTTGCGCGGATCGCTGTCGTCGACCACGGCGAGACCGTCGATGTCGGCGTGGTTGAGCAGCTGCATGACCACATCGAGGTTGTCGTTCATGCGAACCGTCGGCCGATGCCGGTCGACGAGATCGCCGGCCACCGCGATCAGGCGCAAGGCGTCGCTCTCGACGATCAGCCGGCGGATCTCCTGCATCGAGAGGGCGCCGATCATCGACTCGTCGGCGTCGAGCACGAAGACCTCGTCGTGGTGGCTGGCCAGCACGACGTCGAGTACCTCGGCGAAGCTGGCGGAGGCGAGGATGGTCTCGGGGGCGCGGTCGACGATCTCGCGGACCCGGACGTCGCGCAGCACGTTGGGGTCGTTCTGCTTGCCGATCTCGATGCCCTCGGCGCGGAGCTTGATCGTGTAGATCGAGTTTTGGTCGAGGCGTCCCGCGACCAGGGTGCTGACGACGCAGGCCGCCATCAGCGGCGGAATGATCAAGTAGTCGCCGGTGAGCTCGAAGATGATGATGATCGCCGTGATCGGAGCCTGCGTCGTCGCCGCGACGACCGCGCCCATGGTGACCAGGGCGTAGGCGCCGGATCCCGCCGTGTACTCGGGGAACCACTGGTGCAGGAGGCTGCCGAGGAAGCCGCCGGTCATCGCGCCGAGGAACAGCGAGGGAGCGAACACACCTCCGGAGCCGCCCGATCCCAGGGTGACCGACGTCGCGAAGATCTTGGCGAAGAGGAGGGCGCCGAGCAGGCCGGTGGTGAGCTCGCCGGAGAGCGCGGCGTGGATGGTTTCGCTGCCGGTGCCGAAAATCTCCGGAAACCACAGGCCGACGATCCCGACCACGACCCCGCCGATGGCCGGCTTGAGATACTCGGGCGGAACGCTGGCGCGGTCGATGTACGTTTCGAAGCGGTCGAGGGTTCGGATGAAGGTGAAGGCGACGCCTCCGGCGACGATGCCGACGACGGTGTAGGGGAGCAACTCGAACGGGCTGACCAGCTCGTGGCCGGGTACCTCGAATGCCGGCGAGTCACCGAGCATCAGTCGCGACACGATGGTCGCGACCACCGAGGCGATGACGATCGGGCTGAACTGTGGCACGCCGAAATCGCCGAGCAGGACCTCGACAGCGAACAGGGCGCCGGCGATCGGTGCGTTGAAGGCGGCGGCGATTCCCGCCGCGGCGCCGCAGCCGACCAGGGTGCGCAGCTGTGAGGTCGACACGTTGAGCACCTGGCCCAGTGAAGATCCGAGCGCGGCGCCGATCTGGACGATCGGACCCTCGCGCCCGGCCGATCCTCCCGAGCCGATGGTGATCGCGGCGGAGAGCGCCTTGACGACGACGACGCGTGGCCGAATCGCGCCGCCGCGCAGCAGGATCGCCTTCATCACCTCCGGAACGCCGTGTCCCCGGGCTTCGCGGGCGAGGAAGTAGACCAGCGGGCCGACCAGTAGACCGCCTGCCGCCGGGGCGAGGCATCGCTGCCAGGCGGGTGCCGCGCGCACCGCTTCGAGGAAGGAGTGATCGGCGTCGAAGAAGACGCTCTGCGCGAGGTGGATCAGGTTGTGCAGGGCGACGGCGCCGAGCCCGCCGCCGAGCCCGCATACGACGGCTGCGGCGACCATGAAGACGTGACCGCGGCGTATGGGAATCTTGGATTCGTCTACTGTCTCAGCCAGCGGAGGGCCCTCGGGGCGGCATCCAGCCGCCACCATAGCGAAGCCCCCGGTGGGATCAACGGACGCGGTCTTGCCTCAGGCGACCAGAGCGCTGGCGACGATGACGATCATGGTCGCGGCGATTGCGGCCTTGACGACGAAGCCGAAAAACTTGCCCCTGAGGGCGGCGAGGCCGACGCGCATCGAGTGCTGCCAGGTGCCGCCGTCGCTGCTCACGGCGAGCGCCGCTCCGGCGAAGGCGCCGAGCATCGCGCCGATCAGAGAGCCGACGCCGAACAAGAAGGGAGTGCCGACGATGCCGCCGATGATCGCGCCGACGATGGTGGCGATGTTGACGCGCCGGCTTTGCTGTTGGCTGGCAGCTCCGGCGGCGGCGCCAGTCACCAACAGCTCGATGACCTCGCCGGCGATCGCCAAGCCGAATAACCAGACCGGGGTGGTCCAGGTCATCGTGGTGAACCCCGTCGCCCAGGCGTAGACCAGCGCCGCCAAGGCGATGACGAAGGTCCCCGGGAGGCCGAAGACGAGCGACACCAGCCCGGCCAAGCACACGGCCAGGAGCATGGTTGCACCGAGGATCCAGAGAGCAGTTTCCATCGGCGTCCATCTCAAGCGGCGGCGCGTCGCTTGTCAACGCGGTGCACGTCCGGCCGATCGTCGAGCCCGCCTTGCGGGGTAGAGCGGGACCGCCTTATGCTGGCCGGATGAGCGAAAGCGACTTGCCGAGCGCGCTCGAGGTCTGAGACCATGCCCCGAGCCCTGTATTTCGACGCCTTCTCCGGGGTCAGCGGTGACATGACGGTGGGGGCGCTGTTGGCCCTCGGGGTTCCGTTCGACTTGATTCGCGATGAGCTCGCCAAGCTGGCTATCTCCGGTTATCGGCTCGAGCGATCGACCAAGAAGGTGAGCGGGATTGCCGCGACCAAGTTCGACGTGGTCGTCGACGTCGCCCCGAAGGGACACCTGCATCGGCATTTCGGCGACATTCGCGCCGAGATCGAAGGCAGCGGTCTCGATCGGCGCGTGCGCGACCGGGCGATCGCCATCTTCGCCAAGCTCGCGATCGCCGAGGGGAGGATCCACCAGAAACCCCCCGAGGACGTGGCTTTCCACGAGGTTGGGGCGATCGATTCGATCGTCGACATCGTCGGGGCGGCGATCGGGATCGAGTACCTCGGCGCCGAAGAGATTTTCGTTTCGCCGATTCCGTTGGGCTCGGGCTTCGTCGACTGCCAGCACGGCCGGATGCCGGTTCCGGCGCCGGCCACCGCCGAGTTGCTCGACGGGTTTCGCGCTCGCTACGAGGACGGAATCGGCGAGCTGACGACTCCCACCGGGGCGGCGATCGTCGCCGCGCAGGCGCGTCCCGAGCCGCCGCCCGAGCTCACCGTCGAGCGGGTCGGCTACGGTGCCGGCACGCGCGAGGGGGTCGATCGCCCCAATCTGTTGCGCCTGGTGCTCGGCGCGACCGCTGCGTCGAGCAGCGAGGATCTGGTCGTCCTCGAAGCCAACATCGACGACTCCAACCCCGAGATCTTCGAGCACGCCGCCGAGGTGTTGTTCGCAGCCGGCGCGCGCGACGTCTGGCTGCAACCGGTGGTGATGAAGAAGGGGCGGCCCGCAGTGGTGTTCTCGGTGCTGGCCGATACAGGTCTGCGCGAGGTGCTGGCGGGGATCGTCTTGCGCGAGACCTCTTCGATTGGCGTGCGCTACTACCCAGTTGCCCGGCTCGAAGCGCCGCGTGTCGAGAAGGTGGTCTCGACTCCCTTCGGCGAGGTGCCGGTCAAGATCGCGACCGCGCCCGACGGTACGGTCAACGTCGCCCCGGAGTACGAGGTCTGCCGCAGGATCGCGCGCGAGAAGAACGTCGCTCTCAAGACGGTGTACGCCGCCGCGACGGCGGCGGCGCTGGCAAGCTAGCGTCAGCCCATCAACGCCGAGATCGCGACCGCGTGCGAGCCGGCTTCGGCGAGTCGCTGCCGGTCGGCGGCGGTGCGTCCGATCTCGCCGAGCCACGGCAGGATGCCGAGCGGCGGCCCGAGCAACTCGGCGAGGACGTCGATATTGGTCTTGGCGGCGAGGTCTTCTTCGGCGGACAGATTGTTGATCACGTAGCCGGCCGTTTCGAGGCCGACCGCGCGCGCCCAGCCGGCGGTGAGTTGGGCGTGGTTGATCGCGCCGAGGCGATTGCCGACCACGATCAGCAGCGGCAGCTTCGCCTCGAGAGCGAGGTCGGCAAAGGTCGTGTCGCCCCAGATCGGCACCAGCAACCCGCCGGCGCCCTCGACCAGGGTCAGGTCGTGGCGGCGGCGGAAGTCGACGATGGTTTCGACGATCGCATCGACCCGGATCTCGTGGCCGTCGCGCACGGCGGCAATACTCGGCGCGAGGGGGTCGGTGAAGCGATAGGGGCAGATGGTGTCGATCGGCTCGCGGCAGCCGGAGAAATAGCGCAGGCGCTCGGCGTCCTCCGGAATCAGCACGCCGCGCGGGTCGGGCCGGCAGCCGGTTTCGATCGGCTTGAGAACCCCCACCTTGCAGCCGCGATTGGCGGCAGCGGCGGCAATTGCACAGGAAACCGTGGTTTTTCCGATTCCGGTATCGGTTCCTGTGACCAAAAACGCTCTTTGTAGCAAAATGGGGCCCGCCGTTGCCGACGAGCCCCATTCAATCAGCTCACTCGGGCGGGGGGAAGGCCTGTCGTGAGCTTCGGGGGAGCGAATTGAAAGGCTGTGTCCAAGGAAACAGCAAGGGTGATGCCAATCTCCTTGCCGACATCCAGGGCCGGCTGAGAGGCGGCCTCCCGGGCCTTGGCGGCCGGGTCAACAGACAAAATTGTGGCGCTTCGTCCAACCGTCGTCGATGTGCTGCCGCCCGAGCCGCGCCGGGACCGGCTGCCGCACCCCTCAGGCCGGGTCCTGCCAGCCCGCCGGACGCGTCGATATGACCCGCGCCGGCACGCCCGCTGCGGTGGCGTTGGCCGGCACGTCGTCGATCACGGCGGCGCCGGCTCCGATGCACGACCAGGCGCCGAGAGACCGGCCTTCGAGGACGGAGGCGCCGATGCCGACCCAGCAGCCCTCGCCGACGGCGACGCGGCCGGCGAGGTGGACGCCTGGGGCTATGTAGCAGAAGTCTCCCAGATCGCACTCGTGGTTCACGGTGCAACCGATGTTCAGGTGAACGTGCGCACCGATCCGGATCTCGCGAGTCAGCACGCAGCCTGCCGCGATGACGGTTCCGGGGCCCGGGGTGAGATGAGACGGGACGACCGCGTGCGGATGGACCAGTGGCGGGAACTCGACTGCGGGCGCCCGTCGCGCCGCCCTGCGGCGGTCGTCGGTGTTGCCGATTCCGCACACCGCCAGCCGGCCCGCTCGGAGCTGGTCGAAGCCGCCGATGATCGGGCGCCCGCCGGCATCGTCTCCGGGTGCGCCGAACTCCGGGTCGACGACGTGGCCGAGGAGCTGGTAGCGCGGTGCCACCGCGTTGATGGCATCGACGATGTCGCCGATCTCCCTCGCGTGCGGGCCGGCGCCGATGATCACCAATTCGGGGAGCATCGTCACTCGTCCTCCGGTTCCGCCCGATCCGCCGGACCGATCGAAGATTCGACGACGTAGTTCGGCAGCTTGCGACTCTCGGCGTAGTTGCGCCACAGATACTCGCCGATGATGCCGAGCATCACCAGCTGAACGCCGGCGAGAATCAGGATGCTGATCGCCCACGGCGCCCACCACTCGGCGGGGACGGGCATGAAGATGCGGGCGACCATGATGACGATCGCGTAGGCGAAGCTGCTCATCGAGACGAGGAGCCCGAACAAGCTGATGAAGCGAATCGGTGCGACGGTGTAGGTGACGAAGCCGTCGAAGAAGTACTTCACCTTGCGCGACAGGGTCCAGCGCGAGCGCCCGATCTCGCGTTTCCGGCGGGTGTACTCGATCAGCTCGGGTTCGAAGCCGGTCCAGAGAATGTGGCCCTGGAGAAACGTGTTGCGCTCCTCGGTGGCATTGACGATGTCGAGGACGCGCCGGTCGACGAGGAAGAAATCGAAGCCGCCGACCGGCATCGTCGGCAGGGCGAAGCGTCGCATCATCCAGTAGAACGCGCGCGAGGTGAGCCGCGCGATCGCGCCGTCCTCGCGATCCGCGCGCGTCGCCAGCACGATCTTGCGCGCGCCGCCGTTCCAGCGCGCCGCCATTTCGAGGATGAGCTCGGGCGGATCCTGGAGATCGGCCGACATGACGACGCAACAGTCGCCGCGGGCCGCCTTCATGCCCGCCAGGATGGCCGCTACCTGGCCGAAGTTGCGGCTCAACTTGAGAATCGATACGCGATCGCCAGCGCTGGCTCGCACTTCCTCGAGACGCCGGTACGAGTCGTCGCCCGAGCCGTCGTCGACGAAGATGACCTCCCAGTCGATCGCCTGCGGCAGATCCTCGAGCACCTGCCGCAGGGCCTCCCAGGTCACGGGGATGTTGTCCTCGTTGTAGTACACGGGGATGACGACGCTGAGTAGCGCGCGCCGGTCGCTGCCGGAAGCGCTCATCTGGCGGCCTCCTCGAGGGCGCGCCGCACCGCCGGCGCGGCGCGGTGGATGGCGAGAATCGCCGCGACCACTCGCTCGACGTCGTCGGCGGGGAGATCGCCGAACAGCGGCAGGCACAGCACCTCACTGGCGACGGCGTGGGCGATCGGCAGGTTCTCGCGTGCGGCGGACGGCAGATGGCGGTAGGCCTCGTTTTCCGAGCACAGGGGGTAGAAGTACTTTCGGCTGACGATGTTCTCGGCGCGCAGCGCGTCGTGCAGCTGGTTGCGGTCGAGGCCGAACCTCTCCGGCTCGATGCGGATCGCCAGATAGCTGCCGTTGCCGGCGGTGTCGTCGGCGGTGCGCTGAAAGCCGATGCCGTCGATCGCGCCGAGGCTTTGCTCGTAGATCGCGGCGAGCCGGCGTCGGCGATCGACGTCCCGGGTGGTGGCTTCGAGGAGGGCGAGGCCGGTGGCGGCGTGTACTTCCGACATCTTCCCGTTGATTCCCAGACCGCGGACCTCTTCTTCGTTGACGATGCCGAAGTTGCGCAGCAAGGCGAGCTCGTCGCGCAGCGCCGGGTCGGAGCCGACCACCGCGCCGCCTTCCATGGTATGGAAGAGCTTGGTCGCGTGGAAGCTGAACACCGACAGATCGCCGAAGCTGCCGATCGGTGCTTCTCCGACGCGGACGTCGAACGCGTGGGCAGCGTCGTAGAGCAGAGCGAGAGAACGTCGCTTGGCGATCCGTTCGAGGTTGGCGAGGGCTGCCGGCACTCCGAATACGTGCACCGGAACGATGGCGGAGGTTGTATCGGTCGCGGCTGCCTGGACGGCGTCCGGGGCGAGATTCCAGGTGTCGCGATCGATGTCGCAGAACACCGGCTCGAGCCCATTCCAGGCGATCGCGTGTACCGTCGCCGCGAAGGTGAAGGGAGTGGTCAGCACCTGCCCGTCGAGGTCGAGGCACTTCAAGGCGGCGAGCAGAGCGGCGGTGCCGTTGGCGAACAGGCAGCAGAAGCCGACGCCGAGGCGGTCGGCGAGGCGTCGCTCGAGCTCGCGGACCAACTCGCCGTCGTTGGTGAACCAGGCCGACTCGAAGACTCGGTCGACGTAGGAGTCGAAGACTCCGCGGTCCGGCACGCGGGCGCGCGTATAGTAGAGCGGCGTCGCGAATTCGGGTTCCCCCCCGAGCACCGCCGGAGTTTTTGCCTGGTTCGAGCCCATCGTCTGGTCACACCCGAGCGGATGAGGATCTTTCGTGTCACATTCCGTGCGCGCATGCCACTTTATCGACCGGCGCCGACGCTCGATTTTCTCGAAAGAAACGCGCGAAGCGCGCACAGAATCCCTCTCCCGCATTGCTGGCGGGAGAGGATTAAAGGTGAGGGGACCGAAAGGCGTCGCTAGCCAATGCGGCACAATGGTTTGCGTGCCGCAGCCATTGGATACGCCCTCACCCTGGCCCTCTCCCGGGGGGAGAGGGGATCACAAACGGTTTGGCGGTCACTGGAGAAAATCGACACCCTCTGCGGGCGGGGGACAGGGTGGCGGGACGAAGTCCGACGATATCAAACTGACCCTCTGCGCGGCGTGAGGGTTGCTTTTCCGCAGCGGGGGATCGGCCTATGATTGAAAGAGTAGTGTGATGCCGAGCGTTTTCAGGCTCGCAGGGAGGTGCAGATGTCATCGTTGCTTCGTTTGATTGCAGTTGGAGTGCTTCTAGTTTCCGCGGCCCGGGCAGGGGTGCTCGATTCGGTCGGAGATGCGGTCAAGGGGGCTGGAGAAGCCGTCTCCGACACCGCCGGCGCGGTTGGCGACGACCTGAAGAATACCGGCGAGGCGATCCGCGGTACCAAGTCCCCGGCGGAGAAGCGCGCCGAGATCGATCGCTCGGCGAAGGCGGGACTGGATCAGCTGTTTGCGAAGAACCAAGCCGCGAAGAAGCTGTACGACGTGTCCTACGGCTACGCGGTGTTCGACACCAAGAAGATGTCGTTCATGATCACCACCGGATTCGGCGCCGGGGTCGCCGTCGAAAAAGCCTCGGGCAAGCGCACCTACATGAAGATGGCGACCGGTGGGGTCAACGTTGGCGCCGGGGCGCAGTACTTCAAGCTGATTTTTCTGTTCGAGGATCGCGCATCGTTCCGCAGGTTCGTCGACATCGGCTTCGAGGCGACCGGACAAGCCAGCGGCGTGGCCGGCAAGGACTCGATCCAGACCGAAGCGCGCTTCGTCGAGGGGATGGCGATCTACCAGGTGACCGAGGCCGGCATCATGTTCGCGGCGAACCTGACCGGAACGAAGTACTGGAAAGACGACGATCTGAACTGACGAGCTCCACGTCGACCCGCGGTCTCGCAATAGCGACCGAGAGCGAGCGAACGACGATGTGCCGGGCCGCTACCCGTCCGTCGCGGGCGGCGGGGTGAAGGGCAGGTCGGCGGGTAGCTTTTCCGCGATCGCTTGGCTCATTCCCACTTCCTCGACGAGAAAGCGGCGGCGCCCGTCGTCGTCGCAATCCCGCGCTGCGGGCTCGTCGGCGGAATCCATCAGGTAGAGCCGGCCCCACGATGCTCCGATCCTGGCGCCGCCGCGCACCAGGTTGACGGTCAGGCCGAAGTTGAACGGGCTCCACTCTCGGGTCCGCTCGTGGCGTTCCGCGAACTCATTCCTGCTTGCTCCGAACGAGTTGAAGACGCACTCCATGCCGGCGCCGCCGGTGACGAAGTTGCGCCAGCGCACCGAGTAGGCTCCGTCCTGCCAGTGACCGAGCACACCCCACGCGGGGTGATCGATCGTGCTCTCTTGCCCGACGATCATCGGCAGCGGTGTTCCATGTAGAATCGAGGCGTCGACGATGTAGTCGGTGCCGTCGATTTCGACCACCACCGAGCCGTGGTTGGGCGGCAGGTCGGGAGCGGCGACCATGGTGGCGACGGCGCGCCTGGCGTCGAAGCCGAGCTCGCGCAGCAGGTCGTGCAGCGCTCCGTTTCCCGCCCAGCAGGTGCCGCCGCAGCCGTGCTGCAGCCAGGCGGTGAAGAAGTCCTCGGTGTCGTCGCCGGGCAGGGGGCCGCCCTCGCCGCTGCGCAAATGGATCAGCTTGCGCACGTTGTCGAAGGGGACGTTCTCGCACCAGGCGCGGTAGAGCGAGGATAGGCCGTCGAGGGTGCCGGGCGGACGCCCGTCGAGACCGAGCTTGGCGACGACTTGGTTGGCCAGTTCACGATTCATCGGGCTGCTGTCCGGTCTGGGCTAGAACGTCTCTTTGTCGATCGCCGCGGCGGTGACTCGGACCAGCTGGTCGAGCTCGCTCTCGGAGATGCTGAGCGGCGGCATCAGGATGATCACGTTGCCGAGCGGTCGGATGATGACGCCGTGGCGCCGCGCTTCCTCGATCACCCGGGCCCCCATGCGTTCGGCGGGGTCGTAGGGCGCGCGCTGCTCGCGGTCGCGAACCAACTCGATGCCGACCATGACGCCGCGCTGGCGGATGTCGCCGACGTGCTCGAGCGGCTCGACGTGCTGGGCGAGGAGGTCGCGCAAGCGCTCGGTGCGACTCTGCACGCGCGAGACGATCCGCTCGCTCTCGAACAGCTCGAGATTGGCGACGGCGACGGCTGCGGCGAGCTGGTTGCCGGTGTAGGTGTGGCCGTGGAAGAAAGCCTGGAACTTGTCGTAGGGCGCGAGGAAGCGTTCGAAGATTCTCTCGGAGATCAGGGTCGCGGCGAGCGGCAGGTATCCGCCGGTGATTCCCTTGCCGAGGCACATCATGTCCGGCCGGATCCCTTCGTGATCGACCGCGAACATCTCGCCGGTGCGCCCGAAGCCGGTGGCGACCTCGTCGCAGATCAGCAGGGTTCCGTGATGACGCGCCAGCTCCTGGATCGCCGGCAGGAAGCCGGGCGGTTGTGCCCACATGCCGGCGGCGCCCTGCATCAGAGGCTCGACGATGATCGCCGCGGTGACGCCGCCACAGGCTTCGAGCACGTCCTCGGCATGCGCGATCGACGACTGCAGCGCCTCCTCGGCCGATTGCCCCTGCAGCCAGCGATAGTAGTGGGGCGGCCGAATCTGGCGCGACGGGCGCAGCACCGGACGGTAAAAGCGGTGGAAGGCGTCGCTGTAGCCGACTCCGACGGCCCCCAAGGTGTCGCCGTGGTAAGCCTCGGTCAGCGACACGAAACGGGTTCGCTGCTCCTCGCCGCGCAGGCTCCAGTACTGCAGCGCAACCTTGAGAGCGATCTCGACCGCGGTTGCGCCGGCGTCGGAATAGAAGACGCGGTTGACGGAATCCGGCGCGAGGTCGATCAGGCGCTTGGCTAAATGCGTCGCCGGGACGTTACCCAGTCCGAGCATGGTGCTGTGCGCGACCTTCTCCGACTGCTCTCTGAGGGCCTGGTCGAGCTCGGGCTTGCGGTGGCCGTGGACGTTGCACCACAGCGAGGAAACCCCGTCGAGGTACCGATTGCCCTCGGTGTCGATCAAATAGTTGGCCTCGCCGCGCTCGATGATCACGGGATCGCTGCGCAGCCAGTCCTCCATCTGGGTGAAGGGATGCCAGATATAGCGGTGGTCCCAGTCGATCAGCTGTTTGGTCGTCGCTGCCATGTCGGCTGAGCTTATGTGAGCTTAAATGCAGGGGCTAGGGGTTAGGATCTAG
>JAUIGL010000039.1 GCA_030430165.1 bacterium | reverse complement strand
AGGTCGCCTGTCCAACCGACTCCGGCTGGAGGCATGCCGGAAACGCGCACGCCGCTGGTTTCCGTGTACGTCCACTCGCCGACGTCGCAGGCTTTGCGTTCCCCGCGCCGCGCCGCGCACACTTCGATCCGGTTCCAGTCGATCGCGGCGCGGCTGACGACGAGAACCGATGCCAGGTCGGCGGTCTCGCCGAGGTGATACCAACCATCCGGCAGCGGTCGCGGAACCTTCCCCGGTGGCAGCCCGGCAAACAGTGCGACGGCGTCGTCGGTGTCGGATTGCGGCAGGCCGGCAAGTGGGTGCTGCATGGCGGCGGTGAGCACGGCGATGCCGGGCGGCGACTTGAGGCGTTGCAGGATCTGCGCACGCGACCACTCGAGGTCCGAGTCGAGCACCTCGATGGCGGCGTCGAGATCGTCGAAGGTAAGGGCCGGGGGCTCGACGACCGAGCTGTGCGACCAGCTGGGTACCGCGACCAACCCGGCGCAGGCCAGGCTGACGGCGACCGCCAGCGGCGCGCGCAGCCGCTCTGCTCGGAGAGCCCGCGTCGCCGCCGTAGTCGATGCGGCGAACACCAGGGCGGCGGCGAGGGCGATCGCCGGTTTGGCGTGGGCCAGGTACTTTGCCTCCGGGGCGAACCCGAAGCTGGTGGCGACGACGAAGGTTGCCAGCAGCGGCAGCACGATCGCGATCGGCGCCAGGGCGGAGTGCCGGTATCGGTTGGCGATAGGTCCGCGCAGCGGGATGCTGAGCGCCAGCGCCGCGACCGCGAACGAGGCCCATGCGAAGGTCGGGCTGGTGATTCCGGCGACCTGCGCGCTGGTTCGTTGCGCGCTCGGCCCGAGCAGGGCGAGCGCGTTCTCGATCCATCCGGTGGGCGCTAGCGCGATTGTGGCGGAGACAAAGAGCAGGCTCGCCGCTGCGGCGTGCAGCAGCTTGCGCCGCGGCGCCGCGAGTGCGACCAGCGCGACCGAGAGTCCGGCGACGGCGCCGACCAGATGCACGTTGGCGAGGATCGCCGCGCTCGCCGCAGCGGCGACGATCGCGCCGATGCCCGGACGCGCGACTGCGGCGCTACAGCTGAGCAACAAGACCGTGCCGAGAAAGAGCAGGGCGACGCTGTTGTGCAAAGCCGACATGCGAATGACGCCGCCGATGTCGTAGACGACGAGCAGCACGGCGAGCGATCCCGCGATCGCGCCGCCGAGGCGGTTGCCGAGCAGCAGCAGCAGTCCCAGGGCGACGGCGTCGAGAAACAGGATCAGGCGGTGCTGGTCGCCGAGCCCGGCTCCCGCCCAGGTGGCCAGGGTGCGGAGCTGGAGCCAGGACACGGCGGCGGAGAGTCCGCGGATCGAGGTCTGGACACCGCTGAGGCTGCACGAGTCGTCCTCGATGCAGCGGCGCACTTCGACCTGGTCGTTGACGGTGTCCATCCAAAGGATGGGCGAGGTGCCGGCGACTCGCACCAGCGCCAGGGCGGCGCTGGCGAGGAGGACCAGCTGTGCGGCGGCGACCGCGGCGCTGCGGCCGGGCGGTTCAGTCGGCGCGTCGGCTGCGGGCGATCGAGCCAAGGAGCATCACCGGGGCTTCCGGCGCGCGGTTATGACGCCCGCCGCCGGGCGGCGCGACGAAGAAGCCAGAAGAGGGCGCCCGCGATCAGTACCGCCGCCGCGATCAGGCCGACCAGCGCGCGCGGCGTGGCAATCTCTTCATCGCGACCGATCCACAGCCATTCGAACTCCGACTCGCCTTTCTGCAGCCGCTCGACCAGCGCCGTGGCGAGGCCCGGCGGAGGAGTGCCGGACTCTTCGATCAAGGCGAATTTGGTCGACTCGATCGCCCCGCTGGGCGCCTTCGACGGATGCACGAGTCGGAAGACCACCGCTCCACCGAGGCAGTCGTAGGTCACCTGTACGGTGGTGTGTTGGACCTCGCCGTTGGTGAATGTGCACTTCCCGGGAAGCTCGGCGCGGAGACCGAGCAGGCGAGCCAGCAGATCCTCCTGCCCCGGCGGGATCACCGCCTCTCCGCTGCTCGCCGACGCCGATGGGCCGACCAGCAACACGAGAAGGACGCAGGAGAACAGTTGCTTGCCGAAGGATGCCATGTGCCCCGGGTAGAACAGCCCGGCGCGTTGGTCAATCGTGCGGCTGCGCCGTGAGGTGTTTGCGCAAGAAGAATCGCTGCTGGCCGCGCGGATAGTCGTCGAGCGTTGCGAACAGCTCGTAGCCGCGTGCTTCGTAGAACGGCCGCGCTTGGTAGCTGAAGGTGTCGAGATGGGCGTCGGTGCAACCGCGTTCGATCGCGGCGGACTCGAGCATGGCGATCAGCTGCGAGCCGAGCGATTGCCGACGCAGGTCGTCGGAGATCCAGAACAGGTTGATCTGCAACCACGTCCAGTTGATGAACCCGCTGATCCCGCCGACCAGCTCGCCTTCGGCGTCGCGGGCGAAGACGGCGATCGGCGCGAAGCCGGGGCCGGCGGTGAAGGCGAGCGAGTGTTCGGTGAGACCTTGCCCGAGGCGCTCGATGTCTCGCGCGGCGGGATCGGTTTCGAGAGTCAATGTCGGCGTTGCCATCGATAAAAGAGCATACCATTCCCGGGGATCCCGTCAGCGGACGGTTCTGGACTTGATTCTCACGGTTGTGGCACAGTCTGCGGGTGCGTGGGATCGTCACAGCTGCCTTGGCCGCCCTCGTGATCGGCGCCTGTACGAGCGGTTCGGCCGCCGTCGAGGAGGCGCCGCCGGCGCCGGGGATCCCGCCTGGTCAGGAAGATCTTCTCCTGGCGATGCTCGGCAAGGGCGCGCAGTTGCCGGACGGCTGCAAGCTGGGCGACGGCCGCGTCGAGTATACGTTCGCCGAGGTCGGCTACGCCTGTCGCTTCGGCGAGGTCGTGGTCGAGCTCACCCACGCCAGCCAGGCCCGCGCCGGCGACACCGAGACCGAGTATTTCGCCATCGCGGTGATCGACGGCTCGCCACCGGAGAGCTTCACCGATTGGCTGGCGCAGCGGGTGTACGATCGGGAAGAGGATTTCGAGTGGCTGATGCCCGAGGCCGCTCGAGAGACGGCCAAACCTTAGAAGTGGCGCGACCGCCCGTGGCCGCTTTGCCCGTTGTGCTGAGACTGCTGCGGCCGAGCCTTCCGCTTCGCGAAGCATGAGACCGAGTGCCGATACGCTGCTCTTCTGGGTCGGCGCCAAGTGCGCCTACTCGTGCCCGGCGTGCCCGATTGCCCAAGGCGAGGTCGCGGGGCAGAGTGCCGAGGATCTACACCGCGCCTTGCTCGCCATCTCGGACCGCAAGGGTCGCTTGGTGATTCCGATCGGCGGCGATCCGGGCATGCGCCCCGACTTGCTGCGCCTGTTGGCGACGATTCGCGGCGACGACTGCGTACCCGGCTTGATCACGACCGGCGCGGTGCTGTGTCAGGCTGCGGCGCGCGAACGACTGCTGCGCGCCCGGCTCGGCTACCTCAGGCTGCAGCTGTTCGGCGCGGGGGACGCCCACGACGAGTCGACGCGAGCGGCCGGCTCCTACGCGGCGGTGCTGGCAGGCTTGCGCGCCTGGGCCGAGGCGAGTGCCGGGGGGTGCGATATCGACGTCGTGTTGAACCTGCGGTCGCGACCGGCCGACCGTCTCGCCGACGAGGTCGAGCAGCTGCGCAGCGACCTCGGCAAGGCGTCGGTGCAGCTGATCGTCGCCGACGATGCCGATTCGCCGGACCCGCTCGCCGCCGCGGTTGCGCCGCTGGCGGGCTGGAACACGCATGGCGAGCGGCCCCTGCTCGCGGTCGAGAGCATTGCCGAGCCGGCGCAGCCGGCGGAGATGATGGCGATCCCGGTGCCGGGCGGGGTGTTCGTTGGTGCTGCAACGCCGGCTGCGACTTGCCTCGGCGTCGTCGATCGACTGCGCGAGCGTGCGGCTGCGGCCGCGCCGCGGGTCCACTCCAACTCCTTCAACTTCGTGCGGTCGTCGGCGACGGTGGCCTATCGAGAGAATGCGGAGGACTGCGACGCCCACGCAGCCGGGTCGGCGGAGCCAGCGCGCTCGCTGTGGCTGATCGCTGGCGAGGAGCTGCACGAGTATACGACCGATACGGGCGACTTCGATGCGACGGAAATCGCGCGCATCAAGGACGAGTGGAGTCATCTCTTTCTCGATCGCGCCGCCGCCGGAGTGCTCGACGACTTTCGCGAAGGAATGCGCCGGGTGTTGCCGGATGCGGCCTGCGAGGAGTGCGCCCACAAGAATGGTTGCGGTCGCCGCTTCCGCATGGTGGACGGGCAGCCGTTCGCCGTCGAAGAGGCGTGGATTGCCGACTACGTGCGCCACTTGAGCGGCCGGGTGCTCGATGTCGGCTGCGGCGAGCAGCTCTACCGCGACGAGATCATCCCTCTGGTGCGCGACGGCCGTGTCTCTTACACGGGGCTCGATCCCGATCAGCCGAGCCTGGACGAATGGCGCGAGGTGCTGCCGGAAGGGGTGTTCGTCCTCGGCGGCATCGAAGAGTTCTACTGCCCGGGCGAGACCTACGACCGCCTGTTGTGCCTGCGCTCGCTGAACCACGTTTTCGATCTCGACGAGGCGATCGCCAAGATGGCGTGGGCGCTCAAGCCCGGCGGTCAGCTGCTGATCGTCGAGACGACTCCGTTCGCGATGCTGCGCGAGTCCGATCAGGTTTCCGCCGCCGACCGCGCGCCGCGCGCCGGACACCAGCATTTTCGCAACGTTACCAGCGAGGACATCCTGCCGTACGCGCGGCGGCGCGGGCTGCGCGTGCTGCACCACCACCCGGTCGGCCTCGAGTCGTCCAACGAGTGGGTTCTCTTGTTGACAAAATGATGCGCGACAGACGATGGTCTATCGGAGCCGTGATCCTCGTCGTCGCAGCGTTTCTCGGTAGCTTGGTCGCCCCCGCCGGGGCGACCGACGTCGATCCCTGTCCCGCCGACTGCGACAGGGACGGTGTGGTCGAGGTCGGCGACCTGCTGCAGGGTGTCAGCATCTCTACCGGCCGCAGTCCCCACGACTCGTGCCCGTCCTTCGACCGCGACGGCGACGGGCGGATTGCGGTTTCCGAGTTGGTTGCGGCGGTGGTCGATGCCCTCGAGGGGTGTCCGTGCGGCGGTAGCTATGCGCGCCGGACGTGTGGCGGCGTTTGTCCGCAGGGGACGACCTGCGAAGCGATCGCGGACGGCGAATCTTGCGGCTGCGTCGAACCCGATCCTTCTCCCTGCGGGGGCACGGCGCCGAGCTGCAACGGCACTTGTCCGGCGGGCATGACGTGCGCGACGTTGGGCCGGTTTCGTTCGTCTCCCTGCGGCTGCATCGATGAAGGCGCGGTACGCTGCGGCGGGTGGCAAGACGAGACCTGTGGCGGCGCGTGTCCGCCAGGGTCGGAATGCCGTGGCGATGGGACCTGCTGGTGTGCTCCGGTCGGCGGTTGCCCGAGCGGCTTTTTCGAACGCTTCATCGCCGAGATCTCGGTTGGCTGCGTTCCCAACGATTGCTTCCAGCCGATGCTGTGTGGCGATGAATGCGGCCGAGGAAGCAGTTGTGAGCGGGTGGTCGTCACGCAATCCGACGGCGAGGTGTTGTACCGCGGCTGCGTCTGCGCGACGAGCGATTTGCCATGTGGGCCGGGTGGAGTTGCGTGCCCGGGCAATCAGGTCTGCGTCACCGGATTCAACGAGCAGCGGTTCCAGCGCGACGTCTGTCAGGCGACCTTCCCCTAGCCCCCCTAGCCCGGACTAGTCGGAAGGCGGAACGCTCAGCCGTTCGCACGCACGAGCTTGAGCGTCATCAGGTTGTGGATCAGCTTCATCGCCGTATTGTGGCGCTGTTGGTCGAAACCGCCGAAGTCGACTTGTAACTCGCGCGCGATGTGGTTGGCGGAGCGGCTGCCGTCGATCCGGTCGAGGACGAGTCCGACCAAGCGCTCCGACTCGCCGACCAGCAGCGCTTCCTCATCGCCGTCCGTTTCCATGATGCTGGGATAAAAGGGGATCTCCTCGTCGCCGCGACGGAAGCGCACCAGCGGCAGCCGCCACCAGCGGTCGGTGCCGACGTGCGAGCCGAGATAGTGCTCGATGGCGTGCGCGTCGAAGCTCGCCTCGAGGCGAGCTTCGACGTCGAGATCCGGTCGATGCATGCGTTCCTCGATCGGCTGGTCGGGCAGATTGTCGAGGATGTTGTTGAGTCCTTGTGCACCGAAGCCGCCGGCGCCGACGTTGGAGAAGCGGAAGTCGGTCACATAGCCGGCTGTGAAGGCGAGGAAGACCTCGCGATCGGACAGGTTGGCGATACCCGCCTGCGAGCGCACTTGTCGTCCCGCCTCTTTTCACCAGTCGCGGATGTCGGTGTCGCGGCGCTCGTACCACCAGGTCGCCATCGACAGGAAGCTGGAGTAGATCTCCGCGTAGAGCGCCTCGTAGCCGGAGCGCACTTCGTCCGCTGCAATCTCTGGGTGGTTCCACTCGGTGTTGACCGCGTTGGCGACCAGCAGGGCGCAGTTGTGTGCCAGGTTCATCCCGGAGGAGAGGATCGGGTCGACGAAGGCGGCGGAGTCGCCGACCAGGTACCAACCGGGGCCGGCGAGCTGGCGGTTGCGGTAGGTCCAGTCTTGCACCGCGTAGGTGCGCGGCGGCTCGTCGGTGTATTCGTGACTGATCTGGTGCGCCGCAGTGAGCATGGCGGCGATCTCGGGGGCGTGGCCGAGCTCTTCGTCGAAGACGTCGTCGGGCGCGCTGCCGGCGAGAAAGCTCTTGCGGGTGACCAGGCCGACGCTGGCGGTGGTGGTCGAGATCGGGATGAACCACATCCAGCCGCGCGGAACTGAGGCGAAGAAGATCTTGCCGTCGTAGAACGAGCCGATCAGCGATTCGTTCCACTCGAAGCCCTCGTAGTACCGGTAGAGAGCCGTGTCGCCGAGCGCGAACTTTTCGGCGGCGAGACCGAGCCGGCGCGACAGCAGGCGCGCCTGGCCGGACGCGTCGATGGTGTGGCGGGCGGTAATCGCCTGGCTGGAGCCTGCGACGCGCAGCCGCACTCCGGTCACGGCGGACGGCTCTGCCGGGTCTCGCAGGACGTCGTCGACCTGGGCCTGCTCGACGACCTCGACGCCCGCCGCGCGCGCCCGGTCGAGCAGGATCTGGTCGTAACGCCCGCGCTCGACCTGCCAGGAGTGGTCGGGGATGCCGCGCGGGTAGAGCCGTTCCTGCAGATTGGCGTGGACGCCCCTCGAAAACAGATCGGTGAACATCGGCCGGTCGTGGCGCCACTTGTAGGTGAGGCCGCACTTGATCGGGAAGCCGGCTTTGTTGAGGTCGTCGATGACGCCGATCTTGTGCAGGACCGCGTTGGCGTCGGGCAGGGTGGATTCGCCGACGTGGTGGCGCGGGAACTTCTCCTTTTCGAGCAGGACGATGCGGGCGGCGGGGTTGTACTGGCGCAGCAGGATGGCGACGGTGCAGCCGGCGGGGCCGCCGCCGATTACGACGGCGTCGGCGCTGCTCGATTCGGGTTCGGACATGGAGCGGCGATTGTCGTCAAAGGCGCGGGCGGCGGCAAGGCCTGCCTCGTCCAAAGCGCCGCTGGCGCGGCGCGGCCAAAGCCGGCTGTCGCCGGGCGGCCAAAGCCCGCCATTGGCGAGCGTCCAAATGGTGGGTCGGGTTCGATGGTACGTTGGGCTCACGGGTACGTTGGGTTTACTGGGTGACGGTTGCGGGTTGCTCGCGGCGGGCGGGGGGAATAGCGTCGAGTGGTAATGGGTAGCGACGCATCTCCTAGGGGCCTCGACGCGGTTGCGCGCGATCTGCTCGCGCCTTTTCTCGATGGCTCGGCGGTTCCCGAGGGGTGGCGGGTGGTCAGCTGGGACTGCGAGCAGGCGATTTGCATTACCTTCGGTCGCGGCTCGGCCTGCGTACGGGTCGAGTGCGAGCGCCGCAACGACGCGCTCAGTTGCTACACGCGCACCGATCGCTTCAACGTCTGCGTCGATCGCGTTTTCGAGGAACGCGACCTCGGCGAGGAAGACCGCCTCATGGTCGAGCAGGTGCTCGCCGTGTTGCGCCGCCGCGAGGCGAGCTTGCCGCTGGTGACTCGTCCGCCGGCCGGCGGGCCGGAGGTTCGCGAGATCGAAGTCGAGCGGGTGCTGATTCCCGAGGGCAAGGACCATTACTACATCAACCCATACGTCGGTTGCATGATCGCCTGCCCGTTCTGCTACGTGATCGATCGCGCCGACTTCTCGCGCGAGCTCGAGGGCCTGTCGCAGCAGCCGTGGGGTCGCTACCTGGACGTGAAGGTGAACGCCGCGGAAGTGTTGCGTCGCGAGGTGCAGTCGGTCTCCGGCGGCATCGTCCGACTGAGCCCGATTCTGACCGACCCCTATCAGGCCGCCGAGCGCCGCTATCGCATCACCCGGCAGTGTCTCGAGGTTCTCGTCGACACCGACATTGCGCCGGTGATCCTGACCCGCGCGCCGCGGATCCTCGATGATCTCGACTTGCTGCGGCGGTTTCGCCGGCTGATGGTCGGTTTCAGCATTCCCACCAACCAGGACCAGTACCGAGAGATCTTCGAGCCGCGCTCCGATCCGATCGACGAGCGCATGCGTGCGTTGCGCGAGCTGAACGCCGCCGGGGTGCGAACCTTCGCGGTGATCCAGCCGGTGCTGCCGATGGACGCCGACGCGATGGTGGAGGCGGTGGCGCCGCACGTGAAGGCGGTGCGCCTCGACCGGCTCTACGTCGGCGAGCGGATCCGCCACATCTACCGCGACAACGGACTCGACGCCTTCTGCAGCGACGAGTGGTTCGAGTCGACCATCGACCGCCTGGCGCAGGGCTTCCGCGCCCGCGGAGTTGCAGTCGAGTCGCTCGACGACTTCGAGCCGCTGCTAGGCGAAAGCTGACCCCTGGCACGCCGGTATCAACCGCAAAAAATGTGTCCGTCCTAAAATATGTATCGGCGATACAGGAAATCATTCCTTGCTGGGGTTGAAGGCCGCGTGGTACGAAGCGGTATGCGGGTCACTTTCGTCACCAGCGGTCTCGAGCACCTCGGGATCGCTGCTCTTTCGGCCTATGCCAAGGCGCAGGGCCACGAAACGGCCCTGGTCTACGAGCCCAAGCCGTTTTCCTCGAATAGTGGCCCGGATTCGCCGTTTTTCGCGAGGTTACTGGAGCCGACGCCGGAAGAGACGGCGCAGCGCGTGATCGCGACCAAGCCGGACGTGATCGCTTTCAGCTCGTATACGATCACCCACCGCTGGTCGATCGAGGTCGCTCGCGCCCTCAAGCGGTTGAGCCCGACGCCGATCGTCTTCGGCGGTCCACACGTCAGCGGCGCTCCCGAGGTCAGCATTCGCGAAGAGTCGATCGACGCGGTGGTCGAGGGGGAGGGCGAGGGAGCCCTGATCGACCTGCTCGAGTGCGCCGAGAAGGACCGCTTCGGCCGCACCGACGTCGCCAACACCTGGTTTCGCGGCGACGGCGCGACGATTCGCAACCCGGTGCGCCCGCTGATCGCCGACCTCGATTCGCTGCCCTGGCTCGACAAGCAGATCTTCTACGACCAGATGCCGGCCTTCGAGCGCGAGTTCTACGTGATCTCGCGGCGCGGCTGCCCGTTCCGTTGCAGCTTCTGCGAGTACAGCATCTTCCCCAAGCAGTACCCCGGCGAGAAACCGGTGCGGCGCCGCTCGGTGGAGAACGTCATCACCGAGCTCGAGCACTGGATGGCGCGCGGCAACATTCGCAAAGTCTTCTTCTGGGACGCCATCTTCACCTTGGACGTGCACTGGGTGCGCGAGTTTGCCAAGGCCTACCGCGAGCGCGTCGGGCTTCCCTTCGAGTGCTACACCCACCCGCACGCGATGTCGCGCGACATGGCGGAGGCGCTCGCCGACGCCGGTTGCAGCATGGTCCGAGTCGGGGTGCAGAGTGTCAACTCCGACACCCTCGCCGAGATGGAGCGCAAAGGGGACCAGGAGAAGGTTCGCACCACCGTCGACCACCTGCACGAGGTCGGCATCAATTACTCCCTCGACCACATCCTCGGCCTGCCCGGCGAGGGGCCGGACGATCAGAAGAACGCGCTGCGCTTCTACAACGAAGTGCGCCCGGCGCGGATCGTCGTTCACTGGATGACCTACCTGCCCGGTACCACCGGGCTCGATCGCGCCGTCGGCGACGGCATCCTGACCCAGGAGCAGGTCGACCGCATTCTCGCCGGCGATCAGACCGAGGGATTCGAGGCGCCGCGCCTGGTCGGGCCGGGCGCGCACCAGCGGGCGCTCGAGGAGATCCGCCGGCTCGAGGTCCTGTTCGACCTGCTGCCGCTGGCGTCGCAGCGCACCATCACCTGGTTGCTCGAGAGCGGCGCCTACCGCCGCCTGCCGCGCGGCATGGCGGTGCGCCAGGTGCTCGCTCTGGCGCTGGCTCTGGCGGGCGACTCGGCGACCCGGGAACGCATCTTCACGATTCTCGGCGCGGCCGCGCGCGGAGCGCTGGACACCACCCGGCGGCGCGTGCTGCCGGCGTCGCTGGGCGGCGGCGAGGCTCTCGCCGACACGCGTGGCGGTTGAGGACGAGGACGCAATGCGCATTGCTTTCATTTGGCCGCACGCCAATACCGTCTACCAGACTCTGCCCCTGTCGCTCGGGATCCTCTACTCGTCGATCAAGGACCAGGGACACGAGGTGCGCTTGTTCAACCTGCCGCTCGAAGGTTGGACGGCGAGCTCGCCCGAGTTCCACGACGCGGTCGACGAGTTTCAGCCCGATCTGATCTGCGCCACGGCCTGGGCGATCTCGTTCAAGAGCGCGGTCGCCGCCACCGTCGAAGCCAAGCGCCGCGCGCCGAACGCGATCACGGTGTGCGGCGGCATGTACCCGAGTCTCAACCCGGAGCCGGCGTGGGAGGCCGGGGTGTTCGACTACCTGCTGATGGGAGAGGCCGAGCACTCGTTCCCCGAGTTCGTTCGCCATCTGGAGGCGGGTGACATCGCCGCGATCGAGAAGGTCGACGGCGTCTACTTCGAGCGCGCCGACGGCTCGTTGGTACGCACGCGATCGCCGCGGCCGACCGATCTCGACGGCTGCTCGCGCGTCGATTACGAGTTCATCGAGCTCGAGCGCGCCTTCTCGCGTGGCTACATGTCGACGGTGCTCGGCCCGAAGCGCAAGGTCGCGATGCTGGCGAGCCGCGGTTGCGAGTACGCCTGCAAGTTCTGTGCGGCGCCGGTGCTCAACGGCCAGAAGCTGCGCCACTGGTCGGTCGAGTTCGTCACCCGCGAGATCCGCCAGCTCTACGAGCGCTACGGCGTGCGGATGATCTACTTCATGGACGACAACGCGACCCAGGAGCGCGAGTTCTTCAAGGATCTGTGCCGCGGCATCGCCGACCTCGGCTTGCGCGACCTGACCATCGAGCTCTATCGCGGTGTGCGGCTCGAGAACCTCGACGTCGAGATGGTCGATCTGATGAAGCAAGCCGGCTTCAAGATCCTGACGATTGCACCGGAGAGCGGCTCCGAGCGGGTGCGCCGCCTGATGAAGAAGGACATGGAAGAGGCCGACATCCGGCGCGCCGCCAAGATGATTCGCGACGCCGGCATTTCGCTGCAGGGATACTTCCTCATCGGATACCCCGGGGAAACGGCTGAAGAGCGGCAGCAGAGCTACCGCATGATCTACGAGCTCGGTCTCGACGTGTTCAGTCTCCACAAGTACCAGGCGCTGCCGGGCACGGCGGCGTTTCTCAAGCTGGTCAAGGACGGCGTGATCTCGCGCGATCACACCGACGAATCGCACCTGATCGGCGAAGGCCTGCCCAACTACAACGGCGACCTGCCGGCCGAGATCGATCGCGAGATCTTTCTCCAGTACGCCAAGTTCTACGCGCGCTATCCGTGGAAGATCGTCCACCTGCTGCGCATGGCCTCGGCCGGCGGCCTGTGGCGCTCGATGGCCGGGACCGCTCGCGCCGGAATGCTCGCGATGATCGGCCGCGGCGACGCCAACGTGCCGCTGCCGTCGATTCGCGAGCCGATGTAGATCCGCCGCAGCGCGCTCCACGCGTCCATGAGTCTGTCCCTTCCTTTCCGCATGCAGTACTTCCGGATGGCGCGGCGCGCCGTTCAGGAGGGGCGCCTGGCGTGGCTGGCGTCGACCGCTGCGAAGACGGTCGCGGTGCCGCTGTCGCATCGCCTCGGTCGTCCGCTGGCGGGGCCGTTGATGGCCAATCTGGTGCCGACCTACCGCTGCAACAACGCCTGCTTCATGTGCGACCTGCCGAAGCCGTGGTTGTACGAGGCGCGCGGCGACCGCGAGTCGACCACCGAAGAGCTCAAGGCGATCATCGACGACATGGCGGAGATCGGTGTCGTCGGCCTCAGTCTTGCCGGCGGCGAGCCAACGGTGCGCTCCGACTGTTTCGAGCTGATCGCGCACGGCCGCAGCCGCGGCTTGTTCGTTCACCTCAACACCAACGGCTACAACCTGCTGGCCAACCCGGGGCGGATCGACGAGCTGCTCGACGCCGGCGCGGAGTCGATGAACTTCTCGCTCGACGGCGCCCGCGCCGAAACCCACAACACCATCCGCAAGGCGACCTACGGGTTCGAACGCATCGAAAAGGCGACCGAGCAGATCCTCGCCAAGCGCGCCAAGGGCAAGCCGACGGTTACGTACACCTTCGTCATCGGCCCCGACAATTGCGGCGAAGTGCCGGAATTCGTCGAGCTGGCGCGCGCCAGGGGGATCAACTCGGTGAGCTTCAACCCGCTCGCCGGATGCTACGAGGGGGCGAACCCGACCGCCGCCGATGCGCTCGAACGAATGGACGCCGCCGTCGCCTGGCTGCGCGAAGAAAAGTCGCGCATGCCCGATCCGGAGTTCATCGACAACTCGGATGCGTTCCTCGCGTTGTTCCCGAACGCGTTCCGAGCGAAACCGTCTCCGCTGCGCTGCTTCGTCGGCTACCACAACCTCGTCGTCGACGCCTACGGTAACGTGTTTCCGTGCACGATCCACTACGAGCGCGGCCAGTCGATCGGCAACGTGCGCGAGCAGCCGCTGACCGAGCTGTGGCGCAGCGCCGAGTACCAGAAGCGTCGCGAAGAGCTGACCGAGTGCACCGACTGCTATTGGAACTGCCATACCGAGATCAATCTGCTCTACCAGGGGCCGCGGACCGCGACGGCGTGACCGAGGTCGGGGCAGCGACCGAGCCGGATGAGGTCGAGCGTATCGCGCCACCGACGCGCGAGGAGTTCGTCGATCGCTACGTGCGCCGGCGACGCCCGGTGGTGATCCGCGGCGCGCTCGAGGAGTGGCCGGCCCGGCGCTGGACTCCCGCCGGTTTGGTGGAGCGCTTCGGCGACTCGCCGGTGCCGGTCGCCGCGGTCGAGGGCCGCCGAGTCGTCAACGATCCCGCCGAGGGGATCCCCTACCGCGAGGAGGCGCTGCGCGACTTGATCGCGCGACTCGATTCGGCGGCGGCGCCGGACGGCTACGCGATGGTGATTCTCGCCGATCACCTGCAGGGGCTGGCGCGGGATCTCGAGGTGCCCGAGTTCGCTCCGCCGGCGCCGTGGGCGATGTACAAGCTGTGGCTGAGCGCCGCCGATACGCGGTCGCCGCTGCACATGGACCTCCCCGACAACCTGTTCTGCCAGTTCTTCGGCCGCAAGCGGGTGAAGCTGTTTCCCCCGGCGCAGGAGTTGCGCATGTATCGCCATCCGCCGTGGTCGCGTTTGCCGCAGGTGAGCCGGGTCGACGCCGAGGCGCCCGATCTGCAGCGCTACCCGCGCTTTGCCGGCGCGGCGCCGCTTGGCTGTACCGTCGAGCCTGGGGACGTTCTCTACATCCCGCGCTTCTGGTGGCACCAGGTGCGGTCGATCGATCTCAGTATTTCGGTGAACTACTGGTGGGCGACTGGGTGGGTGTGGGGGGTGGTGCGGACGGCGTTGGCGTATCAGAAGTTGCGGTCGTTGCGCTTTTGAGCGTCGTCGTCGAGCAGGGCGGCGCAGTCGCCGCGTGCCTTCTCGATGACCGGGTCGCAGGCGCCGGGCTGACCGAGCGCGGCGCGGGCGTGGGTGCGATCGCGCTCGGTGCCGCGCTCCGCCACGACCGGCAGTCCGCCCTCGGCGAGGAGCGACAGCCGCAGTGCCAGCTCCTGGCAATCGGGGGACTCCGCCGGACATCGATCCGGGTCGCTGCTGGCGAGGCCGACGCACATGCGGTGGATCGCCTCCGGCTGCTTCGGGCACTGGTCCGGCTTCTGCAAGCGCACCGCCGCCTCGATCTGGTCGCAGATCGCCGTGGCGGCGCCGCGGTCTGCGGACATGCAGTCTTCGTGGAGTCCTTTGGCCAGCATGGCGGGCCAGTCGCCGTCGGCGGGGGCGCGGCGTGCCGCGTGGTGGAACATCCAGCGAGCCGTGCAATTGCGCCGCAGCTTCGGCTCGACGTACTCGCACAACTGCTTGGCGTCCCGCTCGACCATGCGGCACTCGTAGATCGGGCGGACTACGCTCGCCAGCGCGGCGGACCCGACCGGCGGCGCCTCGCCTGCTGCGGCGGCGTCGATCGCCATGGAGCAAAGCTCCGCGGTGATCGGCTGCTCGGCAACTGGCTCCACTTGCGGCGACCGCGGTATGCCAATTTCGATGCGTACCACCCCCAGGATCGACGTGGCGAGCAGGAAGTCGCTGTCGCGGTCCAGCACGACGTAGCGCGCGAAGCGACCGACGAACCAGCGGCCTCGTTCCTCGCCGGTGGCGACATCGTAGGCGACGACGTCGCCGCGAAAGAAGTTGGTCGCGTACAAGATGCGTCGCTCGCGGTCGTAGATGGCCGAGCGCAGGCCGGGCTCGGCGAGCCAGGCGCCGGTGACCTGGCCGTCGTCGTAGTCGCTTTCGACGATCAGCCCGAGGTTGGCGATCGCGGTCCAGGCTTTGCGCGACTCGGCATCGAAGTCGCAACCCCAAACCAGCGCCGCGTAGGTCCAGTAGTCGAGCGCACCCGAGCCGAGCAGACGATAGCGGAACGGATCGGTGGCGAAGGCGACCGAGAGGTACGGTCGGCCGACGTCGTTGACCTTGGGACCGAGCGGGCCGGGGGCGAAGCAGAAGATGCCTTCGCCGCGCCTTGCGTCGTAGTGGATCTCGCCGGGGCAAAATGGCGCCGGCGCCGGTTCGAGCGGGCTCAGGTCGTCGGCGCGCAGTCGGGTCAGCTGAGTGCACTCGTCGGCGAGCAGGCCGAGCTCGCCGGTGCTCGGGGCGTAGAAGGCGGATCCGGTTCCGCCGACGGTTTCCGCGCGGGTGACGATCTCCAGCGGGGCGCTGCGCGGCAGGGAGTACACGACTCCCTGGCCGCCGGAATAGCCGGCGACCAGTACCCGGTCGATCGGCTCGGCGTCGAGGATCGCCTGCATCTTGTGCTCGCTGCCGCCGACGCAGCGGCTGCGCGAGCCGTCGGCGGCGAACTCGCAGACGCCGTCCTCGATCGGATCGGGCACCATGGTTCCTTCGCCGAGGAGATTGATTCCCTTCTGCGCGGTGACGATGTAGCGGCCGCGGTCCGGCGCCTGCCAGACCCGGCGCGGATACCAGGCGAGCCGTAGCGTCTGCCCTGGCTGACAGCGCGCGAGGGCGGTGCTGCTGGGGATCACCAGACTGGTTGCGCCGTTCCAGCGGAAGCGATCGTAGTCGTCGCAGTCGATTAGCCCGTCCTGGCGCAGCCAGCCGAGCAGGCAGGCGAAGATCCAGATGCCGAGCGGCAGGCTGATCGGCAGCTTGAACGTCGTCGCCGGCCGCAGGCGGCACGCCGCCGCGATTGCCGCCAGGGCGACGACGACGGCGATCACCGCTGGGTCGACGGTCCACGAGAGCAGCCAGCCGAAGATCAGTGCGAGATAGATCCACAGTGCGTGGAATAGCCCGAGAACGACGCGCGCCGCGGTGCGGCCGCGGCCGCTGGCGAAGACGCTGGCGGCGCGCAGCCCGGTGAGGACGAGCGCGGCGCCGGCGACCGCCTTCCAGTCGAACATCGACTGCAGCCAGACGCAGGCCGCGGCGGCTCCGATCGCGAATAAGACGAGCTCGAAGCCGTGCGCCGTGATGCTCTTCGCGGGGGCTGCCCGCGAGCTCACGTCTTCCAAGCGGGCGCCTCCGAGAGCCCGAGCTTGCGGCGCAGCGCCTCCCGGGTGGCGTCGATGGTCGTCGCCATGATGTGGCGGACGTGCTCGCGCGTCGCCGGCTCGCCGCGGATCGCCAACGCCAGGGTGCCTAGCTGGCGCATGATGCCGACGCCGCGCAGGTGGCGATAGCGGCGCTGCTCGATCAGCCAGCGGGTGGCGCCGGTTGGCAGCAGGGGCAGCAGGTCGAACACTCCCGAGAGGTGCTGCAGCTCCTGGTGGTCGCGGTACTCCTTGTTGCCGCCGAACATGTACCCCGGGCCGACGTCGCCGTCGAGAATGCGTTCGACGTCGGCTTGGTCGAGAATTCCGCGATCGCGCGCCTGATCGAGCGCGGTGGTGCCGGGGAAGTAGGTCATCCAGTGGGTGACGATGCGCTTGGGCTCGACCTCGGCGTAGAACTTGAGCGCTTCGAGCTGGTCCTGCGCGCCCTCGCCGGGCAGGCCGATGATGTGGTCGACCGAGTAGGGGACGTCGAACTCGCGCAGGTAGCGCAGCGTTTCGATCACCTTCTCGCGGTTGCCCTTGCGGTCGACCGCCGCCAGGGTGTCCGAGTTGACGCTCTGCACACCGACCCGAACCATGATGCAGCCGGCCTCGGCGAGCCAGCGCGCCATGTCGCGGCTCATCGTCTGCGGGTGGGTGTAGCATTCGAAGGGAATGCCGATCTCGCGCTTGTAGGCGATGGCGAACTTCTCCATCCACTTCGGATCGAGGGTGAAGATGGCGTCCCAGAAGAACACCTTGCGCACCTTGCCGCGCGCCTTCCAGTGGGCGAGCTCGCCGATCAGGTGCTCGACCGAGCGCCGGCGCACCGGCTTCTCGCCCGGATACTGGCGCGGGAAGGTGCTGTACTCGCAGAAGCTGCAGCGGAACGGGCAACCGCGGCGCGAGACGATGTAGAGCTCGTGCTCGAAGGCGGGGACCGCGCTGTAGAAACCTTCCTTGTCGGCCCAGGGCAGCGCGTCGAGGTCGGCGAGCAGCGGGCGCACCGGGTTGCGGATCGGCCCATCGGCGCCCTTGAAGGTGCAGTTGGCAATATCGGTGCGGGTGAGCTCGCCGTCGACCGTGCACTCGATCAGGTCGACCAGCGCTTCCTCGCCCTCACCCTCGACGATGGCGTCGATCGCCGGCTCGGCGATCGCCCGTTCCGGCGCCGACGAGACATGCTGGCCACCGAAGACGATCGGAACCCGGATGCTCTTCTTGATCGCGCGGGCGACGTCGACCGCCCAGGCGTGGGTGACGCTGTAGGAGGTGAAGGCGACCAGGTCGGGCTTGCTGGCGACGATGCGCCGCGCCGTCTCTTCCGGCTTGGGGTCGAGCAGGCGCGCCAGCAGCGGGGAATCGGTGCCGCTGCCGGAGGAAAAGGGGCGCGCCTCGTAGACCAGAGTCGCCTCGTGGCCGGCTCGCTTGACCCAGGCCGAGAGCGCCTCGATGCCGAGGTGCTCGAGTCCAGATGTGACTAAGGTCACCCGCATCAGGTGAGCTCCGCCTGGGTGCGCGCCGACGACAGGCGGCGGATCAGGTTGCCGAACGACATCTCGAGTCGCGACTCGTAGCGCCGGGTGAGGATGTTGCGCAGCGAGCGCAGCGGACGACTGGGGTGGGTCAGATAGCTGACTCCGTAGAACATGCACAGCCCGTAGAGGCGATAGCGCTGCAAGAGAGTCGACTCGAGTGGCGCCGAGTAGGACACCGCACCGGAGACGTCCGAGTAGGAGAGCAGCGAAGCGTAGTAGTCGTCGCTGAGGTCCGGCAGGTCGCCGGTCGCGCGCAGCTCGTCGAAGAGCTCCGAGCCGGGGTACGGCGAGAAGCTCCACACCGACACGTCGTGCACGCCCATCTTCGCCATGCGCCAGATGAAACCGAGGGTTTCGCGCAGGTGCGCCAGCCGCTCGTGGGGAAAGCCGATCATGATGTTGGCTTTGACGTTGAGACCGGTGCGTACCGCGACCCGCATCGACTCCTCGAGCCGCTCGAGCTTGACCTTCTTCTTGATCGCGTCGAGCGTCGCCGGCGATCCGCTCTCGGGAGCGTAGGTGATGTTGCGACAGCCGGTGCGGTACATGGCCTCGAGCACCGGCGCGTCGAGCGCTTCGGATCGCGTCCCGCTCGGCAGCTGCCAGGTGATGTCGAGACCGCGTCGCTCGAGCTCGGCGCAGAAGGCGAGGATCCAGTCGCGTTTGACGATCGAGGTGAGGTCGTAGAAGTCGAAGTTCTCGGCCGCGTAGGTGTCGACGTAGTGCTGAATCTCGTCGACCACCAGTGCCGGATCGCGGGTCGAGTAGCGGGTCGTCCACATCTGCGGGCTCGAGCAGAAGGTGCAGCGGTAGGGGCAACCGCGGGTGGCGAGCAGCGGCATGGTGCGGCCGCGATCGACGCCGAAGCTGAGGCCGCCGTCGAGATAGGGATGGATCGGTGTCAGGTCCCAGCGCGGCGCCGCAATCTCGTCGACGTCGCGGATGCGTTGCCGCGGCTCGGTCCGCTCGATGCCGCCGCCCGCGCGATAGGCGACGCCGCGGATCTGATCGAGCTCGCGTTTGCCGAGAGCGAAGTCGAGCAGCTCGAGTACCGTCTCTTCGCCCTCGCCGATCGCGCAGGCGGTCAGTCCGGGCGACTCGTCGAGGCAGACCTCGGGGACGGCGGTGGCGTGCTCGCCGCCGAGGACGATCGGCACCCCCGGCAGGCGCGCCGCCAGCTCGGCAATCAACTCGCGGATCACTGGCCACTCGTGCGAGAACAGGCAGGAGATGCCGATCAAGGAGGTGTCGGGGCGGACGCGGGCGACGATTTCGGCGTTGGTCAGGCCGTTGATCAGAATGTCCTCGCGGTAGCCCGGGTGAAACTGCTCGAGCCCCTCGCCGACCGCGTCGATGATCTGGGCCTCGTGCCCGGCGGCGGTGAGACTTCCCGCCAGGTAGGCCACCGACAGGGGCGGCGTACGGTTTAGTGTGAGCGCGTAGCGGCCTACCACGCTCGGGGTTCGGATCAGGGTTGCGATTGCCATTCTGCGCTCGATTGTGGCCGGATCGGGTACGCGTTCGCACGGCAGTCCGGTACCGGCACCAGAGCAAGCCGGCGGCGCAGGTGCAAGGGTTTAGAGGGGCCCGCCCGTGTCCTCTCGTTTGCCAAAAACCCGGCTCCTTGGTGCCCCCGACCCCCGCTACATCAGCCCTTTTTTGCCGTTGCGGCAATCGCTATAAGTCGGTCGTGGGTGCTCTTTCTGGGTCTGGCGCGAACGGCGCCGCGATGAAGGTAATCGTGACTGGGGGGGCGGGGTTCATCGGCTCGAATCTCGTCCGCGCCCTGGTTGCCGCCGGGCACGAGGTCGTCGTCGTCGACAACCTAGCGGCGTCCTGCTCGACCCGCCTGATCGACGACGTCTGGGACCGAATTACCTTCATCCACGGCGACATTCGCCTTGCCGAGGACCTCGAGCGCGTCGCCGAAGGGCCCTTCGACCGCGTCTACCACCTGGCGGCGTCCTTCGCCAACGAGCTCTCGATGGAGTACCCGACGATCGACATGCGCTCGAACATCGAGGGCACCCTCAACGTGCTGGCGATGGCGCGCCGGGTCGGTTGCGGCCTCTTCGTCTACACCGGCTCCTCCTCCTCGTACGGAGACGTCCCGGTGCCGTTCGACGAAGACGGACCGACCCGCCCGTACACGCCCTACGCGATCAGCAAGCAGGTCGGCGAGACCTACATTCGCTCGTCGGGCCTCGACTTCGCCATTTTTCGCCTGTTCAACGTCTACGGCCCGGGCGATCCGCCGGGGCGCTACCGCAACGCGGTGCCGAACATGATCCAAGCGCTCGACTGTGCCGAGGGAGGAATCCGCATCTTCGGCGAAGAGGCGACGCGCGACTTTACCTACGTCGACGACGTGGTGCGGGTGCTGCTCGACGCGCCGCGGGCGCTCGGCGAGGTCATCAACATCGGCACCGGGGTCGAGATCCCGATCGTCGACCTGGGGCGACGGTTGCTCGACCTGTTCGACATGCCGGAGAGCCGCATGCACCTCGAGGCGCCGCGCTCGTGGGATCGAGTGGTGCGCCGCTGCGCATCGGTCGACAGGCTGCGTTCGCGCGTCGGCTGGGTGCCGGATACACCGTTCGATCAGGGATTGCGCCGCGCCGCGGAGTGGATGTTCGAAGCCGGACACATCCGCCGGAAGCCGGCGTGAAGCTTCCCGATCGCATCCTCTTCGTCGGCGCCCACTGCGACGACATCGAGCTCTTTGCCGGCGGCTTTCTGGCGCGCGCCTGTTTCGAGCGCCGCGCGGTTGGCGTGCTGGTGTTCAGCGACCACCGCGGCGTGCTCGAAGACGGCGTCGCCGAGCGCGCGCGGGCCGAGTTTCGCGAGAATCTAGAGTGGTTGGCGGCCGAGACCGGTCACGCGCCGGTCGACCACTCGGGCGAAATGCTGCCAGCCTGTCGCGGCGCCTTCGAGGCGCGTCGCGCCGACATATACGCCGCCATGGAGGCGCTGCGCGGCGACTACGACGCGGTCGTCACCCACGCCGCCAGCGACACCAACCAGGACCACCGCCAGGTGGCGGCCGAGGCGCGCAGGGTGTTCAAAGCGCATACGACGTTACTGGCCGGCGAGTTCCCCAACAACGATCTGGGGGAGTTTTCGCCGGCCGTGTACGTCGAGATCGGCGAGCGCGAGCTGGAGGCGAAGGTTCGCATGGTGGAACGCTACCGCACTCAGGACTTCGGCGGGCGCCCCTATCTGGCCGCCGACGTGGTGCGCTCCCTGGCGCGGGTGCGCGGGTCGCAGATCCGCGAGGCGGCTGCCGAAGCGTTTGCCGTAGCAGGTCGTGTAGTGTTACGGGCCTAGCAGTCCGCTGAGAAATTGGACGAGGCTGCCAAAGCGAGGGGGATGAGCGAGAACGGAACAGGAAGGCCCGCGGTCACGGTGCTGGTCGCCGTGTACAACGAAGGGCCGGTGATCGGCGACGTCGTCAGCGGCGCTCTCGCGGCGCTGCCGAGCTGCGAGGTGCTGGTGGTCGACGACGGCTCGACCGACGGCACGGCGGCGGTCGCCGAGTCGGCCGGGGCGCGGGTGATGCGCCTCGAGTCGAACGTCGGCAAGGGCGCCGCCATCCGCCGTGGCATTCCGGAGGTGCGCGGCGAAATCGTCGTCCTCATCGATGGCGACGGGCAGGACGACCCTGCCGAGATTCCCAACCTGCTCGAGGCGCTCGCCCCTGGCGTCGACCTGGTCGTCGGCTCGCGTTTCAAGGGCCACTTCGCCCCTGGCGCGATCACGCCGATGAACAAGGGCGGCAATCGCTTCCTCACCTCGGTGGTCAACCTGCTGTTCGCGACCGAGCTCACCGACACCCAGGCGGGGTTCAAGGCGGTGCGTGCGAGCACCCTGCGCTCGATGCAGCTCAGCGCCAACCGCTTCGACATCGAGGTCGATCTGCTGCTCGGCGTGTTGCGTTCCGGCGGCAAGGTGATCGAGGTGCCGGTTCGGCGCGCGCCGCGCGGTCACGGCGAGAGCCGGCTCAGCAGCTTCCCCGACGGCGCGCGCATCTTCCGCCGCATCGTCGCCCGCCGGCTCAGCGCCGCTTAGCGGCTTCCTGGAGCGACCGCGTTCTACCAGCCGTGGCCGATGCGCATGGCGGCGACCATGCCGAAAGCCAGCGCGACCAGTGCAAGCTGCCGGCTCGCCGGTCGTTGCTGCTCGAGCTCGCCGGGGAGGTTGGAGTGGTCGATGCCGAGGATGCGCGACCACGGTATCGCCACCACCGCGGCGAACAACATCGGCGAGAGAAACAGAATGTGGCTGGTGACGTAGATCCCGGCGTGGAAGGCGACGATCAGCGCCGCCCAAAGGCGGCGCGCGCGCGGCCCGACGATCAGCATGAACCCGCCCAATTGAACGATCAGCGTCCCGAACTCGAGCGCGATGCACAGGTAGGGACTGTCGGCCGCCCAGTTGGGGATCGCGGTGGCGATCAGGCCACCTTCGACGTCGCTGTGCGATAGGATCATCAGGCGCACTGCCGAGGAGGTCGCCCAGCTGACCCCGCCGCCGAGTAACTTGCTGGTGCCCGCGGCCATATAGGACGCGCCGAGCATGGCGACGGTCCCGGTCATGCCGAAGCGCCGCGTCTCCAGGCGTTGTTCGTCATCCGCTTCGGCGCGGACCCCCACCATACGGGCGTAGGTTTCGCCGACCACCGCGCCGAGCAGCATGATGCCGCCTTGGTAGAAGTCCTGGTGGTGGACGGCGAAGACGCGTTCGAAGGTCTCGCCACAGATCTTGAGGCCGGCGAGGGCGACGAAGCCGGCGGCGAGCGAGCCGGCCGAACCGAGAAAGCGGAACAGGGCGAAGAGCGTAACCGCGCCGACCGCGAGCGCCACTGGCAGGTTGTGCGCCACCCAGCCGTAGGGGGCGCCGACCGGCAACGGCCGGAACTGGCCCTGCCAGTAGGCTGCCGACAGCTGCACCGTACACTCCGCGCAAGTGATGAAGAGCAGAGTGCCGCGCCAGATTCTCAGAGCCGTGGGATCCAAAACGAGGGTTCGCGTCGTCGCGCGGTGCAATTCATGATCGGGCAGTCGGTGACCTCGACCGGGCCGGTCGCATCGGGGACTTCGAACACCCGGCGCTTGAGCTCGAGCGGTTCGCCGGCCGCGGCGGCGGCCCCGGCCGGGTGCGACTGGATGTGATCGAGGACGATTTCGTCGTAGGCGGCGTAAGGGTATTCCGGGCAGTCGTCGCCGCTGGGCTCGAATACGAGCTCGCCGTCGCAGCGCCAGTCGACGTAGTTGCCGATGTCGCGCGCGGTGCCGGCTGCGTCGACGACGAAGAGGCGGCTGGCGGCGGTATCGGTCGCGTTGAACATGCCGAGCGGGCTGAATGGGTAGAACTCGCCGAGGATGCGCCCGGTCAGCCAGAAGGTGGCGAGACAGACGAGCGCCAGGTACCGCCGTGCCGTCATGGTGCGTTGGCTCGACTCAGTTTTCGGGCAACTTCACGGGGCGGAACTCGCCATCGCCGTGAACCGCCAGGTAGGGCTTGGGGATGCCCATGCAGGAGTCGGCGAGGTCGCAGGCCGCGCAGGCGGCGACGCGCGTCACCCAGCCCGATTCCCAGCGGTGAAAGCGCGGCCGTTTTGCCTGCGACAGGATCGGGCCGAGGTACTTCGAATCGGCGTCGAGCACGCACAGGGCGGGGATGCCGGTCGGATCTCCGAGATCCTGCACGCGGTAGCCGAGCTCGCGCGCCTTGTCGATCGTCTCGAGCAGTCGTTCGGCATAGTCGCTGTAACGGGCGATGTGGCGGCGCGCGTTCTCGATGCGAGCGAACTCGTTGAGCGGAGTGTGGAACTGGAGAATGAGCCGGTGGCGGTGCTGGCCCCAGCGTTGCTCGACCATGTCGATGTAGTCGGAGAGGAGGTGCGCGTTGTCTTTGAAGATGAGGTGATTGAGCAGAACGCGGACTCCGGCATCGAGCAGGTTGCCGATCCCGGCGAGGGTTCGCTGGTGCGTTCCCGGCGCCGCGGTGAGCTTGTCGCTGATGTCGCTGTCGGGTCCGTGCAACGAGATCTGCGCATCGGTGAGCCCGGCTTCGCGCAATGCGACGGCGCGCTCCTTCTTGTCGAGGACGATGGCGTTGCTTTGCATCTCGACGGTCTCGAAGCCGTGTGCCCGGGCGTAGCGGATGTAGTCGACGAGATGGCGGCACATGGTGGGCTCGCCGCCGGTGATGATCACCCGGGTGGCGCCCTTCTCGCGGCTCGAGTCGAGCGCCGCGTAGATGCGCTCGGGCGGGATGTGGGTGTTCATCTCGGCCAGCTGGCAGAAGGTGCAGGTCTGGTTGCACTGGTAGATGATGCCGATGCGGCACGTCGGCGGCTGTTCGACCTCGGCGTCTTCCTCGTACTCGTAGTCGACGTGGAAGAAGGTCTCGACATCGCTCGCGCCGAGCACGTAATCGCGCTTGTACGAGGCGGGAGCGGACGGCTCGTCGGCGGGCTCGGATTCGGTCGCGGCCGGGACCGGCGCGGCGGGCGACTTCGCGCACTCGGCGAGCTCCGCGGCGAGTGCCGCGTGGCGGTCGGAAAGAAGCTGGTCGGTGGCGGCGGCGAGGGCCGGCCGGGTCCACGACGGTGCGTCCGAGTCTGCTCCCGAGTACCAGAGCCCGAGGGCGTCGTTGCGTTTGTAATAGTTGCCATCGCCGCTCGCCGGCTCGACGAAGATCGACAAGCGGTTGCGCTCGGCGTCGCTGAGCTCGATGCCGAGCTGCGACGCCTTGCTCGGCGCCGGACTGGCGCCGAGGCCGATGCCGCGAACCGCCTCGGCGATCGCCCGCACTGCCTGGTCGCGTGCCGAGCCTGGAGGGACCGCCCGCAACGCCACTCCGTTGGCCTCCGGGGCCGGATGCTGCTGTTGCGGCTGATCTGCCGCGGCGGCGGCCGCTTCACGACTCGGCGGTTGCGGCGCGAGCCATTGGCGACGCTCCATGACCATGGGCTAACACCGCGGCGAAGTAAGGGTCAACCGCCATAACCCCCTCCTTGGTAAGGAGGGGGGGCGGAGAGCCAAAACTCGTCCCCCCTTGGCAAGGGGGGACTTCAGGGGGGTCAGCAGTGTTGCGCGAGCTGAGATCGGTAACAAGGAAGCTCCTTGCGTCGCAGCTTGACCTCCCCCTAACCCCCTCCTTGGTAAGGAGGGGGGGCCGGGGATGCGTCCTTCGCAAACTGTATGCAATTCAACCTGACCCACTGCCACCTTCGTGGGATAGGGCCGGGGATCGGGTGCGGACGCGGCCCCACCTTTGAGCGGCTTCCAGCTGGAAATTCATGAATATTGCGGGCTAGGTTCGCTCGCGTGACCAATCGAATCGTCAGTGCGTTGGCCTGGTCGACGGCGCTTTGCCTGGCTGTGGCCGCGTGCAACCGCTCGGCCGGGCCGCCGCCGAAGCCGTTCGACGGCTCGCCGAGCGACGCCGAGGTGGCCTTGCGAGCCCTCGGCGACGGGGTGTTCGAGGTCACCCGCTTCGCGGTCGAGGGCGGCGAGTACAAGGAGCTGGACGATCACGTTCGCTTCGGCATCAGCCTCTACGACATGCGCTACGCGGCCGACTTGCGGCTGACCCGCCCGCTCGCGCTCGAGCCGCGCGACGACTTGGTCGAGCGCCATCGGCGAGCCGGGTCGCCGGTCGAAGAGCTGGAGCGCGATCTCGCCCTGGTGCGGCTGCTCGGACCAGGTGAGCACGCCGCCGGGATGACCAAGACGGTCGAAGGCAGCGCGGTGTTCGAGGAGACCGAGGCGGGATGGCGCCTGGCAACGGTCGACCGCCGCTGGCGGCTGGTTTCGGAATGAGCGACGACAAGCCGGTCCGTAGCCGCAGGCTGCGCTGGAAACTCCTCGCCGCCGGGTTGTTGTTCGGTCTCGGCCTCGACCTGGTCACCCCGAGCTCGAGGGGGATGACCTTGCTCGCGGTGTTGCTGATGGTCGGCGCCGCCGCCTGGTTCGTCTCCCTAGCGGTCGGCTCCCCCGGGCACGGGGTTCTCTACCGCAGGCGTCGCGAGATCGTGCTGGCGCTGGGAACTGCGTCGATCACGGTGGCGGTGGTGGTGGTGTTGGCGCTGGCGGTGCGCATCGCGCCGCGCCACCTGACGCTGGAGAACCAGAGCTACGACAGCGATCTCGGCTGGGCGCCGCCCGACGTCACCGACCGGGTCGGCCAGCGCGGCGACGCCGTCGACCCCGACCGCGATCACGTCGTCATCGTCGGCGACTCGATCATGTACGGTTTCGGTGTCGACGACGACCAGACCGCCGCGGCCCAGCTCGACCGCATCCTCGAAGACCAGCAGGTGCTCAACATCGCCGTATCCGGCTATTCCATCGACCAGGACTACCTGTACCTGTCTCGCGTCTTGCCGCACCTGCGGCCGAAGCTGGTGGTGGTCGGCATCTTCACCGGCAACGACTACGAGGTCACCGGGCTCGAGTACGCTTGGGGCCACAGCAAGCCGTTGTTCCGCGCCGGCGCGGATGGTGAGTTGGTTCGCCACAATCCGGACCTACTCGCCGACAACTGCATCGATCACCTGGCGCAAAGCCTCCTGTTTCGCGTGCTGTGGAGCGACAAGGAGCGCGCGCTCGACCTGATCCACCTCTTCTGCGACCCGGTCAAGCTCGGGCCGGAAGAGCTCGAGGCGGTGATCGCTGAGCTCTTCGCCCGCATGGAGGCGGAGGCCGAGCAAGCTGGCGCGAAGATTCTGTTCGTGCTCCTGCCGATCGGCGAGCACCTCAAGTCGGTCGAGCGCAACTGGCGCTACTTCCGCCGCTACGACCTGCTGCGTCAGTTGTTGCGCGAAGGAGGCCACGAGTACTTCGACTTCTACCGCGACATCCTGTTCGAGACGGGAGAAGCCGAGACCGACGTCTTTCTCGACGGCGCCCACCTGACGCCCAACGGCAACCGGATCCTCGCCGAAGCGATCGCCCGCGAGATCGACCAGCGAGGCCTGCTCGACGAGTAGCACCCGACTGCCGTGGCGGTCGTTTGGTGGCGGCGGGGCAGTTTGACTCGCAACCGGGGCACGGCTCCAGCCGGAACGCCGTCCCCCCTTGCCAAGGGGGGACTTCAGGGGGTCAAGCGGAGCGCCACGGGCCGAGAATGAGCGCTCCTTGCGTCGAGCGCTGACTTGGTGGATTGCAGCGTGAGCCGGACTAGCCGACCCGGCTGGTTTCTCATCGTATACGCTAGTATTGGACGCATCGATCGGAACCACGTTGCGTTCGTCCACGACCTTCCAACCGCCGCGAGGCAGACCGTCATGTCCGTCTTGATCGTCATCGAGAACCCCCGCCGCTGGCCGCTCGAGATCGAAGGTGCCGAGGTGATTTCGGCGCGCAGTTACCTGACCGACCCGACCTTCTCCGAAAGGCGGCGGGCGCTCGTCGTCAACATGTGCCGGACCTACGCATACCAATCGACCGGTTACTATGTGTCGCTGCTGGCGGAAGCGCGCGGACACCGAACCTTGCCGTCGGTGGCCACTTTGCAGGACCTGCGCCTGTCGCCCCTCATCCGCATCGTTTCGGACGGGCTCGACAAACTGATCCAGCAGCAACTCAAGCCCCTCAGGTCCGACGATTTCGAGCTCAGTATCTACTTCGGCCGCAACCTAGCCTCGCGCTACGACCGGCTCAGCCAGGCGATCTTCAACCAGTTCCCGGCTCCGTTCCTACGCGCCAGCTTTGCGCGCAACTCGCGTTGGATGCTGACGGGAGTCCGCATGCTGGCGGCCAGTGACATCCCAGACCCACACCGCAATTTCGTGATGGAACGGGCCGCCACCTACTTCACTCGGCCCAGACGCGCGCCCTCTCCGCGCAAGTACCGTTACGATCTGGCGATCCTTCTCGGAGACGAGCCGGAACCGCCCTCGGATAGTGCCGCCATCGACCACTTCATACGCGCCGCGCGCGAGCTGGAGATGGATGCGATCACGATAGGCCGCGACGACTACGGCCGCATCGGCGAATTCGACGCGCTCTTCATTCGCGAAACGACCGCGGTCAACCACCACACCTACCGCTTTGCGCGGCGCGCGGCGGCGCAGGGGTTGGTCGTGATCGACGATCCGCAGTCGATCGTGCGTTGTACCAACAAGGTGTACCAAGCCGAGCTGTTCCTCCGCATGGGGATTCCCAGCCCGCCCACCGCGGTCATCCAGAACGACACCGTCGAGTCGATCGTCGCGCGGATCGGTCTGCCGGCGGTGCTGAAGGAGCCCGATAGCGCGTTCTCGCGCGGAGTCGTCAAGGTCACCGATAGCGACCAGTTGCGCCGGCATCTCGATCGTATGCTAGAGGCGTCGGAGCTGGTCATCGCACAGGCCTACGTTCGGTCGGAGTTCGACTGGAGGATCGGTATTCTCGACGGCAAGATCCTCTTCGCCTGCCGATACTACCTTGCTCCCGGGGACTGGCGCATCATCAACGCCGAAGCCAAGGGGACCAGGCGCTACGGCAGTGTCGACTCCGTGCCACTCGACCAGGTCCCGCCCAGCGTACTCGACGCCGCGCTCGACGGAGCGCGCGAGGTCGGCAACGGCCTCTACGGAGTCGACGTGAAAGAGGTCGACGGCGAACCGTTCGTCATGGAGATCAACGACAATCCCACGATCGAAGCCGGCTCGGAGGACGGCGTCGCGGGCCGCTTGCTGTACGGGGAGATCATGGGCTACTTCCGGCGGCGTCTCGACGCTCGCGGCAGCCGCGGTGGCGAAGCATGAGCTCCCGAGCACGCCCCCTGTCTCTGTTCGAAGCTACCGGGATCGAGATCGAGTACATGATCGTCGATCGCGACTCGCTCGACGTGCGTCCCATCGCCGACGAGCTCATCTGCGCCGAGGCGGGTGTGATCGAGTCCGAGATCGAGCGCGGCGCGATGGCCTGGTCGAACGAGCTCGCTCTGCACGTCATCGAGCTCAAGACGAACGGACCAGCAACCGATCTCGCAGCGACCGCCGAATCGTTTCAGTCCGAAGTTCGTCATATCGCCGAGATCCTGCAGGGGCACCACGCAATGCTGCTTCCAGGTGCGATGCATCCGTGGATGGACCCCGATCGCGAGCTTCGCCTATGGCCGCACGAGTACAATCCGATCTACGAGACCTTCGATCGAATCTTCGGTTGCCGCGGCCACGGCTGGGCCAATTTGCAAAGTGTGCACGTCAACCTTCCCTTCGCCGACGATCGCGAGCTCGCCGCTCTGCACAGCGCGATCCGCATGCTGATGCCGATCATGCCTGCCCTCTCAGCCAGCTCGCCGATCTTCGACGGGTCGGTGGCCGGGGTGCTCGACGCGCGCCTCGCTGCCTACCGCGACAACGCGGCGCGCGTGCCCTCGGTTGGCGGGGCGGTGGTGCCCGAAGCGATTCTGACCCGGGCGCAGTACGAGGACGAGATCCTCGGTCGCATCTACCGCGATCTGGCCCCGCTCGACCCGCAAGGCGTCCTGCGCCACGAGTGGGTCAACGCGCGCGGCTGCATCGCTCGTTTCGACCGCATGGCCCTGGAGATTCGCGTGCTCGACACCCAGGAGCACCCGGCGGCCGACGTCGCCATCGCGGCAGCCCTGGCCGGCGTGTTGCGCCACCTCATCGACAACGGGGTCGCCGAGCGCGCGGACATCCGGAACTGGCCGACCGAGCGACTCGCCGCAATTCTCGACGATACGATTCGCGACGCCGACCGCGCCACAATCGCCGACGCCGACTACCGCCAGGCGCTCGGCGTCCGGACACCAGGACCGATCCGCGCGAACGATCTGTGGCGCGAGCTCCTCGAGTCGATTGGCGATTTTCCGCGAGCCGTTCGTGGCGCGCTGGATGACGCGCTGCGGGTCATTCTCGACGAGGGGTGTCTGGCGCGGCGGCTGTTGCGCCGTATCGACGGCGACACGCGGCGCGAGGCATTGCGCGAGGTCTACGCTGAGCTCGGCGAATGCCTGCTCGAGGGCAGGAGCCTGCGTGCCGACGCTTGAGCTGGTGCTGAGCTGCGAGCACGGGGGCAACCGTGTGCCGCGCGAGTACGCAGCTCACTTTGCGGGTGCCGAGAAGCTCCTCGAAAGCCACGCCGCGTTCGATCTTGGAGCTCTGGCCGTAGCGCGCCGTATCTCTGCCAAGCTCGCAGCGCCGATGATCAGCTCGACCACGACGCGGCTGCTGGTCGACCTCAACCGGTCGCCGCATCACCCGAGATTGCACTCTCGGTTCACCGCCGGCCTGGCGCCGGCGGTCAAGAAGCAGATCCTCGAGACCTACTACATCCCCCACCGGGAACGGGTCCGCGACCTCATCGCAGCAGCCATCGCACGTGGCTCGATCGTCGTGCACGTCGCCGTGCACAGCTTCGCGCCACGCATTGACGGCAACGTCCGCCTGGCCGACGTCGGATTGCTCTACGATCCCGCGCGTAGCGGCGAAGTTGCTTTCTGCCGCCGCTGGCGCGCCGAGATTTGCGGGCGATCCGAGGCACGCGTCCGCCGCAACTATCCCTATCGCGGTAGTGCCGACGGATTGACCACTCATCTGCGCCGGATCTTCCCGAATGGAGCCTACCGGGGGATCGAGCTCGAGCTGAACCAGAAACTGCTTGGCTCTGGCAATCGGCGCGGCCGCGCCATCGTCACCGCCACCATCGAAGGCCTGCGCCGAACCCTCGCCCAGGCTGGCCCGGCCCGGGAGCAGGGCGTGCCGGCGCCTCGGCGCGCTCGGCGCTGACGCATTCCAAGTATGCTGGAAGCGACTTGCGCACCAGTAGCGCTGGGCGGGCCCTTCTGGCACCGGAGCGGTTCCGACCTCGTCTCGTTGCCGGCCATCGCCGGGATCGGATCGCGGGTTCTGCTGAACGGCGTTCATCGATTCCGCGAGCGGAGAGAGCACCGGGCGAGCGATTGCGAGGTGGGGATGTGCTTGCTAGACGACGAGATCGCTTCGAGAGGGACGATCACAAGTTCGCTGCGTTGAAGGCCAATCAAGTCGGGGATCGGTCCGCGAGTGGGCGTGCGTACGAGAGAGCGGACGCGGGCTCGTTTCGTCTCGTCGGCGACGATATGGAGGAGAACGATGAAGGCTGAGCTTCGATTCGGGCTTTGGGGCATTGCGATCGCCATGGTTGCCGCACTCGGCTTTGCGGGTTGCGGGGGCGACGACGACCAGCCGGAAGACGTGGTGTTGGTTCGCGTGCGTCCGGACGCTCCCTTCGCCACCTATTCGACCTTCGCGATCGTAAGCAGTGATGCCCTTCCCGACCTTCCCGATTTGCCGGGTCTGCCCGAAGTTCCGGACGATCTGCCGGACGATATTCGGAACGGACTGATGGCGACGGAAGACGCCGTACGCGACCAGATGACGATGATCGGCCTGCGGGAGGTAGGAGTGGACGGCGATCCCGATCTTTTCGTGCTCGACTACGCCGCGACCCAGGAAGAAGACGCCATCGTTTGGCAGTGTGTGCCGGGCTGGGCTTGGTGGGGATGGTACGTCTACTGGGATCCGTGCGCTTGGATGCAGCCGGTCTTGGTCGAATTCGAGGTGGGCAGCATCCTGGTATTGCTGGCCGACCCGGATATCGCCCCGGACGATGACTATGGCAACTACGTGTTCGGCGGACTCGGTCAGGGCGTGCTCAACGGTGGCAATGCCGAGGCTCGCATCGATTCCGCCGTAGCCAGAATGTTTGACGAGTACCCGCAAGACGAGTAGTCCCCGGGAAATCCGCGGTTGGTACGGCTTCGACGATACTCCTCGAGCGACACGGCGAGGGATGCGCTATTCCAAGTAGCCCAATGCCTCGAGGCGTCGGACAGTCTCGTCACTGAGCTCCGCCTGCGGTGATTCCGCGGCGCTGCGCAGGGCCAGCGCATCGCGGTGCGTGTCGACGAGGCGGCGCTCGAGTGCCGTTGCGAGCTCGGCATCGGGCAGGCTGCTGCTCTCCGAGTAGTCGGATCGTATGTCGAACAGGCCGACATGCTGCTGCGGCGGTGCGCTCGGGCGCCGGTGCTTGGCGCTGAAGTCGAGGATCATCTTCTTGCCGTCGCGCCGTGTGAACGCCTTGAGGTTGCCCGTCCGCGTCGCTTCGGAGAGGACGCCGGCCCGCGTTTCGTCCGGTGTCAGCAGCGAGACACAGTGTGGCGTTCCGCCGCCCTTCGTCGCGGTCAGCTCGAGCAGGGTCGGATAGATGTCGCAGGTGCTGACGACGTCCGCCACCCGAGCGCTGCGCCGCGGCGCCTTGAGCAGAAGCGGGACGTGGATCTGGTAGTTGAATACGTTGTGGCCGTGTCCGGTCTTGCCGTGCTCTTTGAATTGCTCGCCATGATCGCTGACGACCACGATCACGGCTTCATCGTACAGCCGCAACTCGCGCAGCCTCTCGAACAGTCTGCCGATCTCCGAATCGAGGTAGTGGATCTCGCCGTCGTAGAGATCGATGCGATTTCTCTGTTGCTCGTCGTGTGCTGCTTGCCGCAGCGGCTCCCGAAATAACCCGCGATGGCCCGCCGGCGGTTTGTATGGTGTGTGCGGATCCATGTAGTGCACGTAGAGAAAGAACGGCTGGTCTGCCGCTGCCAGCGGTTCGAGCGCAGCGAACGCGTAGCGGTTCACCACGTTGGCGGGCTCGTAGTCGAGAGTCGAGAAGTCGTCGAACCCCTGCGCAAACCCCAGGTAGTCGGCGACCCACGCGTTTCCGGTGATGCCTACCGTGCGGTAGCCGCGGTTGCGCAGCGCCTCGGCCAGCGTCACGAAGCGGTCGTCCAGCACCGCCGCCCTTTTTCTCGCCTCGGCAACTCTGTCCTTCTTTGCATGGCGGATGACGCCGTGCGCCGTCGGGTAGAGCCCGGTGAAGATCGAGGCGACCGACGGTGGAGTCCAGGGGGCGGTGGCCATCGCGTACTCGAAGCGGAGATTCTCGGCCGCGAATGCGTCCAGGATCGGGCTGGTCTCGCGCTCGTAGCCGTAGCTGCTCAGGTGATCGGCGCGCAGAGTATCGATCACGACCAGAACGACGTTCCGCCGCGCCGGCTCACCGCCGTTCCGCAGCCAGTCGCAGCCGCCGGTCGCGAACAGAACGATGAACGGAATGTAGACCCAGCGCACCATGAGGGAAATGTTGCGCGGATCGTACCGAGGTCGAGCGATTTGGCAAACCACGGGTGAACGCGGATGGACACGGATGAGGCAAGGGCACCTGCTCGAACTCTCGTGTAGCCGTGCCCACCTGTGGTTCACCGGTGGCTGTTTCTCCGTGAGGGGCTCTGCGCCGCAAACGCCGAGAGCCCGGTCGTGCTGTAGGCGGCGGGGCTCTCGGTGTGGGTAGACGCGGTGGTCGGCGCTCAGAGACCGCCGCGCACGGCACGCACGCGCAGCGGTAGTTGCTTCGCCGCCACAATCACCTCGCCGGTGTGGAAATCGACGTAGAACGCGCCGCCGAAGTGGGTCATGGGAGTGGTGGAGGTCCAGTAGCGCTCCAGCGCCGTGCAGCTGCAGCTGGTCGAAGTGATGTCGGTGCAACCGGTGCAGGACGGGGTCGAGAATTCGCCCGACACGGCTGGAGCGGCGTTCTGGTAGGTGACGATACTGAGCAGCTCTTTGACGTTTGGAATCCGCCAGTCGCAGTATCCGGCAAAGCAGTTCTGGCCGCCGTTCGCAGTGTCGTTGAGCGTCGCGAGGAAGGTGGACGTGATCGATCCGTTCATCCATTGAGAAGCAGATTGGCAGGTTCCGCCACCCGACACGGCGCACCAGTCGAACTGGCGGTCGACTTCGTGAACGCTCTCGCTGTCGCTGTCCTTGATTTTCTTCTCCCACATCAGGCCGGTGTTCGTGTCGGTAATCGTGCCGTCACCGTTGTCGACGTAGGACAGCACCGCGCCGGCGCGGACGTCGCCGTCGGAGCCGGCGCCGAAGTTGTACATCTGCCCGGTAGCCGGAAACTGCGATCCGCCGCATTCGCTGAAGCAGCCGCTGACATCGAAGCTGCAACTGAAGTCGCATGTGAGGAAACCGCCGGCGAAACCGAGCGACTCGCAGCTCTCGCCGTTGAAGTTCGAGCCGTCGCAGAACTCGCCGAACTGCAGGATTCCGTCACCGCAGAACGAGCCGGCGCTGATGACACCGGTGACCACGCCGGTCTGGTCGATCAGCAGGCTCTGGATGTCGAATCCGGTGAAGGTGTCGACGCAGGCGCCGCCGCGCCGTTCCGCGAGCTGCTCCGCCTTGTCCCACTTGGCGAGGAGCTTTTCGTCGCAGCGGTCGAAATCTGCCGGGTTGCCGGTGCGAATCGCTTTTGCCTCAGCCTTGAGGCGGCAGGAGGAGTACTTGCCCGCCACCTTGGCCTTGTCGGCCGAACACTTCTCTTCGACCGTCGGCCCTGCCAGGGCGGCATCGCCGCCCGCCGAAAGACCCGCCAGAATAGCCCCGACAATTCGTAGCCTGTTGAAATCCATCGCTTTTTCCCCTTTTCGTGGCGACCGCCGCGAAGCGATCCCGGTTGCCGTAATCTCAACCGGAACGCGTTCAATCGCGATGAACGTCGTTCACCACCGCCAGGGGGCGATTGGGGCGTTGAATTGGGTAGGAGAGTTGCGATCCCGAAACACGGATGAACACGGGTCTACACGGATGGAGGAACGGCCCACCGCTCCAGTACTCTAGCCACCGTGTCCATCCCGTGTTCACCCGTGATTTCTTTTCAGCTCCTTGCCCGGATCACCGGCTGCGCGAGTCTTCGCGACCTCGAGCGGGCGAACACCAGAAGGATCGCGCCGGCGAGGACCAACCAAGCTGTCGCGCCGCGCGCCGGGCGAGTTACCTGGCAGCTGTCGTCCTCGCTGCCGGCGCTGATCGGAGTCGGGGTCGGAGTCGGCTCGCAGCGAACCTCGAGCTGGGCGCCGTCGGCAGCCGGAAGGAAGTGCGTGGTGTCCCGCGCCACTACCTCGATTCGCTGCTCGCCGCAGAGCTCGGTGCGATAGAGTACTCGCACATTGTGTGTATCACCGGCGGCGATGTACGACAGGATTTCGTGGTCGAAGATCTCACGCTCGCCGTCGCGATCGATCGCCGCGAGCAGCACCTCGACGCCGGCGACGTCTGCCGTCGCCCCGATCTGCGCGCTGACGACGATTGATTCTCCGAGCTCGACTGAATCGGCCGACAGCTCGAGATCCTCGACCCGGAGCTCGCGCTCGAGCGGCACGGCCCCACTGGTCGCGGCAACCGAGCTCTCACCGCCGGAGCCGAGAATGTGTACCGCCGAATTGTAGACGCCGATGTTGTTGCTGTGCTGCTCGAACGGCGCATTGACGACCCAGTCCAGCGTACCCGGGACCTCGGTGAGACCGTGGTCGGGAATCTCCGCCACCATGCTGCCGCTCGAATCCTCGATCCAGACGACGACCCAGAACAACTGGTAGGTTCCGCCGAGATCGCTGGTCGAAAGGTCGTGGTTGACGAGCACATAGTTGGGGAAATCGTTCTCGCCCTGTGCCGGCGGGATGCGCCCGGCATCGACCGGTGCGCCGTTGATCTTGACGCTGGAGCCGATCGGCTGGTTGAGCGTGTGGTCCCAGGGCTGGCGGTAGAAGTCGACCTTGGTCGACGCCCCCTGCGGGATTTCGGTGAAGCTGTAGTTGTAAACGCGTACTTGGAGAAACAGATCGGTCCCCGCCTGCACGCTCGAAAGCTGCGGCCCGTCGCCGTTCGCCTCTGTCGTGGTGATGAAGAATCCCCTCATCCAATAGAAGGGAGTGAGCCAGACGTCTCCCTCCGCCTGGTCGGCCTCGTTGAAGATGGCGCACTCGTAGTCGTCGGTGGAGGCGGCCAGACACGCTTCGCCGCTGGATCTCTGCGCTCGCTCGACCGTCCATCTCTCGGGGTGGTGAACCGCGACGTCGGGGAACCGCAGGTACGGATTCTGCCCCGACTGCCACCACGCCCCGCCGCCGTTGGCGTCACGCGGGTCGACGACATAGGTGGTGCGAATCGGCCCGGTCGTTTGGATGTCGGCCTGCGGGGTCGGCAGCGGCGCCGAGGCGTCCTGGTTCAGCATCTCGCCGAAGACGTAGGGTTCGACTCGGTACTGGTAGTCGCTCACCGGCTCGCGAAAAGTTTCCGGCTTGGTGATCTCGACCCCGGTCGAGCTGCCGAGCGTCGACGAGTTCGAGACCAGGCTGCTGTACGCGTCGCTCTTCGAATAGTCGATCTCGCCGCCGCCGCCGATCGACGACGACGCGCTCTCCGACGTGCTTTGCGACTGGGTATCGGTCGATCCGGTGCTCTGCTCCTGACCGGATGCGTTCTCCCACTGCACCTGGGTGGTCACCGGCGCATCGTCGGTGTCGAAGGCGACTGCCTCCGAGAGCGGCGCGGTCAGGTCGGGGTTGCGGTCGATCAACTGACTGAACGACCACGGGTAGGAGAGGATGTTGCCGATTTCGTGGATCGGCTGGTACCACTCGAGCCGCGAGCCGTCGACCGGGCTGATCGTCTGGATTCCGTCGGGAACCGAGAAGCTCACGTATTGCGGGCTACCGTCGTCGGCCGCCGAGCCGAGAATCGGGTAGTTGTAGATGTTCTCTCGCTGGCTGACGAACCACACCACGTCGCCGAGATCGGTCTCCGAGGAGGCGTCGAACTCGAGAGTCTGGTAGGTGTCGTAGGTATCCTCGACCACGTCCTGGTGGACGCGTTCGATGCTCTTCTGGTAGCTGGCGCCGACCGAAACGCCCGCCTTCTCGAAGGAGGCGCCGGCCTCGCCGGTCTTCTTCTTCGAGTAGGTGTAGCTGGTCGAGTTCGTCGTCGACGAATTCGACTTCATCGTCGCGTCGACCGTATACGACGCGTTGTATATGCGCGGGACCATGGTCAGGTTGAGGATCTTCGGTTCGGTTGCGCCGATGCCCTCGATCCAGTCGACGTGCATCGGCGGCGCACCGACGACGACCAGCGGCTGGGTGTGCGACGAGACGCGAACCACCTCGGGCTCGCCGAGCTGCAGCGAGCGTCCCTGCAGGTCGCCGACGCGCAGGAGGTTGCCCTGCAGATTCTTGCTCTCCTGGAAGTTCAGCGCCGAGCTGATGGTCGTGGTCAGGGCCGGCTTCAGGTCCTGCGACGACGCGATGTCGTAGACCAGCACTGCCGGGCCCGGCGAGCCGCGCAGCACGGCGATCTGCTGGTTGGTGGTTTGCTCCGAGTCGCCGAAATCGTCCGGGCTGGAGAAACGACCGACCGCGGCGCCGAGCACGATCTGCAGCTGGTTGGTCTTGATGACCGGGGCATTGTGCGCGGTCGGCGTCAAGTCGGAGCCGTAGCTGATGACCGAAAGATGCGTGTCCGATTCGCTGTCGTTCTGGATCGTGTGGGCGACGACCATCTGGTGCGCCGCTTCCTCCTCGCTGAGAATGACGCCGTCGTCGAAGAGGACGAGAGGCCCGCTGGTCGCGACGATGCCGTCGAGCTGATTGCTGGGGAATGCCGTATTCGATTGCACCGAGTTGGTGCACACCCGCAGCGAGCTCTTCTGCTGGGCACCGCTGAGGGTCGCGTTGACCTCGAAGGCGCGCAGAGTGCACTCGTTGGTGTCGAGGTCGACGATGTCGTTGTCGAGCAGAACCAGCTCGTCGCCGACCCGGTCGACGTCGAAGTTTCCGATGTGCACGCTGACGCTCGGGTTGTCGGCGTCGAGGCCGTCGTAGCGCCCGTTGCCGTAGCGCGAGTCGAGATCCCGGGTCAGGCTCGCCAAGATGATCTCGAAGCGCTCGGCGCCGGCGCAGATCGTCTCGTCGACGTCGCCCGGGCAGATGGAGGCGAAATGCACGCTGCGCGTGGCGTTGTCGGAGCGCCGCCCGCCGATCCAGGCCATGTCGATGATTCCGTCGGCGTTGAGGTCGCCGAAAGCCGGTTCGTTCTGCGGCGTCTGGTTGTTGTTCAGCGACAAGCTGCCGCCGAACACCAGGTCCAGGCTCGCTCCCGAGGGATCGGCGGCACTGGCGACGAATGCCTCGTCGGCGTTCATCACCATCAGGTCGTCGAGACCGTCGCCATCGAAGTCGGCAACTCCGAGTTGCAGCGAGTCGCCGGTGGCGGTCAGGACGCTGCTGGTGGCGATCGTTCCCGTCTGGTCGCCGATGAACAGCGTGATGTTGTCGGCGCCGTCGCATGTCCGGCCGGTCGCGTTGCGGTTCGCCAACAAGGTGACGAGCATCTCTCCGCCCTCGACGTTGAAGACCCGGGCGACGCGGGTTTGCATTGGACCGGGAAACACCGAGGCATCGAGCGTCGTGCCGCAGGTCGGATGCTCGCCGTAGGTGAAGGACTGCCCGCTCGCGGTCGCGCCGCCGTCGTCGAGCAGCAGCGCGGAGATGCGGTAGTTCCTCTGCGGGCAATTGTTGAGGCAGCCGCCGGGTCGGGTCGGCCACCAGGCGACCAGGTCGTCGGCGGGGATCATCAAGCGCTGTCCGGCGAGGACGTCGTCGACGTCGGTCATGTCCGGATCCTGCGCCCATGCCGGGCTCGCGATCCCGAGAGTTGCGCCGAGAACCAAAGCCACAAGCCTCGCCCGGCGCCGCTCGCCGTGCCGTACACTGTCAAACATGTTGCCGCCCTCCTCGGTCGCCCGCCTGCGCGGGCTCGTTCCCATAGCCGGAGCTATCCAGTCACTCGACTGCCCCGACTCGAGGCCGAGAGATCGAATCCACTAAGCCAATCACGCACGTGCGCGCTGCGCTGACTCTCGACGCACCGCCATGCCACTCCCACTCATCTTTGATGCATGCCGCGACAAAAGCAAAAGCAACTTCGTAGGGGGAAGAGCATGGCGCCAGCTTGCGGGCGTAGTCCTACCTGGTTTCGAGAAACACGGGTGAACACGGATAGACACGGATTAGAGGCGGGCCAGCCGCTCCAGGTTGCGAACCACCGTGTCCACCCGTGTTCACCCGTGGTGCTCAGCCGAGTTGGCCGCCGGCGGCTAGCCAGCGCTTGATCATCTCGTTTGCCTCGTTCGGATTGTAGATGTCCTCTTGATACGACCAGAGGCCGTCTCCGGCGTATTCGAGAATCGTGACGTTGCCGAAGCGGTAGACCTCGTCGCCGCCCTTCGGGTCGGGCATCTGTTGCCAGATGTACGAGACGACCCGGTTCCCCTCGATGACGAACCAGTCGACGGGAAAGTACATCATCGGAACCGGCTTCATGACCTCGACGATCGCCGCGCGGATTGCCTCCCGCCCCTGGTAGGTCCCCAAGTGGTGCTCGACCCACAGGCCGTCCTCGCTATGGATGTCGGCCCACGGACTCCAGTCGCGCGACTCCGCGCACCGATCTCCGACTTCGACGAAACTGCGGAACGCCGCCTCGACCTCGGCTCGCGTGAAACTCTTCATTGCTCGAAGGGTCCCGCGACCGGACAACCCTTGTCAAACCACGGGTGAACACGGATGGACACGGATCAAAGCAGGCCCCCCTGGGCCGCGATTCACCGTGTCCACCCGTGTTCACCCGTGGTCGTCCTGTTCGTTGGCGCGTGGAGATCCGTCTCAGGCGCGAAGCTTGTTGGATAAGGTTCTCGGTGGTATGAGAAAACATCATACCGTAGGGGTGAGTCATGGGCGCTGCGAAGGTCGCAATCACGATCGAAGAGGATCTGCTGGCGCGGATCGATCAGCTGGTGGATCAGAAGAAGTTCGCCAACAGGAGCCGCGCGATCCAGGAGGCGGTTCGAGACAAGCTCGAGCGGATCGACCGGAGTCGTCTCGCCCGAGAGTGCGCAAAGCTGAGCAAGGCCGCTGAGCAGAGGCTGGCTGACGAAGGTTTGGGGGAGGACTTGAAGGAATGGCCCGAATTCTGAGGGGGGACGTGCGTTGGGCCAATCTGGAGCCCACGGTTGGCAACGAACAATCCGGCCAGCGCCCCGTGGTGGTGCTGAGTGCGGATGTCTTCAACGAGCGATCGGGCACAGTGATCGCCATGGCTCTCACGAGTCAGGAACAGCGCGCTGCGTTCCCACTCACGCACCAGTTGAAGACGGTGAAGATGAAAAAGCCGGCGTGGGTGAAGATCAGTCAAGTTCGGACACTCTCGACCCGACGGGTCGGCAGAAAGATCGCAAGGGTATCCCCCGAAGAGCTCGATCGGTTGGTCGAGGGACTCAACGAGATCATTGCCTCTGCCTAGTCTGCTACTTCTGAAAGCGCCTCGCGGGATCCATAATCATGCATGCTCGCGCTGCTTCGACTCTCGACGCGCCGCTCTGCTACTGCCACTCATTGTGATCCGTGCCGCGGCAAGAGCAACAGCAACTTCGCGAGGGGAAGAGCATGACGCCAGCTCTCGGGCGTGGTCCTATCCGGTTTCGAGGAACACGGGTGAACACGGATTGAAGAAGGGCTCGCCGCTCCAGGCCGCGACTCACCGTGTGGGGGGTATTGGTGCGCGCGTGCGCGGTTTGCTTCCGAGTGTTAGGTTCCTGACCGATGGAGATTCCGATCGAGTTGACGATCTTGGCTCCTCTGCACAACGAGGTTGCGACGTTGGAAGAGCTGGTCCGTCGCTGCCGTGCGGTGGCGAGCCAGTTGACCGACCGCTGGGAGGTGGTCTTGGTCGACGATGCCAGCTCCGATGGCACGACGATCCTCCTCGAGAAGCTCGCCGATGGAAGCCGAGTTCGCGGCGTGTTCCTGGCTGAGCAGCACGGTCAGTTCGGGGCGGTTCGTGCCGGCCTCCGGCACTCGCGAGGCCAGGCGGTGTGCGTGCTCGACGGCGACTTGCAGGATCCTCCGGAAGCGATCGCGCGCCTCTGGCAACACTTGCGCCGTGCTCCCGCGGAGGTGTCCGCGGTGTTTGGAGAGAAGGCGGTGCGCGACGATCCGTTGTTGTTCCGACTTGGCGAGACTAGCTTTCACTCTCTGCAGTTCCTCTTCGGGGCTCGCGGTTTGCCGCGCGGATCGAGCAGCTTCGCCATCTTGAGGGCCCCTGCGGCCGCCGCGGTCGCTGGAGCCGAGCTGGCCGGCGGCAACCTCGCTTCGGTGCTCGCTTTGCTGGGAGCGAAAGCCGAATCAGTGGACTACGAACGAGACCCTCGCGTCGAGGGCGGATCGCGACTCGGGCCGCTTGGTCACGTCTCGGAGGCGCTGCATGCCCTACATCATTCGGGGGCACTGGCGCGGATCGCCGGCTGGTTCGGGTTGCTGCTGCTCGCGATCGCCGGAGTACTCGTGGCGAAGGGGGAGCCGGCTCGACTACCCGCAGGCGTTGGGCTCGCTGCAACGGCCACCTGTGGTGGTCTGACGTGGCACCGCTGGCAGCTGAAAAAGAGGTTGGGGCTTTGGCGGTGCGCAGCTACGAGCTCGGCGCTCCCGAAGCCTCCGTCGGCAGATAGCCGCAGGCTCTGAGGCTCTCGATGCACGGGTAGTCGTCGCCGATGCCGAGGGTAGCGAATACGGATCGGACCTCGGGGCGATCCGCAGCCGTTGCCCTCTGCAGCAGGTGTTCTCGCAGTCCGCGATAGAACCCGCCGTACGGGGGATCGCGAAGGTCGCATGCGGGCCGCGGGAGCGCGGTCTGATGGAGGATACGCAACGGTGGGTCGAGGCCGGCCAGGCAATCGAGTCGGAAAGCCCCGTCACAGGTCGCGCGTTCGGTCGTATCGGGCAGGAAGCTGCACCGCGTGCCGAGGGGATGGCCTCCGGTCAGCCCGAGCCCGAACGCCCAGGCGGACACTTCCTTGGCGTTCAGCGAGTCGGGAGGCAGACGCGGCTGATTCATCTGCGCGAGCTCTCGCGACAGCCCGGCAATACAGCCGAGAGCTGCGTCTCCTTCGAGGGTCCTGCATTTCTGCAATGCAACCGCGTCGTCGAAGTTCCAGTGGCTGAGGAAGGCGCGGCCAAAGCGCCAGGTACAGACTGCCATCTCGCGGTTGTTGGCGAGCTCCGCGATGGTGCGGGGGCTCCACTCTGGCCGCGGCATCAGAATCACCAGCGTCACGAGTGCTGCCAGCAGGGGTTGCGACCAGGCTGGGAGCTTGCCTCTTTGCGCCGCCCAGCCGAGGGCGTGCGTGAGCGCCACGCTGACCAGCGCGATTGCGACCGGGTAGGAGTACAGCCGGTACGATGGGCTTCGAGTCGGCGCGGCCACCAGCCAGTTCAAGAGCACGTAGCCGACCAGGGCGATTGGCAAGGCGGCTCGCCGCTGCCACCCCGCGCGCAAGACCCAGCCCAGGGCGAGCGCAATGATTGCGAGGAGAAGCAAGTTGTTGTCGTAGGTCATGCACAAGAGGTTCCATGCGTGACGTGGAATCTGCGATAGGGGCATCTGGAACTTGGACGCGACGAACTGCCAGTCGCGCATCTGGCTGCCGCTGCTGCGCAGCACCAGTGGGATCGCGCCAATGCCGAATGCGGCGGCCTCGATGAGCAGCTGTCGTGGGCGTGTGTTGCGCCGCGCGACCGCGACCAGCTCGTAGATTCCGGCGATCGCGCCAACCATCAGCGTGCCCTTGTGGGCGAAGGCGAAGAGCCCGAGGCAGAGCCACAGGCCGGCGCGTCGCGCCGCAGTGGGTGATTCGATCCTGAGCGCGAACAACCAGAGGAGCGCCAGGGTCAGGACCTTGCCCTCGTTGTGGCCGCCGAGGGCATAGGTTGAATGCCAACCCAGCAGGCCCGGGGCCAGTCCGGTCATCAGCAGGCAGACCGCCAGCAGAGACCACTGTGCGCGATCTGTGTCGATGCCGAGTGTGTTTCCAGTGCGTTTGGCGAGCGACCAGGTCAGTAGCAATCCGATCCAGGAAACCAGCAGCGCGAGAACGCGCAGCGTCAAGACGCTCGGTCCGATGCTGGCGAAGAAGGCGGCGGCGGCGATGCCCTGGAGAACGATTCCGTTCTCGTAGACCTCGGGAGTATAGGCGCCGAAGGGTAGGGCGAATCCGTGCGCCAGGAACTCCTGTGCCATCCCGCCGGTGTGGCACTCCTCGGTGGTGACGGTCGAGCTCACCGTCCCTTGTACGACCAGCCGGAGAACGGCCAGCGCCACGAAGAGTAGGAATGCGACGAGAGCCTTGCGCACGGATTCGACAGGTCTTGCTACGCCCCTGCGCGCAGCAGTCCGTGGGCCGCCATGGTTCTGCGAAGACCGTCGTCCAACGTTGTTTCCAGGGCTCCGCCCAGCGCGGCCTCGATCGCGCCGGTGTTGGGCGTGCGCTCGTCGATCTCCTCAAATCCCTCGCCGAAGAAGGACTCTCCACTCACTTCGCTGGTCCCGGCGGCGTGTGCGGACAAGCGGATCATGCGATCCGCGAGGTCGCGGATGCTGATCGGGTCGGAGCGGCCAATGTTGTAAATGGCACGATCGTGGGGGTTCCCCCGCTCCAGCCTGAGCAGGACCTCTGCGGTCGCCCAAGCCGCGTCCTCAATCCAGCAGAAGCTCCTCACTGCCGTTCCGCCGTCGACCAGCGGCAAGGGCTGTCCCGCCCGGATGTATCCCAGGAACTGGCTGATGACGCGTCCCGTGCCGGGTGAGTCCATCTGCGGACCGTATACGTTGAAATAGCGAACGATCGACTGTACCAGCCCTTGCGAGGCCAGTGCCCTCGCGTACTCGTCGGCGGCGATCTTCGATACGGCGTAGCTCCATCTGTTGCTGAAGGATGAACCGAGGGTACGCGGAGAGCTCTCTCGCAAGGGGCCGCGGGTTTGGCCGTACGCCTCGCTGCTGCTCGACATGACGACCGGCTTGTCGAGCTCGAGGCAGGCGTCGAGAACGTTCATCGAGCCGCGAATGTTGACGTCGAGCACGTTGCGAGGTCGTTTGACGTAGTGGTGTACTCCCACCACGGCAGCGAGGTGCAGAACGCGGCTGCAAGGTTCGATACTGGATCTGAGCAAGTCGAGATTGCGAATGTCGCCTTCGATCCACGCGCACTGTCGCTGCTCGTTTTCGAGTCGAAGCGAAGGGGGTTGTGGGTCGAACAGAGTCACTCGGCAGCCACGGCCGAGTAGGTAGCGGGTGACGGCGGATCCGACGAATCCGCAACCGCCGAGAATCAGTACGTGTTCGTCTTCGAACGATCGATCGGCCGCCCCCATCTCGGGGATGCTATGACGAATCCATCGGGCTAATTCAATAGATCCCGCGTTCTACCTATTCGGCCGTCGACGGAGCGCGGCTAGTGTGGGCGAGTAGGTCGGCGCCGATTCTTTCCAGTGTCCACTCGCCGATCGGTTCGATCGCCTCCCGCAAGCTCGACTCGGTGTGGCGGAAGTGGACCGGTCCCTCGCCGTAGTCGGTGATCCAGGCGGCGAGTCCAGCCAGAGAAGACAGATCTGATTGGACTACGTTGTCGACCGGTTCCAGGAGGATAAGCCGGCTGCACTGGTTCGCGGCGCGCTGCAATATAGCGGTCGCTAGCTCGCCGAACTGATACAGACTGTCTAGGCACAGCACGACGTCGCAGTCGGGAATCTCGACCGTGCGCGCGTCGGCTTGCTCGATCGGCAACCCGCGCGCCCGGGCGCGGCGCACCATGGATTCGCTGATCTCGAAGCCGCGATACCACTCGACTCGTTTGCCCAGGCCGTGGCGATAGATGGCTCCGCTTCCGGCGCAGAGATCGACGACGCGGGCGCCCTCGGGAACGAGCGCGCAGACCCGGTCGAGCCGCGCACCATAGTACGAACGGTACTTCGCTCGCATCGCCAGATCGAGCAGCCAGGGGAACCGGTAGATCGGACTCGTCATCGCACGGGTCGATCGGCTGTCCGGCCGGTTGCCGACCGACCGGACAATCTCTGGGCTGGAGGGAAAACCGCCCGCGGGCTAGCTGCCGTTTTCAGGATTCCCCAAAACCCCGTTTCGTGAACCACGGATGAACACGGATGGGCACGGATCGATGCAGGGCCTGCCGCCCCGGGGCGCGAGTCACCGTGTCCATCCGTGTTCACCCGTGGTTTCCTGTTCCCGGATGCTTGGCGAATCACCTCAGGCGCGCGGCGAGTCGGTAGGCCGTTCGCCTCGGGCGCGTTGGGCGATCGCGGAACGGGTTCCGTGGATCTCGGGGAGGAAGCCGGGGGCGGCGGATTGGGCCCAGCTGTGCATCTTGTCCAAAGATCGCAGGACGCGGGCGACCTGGTCGGGGTCGTCGTAGAAGTCGAGCTCTTCGACTCCTTCGGTGCTGAGGGGCATCAGACGGATCGGTAGGCTGCGCTGCCGGGCGAGCTCGCCGAACTGGATCAACGTGTCGTGGTTGGCGGGTTGGACGACGCAGCTGAGGACGATGGGGAAGGTCGCGCGCTGGCGGCGCCGCAGGTCGATCAGGGCGTCGAGATTGGCGAGCACGGTCTCGAGGTCGATGCCGCGCTGGACTCGTTCGTAGGTCTCGGCGGTGCCGGCGTTGAGGCTGATCGTGACGTTGCCGAAGTTGCAGCGCTCGAGTTGCTGCAGCACGCGCGGGCCGAGCAGGCTGCCGTTGGTGATGATGGCGACCGATGCGTCCGGATACTGCTCGCGATCCCAATTGCGCAGGAACTGCATCGCCGCCGGATTGGCGAGCGGCTCGCCGCCGAGCAGGGTGAGCACGCGCAGCGTCGGCAGGATGGCGACCAGCTCGTCCCAGATCGACTCGGAGAGGTCGCGCCGCGGCGTTCGTCCGTGGGTGCACATGATGCAGTCGTAGTTGCAGTAGGTGCTCGGGCAGACGGCGACGTAGAGCGGCTGGGCGCGGATCACCTCGCGGCGCTCGGCGATCTCGTCGAGCAGCAGTTGCTGGTTGGCGACGAACGGCTCGGCGCCGGGGATGACGTCGAGCTCGCGCTCGGCGAACTTGCCGTCGTACAGCCGCGGGCAGATCTGGTGGCACAGCGGCGACAGCTCGTTGCCGGCCATGACGCGCCGGGCGAAGCGGTAGCCCTCGCCGTTCCAAACCGACGCCAGCGAGCTCTCGTGCAGGTTGCCACGCGCGCCGGCGGTCCAATCGGCGCAGCACTGGCGTACCAACCCGTCGGGGTCGACGACCTCGAGGGTGGTCCAGGGAGCGGTGCAGACGACGCCGGGGCGTTGCGACGCCCGCGCTCGAGTTTGCGCCGGCTTCGACGTTCCAGCGCATCCGCTCTCGCCGTTGCCGCCGCGCGCGTGACTGCCAGACGGCAGCATGCGCGCCAGCGCGCCGATGAGCTTGCGCTCGCCGTCGCTCGGCTCGCGGCCGTCGCCGAGGTCGAAAGCCCACGGACCTCGCCTCGACAGCGCCGTCTGGCCGGGCTGCCAGCGGCTGATCCGCACCGTGAGTTTGGTGCCGGAGCTGGTCAGGTCGACTTCGAGCGCGTCGCCGTCACGGCGGATCGCCGCAACCGCGGCGTCGTCGACCCGTGCCTGATCGAGGGTCGCGGCAATGCTGTCGAGGTCGGCCTGCGGTTGTGATGGGCCGCGATCCTCTCGCTCGGGCTCTGCCGGCGCTCGCACCGAGAGGAGGGCGCGGATCGGCGGTGCGAGCGGCGATCCCGGCTCGACCAGCATCGGCAGGCCGCGGACGTGAGTCTGCGAGCCGTTGCGAGCGATGAAGGTGACTCCGTCGCTGGAGAAGCGCAGCCGCTGGATGGTCGACGCCGGTAGCTCGTCGAGTTGCATCGGGTGCAGCCCCTGCACCAGGTACTCGTCGCCGTCCCAAGCGCCCTGGAGGATGGCGCCGCGCCGGTAGTCGAGGCGCAGCGCCGGGCTCGCCAGGTGCGCGCGAATGCGCTCGGCGGCTTCGCGGTCGAGGTCCGCCAGCGCCGCCAGGCGTCGCTCGGCGAGCTCGACGGCGTTCGCGCAGTCGGGCGCGCACAGGAAATGGGGCGTGAGCGATACCGCGCCGAAGCGATTGACGGCCGGGCTCAACGGCCGCTCGGGGTGGGCTCGGAACGGCAGCCGCTCGAGGTCGAGGTTGTCGCCGTGACGCTGTTCGGCGGCGAAGGCGGCAACGCAGCACGCGGGATATCCCATCCACTCGCCCATCTTGGCGATCGCCTCTTGCGCGCCCGACTCGACGGCGCGCTGGTCGGCGAGCACCCGGTCGAGCACGTCGCGGCTGCCGGCGACTGCGACGATGGCGTGGCTGGCGCCGCGCGCGTGGGTGCCGTCGTCGCCGCCGCGCCGGTGCGACGAGACGATCTCGGCTTCGAGACCCATACGCCGGTAGGCGTCGGCGAGCGCCGTGGCCTGGTCGGCGTCGACGCCCTCCTTGAGGGCGGCGGGCTTGTCGCCGCGCGCCACCGCTTCGACCTCGCGATCGCTGCCTGCAACCACTGGTCCGGCGACGGTCCAAACGTCGGCCGGAGACGTGCCCCACGACAACAGTGCCTGGCGGATCGGCGCGGCGGTGAGCTCGGGGGCTTCGGCGAAGGTCGGCCAACGCAGCACGAAGCGCGTCACCAGCTCGAGGATGTCGGCGTCGGGCATCTCCGGCAGCTCGTCGGCGAGCCGGTTGCAGCCCTGAAAGATGGCCTCGATGCGCGGGTCGGCGAAGCGCCACGGAATGCTCGCGTCGTATCCCTGCTCGGTGGCGCGATCGGTGCGCCCGCTGCTGAAGCTGTCGACCAGCAGGCCCTGGCTCTCTGCCAGCGCGTGCAGCGGCACCGAAGCGTAGAGGCGCAGGCGAGTGCGCAGCGCCTGCGAGCGCAGTTCCTCGAAGCGCACTTCGCGCATAATGCGGGCGTTGTCGAGCAGCGACTGCGGCGTCGTCCACGGGTGGAACAGCACGATCCCGTGGGCGCGGTGGCTGCGGTACTCGAACGAACGCGGGTGGCGGTTTTCGAGCCGGCGCAGGGTGTCGACGGCGCGCACGTTGTCGGCGACGCTCACCGCTTTGTTGAACAGGTCGAGGTCGGCTTGGTGGAAGCTCTCGAAGCCGACCAGGTAGACGTGCAGCACCGAGCCGCTCTGCTCGGCGAGGTCGCAGGCCTCGCGCAGCGCGCTGTCGGCGTACTCCTCGAGCCAGTCGACGCGGGTCTTGATCAGCAGCTCGATGCCGTGCAGGGCAGGGTCGGCGCAGATGCGGCGGAACAGCTCGGGCAGGTACGGGTGCGGACGCTCATCGGTCAGCAGGATCTCGCGCACCTCGGACTGGGCTTCGCGAGCGCTGCGCAGCTGCGAGATCCAGGTGTCGACGACCACCGCCTCGGGATAGGCGGCGTAGGCGCCGACGTTGTCGAGGCAGAACGAGCAACCCTTGGTCTGCACCGAATCGAAGTCGATGTCGCTGTCGCGGTAGGCGGGCGACTGGCGGACGTCAGCGAGGAACGGGCAGCCGCGCGCCGGGCCGGAGATCGCCGGTCGTTCGCCGGGCCGCGGCGCCGTCATCGACGGCGGTGTCGCCAGGTCGCGCTTGGTGCGTCGCCAGCTCGGCTCGGCGATCGCCTCGGCGCCGCCGAGCAGGTCGAGGATCCCTTCGCTGCCGAGCACCTGGTCGAAGTGCTGGTCGATCGGACTCGGCGCGCCGTGCGAGAAGCGGACGACGGTCGCGTCCGGTCCGGCGGCGGCGCCGAGCAGGCGCGGCACTCGTTCGTCCCACGCCCGCGAGACGACGACCGTGGCCGGGCGCAGCTCGCGCAGCAGTCGGCAGGCGTCGTCGAACGACTTGCCGTCCGGGGCGTCGTCGCGCACGACCTCGATCAGCGCGGTGTCGGGAATCCGCTCGCGCAGGGCGGCGGCGAGCGCGTCGAAGGACGCGTCGCGGATGAACACCCGATCGGTGGCGTAGCAGTCGACCAGGACGACCTGGCCCTGCCTCTCTGGGCGCTCCTTCGACATTGGGTAGTCCGTCTGGGGCTCACCGAGCGGAGCTCACTGCGACCGGGCACTCTGGGACGCGCCGGAACCGCCGAGAATCCGCGACCTTCGGTGACGCCAGATCATCTTCAGGCAGCCCGGGCGCGAGTGTCAAGCGGCATCCTTCCCCTCATTCGAGTGGCTGGCGCACTTGGATCAGGCCCCAGTCGGGTGGATCGGCGAACAGCGTTCGCGGGGCGAGGATTTGCAGTCCGCCCGCGGCCGCATCGGTCAGCCCGCGCTCTCCGAGCGCGCTCTCGATTTGCTGACGGGCGGCGAGCGCCGAGTCGAAGTCGCCGGCGTGGAACAGGGTCAGAACCCTTTGCGCCGGCCAGATCTCGAGATGGAAGGCGCCGTCGTGGAGCGGGTCGGTGGTCGGCCCGGGCTCGACGCCGATGGCGATGCGCCACGGCTCCCCGGCGCGCGCCGGTGTCTGCCAGAGCACGCCGTCGGCCCAGCTGATCTTGCGGTCTTGTCGCTTGACGAAGTCGTCGAGCGCGTTGACCAGGCTGCGCAGGTCTTGGGGGGGCTGTTCGACTTCGGTCCATGCGACGATGCGCGGCGAGTCCTCGGTGACGGTGATCACGCCGTCGGCGGGCAGCGGCTCTGGTTGCCAGACGATCGGACTCGCATCGCCGGGGGCGATCTCTATCCAGGTCTCGTCGAGGTCGTGAACGCCGTCGAGGGTCAACACGCGCCGGGTGGCGATCCAGGCGCCTTCGACCTGCCGGTAGTCGCCGAGTTGCTCGACCCGACCGCCGTGGCGGATTTCGGCGATGCGGTGGCTGTCGGGGTCGAGCACCAATCGCATCGAGCCGGCGCGGATCGATGGCGCGCCGGCGACGTCGGCGGCAGGACGTACCGAGTCCGGGTCTACCTGATTGAGGACCCAGGCGTTGTGGTGCAGAGCCATCAGGGCGATGTCTTCAGCCTCGCCGTCGCGACACTGCTTGGTCACTTGGTGTTGTCGGGTCCAGCACTGGCCGTTACTGATGCCCATCTGCAGAGTCCCGTGCTCGAACTCGACCGACATCGACCAGTTGTCGTCGTCGCGGTAGTTGACCTCGCGGCGAAAACGGTTGGCGCCCTTGTAGGTTCCCTCGGAGACGATGCGAAACTGTGCGAATCCTGCCAGGGCAGCGCTGCCGCCGTGCGCCGCGATCGCGTCGTTGAGTCGGCCGGCGGCGCGCGCCCGCTGCTCGGGTGTCGTCGGCACGCCGCGCAGGCTGGCGATGCGGAAGCCGTCGCGCTCGACCAGGGTCTGCAGCGCCGGGTCCCAGATCTGCGGATCGAGAATTCGCGACAATCTCGGGTCGTCGCGCAGCGCGAAAAGACTGCCGGGGTCGAAGTCGAGTGGATCGAACGGCGGCATCAGGGTCTTGCCGTAGAGATCGACTGCGCACAGCCGCTCGATCTCGGCGCGCTGGCCGTTGTCGGGATTGGCCAGGCCGAAGACCTCGCGCGCCGTGTCGACCCCGGCGAGGAAGAAGATCGGCGAGTCGGGCCGGGAGTCGCGGGTGTAGGTGTGGAGCAGTTGCGAGTTGGTGTAGATCGGCCCGCGCGACTGCTCGGGGTGCTCGATCAGCCACTGCGCCATCGGCGCCAGGTAGCGCGCGATCTCGTCGCGGTTGAGCGTCGAGCGCATAGGCAACACAGGCCCGGCGACGACCAGCAGGAGGAGGCCGGCGATGGCAAGCGACCGCTTGCGAGCCCAGGCGCAGAGCAGGACCGCGCCGGGCGCGGCGATGAGGATCGGGACGAGAAGCCCGTCGAGGCGAGTCGCTATCCAGACGATGAGGAGCAGCGCGAAGAACCATCGGCCCGGAGAGACGTCGGCGCTGGTCATGGCGGTAGCCGCCCTGCCGAGCAGGAGCGCCAGCGGCGGCAGCAGGTGCAGCATGTAGCGCGGCGCGTCGCCGAAGTTGCCGATGCGGGTGATCTGCATGACCGCCATCAGCAGCGCGGTGAGCACCATGTAGGCAAGCAACGCCTTCTCGATCCGCTCGAGTCCGCGCCATCGCACGAACGCGGCAACCGCGGCCGCCGGGGTCAGGATCGCCGCCGGCGCCAGGAAGTAGCGGAAGCCGATGCGCTGGTTGGCGAAGATCGGATTCGCCGGGTCGAATGGCGCCGAGCCCGGGAAATGGAGGATCCACAGCGGATCGCCGTGGTAGATCGTTCCGCCAATTGCGTAGAGCAGGGGAAAAGTCGCGAGGCCGGCGATCACTCGGCGTTGGCCGCTGGTGAAAAGGCCGTAGAGCCCCACCATCGCGGCGAAGGTTGCGGTCTCGAAGCGGATCCATGGCAGCGCGCCGGCGACCAGGCCGGCGGCGAACGGGCTGCGCCGCGCGACCAGTAAGTAGAGGCTGAAGACGATTCCGGCCATGCCGTCGACGTTCGACACCCCGGCTGGTCCGCCGAAGAAGTACACCGGCGAGAGCGCGATCACCGCCGCCGGCAGGTTCGGCCGCGCCTGGCCGAGCGCCCGCGCGACCGCGGCGATCATCGGCACGGCGGCTGCCGCGACCAGGGTGTGGAAGAGCATGGTCGCGTGCGGACCGAGAACCGTGATCGGCGCGTACAAGGCCGCGATCACCGGCTTGACCTTCTGGAAGAAGAAGACCGCGACGAAGCTCTGGCGCGCCCAGCTGGCCCAGTAGTAGGTGAGCAGGCCCTCGTTGTTCAGCGTGTAGTCGCTGTAGACCAGGATCGCGCCGGCGACCGCGTAGAAGACGGCGAGGGCGATCGCGACCGCGGGGCTGCGCCAGAGGAAGCTCGTCGGCGGTTCGACGCGCCGACCGCGCGACACCATTACGCGCTCGGCTGTCGAGCCGGCGCGGATTGCGGCGGGTTGATCAACTGGGCGAGGATGTGCGCGTGGGTCCCCACCGGCTGGAACTCCGGCTCGGCAGCGGCGAGCTGCTCGGTGACTTCGGGCAGCAGGTACGACGGAACCGCCGGGTAGCGGTGGTGGGTGGCGTGGTCGGTGAAGCCGTAGGTGCCGAAGACCAGCCAATCGAGCGGCTGGTGGGTGAAGTTGCGCAACGCCGCGATGCCCACCGCCGACGGGTCGGAGGTTCCGGCGCGGTGCTCGGCGATGCCGCGCAAGGTGGCGACCATCACGGTGAGGCTGCCGACGCCGTAGAGGTAGACGAAGAAGTAGGCGACGGCGGCGGACCAGAGGGTCGCCTGCCAGTCGCCGCGATGGCCGAGCCAGGCGGCGCCGAGCACGCTCAGCGCGAAGATCGGTTGAACGATGAGGATGGCGACCACCGCGCGGCGGGTCGATCCCTCGGTGGCGCCGCTCTTCTCGCCCACTTGCAGGGCGGCTTTGCGAACCGCGCCGCGCATCGTCAGCATCGACACCAGGAGGCGCACGAAGAGGCCGCCGCGGACGTCGGTTCGATACGTGTACTTCGGGTCGCCTTCGAGGCCGAGCTCGCGGTGGTGCATGAAGTGTCGCGCCCGGAACGCCTCGAAGTCGGCGAGATAGAGAGGCGCGACGAACCAGCGCGCCAGCCGGTCGTTCCAGCTCGGCTCGCGGAAGGTGAGCTTGTGGGCGCACTCGTGCAGCAGCTGGTGGTAGCCGTGGCCGAGGATGCCGAACCACAGCCACAGCGGGATGGTCGACCACCCCGGGCCGTACCAGGCGGCGAAATAGACTGCGGCGTAGACGATTGCGAAGTGACCGGTCACCGCCAGAACCGAGACCAGATCCGAGCGGCGCTCGCGCGTCACGGCGATCGGGTCGCGTTTCTTGGGCACTTCGGCTGGTTCGGTCATCGTCGTGGGTCGTGGGGGATCGTCGACAGCAGGCGTGGGCGGGCTCGGGCCGAGCAGCCGACGGGGCTGAATAACAACGTTATTCAGCCCCACTTGCGACTGTCAACATGAACCTCCAATAGCGGCCCGCGTGGCCCGAATACAGGGGCTCGGCGGACGAAACGGCCGGTTGACTCTCTGAATCTCGGCGCAGTACTGTCGGCGCAGTCATGACGCTCGAGGGGAATCTGGGCGCGGCGTCGGTGGCCGGGGGTGATGCTCGTCAGGAGAGCGGCACCGTGCGGCCCCAGCGTCTGTTGCTCATCAATCCGACCATTGTCGACAAGCGCGAGCACGTCCACATCGGACTCGGCACGGTCGGTACCTACGTCAAGCTCCACAGCGACCACGAGGTGGAGATCCTCGACTTCATGATCCATCGCCGCAACTGGCAGCAGCGGCTGAAGAAAGTCGTCGACGAGTTCCGCCCCGACCTGGTCGGAATGTACATCTCGTCGCCGTACTTCCCGGCGGCGTGCGACGTCGCGCGCGAGCTCAAGCGGATTGCCCCCGAGGTCTCGATCCTGGCCGGCGGACACCACCCGACGCTCTCGCCGGAGGACACCATCGCCGAGCCGGCGTTCGACATGCTGATCATCGGCGAGGGCGAGAAGCCGACGCTGGACTTGCTGAACACCATGGCGCGCGGCGGATCGCTCGACGAGGTCGCCGGCTTGTGGTGGCGCGATGGCGAGGTGGTGCGCAAGGTCGCCAAGCCGCCCCTGTTGGCAGCGGGCTCGATGCCGGCGGTCGACTGGTCGCTGCACGACGACGAAACCCTGCGCGCCAGCTTCTACTTCTTTGGCGTGTTGCCGGTGATGGCGAGCCGCGGCTGCCCGGCGCGCTGCTCTTTCTGTTCGATCACCAACGTGCAGCGTCTCTACTCCGGCGAGAAGTTTCTCCGCTTTCGCGATCCGGTCGAGGTCGTCGACGAGGTCGAGGCCCACTACGAGCGCTATCGCGACTGGGGACTGCGCATCATCTACTTCTACGATCTCAACTTTCTGGTGAATCCGCGCTGGCTGCGCGAGTTCACCGCCGAGTACAAGCGCCGCGGTCTGAATCGCAAGCTGCGCTGGAGCGCCTACACGCGCGCCGATCACGTCAACCCCGACACCCTGGAGTCGCTGCGCGACAGCGGCTGCGTCAATCTGCGGGTCGGCATCGAAGCCGCCAACCCGTACATGCGCAACGTGTTGTACGAGAAGGACGTTCCGCAGGACGTGCTGCTCGACGCGATCCGCCAGATCAAGAGCCTCGGTATTTCGGTGACCGGCTACTTCATGGCGGGCGGACCGGGTGAGCGTCCGGAATGGCTGATGGAGTCGCTGGAGCTGTGCAAGCGCGAAGGAGTCGAGTACCCGGTCTTCTTCCTCTACAAGCCGCTTGCCGGAACCGACATTCTCGATCGCGCCGAGGAGCTCGGCTCGCACATCCTCGCCGATGCGATGAGCGAGAACGCCGACTTCCTGCACGGCGTCAACATGGAGCACCAGCACATCAAGTCCTGGCAGCTCAAGGCGTACATCTACTCGACGCAGCTCCTCTTCGGGCCCAAGCTGGTGTGGGCGCAAGCGCGGCGCGCCGGCTGGCGTTATCCGTTCCGCCTGGTGAAGTACCTGAGCCGCGCCATTGCCGCCGGCTTCTCTCCGTACGGCGCCTTCACCTTCTTCGTCTTCTACGGCTACGACCACTTCAACCAGCCGCTGCGCATCGAGGCCGAGCCCAATCCCGGGCCGCTGTGGCGCGGGCTGATGGCGCTGACCCGGCGCTGGATGGGGCATTCGGGCGAGCCCGAGCCGGAGATCGTGCCGATCCGACCACGACCGCTGTGGGCGGTCGACGAACCTGCCCAGGGCACGTTCGTCCCGGCGGCGGCACTGGCCGGAGACACGACGACTCCGAGCGCTGAAGCCGCCAACTGAGGCGGGACGGGCGCTTGGAGAACGCGGCCAATCCGGTGGCCGGCAACGCCAACGCAGCGGCGAAGCTCGCCGAGCCGGCGCAAGGCGAGATGGTTGCCTACGACCGGTGGCTCGAGCGGGCGCCGGCCCTGCGCGCCGAGTTCGCAGGCGGCACGCCGACGCGTCACCTGGTGCTCGACGATTTCCTCGACAGCGCAGCCGCGGCGCGCGCCGTCGAGTCGTTCCCCGAGGCGATGGACGATTGGATTCATTACCTCCACTACAACGAGCGCCAGTTCGGACTGAGCGACCTCGACGCGCTCCCGCCAGCGCTGCGCCAGATCGTCGAAGAGCTGAGCTCGGAGCGCTTCGTGCACCTCTTGGAAGAGCTGACCGGCATGCAGCGACTGCGTCCCGACTCGTCGCTCGAGGGCGGTGGCCTGCATCGCAGCGAGCGCGGCGGGTATTTGAATCTGCACGCCGACTTCACGGTTCATCCGCACCGTCCGCGCTGGCGCCGGGCGTTGAATCTCCTCATCTATCTCAACCCCGATTGGCAGGACGATTGGGGCGGGCACCTGGAGTTGTGGGATTCGCAGTTGCGGAGTTGCGGGCAGCGTATCTCGCCTGACTTCAATCGCGCCGTCCTGTTCCACACGCACGAAGGTTCCTACCACGGATTTCCCGACCCGCTGCGTTGTCCGCCCGGTGTCACCCGCAAGGCGCTCGCCCTCTACTACTTCACCGAGGAGGCGGCCCCGCTGCGCCCGGTGGCGACGCGCTACCGCGCCCGCCCCGGCGATGGGCTGCTCAAACGCACGCTGATTCTCTGCGACGTCTTGCTGCTTCGCGTGTACGACCGCGCCAAGCGCAGCCTTGGCCTGGACGACTCTTTCGCCAACCGCGTGCTTCGCAAGCTGGCCGGGCGCTGACGCCGGCGGGACGGGCCGTCTCAGCGAACGACGCGCAGCTGCTCGTTGCCGGCGGTTGCCGGCGCGTCGCCGATCGGCTCTGGGGTCGGCATCTTGCCGGAGAGGATCTTGCGCACGACGGCCCAGCCTTCGCTGCGGTACTTCCAGACGAACTCGGCGAACTCGCGCCAGCGCCGGTTGCCGACGAAGACCTTGACGTAGGCGAGCATCTGCAGCGTCTCGAGCTGGCGCCGCGACAGGTTTTCGAAGGCGAGGGCGTTGCCGATCTGCTTGGCGTAGTCGTCCCAGTCGGTCGAGAGCAGCTTGTAGCCGCCTTCGCCGCGCGCCGCCATGGCAGCGACCTGGGTGCCCGGGTAGGGAACCATGACGCCGATGATCGGTCGCTCCGGGTTGAGCTTGACGGCGAAGTCGATGGTGCGCATCGCCGAGTCCCAGGTCTCGTGCGGATGGCCGATGATCATCAGTCCTTCGATCGGCAGACCAGCCTCGCGTGCGGCGTTGCGCGCGACCATGACCCGGTCCATCGTCGAGCCTTTCTGCATCCGCTTCATGATGTC
>JAUIGL010000139.1 GCA_030430165.1 bacterium | reverse complement strand
CCGAGATCCACGCTGCAGACGACGACACCAACCAGTCGGAGCTGATCGTGCTTCACTAAATTCGCAACGAGAGTGTCTCATTTTCATTGACACGTTCCGCTGCGCGGATCTTCCCAACAACGGCATCATGTTGACCGATGGCAACTACCCGGTCCGGGTACTGAAGGCCGATCGCAATGGGGATGTTCCGCCACCGGGGGATTCCAAGAGGAAGCAGGGCTTCTACCAGCAGCAGACTCATTTCGAGTTTTACTTCGCTGAGGATGTTGCGCCCTCCGGGGACAAACCAAACTTGATTGTGATCTGGGACGCGACTCGATCCTTCGCGCTCGTGGAACTTCGTGTCGCGTGCCCCAGGTATGGAGACGAGACTCGCACCAACGTTCAGATGCACTGGGTAGAACGATTGCCGCACCCTGCTGACACGTATCTGGTGCCTGCCGACGACCTCAGTGGCGACGAAGTTGAGGACGTTGAAGGAATCGAGCCAATCGATACCGCCCTGACCGGTAGTGGGGGAGACAGTAGCGGGAATGAGTAAGGGGGATCGTGTTCGGCAAGCGAGGGAACTTCGGGGCCTTACCCAGACGGATTTGGCGAAACGAATCGGAACAAACCAATCGACAATCGCGCATATCGAGTCGTCTCGGTTTCAACCTGCGGACTCAATGCTTTCCGCCATTGCGCTACAAACGGGATTCCCACCCCGGTTCTTTGGTCGCAACGCACCACCCGACTTCTCGCCCGGGTCGATGGAATTCCGGGCCAAGGCAAAGGCGTCGGCTAAGGAAAAAACGCAAGCCTACAGGCTCGCGCAGATCGCCTTTGAATTGTTTGAATTTCTGAGTGAGCGGGTAAAGCAGGTCCCCGTTAGACTGCCTTCAATTCACGAGTCGGACCCAGAGAAGGCAGCTGAACTCATGCGCGCAGCCCTGTCCCTTCCGCTCGACCAGCCAATTCCGAACGTTACGAGACTTCTTGAGCGTCATGGTGTCCTGATTCTTCAACTACCGATCAACTTCCCCAACCAAGACGCCTTTTGCCTTTGGGCCGGCGCCGATCAGTATCGGCCAGTCATTGCGCTCTCCATGGGAAAGACCGGGGACCGCGTCCGATTCAACGTTCCACACGAACTCCGTCACCTGATCTTCCCCGCCAACGGATCGGTTGACGACATCGAGAAGGACGCAAACCGCTTCGCAGGTGCGTTTCTCGTTCCGGGCGGACCGCTGCGCGAAGAGCTTGCTGATTCGCCCGTGACGCTGAGCACGTTGGTTCCGCTAAAGAAGCGATGGGGGGTTGCCCTCCAGGTGCTTATCCGTCGTTCACATGAAGTGGGACTAGTGAATCAACGACAGTACTACTACCTCATGGAACAGGTTGGGCGACGCGGCTGGCGAAAGAGGGAGCCCGAAGGTCTAGATCTCCCAGTTGAGCGCCCCCGGGTGCTACGGCAAATGGCCGAAGTCGCGTACGGTATCCCGATTGACCACAAGAAGCTGGCCACGGATTCGAGCCTTCCGGTTCGGCTGGTGCAGGCGATCCTAGAGGCCCACGCGGGCCGTTCGGTCACACCCAGGCCGCAGGACGCGCGTAAGAAGCGGGGGGTTGTCCTGCTGAGGACTCGTTAACTCTTCTGCCAGCGGGCAGCCGCTGCTTTCTTAGCGATCTCGCTGCGGCGTTTCTTCGACAGCTTCTTGGCTCTCGCCGGCCCGCCCTTCTTGCCGCCCATGCGACCGAGTGTGACCGCTGCGGCGTTCTTGCCGTCGTCGGTCTGGGGCGGCTCAGCTTCGCCGGTAGCGGCGTCAACGATCGCCTTGGCGAGCTGGTTTACGTCGCGTGGGCGCTTCTTCTTGCTTGAGCGTACAGGCATAACCTGCACTATGCCCGCCCCGGCCCTCGCCGTCCAGGGGCAATTAGGCTGCTACTTCGGAGTTGTTGGGGTGGCGAACGCGAAAGCCCTGATCCGCGGGACCGCTGGCGGTAAGCACGATGCCCAAGGAGATCACCGCTGCTGCCAGTCGGCCTGGAACCGCGAGGTAGCTGAAATCGGATCGAGCCAAACCCACAACGGCTTCGCGAAGTGACTTAATACCTCTTCGCGCAACTGTCCAAAATACGAACACCGCGACTTGGACGGGGTGTCGATAGAGGGCTGCCTTTACGTAAGCCACCTGAAAGTTCTTCGCCAATTGGGCCATATCGTTCGGAAGCTGGCTTAGCTCACGGTCAAGCTGCTCGCGAACTTTACTGAACTGCTGCCTCTCCGATGGGTCAGTCAGCAAAACCGATAGGCTAATATATCGGTCCATATACTGGGCCTCGTTCATAAAACGGCAAAACAGGTCGTGGACCAGCTCCCCATGTTTTACGGTGCCGTTGGCCATATGCTTTTGGATGCTTGCGGCGCAGTAAGCGAGGTCGGCCCTAGCCTCGGCGAGGGCGCGCTGGCGTCCCAGGCCGTACATCGCCCAAACCATCCTCCAGAAGAAGGCGGCAAAAATCAGTGTTACGATTCCGACGCTCATTAAAATATTGGTCATTTTGGTGCCCTTTTTAGTAGGCCGATCTCATCGTGGCACTTTTCGATTCGGGCGTCCTTTTCGCGTAGTTCTCTCTTGAGTTCCTTGATCTCTCGGTCCTTAGCCTTGCAAATGCCTTGCCATTGCGCGTTTGCTTGGGGGACCATTTTGAGGACAAGCCACATGATCAGGCATGCGAGCGTGGCCCCTACGATGATCCCTAAGGTGAATTCTCCGAGATGAGCAGCTGCACCAACCCATTTGGCAAAAGCCTCACCCAGCGGCCGATAGAATTCTTCCACGGCTTGCCCCCCAGCAGCGATACAAGGGGCTTTTCTTTTCACATACGCTACGCGAAGCCAAGGCGTTCGACAAGAAGTCTGTCAAGCACCGAATTACCCCGGTCACGATTCGTCACCGCTCAAGCATAACACCGTTCCCAACCCGCCACCCTGACCGCTCAAGCAACCGCCGTTTTACGGCAAAGTGACCCACTACCTGCCTGCCTATCGGCCTGTTGCCCGCAGACGGAGGTCGAGCTGCGCTCAGGGGATCAGTCCGAGCGCGCGGTAGGTGTTGCGGCCGGCGATTCCATCCTCGACCAGCCCGTGGGCCGATTGAAAGGCCCTCAGCGCGGCGTTGGTCTTCGGGCCGAAGTCCCCGTCGGCGACGATTCCGAGAGCGCGCTGTAGCTCGACGACCCACGGGCCAGTCGAGCCGCGTCGAACCACCTCGAAGTCGACGTCCGGAGTGTGGTCTTCCGGTGGATCGAGCGCCTCGGCCTGGGCCATCGTCAGAGCGACCTGGCGGACTCGACTGACGCGCAGGGTCCAGCCGCGGCCGAAGACGGTGAAGTGCGGCAGGCCGCGCAGGAAGGTCATGCGCGCATCGAGCAGATCGTTGATGATCTGGACGGGCTCGTGGATCGCGACCTTGGCGAGAGTATTCGGCCCAATACCGCCGTCCCGCACCGCGTCAACCGCCGTCTGCAGCCAGATCGCGGCGTTGCCCGGCCCGGAGTTTACCGCCGCGTCGAACACCGCGTAGTCGACGCCGGAGGGCAGGACGTCGCAGCGGCACTTGTCCCAGTAGTCGGTGCGGTAGATCTCGCGCAGCTGCCTCTTGGTGATCCTCTTTAATTGGGCGACCGTCTTGTCTTCGCCGAAGAAGCGGCGAAAGACGCGCAAGGTAACACCCTTCATGGTTGCGCCGCCGGGGTCGTCCGGATGGTTGGCGAAACCGCCTTCGTGCTCGAGCACCCGGTCGAGGGACTTGGTGAAGTTCTTCTTCATCGCTTTTCCTCCCCTGGGTCTACGGGCTGCGGCGGACTCGGCAGCTCGCGACGCAATTGCTTCACGCGGTCCTCGGTGAGACTGGCCCTCTCGGTCGTCTCGACGAGCTCGTACAGTGTCCCGCCCGCGGCAACCGATGCGACGAACGCGGCTTGCCGGTCGCGGAAGCGTTGCCATGCCTCCTGCGCCGCAGCCAGTTTTTCGCGACGTGCCGGTTCGAGGGTCGACTCGACTCTCTCGAGCAGGTTCGCCAGATCGTCCTTCGCCCGGGCGAGCCGTTGGTTGGAGCAGCGTCGCATCGTCGCCGTGTCCTGGGTGTCGGCGCAGCCCGAGTCGTCGGCGCCGGCGAGTCGGACGCAAGTGAGGATTGCCAAGGCGAGGGGCAGTAGGCGGATGATCGACCGCGTTGCCGGGGTTCGTCCGATTTCATTCATCTCATCTCTCCGGAAAGTGTGGTTGCTGCCGCGGACTCGAAACGGGCTTGGACGGTGGCGGACCACTCCGAAGGGGTCAAACGAGTCGGGTCGATGGTGGCGCGCTCAATGATCGTCGCCGGACAGTGGTGACTTGCGCGCCAGCGCGCCAAAGGTCGAGAGCAGCCGGAACATGACCGCCGACAGGCCGCCGAGCGCGGTGAGTACACCGACCGCGGTCGTTCCGAGATCGGGGTTGAGCACCAGCAGCAAGCCTCCGGCGAGGAGAATCCCGGCGAACAGCGGCACGCGCAGCTGCGACCAGGTGCTCGGCCCCGCGGCTTCCTCCCATTGCCGCAGTTTCTCCGGCGACACCGCTTTGCTGATGAAGTCGCCGAGCTCGGGATCGGTCAGCCGGATCGCCGGGTCGCGGGTGAGCAAGTTGCGGCTCGCTAGCCGGCGGGCGACGTGAGGCTTGCCGGGAGCGGGGTTGTTGCAGTTGAGGAAGCCTTCCTGGGAGAGATGCGCGAGCGCGAGTCGCTCGGCGTCGGTGCACTCGGCCCAAATGTCTGCATAGTAGGCTTTGGAGTCGGCCCGCGCTCGGTACTTGGCGAGCACTGCGCGGATGCTCTCCCGCCTCAACCCGACGGTTTGGGCGGGCTCCGCGGGCGACTCGGTCGCGACCGTGATCGACTCGGTCTGCGGCGGCAGGTCTTCGGCGGGCGTCTGCTCGAATTCGTCCATCACCCTTGCCCAGCGGGCGAGCGTCTCGGCGCTCGGCGGGGCCGAGGACTCGTCGTAGGCGACGGTGTCGGTGCGTTCCGCCTGCCTTCGCTCGAGCGGATTGCGGCGGGAGATGATGACGATCTCGCGATCGGGCCGAGCGAGGAGTCTTTCCAGTAGCGTCAGCTTGGCGTTCTCCCAATCCGCACTGCGAACATGGTGGCCGAGGTGCTCGACGACCACGACGTCGCTGTCGAGGATGCGCTTGTTCCAGTTCGTCGCGTCGCCCGGCTTTGGCGCGAGCTGAGAGAAGTCGCAAACGGTCGCGTCGCGATCGAGCAACTCGTCGAGAGTGCAACCGCGCCGAACGAAGACCAGTGCCGGGTCGATCGCGACTGGGTCGGATCCCGGGGGCGGTGTAACGACGTCGATGAGTTGCAGGTGGCGCACCAGCCACCTGAGTGCCCAGATCCCCAACGCCAGGCCGATACCGAGAGCCAGGAGCGATATTGCGAGAGAGACTCGGTACTCGCGCTGTACCGAAGCGGTGTCATCGAGAGTCAGCGAAGGAAGATCGTTGACCAAGGTGATGGCGGCCGTTGCCGGGGCGGTGGCCATCGCCGGCGCGCCGCCGCTGGTGTAGGCGAGATCGCCATCGTCGATGCACCAGCCCCACTCCTCGGCGGGGGAGTGGTCCTCGGCGAAGCGGTAGAGCAACGGTGCGGGAAGGGTCAGCGCCGGTAGCCAATTGGTGAGATGCGCTGTGATGTATCGTGTTTGCGGTCGTTCGCTGCCGGTTTCGCCGGGAGGGCACGCCTGTACCTGGCGAACCAGCGAACGGCTCGGAAACTCCGAAGAGCGAGAGCATCCCGACTCATTCTCATTGGCGATGCCGTAGAGCCCCCAGGTCGAAGCCGAGCAGGGCGGTGCCGCGTCGCCGAAGATCTCTCTGTCGGACTCGAGTCGGGACCTCCAGGAGCGCGCGTACGCGTGCTGCTCCTGTTTGATCAATGCGGTCCTGCCGAGCAGGGTTGCGTCGACGAATAGAATCGCCGCTGGCGCAGTGGAGACGACGGTGAGAATTGCGACCAGCATGAAGACATACCAGTTGAGCGCGATCGCTTGGCTCGCGGTAGCCGGGCCTGTCCGCGGCGCGGCCTTCGGAGCTGGGCTTGCGACTTCCGCAGTGCGAGAGGTGACGATCGCCCAGGCGGCAACCGTGCCGGCGATCGGCAGGAACAGGAGAACGAGCAGCCGTTGCGGCGCAGAGTCGCTGTGCGCGAGCCAGAGCCCGCTGGCGACAACCAGCGCGAACACCACGGAGCCGGCCAGGGCGTAGGATCGCCGCTGTTCCGGTACGGGCCAGAGCCAACGAATGCGGTCGCGCGGGTCGAACTTGCCGATCATCCACAGGCCGAGGAGAACGAGCGCAAGCCAGCTCGTGTAGAGCAGAAAGTAGCTGAGCCAGACGACCGCGATCTCGGTGTCCAGCGCATCGATCGTCGACTGGTCGCGGAAGGTTACCAGCGTCCAGTTGAGATCCCGCAGCGGGAGCACGAAGAATCGGTGCGGAGTGCCGTTGTAGCGTGCGCCGAGGTGACCGGAGGCGCGCATTTCCACTTTGCTCTGTAGACGTGAGCTGTCGGTTTCGGCGAACAGGTTCTCCGCGAGATTTCGCGACGAGTTGGAGTGGAACAGAACCTGGCCGCGGTAGTTGACGACGGCAAACCCATAGCCAGCGGGTAGAATCGGGTCGATCAACGATCGCGGCTCCATCGCCATCAAAGCTACTGGCTTCTGCGGCGGGTCCCCGTCGAAAGCGGGTACCGCGATCACCGCGATGTTCTGCCCCGAGGCTCTCGATCGAAGTGACTCGAAAGCAAAGCGCTGGGACTTGCCGTTTGCCCGGGGGAACGTCCAGAGCTCGTTCTTTAGCGATTTGCGGAAGTATCTCCGGTCCGTGATCTTCAGTTTGTAGGGCTTTTTGGGTTTCTTGGTCTGCGTTCCGTCGCGTTCCAGGTGGCGGAGGATCTCGGTGCCGGTCTCGTCGAAGATGAGAAGTCTGCTGACATAGGGGTAGTCCAGTTCCCGGTTGGTGTCTTCGTTGGCGAGAAAGCCGGCCTTGAACACTTCGAGCTCGTCGGCGGCGCGCGAGAGCTCATCTCGCATCTGAGAAGCGATCTCCTTGGCGATGCTTTCGAGGTCACTATCTCCTTGCAGCTTGCTGAGCTCGTGTAGGTTGAGATCGAGATAGCCGTAGGTCACCAGGCCACTCGCCAGATACACGAACAGAATGACCAGGCGCACGTCGGCGAGGTGCAGCCGCTCCCGCGGGCCGAGATAGCGGAGTTTTACTACCGGGGCGCAAAGGACCAGGAGCACCAGGACGAGGAGCAGGGTTCGCGGGCGGCGCAGGGGGACCCGCGCTGCTTCACGCCCTATGCGATCGTCGCTGACGAGTGCGCAGAGAACCAGGGTGCGCTCGCCGTTCAGTGCGTCTCCCGCGCTGGGGGTCGGCGCGTTGGTAGCGGCCGCGTCGGTCTCGCCCGTGCCAGTTTTCTCGCCGGCAGTCGCGTTGTCAGATTCGCCTGATGCGGGTACCGGGTGACAGTATCGCTGGTAGGCGCGATGGAAATAGCTCGGCTCCGTCTGCGTGAGCAGCGTCTCCAGGGGATCCGAGCTGGGCGCGGACTTGCCCTTCTTCTCGTCTTTCGCCGCCGCGGACCTATCTCGCTTCACCGAACCATCTCCGACGAGAACGATGTGATCGGAGATCTGTCCCATCGCTTGCTTGTTTCGCTGGTAGAGGACCCGGGGGCCCGTGGCGTCGATGAGTAGCAACTCGTCGAAGTGGTCGGGGCCGGAATACTCGAGTAGCTTGGCGACTTTCTCGGCGCGAAGGCAGGTCTCGTCGCCGAGCGCCGGCTGCTTCTCGTCGGCGACCTGCAGAGCCAGGTAGGGGTCGCCGCTCTTCCACGCGAGGTGTAGTCCGACCCACTTCCCGTTGCTCGCCCGGAGCCCTTCGAACGGTACCCGTCCCTTGGAGACGAGCGCGTAGTCGTTGCCGCAGGGCGGAGTCGTTCCCCCGCCGTTGGCCTTGGACGTCTCGTCGTCGATGACGCCCTCGAGCTTGCCGGCGAGGCGTTGCGCGAGCAGCGAGAGTTGTAGATGGTTGCGCCGCTTTACGTGCTCCTCGCGGGATCGCGAGTGGTTGAGGTACAGCATGACCAGCGCACCGCCGACGACGACGAGGGCGATGAAGAGAATCGTGAAGGCGTGTCTGCTGCTCTGCTGGTTCATCCCGGATGAGCCCGGCTCATGGGTTATGTGAGGACGGCTTCATCTGTAAAGCCCGGGAATACGCGTACGGACTCCGCTTTGCGCTTCGCGTCACCAGCCTACGTTCATCGGGACTCCGCGACGGTGAAAGTCCCAATGGATGACTCGAGGCCGCGAATCTCGACGTCGCCGGCGGAGACGATCTCCGCGGTGGCGCGCGCCGCGGTGTCCCCTGAGACCAGGATGGAGAACCCCGTGGTCTTGGTTTGCACTTCCAGCCGGGCCTGCCTGTTCAACGGACTCTGAGGCAGGCCGCTCGACTCGGGGCAGTGCGGTCTAGAGCTCAATCGGCGGTGGCTGCGACGATCGTCGCCGGCTCGTCGGGCTGCGGCTTCTCGAAGATCGAGATGTAGACGTCGAGTGCGTCCGGGGCGATCTCGAACTGGAACTCGTCGAGGCTGCGGTTGCGGATCTCGACTCGTTTGCGCACCTCTTCTGCCGGCGTGTCGAGGAAGTGGATCGTCGTCGTCGCCTCGGCGGCGGCGGCGCGGCTGGCGTAGTCGGCGCGGTCGGCGCGGAGGAAGAATCCGTCGTCGAGGATGACGTCGGTGCCGCGGTGCAGGAACTCGGCTGCGACTTCCCAGATGAGCTCGCGGTTGGCGTAGACGCGTCGCAGATGCTCCTCGTGCCCGACCGTGTCCACGGGGTAGCGCCCGAACGACTTGATCAGCCAGCGATCGAGACTCAACAGGACCGCGTTGCGCCGGTCGCGCAGGGCGTGGGCGTAGGTCGACTTACCCGAACAGGGTAGGCCGCAGATCAAATGTAGGGTTGCAGGCACGGCGGCTGTGGCGTTTCGCTTCGACTGGCTGCATCCCAAAGCGTGCCCGCTGCGTCAACCGCCGCCGCGAGCGACGGTGCCGCAGCTCACGGACCTTGGGCGGCGACAGGTTGCGACGACGCCAGACAGTCGTCGACGGCGCGCAGTACGTCCTCTGGGCTGATCGACAGCATGCGCGGGCACCCCGGTGAGTGTGTCCGTT
>JAUIGL010000038.1 GCA_030430165.1 bacterium | reverse complement strand
AAAAACCCAGCAGATCCGGCCCCTTCCACGCTCGTGTAGACTCACCTTGTCATCGTCTGGGGTCGGGGGCAGGATGACCCGAAGGAGACCAACATGCCGGATTATCGCTCTCGCACGACCACACACGGACGCAACATGGCAGGAGCGCGCGCACTGTGGCGCGCCACCGGTATGAGCGACGCCGATTTCGGCAAGCCGATCATCGCCGTCGCCAACTCCTTCACCCAGTTCGTACCCGGCCACGTCCACCTCAAGGATCTCGGCCAGCTGGTCGCCAAGGAGATCGAGGAAGCCGGCGCCATCGCCAAAGAGTTCAACACCATCGCCGTCGACGACGGCATCGCCATGGGACACGGCGGCATGCTCTACAGCTTGCCGTCGCGCGAGATCATCGCCGACGCGGTCGAGTACATGGTCAACGCCCACTGCGCCGACGCCCTGGTGTGCATTTCCAACTGCGACAAGATCACCCCGGGCATGCTGATGGCGGCAATGCGCCTCAACGTTCCGGCGGTGTTCGTCTCCGGCGGCCCGATGGAAGCGGGCAAGGTCGTCTGGAAGGGCGAGACCAAGTACGTCGACCTCGTCGACGCGATGGTGGTCGCGGCCGACGAGAGCGTCTCCGACGAAGAGACCGAGAACATGGAACGCTCGGCATGCCCGACCTGCGGGTCGTGCTCCGGGATGTTCACCGCCAACTCGATGAACTGCCTCACCGAGGCTCTCGGGCTTTCTCTGCCAGGCAACGGCAGCGTGCTCGCCACGCATGCCGACCGCCGTTCGCTCTTCCTCAAAGCGGCGCGTGTCATCGTCGACATCACCCGCCGTTACTACGAGCAGGACGACGCCTCGGTGCTGCCGCGCTCGGTGGCCAGCTTCGACGCGTTCGAAAACGCGATGAGCCTCGACATCGCCATGGGCGGATCGACCAACACGGTGCTGCACCTGCTCGCCGCCGCCCAGGAAGGCGGGGTCGAGTTCACCATGGCCGACATCGACCGCCTGTCGCGCTCGGTACCCAACCTGTGCAAGGTCGCGCCGAGCACGCCGATCTACCACATGGAAGACGTCCACCGCGCCGGCGGCGTGATCGGAATTCTCGCCGAGCTCGACCGCGCCGGCCTCCTCCACCGCGACGTCCCCACCGTCCACTCGCCGAGCCTGGCCGACGCGATCGCCCGCTGGGGTGTTTGCGACACCGACGACGAGGGGGTCAAGACCTTCTACCGCGCCGCGCCGGGCGGTGTGCCGACCACCGTCGCCTTCTCGCAGGAGCGGCGCTACCCCGAGCTCGACACCGACCGCGAGAAGGGCTGCATCCGCGACTTCGCCCACGCGTATTCGAAAGACGGCGGCCTGGCGGTGCTCTACGGCAACATCGCCGAGGACGGTTGCATCGTCAAAACCGCCGGAGTCGACGAAGGCTCGCTGACTTTCACCGGTCCGGCGCGCATCTTCGAGAGTCAGGACGCCGCGGTTCAGGCGATCCTGCTCGATCAGATCAAGCCGGGCGACGTCGTCGTCATTCGCTACGAGGGACCCAAGGGCGGACCGGGCATGCAGGAGATGCTCTACCCGACCAGCTACCTCAAATCGAAGAATCTCGGCAAAGTCTGCGCCCTGATCACCGACGGCCGCTTCTCGGGCGGCACCTCCGGTCTGTCGATCGGCCACATCTCGCCGGAAGCCGGCGAAGGCGGAGCAATCGCCCTCATCGAAGAGGGCGATCCGATTCGCATCGACATTCCAAATCGCCAGCTGGAGCTCGAGGTGGCGACCGACGTGCTGCAGGACCGTCGCACCAAGATGGTGGCGCGCGGCGCGCAGGCGTGGAAGCCGGTCAACCGCGACCGGGTCGTGTCGCAGGCGCTCCAGGCCTACGCCGCGCTGACGACGAGCGCCGCGCGCGGCGCGGTGCGCGACGTTTCGCAACTCGAACGCAAGGCCGACGAGGGGGCCGCGAGACCCGCAACCGGAGCGGGAACCAGCGCCACTCGGCACTGAGCGATCGAAGGCCGTCCCAGCAACGGACCCAGTCGGGTCGGTATCGGTATCGCCCTCGTCGTTCGATACCGAAGGCGCTACCGATACCGACCCCGAGGGCGGTCCCTACGGAGCTGGTTCGGGCGCGGCGACGGGTGCGGGCGGGGCTTGCCAGCGAACCAGGATCGGCGACGACCAGGCGCGCTCCTCGGTCTCTGCCAAGCAGTCGCCCTCGGTGGTGACGTAGCATGGGTCGACCGCGATGCAGTTGCCGTCGTCGTCGTAGGTGCAGCGCAGCAGATCGGCATTCACCGCCTGGCTCGGCTCCTCGATGGCGCGGGCGTAATAGAGGATGTCGCGCTGGTGCACGAGCAGATCCGGGTCTTCGACCTCGAAGCTGCAGCCCTCCGTGTCCGGTGGACACTCGAGGACCTGCCAGGGGTCGTCGATCAGGTTGGCGACCCGCTCGCGACGATCGATCTGCGGCGCGATGCGCACCAGCTCGATGCGACTGATCCGCCGCCGGCGGTCGCTCGGATTGTAGCACTCGTTCTCGCACAGCCGCTCGGTTCGCGCCGGCGACAGAGCGTCGAGCGAGTACTGCGGACAGCCGGGCTCCTGCTCGAACGAACCGAGAGCCGATACGCGAAACCGCGGCGCCTCGCTGCGGGTTCCCTTTCCGCCCATCGGAGCGCCGGGATTGCCGGCGTCGTCGGGCAGCAAATCGAACCACAACAGGATGCGCGGCCCGCTGGTGCCGTACACCTCGCGCCGCTCGAGGGCATCCCAGATCTGCTCCCGGCTGCGCCCCTCCGCGTGCACCGCGGCAAGACCTCCGGTGAGGAAGAAGGACGACCCGCGCTCCGACTCGCGCAGAGAGAAGAACTTTCCCCCGACCAGCTCCGGCTCGAACGCGCGCGCCCGCGGCGCCGATTCCTCGGGAGGCAGATCGCCGAACATTTGCGTTCCCGCAATCCCCAGCCGCGCCTCGGTCATCTGCAGCCGCGCATACTCCTTGTACCCGGTGCCGGGACGCGCCGTGTGGTTGTCGCTGGAGGCGATGAAACCGAAGTCGAAGCTCAGCGAGCCCTGGGGATCCTTCGGGTCGCGCAGCGCCATGATGTATTGCACCGAGCTCTTCGGCCGGTAGTTGAACGCCGGCTGGAAACAGTCGCGGCACTGACCGGAGTCGAGCCACTCGGCCGGCTCGGCGGCCGGAACGGTCAGATGACCGAACACGTCGCCCTCGAGGTAGAGGCGCCGAGCTTCGACGGCGCGGGCCTCGCACTCGGCCTCGTCGATCCCGGCGGCGCTGCACCGTTCGCGAACGATCTCACCGGCGCGCCAGCACGACGGCAGGTAGTCGTCGCGCGGTTCCGGACAGTACGTCTCGCCGTTGCGCTCGAAGCCGATCTCGAGCCAGTCGCGAAACTCCTCCGAGTTGCCGTGTCCGGAGAAGACTTCGATCAACGTCTGCCTTTCCGGATCGTGCATCTCGCGGTCGAGCTGCTTGTCCCAGGCCGAGCCGTGCGGCGTGTAGAAGCCCCACGTAGTGCCGTGCGGAATCACCATCGACTCGAAACCCCAGTCGTCGAGCTTGGTGAACAGTCCGCGCGGCGTCAGGGTCGATTCGCGGCAGTCGAGCGGCAGATCGCGCACCGCGACGCCGTCGGGACAGTCCTCGAGCTCGATCATGTCGCGGAAGTAACGAATGAAGTCGAAGGTCGAGCTGCTCGGCCTGTACAGCGCGAGCAGGCCGAGCTCGAGCACGCCGGGTACCGCTTCGACGCTGCGGTCCCAGGCGTCGGCAGGTGGCCGCGCCGCGATCGGGCGCAGCGGAATCGCATCGTCGCCAAGATCGCGCAGGATCACGTTCTTGTGGCCGTAGTGGTTGTCTGGCGTGGTACCAAACTGAGTCCACTCCCAACCGAGAAACGCGACCAGATCCGGATTGGACGGATCGCCGGCGACCTCGTTGCACTCGCGAATCGAGTCGATCGTCTGCCGCCAGGTGCGCGGGTTGAGCGCCAGGGCATGGTCGTTGATCGACCAGAAATCGAGATCGGCACAATAGCGGGCGAAGTCGCAGGCGTCGGCCACCGGACGCGCACCCTGTCCGCCGGTCGAGGGCAGCGCCATCATGAAGGCGTCGGTCGAGAACGTCGAGTGAACGTGCAAGTCGCCGAATAGGATCTGCTTGCTCGAACCCGGTGCCGGATCGAGCGAAGCGCGCGACTGCTGCTGGCGCGACGCGCGCTCGGCGACGACGCCGGCGGGCATCGCCGTTTGGTTCACCGTCCCCGCATCCCACCGCGTCCCCAGCATGCCGCTGCCGAGGGCGAACAACAGGCCGACACAGAGGCCGGCAAGGACCAATAGACCGAGGAGGAGCCGTCCGGCGATCCGCATCTACATCTCGACCTGAACCAGCTCGACGTGCGGCGCGTAGCTCTTGAACTCCTCCAAGGTGTGCAGCTTGTACGGCTTCTCGTAGCAGATGCGATCGATGCCGGTGTTCAGCAGCGTCTTGAAGCAGTGGATGCACGGCGTGTGGGTGATGTAGATATCGGCGCCGCTGATCGCGGCGCCGTTCTTCGCGGCCTGGGCAATCGCGTTGATCTCGGCGTGAATCGTCCGGAAGCAATTCTCTTCCATCTCGCCGGTCGGCGTCTGCGACTTGTAGACGAGACAGCCGACGTCGATGCAATGCGGCAATCCGGCCGGCGAGCCGTTGTATCCAGTCGCCAGGATGTTGCGGTCGCGCACGATCACCGCGCCTACCTTGGCACGCACACAGGTCGAGCGTTCCGCCACCTGGCGCGTGATCGTCATGAAGTACTCGTCCCAACTCGGTCGCTCACTCATCGCCAAGTACCTGCCGCCACCGTCGACTCGAGGTCAACCCCGGCCCCGCGAAGAAGTCAGACTTCGATCCATTCGCCGGCGGGTAGAACGATCGGCTCGGCGCGCTCGAAGAGTGGCTCCGGCATGAACACCAGAACGAACATCACCACGGTCAGCAGAGCGAGAATCAGACGCGATCGATCGAGCCCGATCGTCGCCTCTCCGGTGCGCGGATGGCGAAAACCGATCGCCGCCAGCAGCGCCACCCAGAACAGCCAGCCCGGCCAACCGCCGAGTCCGAGGATGAGCAAGCCGACCACCGTGCCGCGCGAGATCCACTTGTGCCAGACCTCGCCGAGGAGCGCGTAAACCACGTGCCCGCCGTCGAGCTGCCCGACCGGCATCAGATTGAGCGCGGTCACCAGGAACCCGACCCACGCGGCGAGCGCGATCGGGTGCAGGTGCACGGTCGCCGTCTCCGGGTCGACCCCGAGAATCGCCGATTGCATCTGCCGCATGAGGATCGAGTCGCCGAGAAAGAGACCCGACATCTCGGACTCCGGTGTCGGAATCACCTCCGAGAGGTGGAGCCCTACGACCAGCGCCGGAACCGCGACCATGAAGCCGGCCCACGGACCGGCGGCGCCGATGTCGAACAACGCCCGGCGGTCGCCGGGTGCGCCGCGCATGCGGATGAAAGCGCCGAAGGTGCCGATGAAGAAGATCGGCGGTGCCGGGATGAAGTACGGGAGGGTGGCGTCGACGCGGTGCACACGAGCCAGGGTGTAGTGCCCCATCTCGTGCGCGAAGAGAATCGCCATCAAGGTAATCGCGTAGGGGAAGCCAACCGTGATGGCCCCGGGGTCGGCGACCAGGTCGGCGCCGATCCCGAGTGCACTCGCCAGCGCTGCGCTGAAGAAGGTGGCGACGAACAAGAGGACGTGAATCCACACACTGGTGCGAGGCGGATCCGCGTACGCAGCAGGCCGCGGTGGCAACAGCGGAGCGCTCACGCGTCCCCCTTGGCAATGACGACCTCGATCTCGTCACCGCGGCCGAGCGCGAGCGCCGTTGCTGCGCTGCCGTCGCGCACCGAGATCTCGAGCATTCCCCAACTGCCGCCGATCGCCACGACCTCGCCGTGGCCGACCTCGGCGTACGACCGGACCAGGCGGCCGAGCCGGTGCGCGCCCGCGCGCACCTCGACAACCGAGTCGAAGACGTCGGCGATCTCGATGTTGGTCACCAGATTGCCGAAGTGGTCGACATGGATCACCCGGCCGACGATCGCGCCGCCTTCGCGATGCGGCGACGGCAGGTCGAGTGACTGCATCGACTCGAGCAACGGCCCCATCTCCTGCGGCGACTGGCCGGCGGCGATCTGCCCGGCGATGGGCGCGAAAATGTCGCGCCCGTGGAAGGTGTCGCTGACCGGGTCCAGGAAGTACTGCGACGCCTCGATTCGGCGCGCCTCGCGAAAGCCGAGGCGCTCGGCACTCGGCTGCAGCAAGCCATTGTCGGGACCAACCAGTACCGCGTCGTCGGTGGTCACGACCAACGGGTCGCGCGCGCTGCCCACTCCGGGATCGACGACCGCGAGATGAACCGTGCCGGGAGGGAAGAAGGCAACTGCGCTGCGCAGGAGGAGCGCGCCGACGACGACGTTCTGGGGTGGCACCATGTGCGTCAGGTCGACGACGCGGACCTGAGGAGCCGCGCCGAGGACAACGCCTTTCATGATCCCCACATAGGGGTCGGAAACGCCGAAGTCGGAGAGCACACTGACCACCCCGCTGGGTTGCCAACCGGCGGCGCTCCAGCGACGAGCCCGGACGCGATCCGCTTCCCGTCGAGTCGACGACCGCCGGTTCATTGAACCGAATCTCCCCCTTCTGCCGCGCCGAGACCCGCAGCCGCCATCACCTCGAGAACCTCCTCATGCTCCCAAAAGCGGGCTATGTCGAGAGCCGTTTCCTTCTCGACGTTGCGCAACTCGGTGTCGGCGCCGCCGGCGAGCAGCAGCGCTACGACCTCGGCGTGATCGTTGACGACCGCCAGCATCAGCGGTGTCATCTCGTTCTTCCCCTGGGCATCGATCGCCGCGCCACGCTCGAGCAGGAGCGCGACCACCTCCGGGAAGCCTGCACCGGCGGCGCCGAGCAACGGCGTCCAGCCGTCGGCACTGGTCGCGTTGACGTCGGCTCCGGCATCGAGCAACCGGCGCGCGACCGGCAAGTGCCCTTTGACCGAGGCCGCGATCAACGCGGTTACCCCCTCGTTGTCGCCGACCTGAGGGTTGGCCCCGGCCGCCAGGAGAACGGCGACTGCTTCGTCATAGCCGTTGCCCGCCGCGCGAATCAGCGCCGTCGGCCCCAGCCGGTCGCGCGCGTCGACTGGCGCCCCGGCGGCCAGCAAGCGACGGATCAACCCGACGCGTCCGTGAAACGCCGCCGCCATCAGCGGCGTCCAACCGCGGCCATCGGCCGCACCGGCCAAGGCACCGCGGTCGAGCAAGAGCTCGGCAACCGGGGCGTGGCCTGCCTCGACGGCCTTGAGCAACGGCCGAGCCCCACCCTTCCCGGGCCGGTTCGGATCCGCCCCCGCCGCCAGCAGGGCCTCGACGATAGCGACGTTGCCGTGGTGAGCGGCGGCGAGCAGCGGCGTCCAGCCTTCGGCGCTAGCTGCCTCGACCGCCGCGCCATCACTTAGAGCCTGGCCAACCGCCGCTACGTCGGCGGCGGCAATCGCCGTCATCAGCGCTGCCTGGGCGCCCGAGCCCGGCGTGACGCGAGCGACGGTCGGTGGCTGATCCGATTGCGGGCGAGCGGGTTTATCGGTCTCACCACCGGTGCATCCGGAACCCGCGAGGGCCAGCGCAGCGACTGCGATTGTCCTGATAAATCGATTAGTTACCGGATACATCCCAAACCGCCGAGCGCCCGTGAGGCGACATCTCCGTACAGATGGTTACTAATTTGGCCGCCCGAGTTCATTGTCCTTGACTTGCTCGTCGGCGCCAGTGCATAGCTTGAAGGGAGCCGTCGATGCGACCCCGGCAATCATACCCGGGTTTCGCAGGCTCTCTAGAGGGGGACGAATACATGCGCTCGGTTTCAAACTTCTGCTTCGCTTTCGTGGCAACCGCAATCTTGGCGGCGGCGCCGGCCGCGGCGCAGTTCAACCTCGATCATTACAAGTGCTACAAGGTCAAAGACCTGAAGAATCCGAAGTTCGAAAAGACGTCGGTTACGCTGACCGACCAGTTCGGCATCAACGACGGGATCTTCGAGGCGAAGAAGCCGTTCCTCTTCTGCAACCCGGTCGACAAGAACGACGAGGGTATCCTCAACACCGACGACCATCTGAGCTGTTACAAGGTCAAGGGCCCGCGCCTGCAGGCGGCCGATCGCCCCAATGTAGAGATCGTCAACCAGTTGGGTACGCTCCAGCTCCAGGCGAAGAAGGCGTTCCTGCTCTGCCTGCCGTCGACCAAGACCGTCTTGCCTTCCTGACACCGCCACTCCAGCGAATGTGACAAAGGGGAGAGCCTTACGGCTCTCCCCTTTTTTCTGCCCCCGGTGCGCTATTCTCGATTCCGAGAGAGCACACCGAACAACACGATCAGTGTCGGTGGGACCCCGGCCCTGGTATAGCGATTGCTCGCTTCCAGACATCGGCCCGGTATCGAAATGGCAGAGCACGGCGCAGTGACCAGGAACGTCCGCTGGCGGCGGATCGCACCGCCGATCGTCGGATTGGCCGTGCTCGTTCTCATCATCGCCTGGCTTGCCGGCAGCTTCGAGAAGAAGATTGCCCCGGGGCGGGACGAAGTCGAGCGCCGCTTGGCTCCGGGTACGGCGCTCGACATCACCCACGAGGTGACCAAACCGACCATCGACGAAGTGATCGGCACGCTCAAGGCGGCCAACCGCACGCTGGTTTCGTCCCGCGTCCTGGCAACGATCGAGTCCATCGAAGTGGCCGCCGGCGAACAGGTCCGCCGCGGTGACGTCCTGGTGCGCCTCGACGACCGCGAGCTGCGCGCGCGACTGGACCAGGCGCAGCAATCCGTGGCCAGCGCCCGAGCCGTGGGCGTGGAGTCGAAGCGAGCCTATTCCCGATCCAAGCCGTTGTTCGACAAGAACGTGCTGTCGCGGTCGGAGCTCGACCGGGCGGAGTCCGCGTTTCGGGTCGCCCAGGCCAAGCAGTTGCAGGCCGAGCAGGCGGTGCGCGAAGCCGAGGTGATGCTCTCGTACGCCACCGTCGCGGCGCCCAAGTCGGGGCGCATCGTCGACCGCCTGGCGGAACCGGGCGACGTCGCCCGGCCCGGAGTCCCGCTACTGGTCCTCTACGACGCCGCCTCGCTGCGTCTAGAGGCGCCGGTGCCGGAGCGTTTGGCGGTGCGCATGAAACCGGGCGACCGACTCACCGTCTACGTCGACGCGACCGACACCGAGATCGAAGCGACGATCGACGAGATCGTACCCCAGGCCGACACCCCCAGCCGTTCGTTCCTGGTAAAAGTCAGCCTGCCGCGATCGGAGAGTCTCTACGAAGGAATGTTCGGCCGCTTGCGCATCCCGGCCGGCGAACGGCGGCATCTGTGCATCGACGAACGAGCCGTGCACCGGGTCGGCCAGCTGGAGTTCGTCGACGTCGTCCGCGACGACGACACGCTCGAGCGACGCTACGTCAAGATCGGTCGCGCCGGGGATGACGGAAGGGTCGAGGTTCTCGGCGGCCTCGCCGCCGGCGAGCGCGTCGTCGTCGGCAAAGCCACAGACGAAACGGCCGGCTGAGCGCCGATTTCCGGCGGGCAACAATCGCGCATGAACGACAGCGAACCGGCAACCACCTCCGGCGGTCTGACGCGCCTGGTCGAGCTCTTCCTGCGCGGTGACGTCGCCGCCTTGGTGATACTTCTATCGGTGCTCCTCGGCGCCGCCGCTCTGCTACTGACGCCGCGCGAAGAGGAACCGCAGATCGTCGTGCCGATGGCGGACATCCTGGTCGCGGCGCCCGGCCTTTCGGCAGCCGAGGTCGAACGACAGGTCACCGACCGTCTGGAAAAGCTGCTCTACCAGATCGACGGCGTCGAGTACGTCTACTCGATGTCGCGTCCCGGCAACTGCATCGTCACGGTGCGCTTCTTCGTCGGCGAGGACCGAGAAGACTCGCTGGTCAAGCTCTACAACAAGATCAACTCGAACACCGACCAGATTCCTCCAACCGTTGCCTCCTGGGTAGTCAAGCCGATCGAGATCGACGACGTGCCGATCGTCATCGCCACTCTGTGGAGCACACGGCCCGAGCGCTACGACGACCATCACTTGCGGCGCATTGCCGAGGAGACGCAGCGCGAGCTGCAAGCGATCGCCAACACCAACCGGGTTTGGATCGTCGGCGGCCGACCGCGACGCATCCGCGTCGAGCTCGATCCACAGCGACTCGCGGCACGCGCGACCTCGCCGCTGCAAGTCGCCGAGGCCCTGGCGACCAGCAACATCGTGTTGAGATCGGGAACGTTCGAGCAGCAGGATCAAGAGATCATCGTCGAAGCCGGAGGTTTCCTCACCTCGGCAGAGCAGCTGGGCGAGCTGGTGGTCGACGTCTCCGCGGATCGGCCGGTTTACCTGCGCGACGTAGCGGTCGTCATCGACGGCCCGAGCGAGATCGAAAGCTACTCTTGGATCGGCTTCGGTCCGGCCAGCAGCGACGGTGGCGAACGCAATCGGTTCTACCCGGCGGTACACCTCGCGGTTGCCAAGCGGCGCGGCAGCAACGCCGTGGCGGTGGCGGAAGCGGTGCACGCGCGGCTCGCCGCGCTCGCCGAATCCCAGTTCCCGGACGGAGTCGAGTACAGGATCACCCGCGACTACGGCGAGACCGCCGACGAGAAGGTCAACGAGCTGGTCGAGGGACTTCTGGTGGCCGTCCTGACCGTGGTCGGATTGATTGGTCTGACGGTCGGCTGGCGCGCGGCGCTGGTCGTCGCGATCGCGATTCCCGTCTGCTACGGCCTGACGCTCTTCGTCAATCTGGTAGCTGGCTACACGATCAACCGGGTGACGATGTTTGCGCTGATCCTTTCGCTCGGCCTGCTGGTCGACGACCCGATCACCGACGTCGAGAACATCGCCCGCTACTTCGCCATGCGCGTGCTACCGCCGCGCCAGTCGGTGTTGCGCGCGATCCAGGAAGTGCGACCGGCCTTGATCCTGTCCACACTGGCGATCATCGCCAGCTTTCTGCCAATGACCTTCATCACCGGGATGATGGGTCCGTACATGGCGCCGATGGCCCTCAACGTCCCGCTCACGGTGACCATCTCGACGGTCGTCGCTTTCATCCTCACACCGTGGCTGGCGATGGTCGCCTTGCAGGAAAAGGATCCCACCGCCGCTACCGAAGGCGGCTACGAGCTGACCGCGACCCTGCCCTATCGACTCTCCAACAAGATCATCGGCGGGATCCTCGATCGACCGGCAGTGCGACGGGCCGTGCTCGCAGGAATCGCCGGTCTGCTCGCGCTTGCCATCGCCCCCGCTCTGCTTCGCTGGGTACCGCTGAAGATGCTGCCCTACGACAACAAGAACGAGGTGCAGATCGTCATCGACATGCCCGAAGGGACCAGTCTGGACCGCACCGCCGCGGTCGCGCGCCGCATCGCCGAGTACGCCGGCGCGGAAGCGGAAGTGCGCGACTACGAGGTCTTCGTCGGCACCGCTTCGCCGATGGACTTCAATGGAATGGTGCGACACTACTTTCTGCGCCGCGGTGCCAACGTCGCCGACATTCGCATCAACCTGGCGGCGAAGGACGCGCGCGCCCAACAATCGCACGCGCTGGTCCTGCGTTGGCGCAAGCCGATCGCCGAGCTCGCCGGCGAGCTCGGAGCGAACGCCAAGATCGTCGAAGTTCCGCCCGGACCGCCGGTCATGGCGACGATCACCGCCGAGGTCTACGGACCGGCCGGCGGCTCCTACGACGAGCTGGCTGCAGCCGCCGAGCGCCTGCGCGCGCGGGTCGAGAGAGAGCCGGGAGTGGTCGACGTCGACACCAGTGTCGAGAGCCCGCAGTCGCTCTGGTCCTTCGAGACCGACAAAGCCAAGGCCGCGCTCTCCGGAATCTCGACCGAGGACGTAGCGCGCACTCTCCAAATCGCCGTCGGCGGCCTGAAGTCGACCACGCTGCACCGACCGAGCGAGGTCGAACCACTGTGGGTCGAGCTACGCTTGCCGCGAACCCACCGCTCCTCGATCGAAGACCTGCGCGAGCTCTACGTCCATGGACGCGACGGCGCAGTGGTTCAGCTCGGCGGCATCGGCCGCTTTCGCGAGCGCCCCGAAGAGAAGACGATCCACCACAAGAACCTGCGTCCGGTCGCGTACGTCTTCGCGGAGGTCGCCGGCCGTCCGCCGGCCGATGCCATCATCGACATCCAGCTCGACGAAGATGCGGAGGCGAGCGATTCCGACACACCTCGAGCTGCCGACGAACGCACCTGGCTCGACGCCGGCGGCGGCGACCCCTGGCGGTTGCCGCCCGGTTACCTCGTCGACTGGGCCGGCGAGGGAGAGTGGAAGATCACTCTCGATGTGTTTCGCGATCTCGGGCTCGCCTTCGGCGCGGCGCTGGTCGGGATCTTCGTCATCCTCATGTTCCAGACGCAGTCGCGCAGCCTGCCGCTGCTGATCATGCTGGCGATCCCGCTGACCCTGATCGGCATCATGCCCGGCTTCTGGCTGCTCAACTCGGTCGGCGACTCCACCGTCGGCGGCTACCCGGACCCCGTGTTCTTCACCGCCACGGCGATGATCGGAATGATCGCGCTGGCCGGGATCGTGGTCCGCAACTCCGTGGTGCTGATCGACTTCATCCACATGGGACAGGACGAAGGCATGACCACGCGCGAAGCAATCGTCCGCGCCGTCGCCGTGCGCACCCGGCCAATTCTTCTGACCGCGGGCACGACTCTTCTCGCCAACTGGGTGATCACGCTCGACCCGGTATTCTCCGGACTCGCCTGGGCGATCATCTTCGGCATCGTCGCCTCGACGCTGTTCACCCTGATCGTCATCCCGATCGCCTACGGCATGATCTACGGAGTCGAAGAACCTCCCGCGGAGACGAGCGGCGACCTCGGGACCGCTTGACTCGCGAGTCGCACCAACAGGAAGGATTCGAACCGATGGCAAGCCCGGAAAAACTGTCCTTCAGCTACTGGTCGGATCCACTCTGCATCTGGGCTTTCCTGGCGCAGGACAAGCTCGATCGAATCGTCGACGAGTTCGGCCCGCGTCTCGCGATCGAGACCAGGATCGTGCCGGTCTTCGGCAGCATTCCGTGGAGATTCACCAAAGGTCCGTGGTCCAAGGAAGGTGTCGAGGGGCGCATGGAAGCAACCCGACGGGCAGCGCGTGAGCTCGGGCACCCGGAGGTGAGCGGGGCGTGCTGGAAGTCGATGCCCGCGACGTCGTGGGCTCCCTCGGCGGCGGTCAAAGCAGTCGACATGCTCGAGCGCGAGCATGCCGCGCCGGCCGGATCGACGCGCGCTTTGCTGCGCGACATCCGCGCCGCCTTCTTCGTCGACAACCGCAACATCGCGCACCGCAGCGTCGCGCTCGAGGTCGCCGAGTCACACTCGCTCGAACGCGGGTCGATCGAGCAGAAGCTCGACGACGGCAGCGCGCTGGCGGCAGTATGGGAGGACCACGAAGCTCGCGAGCAGCTCAAGATTCAGGGCTCGCCCACCTATCTCTTCGACGGCGGACGCGCCCGACTCTACGGAAACTTCAGCTACGGTATTCTGCACTCCACGATCGAAGAGCTGCTGCGCGGCATCAAACCGGACGGCTCCGACTGCTGAGCTCTTCGCGCGCGGGTCAGCGCGGGCAGACCGCTTCGGAGAAATCGTACTCGAGAATGATCGCTCCTTCGGGAGCGTTGGGAACCTCCACCGGTTTCGGCTTCAGCCGCTCGATCGCCTCGTCCAGCCGCCCCTGCTGCTCGAGCGCGATCTCGATGTTGTCGCGGGCTACCGGAATGTCGTCGTCGAGCGCGATCGCCCGGCAGTAACTCGCGATCGCTTGGTCGAGCTCGTCGCGGACGTGGTGCGCGACGCCGAGATTGACGTGGACGCGCGCCTTGTTCGGCGACTTGGCCGCCGCATCGCTCCACAGCGAGAGCGCGCTTTGCCACACCTGGTTGCGGGCAAAGGTGAGCCCGGCGAGGACGAGCACGATCGCAACCGCGCCGGCGGTCGCGCTGCGTCGATCGCGGACGCGCCACTGGCACAGCAAGGCGGCGAAGCCGACCGCGACGCCGGGCATCGCCAGATACATTCGATGCTCCATCATCACGTCGTGGATCGGAATGACACTCGACTCGATGCTGAGGGTTACGAAGAACCAGAGAACGGCGAAGCCGAGCGCCGGATGCGAGCGCAGCAAGTAAACGCCGACGGCCAACAGACCAATCAGGAAGAGCGCACCCGCCGCCGCCGCGGCATCGATCGAAGTCGCTATACCAATGTCGTGGTCGACGTTGAGGCCGACCGGCAGCACCAGCAACTTCAGGTAGCGCGGCAGTACCAGCATCTGGGTCTGCAAGTAGTCGAGCGGGGGCATCACCGTCAGCCCCTCACCGCCCTGGGCGAACAGAGCGTCCAGCAACTGCCGCAACGGGCCGCCCTCGACCTCGACTCCCCGCCGGGTTCGCCACGCGTACCATTTCCAGGCCACCGGCACGGCGAGCACCGGCAGCAGCCACATGCCGCGCCGCGCCAGTGCGCCGAGGCCTCGCCGGCCGAAGAAGGCGACCTCGACCAGCACCACGGCCAGCGGCAGAGTGACCGCATTCTCCTTGGACAGCAGCGCCGCCAGGGCGAAGCCGAGCGCGGCGGCAAAGCGCGGCCGCGCTCGCGGACGGTTCTCCTCCTGCGCCAGCCGACCGCTGACGTAGGCCGCGACGCTGGCGACGTAGAACAACGCCGCCATCGAGGCGAAGCGCTGCACGATGTAGGTCACCGCCTGAGTTTGCAGCGGATGGCAGGCAAAGAGCGCGGCGGCGCAGGCGGCGAAGAACAGCGGGGCCTCGGCGATCGCGCTGCCGCGCAGTCGCCGGGTGCGGGCGAGCAGCAGACCCAGCCAGAAGACCGCCGCGGTGGCGAGCAGGTGAATCAGCAGGTTGACGACGTGGTAGCCGGTCGTGTCGTCGCCCGACAGCCAGAAGTTCAGCGCCAGCGACGTGGCTGGCAGCACGCGCACGCCGCCGAGCTGACCGATGCCGCGCAACCAGTTGCCCTGGTGCAGATTCCAGTTGCTGCTGATGCGGGCGTAGTCGTCGAACTGGAACGGCACCTCCAGCGACGGCGCGTAGGCGACGGCGGCGACCGCCAGGATCGCCAGCAGCGTAGTCCCGGTCGCCCGGTCGGTTCTCACCGCCACCAGCTCCGTAGAGCGTCAGGCCGCGGCGCGATACGAGCTACCGTCGACCAGGCGCTCGGCGCGTTGATTCCACTCGCCGTTCCACTTTTCGATCACCAGATCCGCCGGACACAAACCGCGCTGGTTGAGCTCGGTGAGACGCTCCAGATACACGCTCTCGTCGTCGCCCTTCTGGTTGCGAACCGCCTGACGCTCCAACCCGGTGCGAGCGATCATCAGCAACTCCATCGCCAGGTCGCGGAACGAAGCCCGACCGGCACGGGTGTGCAGACCGCGCCGGTGAGCGGTCGCATAGAGCTCGATGCGCTCCGCGAAGCTCCAGCCCTTCACGAGGTCCCACGCGGCCTCCATGCAATCGGCCTCGTAGAAGATGCCCTTGGCCAGCGCCGGTACCGAAAGCATCAGCTCCGGCGACTGGCTGTCGACCGAGCGCAGCTCGATGTACTTCTTGAGCCGCATCTCGGGGAACAGGGTGGTCAGATGGGAGTCCCAGTCCGACATCGTCGCCCGGTGACCGCGAAAGCCGCGCTCGAGATAGTCGGCGAAGGTCATGCTGGTCATGTCGAACCACTCGCCGTCGCGGACGATGAAATACATCGGCGTTGCCAGCGCGTAGTCGGCGTAGCGCTCGAACGACGCGCTCGGCTCGAAAATGAACGGCAGGAAACCGCAGCGATCGGGGTCGGTGTCGGTCCAGATGTGGCCGCGGTAGGAAACGAACCCGTTGAGGTCGCCGTCGCACAGCGGCGAGTTGGCGAGCATCGCGTTGAACAGCGGCGCCAGACCCATCCCGACGCGCATCTTGGTCATCGCGTCCGCTTCGTCGGCGAAGTCCATGTTGACCTGCACCGTCGCCGTCTGGGTCATCATGCGCTGGCCGAGGGATCCGACCCGCAGCATATACGGCCCCATGATGCCGTAGCGCTTCTTCGGCACCCACTCGATCTCTTCGACGCGGCTGATCGGCTGCATTCCCAAACCGAGAAAGGCGATGCCCAGCTCGTCGCCGATCGATACGATCTGGTCGATGTGGGTGGCGAACTCGGCCTGTGCGCAGTGCACGCTGTCACACACCTCGCCGCTGAGCTCGAGCTGTCCGCCCGGCTCGAGGGTGATCGACGCCTTGCCGCCGCCGAGCGCGACGATGTGACCACCCTCCTCGATCGGCTGCCAGTCGTATCGTTCGGCCAGCTGACGCAACAAAGCCTCGATGCCCCTCGGGCCCGAGTAGGGTAACGCGCGCGCGTCTTCGCGGCGCACCGCGACCTTCTCGTACTCGGTGCCGACTCCCCAGCGCGGCTTGGGTTTGCACGCATCGGAGAAGTACTCGACCAGCTGTTCGCGACGGTCGATGGGAACGGCTGCGGCGCCGTCGGCAATGTACTGGGACATGGTTGGAACCGGCGCGAATTCTATCTTGGCCGGGACAGCACCAGCAACCAGCCCCCACGCCTAGTCTAAACGCTTGCAATCATGGTGGGTTATCGACATGCTGCAGTCCTCGATCGGGGCTGGGGTCGGGCTTCGGGCTCGAATTTCCCGATCGCTTCAGTCGGTTGGCGGGGGGAGAGACGCACCGCCAAGGAGGGGGTTGGTCGATGAAGAGAACGTTCACTCTGGCAGTCGCAGCTCTGTGCATGCTGTTCGCAAACGGCGTCGCAGCACAAGAGACCGAAGAGCAAGAGGATTCGAAACCGAAGTTGCAGATCCGCAACTTCGATCACCTCGAGTTCGACACCGTCACCGGGACCTACTTCGGCGTGGCGGCGTTCTACACCAGAGACGATCGCGCGGTGTTCAACGGTTACAAGACCAAACAGGAAATCTACACCACCGAGATCCGCTTGCTGATGGGCGGCGACAACGTCCAGGCCGGCGTCGCGATCCCCTACCACACGACCGACACCGCCCGGTTCAATACGACGTGTGGTGGCGGCGACGATGATGACGGTCCTGCCGGGCCGTGCAAGATCGCCGGTCAGGGAGACATCGGCAAAGTGCGCGCCCACCTCAAGGCGGTTCCCCTGCGCACCGATCTCTTCGACCTCGGCGGCGGCTTGATGCTGACCTTCCCGAGCGGTGGCGGCGATCGGACGATCACGCCGAGCGGCGATCTCACGGCGACGACCACCCTGCCGTTCGCGCCGGATGCGGTCGGCATCCTGCCGTTCGTCACCGGCACCGCGCACGCCGGACCGGTCGATGTCAACGCGCACATCGGTTACGAATTCGTCAACCACGAGAAGGGCCAGGGCCGGCCGGAATCGATCCTCTACGGCGGCTCGGCTACCTTGCCAGTGCTCGACTTCCTCGGGCTGCGGCTGGAGATCGCCGGCCAGCAGTTCACCGGCAGCCAGACGCAGAACGTCGTCGCCATCGAGCCCGGTATCGATGTCCTGGTTCCGGCGGGTCCCGTCAATCTCCAGCTGAGCGCGAGCGGCGGCTACGGCCTGTCCGGCGGCTCGGCCGGGCTCAAGGGAAGCTACGGCTCGCTGTGGGGCCTGAACACCTACTCCGGCTTGTCGCGCGGCCAGTGGGGCGCGGGGCTCGCGTTCGGCGTCGTCTTCGACTGAAGCCGGAGCCGGCGAGCAGCCTCCGCTTTCAGCTCGACCGATCGACTCAGAGGCCGCCCAATCGGGCGGCCTCTACTTTTTTGCGCCACGATTGGTAGCGCGACTCGGCCGCATCGCGACCCGCCGCGGGCGTGAAGACGCCGCCGGTTCGCCAGGCGGCGCGCAACGCATCCACCCCCGACCAGACGCCGACTCCCATTCCCGCGAGGTAGGCGGCACCCAGCGCCGTCGCTTGCACGGTCTCGGGGCGCTCGATCTCGACCTCGAGCACGTCGGCGAGGGTCTGCAGTAGAAAATCGTTGGCGGCGCCACCGCCGTCGACCCGCAACTTGCGCGGCTTGTCGACACCGACGTCGGTGAGCAGAGCTTCCAGCGCCTCGCGCGTGCGATAGGTGATCCCCTCGAGCACCGCGCGCACGACGTGCGCGCGCGTCGTGCCGCGGCTGATCCCGCCGACCGTGGCGCGACCGCCGCTGTCCATGTGCGGCGTTCCCAGGCCCTGGAAGGCGGGAACCACCCAGACCCCGCCGCTGTCGGCAACCGACTGCGCCAGCCCCTGCGTTTCTTCCGGGGAGGCGATGATTCCCAGTCCGTCGCGCAGCCATTGCACGGCAGCCCCGCTGGTCAGCACGGTCCCCTCGAGGCACCAACTCCGGGCGCCGCCGAGGCTCCACAGCACCAGCGGATAGGCTCCCGCTTCGGAGAGCACCAGCGAGTCGCCGGTGTGAATGTCGACCATCGCCGACGTGCCGAAGGTGATCTTGACGTCACCGCGATCGAGAGCCAGCTCGGCGAACATCGCCGCCTGCTGGTCTCCCGCGATCCCGCCGATCGGGACCCGCGCGCCGAGCTCGGCCGGGGCGGTTTCGGCGAGAGTGCCGCTGGTATCGACGACCGACGGCATCATCGCGCTCGGAATCCGCAGTGCCTCCAGAACTTCGGCGCTCCAACCGCCGCTCCACGGATCGGCCAGCGCCGTGCACGAGCACTGGGACTGGTCGGTGAGATGCGCCGCGCCGCCGGTCAGCTTCCAAACCAACCACGAATCGACTCCGCCGAAGCACAGCTCGCCGCGCTCGGCGCGATCGCGCGCGCCGTCGACGTTGTCGAGGATCCACTCCAGCTTGGTCGCCGACGCCTGGGTGGTGACGAAGTGTCCCTGCTCTTGCAGCTCGACCGCGCGCGCCGCCGCGCGCGTGTCCTGCCAGACGATTGCGGGACAAACGGGGGTGCCGGTCGCGCGCTCCCAGACCACCACGGTGGCGCGTTGCGACGCGACTCCGACCGCGGCCAGATCGCCCGCTTGCAAAGCGGCGTCCTGCAGCGCGGCCGAGATCACCCCTTGCGTCTGCCGCCACAGGTGCTCGGGATCCTGCTCCATCCACCCCGGAGAGGGATAGACGGATTCGATCTCGCGGTAGGCGCCGCCCAGCTGCCGCCCGTCTTCAGCAAAGATCAGTGCGCGAACGCCGGTGGTACCTTCGTCGATTGCGAGTACGTACAAGCGAAGTCCTCGACGCGCTCACTCCGGCAACAACGCGCCCGGATTGAGAATGCCATTGGGGTCGAGCGCCTGCTTGATCGACCGCAACACGTCGATACCGACCCCGTGCTCGGCGCGCATCCAGGGAGTGCGCAGCCGACCGACGCCGTGGTGGTGCGAGATCGAGCCACCGCTGCGAACGGTCGCGTCCATCGCCCGCCGCCAGCACTCGAGGTAGACGTCCTCGGAATCCGCCGGATCGTCCGGGTTGGCGACGAAGGTGAAGTAGATGTTGGTTCCCTGCGCGTACGAGTGCGAGCTGTGCCCGGATACGATGAGCAGGCTCTTCACCTCGCCCACCGATTCGACGACGTTGCGGTAGAGATCCGAGATGTGGGTCCAGTCCGCCGTCACCTCGATGGTGTCGACGACGAGCCCGCGCGCCACCAGGTCGCGCAGACTGGGCACGTTGTTGCGTTCGACGAACCAGTGCTCGACCGGAGCCGCGCCGGCGTCGCTGCCCCCCTGCGCGGTACAGATCTCGCGACAGGCGGCCAGCTCGGCATCGGCCATCGCCGCCGGCCCCTCGGTGACGATGAGCAGCGCCGCGGCATCCTCCGCGATCCACTCGCCGAAGTGGCGGCCCGCTTCGTGACCGTCGTAGAGCCGGAGAACCGGCGGGCGCCAGCCGGCGCGCACGATCTTGCGGGTCGCTTCCAAGCCCTCGTCGAAATCGTCGAAGCCGAAGGCGACCATCCGCCGGGTTTCGGGGACCGGAAAGGTCTTCACGGTCAGCTCGGTGACGATGCCGAGCGTACCCTCGGAGCCGAGAAATACATGGCGCAGGTCTGGCCCAGCCGAGCGGCGCGGCGACGGCTTGATCGAGACCAGACGTCCGTCGGCGAGAACCACCTCGAGACCGAGCAACATGTCCTCGATCGAACCGTACCGGCTCGAGAACTGACCAGCGGCACGCGTCGAAACCCAGCCGCCGACCGTCGACAGCTCGATCGATTGCGGGAAGTGCCCCATCGAGTAGCCGCGCTGGTTGAGCGCGTCCTCGAAGTGATGGCCCATCATTCCCGCCTGGACGCGCGCCTGGAGGGATACCTCGTCGACCTCGACGAGGGCGTTCATCGCGCCCATGTCGACAACGACCGCTCCCGCCTCCGGCAGGAACCCGCCGCAAACACCGGAACCTGCTCCGAAGGGAGAAACCGGCACGCGCAGCCGGTCGGCTACCCGCAATGCGGCCTGGACTTCCTCGGTCGACTGCGGGCGAACCACGCACGCGGCGCGCGTCGGCAGCCGTCCCTGCTCGGCGCGGATCAACGAGAGTGGCCAGGTATCGTGGGCACGGGCAGAGAGGTCGTCCTCACTCCAGCTCACCCGCCCTTCGCCGAGCTCGGCGACGAGCTCGGCGCGCAACCGTTCGCCGCCGTCGTCAGCCATGCGCCGCACTCGCCGAGAGATCTCCGGTCGAATCCGAGCCGCCGACCGGCTCCTTCATCGTCTCCACCAGCGATCGGTACCGCTCGACCTCACTCTCGCGGCGAGCATCGTCCCAACCCAACAGGTCCGCCATCACCTCTCCCGTCTTCTCTGCCTCGGCAAGGCCACAGCCGACATCCCACAACAACAGACGGGTGCGGCGCTCGAGGACGTCGCATACCGTCATCGCCATCTCGTGCTTCACGTTGTACTCGACCTCAGCCGCGCTGAGCATCGACAAATGCGTGAAGGGACGCGCTTTGTCCGGGTCGCGCTCCATCAAGTCGATGATCACCAGGGCGTTGCTGCCGTAGAGGCGAACCAGGCGCTCGATGGCGCTGCGCTTCACTTCGCGCACGCGGCTCGCCAGGTAGTCGACAAACCCCGCCAGATCCCTTCCGGTATGGCCGCCGCTGAGCACGTGCTCGTCGCTCAGCGCCACCGGCGGCGGCAGCGCCACACCGCTCTCGACCAACTTGGCGCAGACCTGATCCATGACCCGCTCCGCCATGCGGCGGAACGTCGTGAGCTTGCCGCCGGCGATCGACACCAGGCCGGCACCGTTGACCATGACTTCGTCCTGCCGCGACAGCTCGGTCGGGTTCTTGCCTTCCTGCTGCAGAAGCGGGCGCAGGCCGGCCCAGGCGTTGATCACGTCGTCACCCGACAGCGGCGCGTCGAGAACCAGCGTCCGATTGACGGCGTCGAGCAGATACTCGACGTCCTCCCAGGAGACGCGAGGATAGTCGTCGATCCCTTCATAATCGGTGTCCGTGGTTCCGAGGTAGGTGACCTCGCCGCGCGGAATCGCGAAAACCGCACGCTTGTCGCGCGCGTTCATGACGACGATTCCAGACAGGCCGAGTCGCTCGCTCGGTACGCCGACGTGCACGCCCTTCGTCAGTCGAAGCCGTGGCTTGCCGTCGGACTCCGACAACAGACGGACCCGATCGACCCACGGGCCGGCGGCGTTGATGACCACGCGACCGTGAATCCGCAGCTCCGCATCCTCGAGGCGGTCGCTCGCCTCGACGCCGCTCACCTTGCCGTCTTCGATGATGAAGCGAACGACCTCGAGATGGTTCGCCACCACGGCGCCGAGCCCGGCCGCTGACTTCACCACCTCGGTAACCAGCCGCGCGTCGTCGGTCACGTACTCGTAGTGGATCGCCGCGCCGTAGAGCTCCGACGCATCGAGCCGCGGCTCCAGCTCGAGCGCCGCCTCCGCGGTGACGAAGCGATGGCGCTCGCCGTCGGAAACTCCGGCAAGTCGATCGAAGGTCCACATTCCCACACTGAGCTTCGCGTACTCGCGGCGATTGGCGAGCGGAAACAACATCGGCACCGGTTGCGCCAGATGCGGCGCCAGGCGGCGAACCACGTAGCGCTCGTTGGCCGATTCACGCACCAGCCCGACATCCCCCTGCTGCAGGTAGCGCAAGCCGCCGTGGATCAGCTTCGACGACCGACTGCTGGTGCCGGCGGCGAAATCGGTGCGCTCGACCAGGGCCACCCGCAACCCGCGCAGCGCCGCGTCGCGCGCGATGCCAGCACCGGTGATACCGCCGCCGACGATGAGAACGTCGAAGACCTCATCGCCGAGTCTCTGCAGATTGCGCCGGCGCGCGTGTACCGAAAGGTCGACTTGAGTGCTCATGAGGGCAAACTTCGACACCGTCCTCTGCCCCACCGGCAATGTCAATCGCCGATCGGGCGATCCGCCACGAACGGCCCTACCCAAACATTCGTTTGCCGAACGGGTTGACTGCCTAGCCCCCTTCCCCCAAGCAGTTCGTTCCGTTTTGAACTCCGCACGCAAACTGATCATCTCCGCCGACGATTTCGGAATGTCCCCAGGCGTCAACGCCGGGATCCTGCGCGCCCACCGCGACGGCATCCTCACCAATGCCAGCTTGATGGTCGCTGGCGCGGCCTGCGACGAAGCAGTGACCATCGCCCGGGACAACCCGAGCCTGGCGGTTGGCCTGCACCTGGTCCTGGTGCAGGGACATGCGACGGTGCCGCCCGGATCGATCTCGAGGCTGGCAGACGCACGCGGTCGCTTCTCGGACAACGCAATCGGATCGGGCATCCGCTACTTCTTCCAGCCCGGAATCCGCGCCGAGCTCGAGCTCGAGATTCGCACTCAGCTCGAACGGTTCCGCGACACCGGACTGGAGCTGTCGCATGTCGACGGTCATCTCAACATCCACATGCACCCGAGCGTGCTGCCCATTCTGTTGAAGCTGGCGGACGAATTCGACATCCGCGCCATGCGCCTGTCGCGCGAAGCCCTCGCCCCGGCGCTGCGCTTCGACCCGCGCCACCGCCTGCGCAAGACCTTCGAGGCGACTGCATTCGAGCAGCTGGCGCGGCGCGGCGCGGCGCAGATGGCCGCGCGCGGGATCGTTCACCCCGATCACATGTACGGCCTGCACCAGACCGGACACATCGACGAAGCCTACCTGCTACACACGATCGCCGAGCTTCCGACGGGAGTCAGCGAGATCTACTGCCACGCAGCCGAGCCCGACGAAGAAGCGAGCCGCTGGCGTCCCGCCGACTACGACACCGCCGGCGAAATCGACGGACTCACCAGCGCCCGAGTGCGCGCTGCCATCGACCGCGAGCAGATCGAGCTGATCTCGTACCGCGAACTTTGCAAGACCTAGCCTCGAACAAAAATAAAACCACGGATGAACACGGATCGACACGGACAAGAGAAGAGCCAAAGAGGCTTTCCCGGAATCATCCCAACCTCACTTTGAATAACTTTATGTTGACGGATGCCCGTGCCGCTCCACTCCTAACGCCACAGTGATTATCCGTGTTTATCCGTGGTTTCTTTTTTCTTTGAGGCTAGTCCTCGCGCTGCCACTCGAACGCGAGTTGGTGCTTCTTCTCGTTGTTGCAGTCCTTGCAAGCGGGCACCAGGTTGCCCTTGTTGGAGCGGCCGCCGCGCACCAGGGGCACCAGGTGATCCATGGTCAGCGCCTTGGCGCCGACGTTCTTGCCGCAGTAGTGGCACACACCGGATGAGCGCTTTCGCTTCCACCAGGCCGACGAACGCAACTCGCGCGCCTTCGCCCGCTCGCGGCGCAGCGTCTCCTCGTCGACCTCGACCAGAAATCCTTCACTCACCGCGGCTCGCCTCCGAGCTTCGCTGAACTCTCCGACTGCCCACTGGAACAGAGGATAGCACCGATTTCGTTCGCCGGCTCGACTTCACGTCAACCGCCGATCTCCGCGGCGAAGGTCTCGCGCACCCAGGCAAGCGCCGCCTCCTTGCTGCCGAGCTCGCCCTCGAGCTGCCGGTCCTCGACTTCGCGCAGGACCTCGCCGATGCGCGGTCCCGGCGACCAACCCAGGTCCAAGAGATCCCTCCCCGACAGCAGCGGCGCCGGGCGCAGCTGCTCGGTGCCAATCTCTTCCCGCTTGGCGATGCAGAAGTCGTAAGTCGTCAGGTCGCCGTTCGATGCGAGCGCATCGAGGCGCGCCAGGGCGAGCAGGTTGTCGATGCCATCCTCGGATAGGAAGCGGCGCAGCGTCGACCGCCGCATCTCCGGAGCCGAGACGTGCCGCAAATGGTTGCGCACCAGGTAGCCGACCTCCTCCCAGACCTCTCGACTGCGCCGCAGCCGGTGACAGATCTCGACCGCCTTGTCGGCACCGATCTCACAGTGCCCGTAGAAGGTAATGCGGTCTCCTTTTCTTCCCCGGCAATCTCGCTTGGCGACGTCGTGCAGCAGCGCGCCCAGGGCCAAGGACTCCGACACCCCTTTCTCGAGGTTGGCGAGCAATCGCATCGTGTGCTCGAACACGTCCCCTTCTGGATGGTGCTCGGGCGACTGCTCCACTCCGTGCATCGCCGCCACCTCCGGCAGAACCACTTCGAGCAGGCCGCTTTCGTCGAGCAGCTCGAAGCCGCGGCGCGCGTTGCCGTCGCGCAGAATTCGCACGATCTCCTCGCCGATTCGCTCCCACGCGATCGCCGTCAGCTGAGGCGCGTACTCGGTAATCGCCCGCATCGTCTCCGGATCGATCTCGAAACCGAAGCGGGCGGCGAAGCGAACCGCGCGCAACATGCGCAGTCGATCCTCGGCGAAGCGCTCGCGCGGCTCGCCGATCGCGCGAACGATCCCGGCCTCCAGGTCGGCGCGACCGCCGACGTAGTCGTCGATGCGACCGCTGATCGGATCCTGGAACATGCCGTTGATGGTGAAGTCGCGCCGCTGGGCGTCCTCCTCGGCCGACGCCGGCCGCACACCGACCGGGTGCCTGCCGTCGACGTAGTCCTCGTCGGCGCGGAAGCGAGCAACCTCCACCGGATGACCGCCGAGCAAGACCAGCACGACGCCGAAGCTGGCGCCGACCGGAACCGTGCGCTCGAACAACTGCTCGACCGCTTCCGGTTCGGCGTCGGTCGCGATGTCGTAATCGGTGGGCTTGCAGCCGCGCAAGCGGTCGCGAACACAGCCGCCGGCAAACAGCGCCTGGTAGCCGTGATCGCGCAGCCGCTCGACGATCTGCCGGGCCGCAGCCTCGGCAGAGAGCGGCGGTGTGGTCGCCGGATCGGTCATTTCACGATCAGCGTCTACCACTCCTGGCGCCACATCAAGCGCGACCGCGCTCGTCTCCTCCCACAGTTGTGTGCGCTCGCCGTTCGCGCAACCATCGGAGCGATGAGTCGCGCGACGAGCAACTTGCGGGCATTGCCCTCGGTCGACCGCCTGCTCGGAGAGCCCAAGGCTGGCGTCCTACTCGAACGGTTCTCGCGCGAGCTGGTCGTCGGCGCGATCCGACTCGTCCTCGACCGACAACGGCAATCCGGCGCCCCCGAGGCTTCCCCCGCCGCGCTGATCGACCAGGTGGCGGACACGATCGCGAGCGAGCTGATCGCCGCCCCGCGCCGCGTCATAAACGCCACCGGCGTCGTTCTGCACACCAATCTGGGACGGGCCGAGCTCGCCTCGCAAGCGGTCGACGAGCTGGTCAAAGTCGCCACCGGCGCCTGCGCACTCGAGCTCGAGCTCGATTCCGGCAGCCGCGGATCGCGCGACGACGCGGTCGCCGCCCACCTGGTCGATCTGACCGGCGCCGAAGCGGCCACAGTGGTGAACAACAACGCCGCCGCCGTGCTGATCGTGCTCAACACCCTGGCACAGGGACGCGAGGTAATCGTGTCGCGCGGCGAGCTGGTCGAAATCGGCGGATCGTTCCGCATGCCCGACATCCTCGCCAAGAGCGGCGCGCGGATGCGCGAGGTCGGCACCACCAACCGCACCCACCTGCGCGACTACGAGCAGGCGATTGGCGCCGACACCGGACTGCTGCTCAAGGTCCACCCTTCCAACTACGCGATCGACGGCTTCACTGCCGACGTCTCCCTGTCTCAGCTGGTCGAGCTCGGGCGCAAGCACGGGGTCGCGGTCGTCGAGGATCTCGGCAGCGGCGCGCTGATCGACCTCGGCCGCTTTGGCCTGCCGCGCGAGCCGGTGGTCGGCGAACGCGTCCGCAGCGGCGCCGACGCAATCACCTTCAGCGGCGACAAGCTCCTCGGCGGACCGCAAGCGGGGCTGATCGTCGGGCGCAGCGACACCATCGCCGCGATCAAGCGCAACCCGCTGAAGCGAGCACTGCGCTGCGACAAGCTGACCCTGGCCGCGCTCGACGCGACTCTCCGTCTGTATCGATCCGCTCCGGATCTCGCCGAAGCGCTGCCCACCCTGCGCTACCTGACCCGCAGTCTCGACGAAATCGAAGCTACCGCCACGGCGGCCGCCGCGGCGCTGACCGACGCCCTGGGCGACGATTACGACGTCGGTGTCGAGCGCTCCGAGTGCCAGATCGGCAGCGGCGCCCAACCCACGGCAACCCTGCAGAGCCGAGCCATCGTCATCCGCCATCGCGACGAGTCTCCTCTCGAAGTGGCGGCCCTCTTCCGCAACGCGACCCCGCCGATCATCGGCCGCGTCCACGACGACCGCCTCTGGCTCGACGCCCGCTGCGTCGACGACCCGCAAGACCTGGTCCCAACCCCAGATCCCAGCTCCCAGCCCCCAGATCCCAAACAATGATTCTCGGCACCGCCGGACATATCGATCACGGCAAGACCGAGCTCATCCGCGCCCTCACCGGGATCGAGACCGATCGCCTGCGAGAGGAGAAGGAACGCGGCATCTCGATCGACATCGGCTTTGCCTGGCTCGACGTCGCCGGCACTCGAGTCGGTGTCGTCGACGTGCCCGGTCACGAGCGGTTCATCCGCAACATGCTGGCCGGCGCGCACGGGATCGACGTCGTCCTGCTGGTCGTCGCCGCCGACGACGGGGTCATGCCGCAGACCGAAGAGCACCTCGACATCGTCCACCTGCTCGGCGCGCAGCGCGGAATCGTCGCCATGACCAAGGTCGACCTGGTCGACGGCAAGCGTCGCGACGAGGTGCGCGAGGAGATCGAGATCCTGGTCGCCGGCACCGCTCTGGAAACGGCGCCAGTCGTCGAGGTTTCGGCAATTTCGGGCGAAGGTCTCGACGATCTGCGCAACGCCTTGAGCGACGCGGTCGAGTCGTTCACCCAAACGCCGGCGGCGGGCCTGTTTCGGATGCCAATCGACCGATCGTTCGTCATCCACGGACACGGCACCGTAGTCACCGGCACCGCCACGGCGGGAGAGGTCCAGGCCGAGCAGCGGCTCCACGTCCTGCCCGGCAGCCGCGCCGCGCGCGTGCGCGGCATCCAGGTGCACGGGACCGCCGTGCAACATGCGCGCCGAGGGCAGCGGATCGCTCTCAATCTCGGCGGGGTCGACGCCGCCGAGATCGAACGCGGACAAGTCGTCTGCGACGTCTCTCTCGACCGAGTCAGCGATCGCGTCGACGCCTTCGTCGAGCTGCGCCCGGCCGCCGGTCGCCCGTTGCAACGGCACTCCCTGGTGCGTCTCCACAACGGTACTGCCGAAGCGATGGCCAAGATCATCTACCTCGACGGTCGCGAGGCGCTGGCGCCGAAGGATCGAACCTATGCCCAGCTGGCCTTGCGCGAACCAATGGCCATCTTCGGCGGCGACCGGTTCATCCTGCGCGAGCAGACCGGACGCGCCACCATCGGTGGCGGACTCGTCCTCTACCCCTTCGCCGCCAAGCCGGCGAAACGCGTCGATCCACGCTTGCCGGTTCTCGAGCGGCTGCACCGCGCCGCCAACTTGCGCGACCGCCTCGACGCCCTGATCGCCCTGCAGTCCTCGCCTCTGGTCACCAGCGAAGAGCTCGCCGCCGCCGCCAACTTGCGGGTCGGCGACGTGCACTCCGTGCTCGCCGACCACCCGTCGCTGCGCCGCTTCCCCGACGGCGGTCGCCCCGACGCCTACGCCACCAGCGCCGGATGGAACGATCTCAGCGATCGGATCACCGGCCTGCTCGCGGCGCACCACACGCAAAACCCGCGCGAGGCCGGCCTCGACATCGAGTCACTGCGCTCGCGGGTCGTCGCCGGCGTCCCGCCCAAGGTCTTTCGCGCCGTGGTCGCCGACCTCGAGAAGAGCGGAGCGGCGGTGCGCCAGGACAATCTGCTGCGCCTGCCGCAGCACGAGATCCGCATCGATCGAAAGCAGGCGGCTCTCGCCGAGCGCGTCCTCGAAGCCCTCGAGCAGGCCTCGTTCACGCCGCCCGACCCAGCGGCCCTGGCGGCCGACCTCGGTGTTTCCGTGAGCGACTTCGACGTCTGCGTCGAGCAGCTCGAACGCGAGAACCGCGCTCATCGCATCGAGCCCAAACTGGTCTACAGCGAGGCGGTTCTCGACCAGGTGCGCGAGCTGATCCGCAGCCACGTTGCCGAGCACGGCGAGATCGACGCGCGCGCACTGCGCGACGCCATCGGTGCCAGCCGCAAGTACAGCATCGCGCTGCTGACCTATTTCGACCGCAGCGGCTTCACCATGCGGGTCGGCGACACGCGCAAGCTCCGCGCTCGCTGATTTTGACACGGCGCACCCCGTCTGCTTGGCTCGCGACCGTGAAAGACAATCCTTCGCTGACGGCAAGAATCGCCCTGTGGTGCGGCGCCTTCGCCTTCGTCGCCGCAATCGTCGGGCCTCTGTTCGCTCACTTCGAGATCGTCTCGCCGATGATCGGTTTCGGCATCCTCGCCCTGGGCTTGCTCGATGCGCTGATCGCACTGATCTGCGGCATCATCGCTCTGGCGCGAGGAGGAGAGGCCAGCCGCGGCGCTGCCTTCGGCGGCTTGATCCCCGCGGTGCTGGTACTGTCGGCCGTGGTGTTCAGCGCCAGTCGAGGCGGCGGTGCGCCGCGCATCAACGACATCACCACCGACACCGCCAACCCGCCGCAGTTCACCCAGCTGCCGCGCCTCGAAGAGAACCAGGGTCGCGACATGTCCTATCCGGGCGAGAGCTTCGCCCAGCAACAGCGCGAGGGATACGGCGAGATCGCTCCCTTGAAGATGTCGATGGATCCGGCCGAGGCGTTCGCCAAGGTGTACGATTCGGCGCAGCAGGTCGAATCATGGGAGATCGTGCTCGCCGACCCCGGCCAGCGAAAGATCGAGGGGATCGACACCACCTGGTTGTTCCGTTTCAAGGACGACTTCGTCATCGAGGTGCGCGACGACGGCAGCGGCGGCGCGCTGGTGCACATGCGCTCGAAGTCGCGCGACGGCAAGGGCGACATCGGCGCCAACGCGGCGCGCATCCGCGGATTCTTCGAGCGCGTCTCGGGCGGGTAAGCCGCGACGGGACTGCTCACTCGATCTACTCGGCAGCCACGAAACCGAGTGGCTCATTTTCTATCCACAGATTACGCAGATTACACAGATTTGGGATTCAGGCTTTCCGCAGTCTGAATCGCTGAACTTCGAATCTGCGTAATCTGTGGAAAAAAAAGGCGGGAAACCGAGAACCCTTTAGCCTTCCAGGTTTGCGAAGGGGTCTACCGGGCCGGGGCCGTCGCCGAGGTCGAGGCCGGCGGCGATTGCCTTGGCGACGAATGCTTTGGCTCTCGTGACGCTATCGACCACACCTTCGCCGCGAGCCAAGTAGGCGGCGATCGCCGCCGCCATGGTGCAGCCGGTGCCGTGGGTGTTGGTGCTGGGTAGGCGCGGACCAGCGAGCTCGATCAGCTCGCCCTCGTGGCACAACACGTCGATCGCCTGGTCGCCGCTGAGGTGGCCGCCTTTGACGACTGCGCAGCCAGCGCCGGCCTTGACGAAAGCCGTCGCAGCGGCGCGCTGGTCGTCGACGCTGGCGACCTTCGTTCCGAGCAAGCGGCCGGCCTCCAGTGCGTTCGGCGTAAACACCGTCGCCAGCGGCACGATCGCCTCCATGTAGACGGAACCGATCGACCCGCGCGCCAAGCTTGCGCCGCTCTCCGCCGCCAGGACCGGATCGACCACCGCCGGCGAGAGGCGCAACTCGCGCAGAGCCTCGGCCACCGTTCGCGCGATCTCGGCGTTGCCGAGCATCCCGGTCTTCACCGCGTCGACGCCGATGTCGAAAACGACGGCTTCGATCTGCTGGCGCACGAAGGCCGGATCGAGCAGCTCGATGCCGCTGACCCCTGTCGTGTTCTGCGCGGTCACTGCGGTCAGCGCGGTCGCGCAGTGGCCGCCCAGGATCCCGACCGTTTTGACGTCGGCCTGGATTCCAGCGCCTCCGCCGGAGTCGGACCCGGCGATACTGAGAACACGCGGCTTCACGACTCCAAGGCTAGCGCGGCATCCGCTTCGACGCGACACTGGACCCGCCGACGCCGCGCGACGCGATTGATCGCAACCAGTCGAGCCTCTATGCTCCGCCGCCCATGGCGGCGGTTTCCGACTACGATATCGTGATCGTCGGGGCAGGGGTTTCCGGCTCGTTCATCGCCGGCGCCCTGACGCGCGCCGGGCTGCGCTGCGTGCTGCTCGAAGCCGGGCAATCGTTCGCCAGCAGCGACTACCCAGACAACGAGCTCGACGCCAACGCGCTGCTCTATTGGGGCGGCGGTATCGAGCTCAACAAAGACGCGAGCATCGGGCTGCTGCGCCCCAAGGCCGTCGGCGGCGGCTCGATCGTCAACCAGGCCCTGCTCGACCGTTTCGACGACTCCGCCTTCGACAGTTGGCGGGAAACGTCCGGCGTCGACTTCCTGAACCGATCGAGCCTCGATCCCTGGTACGACGCGGCGGCGGAGAATCTGTCGATCCGCACGGTCCCCGAGGAGTACGCCAACGGCAACGCGCGCATCTTCCGCGACGGGTTCGCCGCCAACGGCTACCGGTGCGCTCCGCTCGAGCGGGCCCAGGGGGACTGCCGTTTCGAGGACGGCAACTGCTGTATCGAATGTCTGCGCGGCTGCCCGATCGACAGCAAGCAGAGCACCCCGGTGACGGTCCTGCGCAAGGCCCGCGACGCCGGGCTCGAGATCGTGTCGCGGTTCGAGGCCCTGCGCGTCGAGAACGGCACCGACCGGGTGACGGTCCACGGTCGCGATCACGACGGCGAGCAGAAATCCTACCGCGGCCGGCATCTGGTGCTCGGCGCCGGCGCGATCGGCAACTCGCGGTTGCTTCTGATGTCCGGCTTCGCCGAGCGGCTGCCCGCGCTCGGTGACAACTTCTACACCCATCCGCAGTACATGAGCCTGGCGGTGTACGACGAGCCGGTGAACGCTCACCGCGGGCCGCTGCAGTCGTACAAATCGGCGGATCCCGGCTTCCGCGCCAACGGCTTCAAGCTGGAGAACGTCTTCGCCGGTCCGATCGGCATCGCCATGCTGGTGCCGTCGTTCGGCACCGAGCACATGCGCCACATGCGCGACATCACGCGCATGGCGTGCATCGAGGTCGCGGTGCGCGACACCAACCCGGGCCGCATCACGGTGGGATCGAGCGGCAAACCGATCGTCGAGAAGACGCTCAACGAAGAGGACCGCAAGCGCCGCGATCGCGGTCTCGAGGCAATCCGCAACATCTTCCGCGCTACCGGAGCCAAGCAGATCATCGAAGGAAACATCGCCATCGGGCTCCACTTGATGGGAGGCTGCAACATCGGCGTCGATCCCGCGCGTTCGGTGGTCTCGCCCGAGTTTCGCCTGCACGGGCACGACAAAATCCACGTCGCCGACTCGAGCATCTTTCCCAACGCTCCAGGCATCAACCCGTCGTTCACCATCATGGCGCTGTCGTCCATGGCGGCGGAGAAGATCGCGGCAGACGCTCGATGACCGCGGTTCTCTCCAACGCGCAGCGACGCGGACTCGACAAGCTCGGCGACGCGCTGATCCCGGGAGACGGCACCCTGCCCTCGTTCACCGAATCCGGCTGCGCGGTGCATGCCGACCGCATGCTGAGCCACATGTACGACGACGACCGAAGCGGCGTGACCATGGTGCTTTCTCTGTGCGCGGTGTTGCCTCCCGCTGCGATCGTCGCCCTGTTCCGCCTGACCGACCGCCATGCGAAAGCGCCCGAGCCAATCGCCGGCCTCCTGCGGATGGCAAACCTGGGGGTCAAAGGAGCCGTCATGACCCTGTACTACTCGGGCATCTCCGACGACCGCATCTTCGGCACGATGGGCTGGGATCCGGTGGTCAAACGCGAAGACCGGGACGCTTGATCCGGCAATTTCGATCGAAGAAACGATGCCACTCGACGACTACGAAGCTCTCGCCCAATTGATTCGCGACCGGCCGCTGCCCCTGATGTTGGTCGACCTCGAATCGCTCGACAGCAACGTTCGCCGCCTGGGCGCGGTCGCCAAGGCGCACGGCAAGAATCTGAGAGTCGCCTCCAAGTCGATTCGCGTGCCCGATCTGATCCGCCGCGTGCTCGAGGTCGGCGGCGAGCACTTCCGCGGCCTGATGTGCTTCTCGGTGCCGGAGGCTCGGCTCTTGGCGGAACACAAGTTCGACGACCTGCTGGTCGCCTATCCGACCGTGCAACGTTCCGATCTCGACTGCGCTGCCGCAATGGTTGGCGCGGGAACCACGGTCACGCTGATGATCGACTGTCCCACCCACGTCGCGATGTTGGCGGACTACTGGCGAGACAACGGTCCGGCCGAGCAACCGTTGCGGGTCTGCATCGACCAGGACATGTCGTGGCGCCCCGGCAAGCTGCACATCGGCGCGCAGCGTTCGCCGGTCCGCACGATCGACGACTTCACGGAGCTGCTCGACGCTCTTCTCGAGCGGCCCGAGCTGCGCTTGTCGGGAGTCATGGGCTACGAAGCGCAGATCGCCGGCGTCGGCGACGAGAATCCGTTCGCGCCGCTTCTCAACCCGGCGAAGAAGCTGATCAAGCAGCAGTCGGTCAAGGACGTGGCGCGCAAGCGGCGCCAGGTTTCGGAGCTACTCGTGCGGCGCGGGGTTCGCCTCGACTTCTTCAACGGCGGCGGCACCGGCTCGATTCGCACGACTGCCGAGGAAGACTGGGTGACCGAGGTGACGGCGGGCTCCGGCTTCCTGCAGTCCCACCTGTTCGATTACTACGCGAGCAACGAGAACCAACCGGCGATGTGCTTCGCCCTGCAACTGACGCGAATCCCGCAGGCAGACCGGGTGACCTGCCAGAGCGGCGGCTTCATCGCCAGCGGCTCGGCCGACGCCGACAAGGCGCCGGTTCCCTTCCTCCCCGCAGGTTTGCGGCCGGACAAGGTCGAAGGATTCGGCGAAGTGCAGACGCCGCTGCAAGTCCCGAGCGACCTTCGCGGCAAGCTCCAGCCGGGGGCTCCGATCTTCTTTCGGCCGGCGAAAGCCGGCGAGATCGCGGAACGGTTCAACGAGTACCTCCTGATCGAGAACGGAGAGATCCGCGGTAGCGCTCGCACCTACCGCGGCCTCGGACACTGCTTCTACTGAGACGATCGAACCGGCATGGTCACTTTGGTAACCGGCGCCAACGGCTTCGTCGGAATGGCAATCGCAAGGCGGGTGCTCGACACCGGTCAACAGCTGCGATGTCTGGTGCGCCCCGACGAGATCGCGACCAGCGCGCTGCGCCAGCTCGGATCGCCCGATCAACTGGAGATCGTCGGTGCCGACATCACCGATCGCGACGCAGTCGACGCCGCCTGCGCCGACATCGACCGCGTGTTTCACGCTGCGGCGATGGTCCACGCCGCGCAACCCCTCGAAGAGTACCGGCGCGTCAACGTCGAGGGGACACGCAACGTCGCCGAAGCCGCCTTCCTGCGCGGAATCGATCGCTTCGTCCACATCAGCACTTCCGATGTCTTCGGCCTGCCCGACGCCGGCGAGACCTTCACCGAGACCTCGCCGTTGCGCGGGTGGGGCGAGCCTTATCCCGACAGCAAGATCGAGGCGGAGACCTGGCTGTGGCGTTTTCACCGCGAGCGCGGGCTGCCGCTATCGGTGGTGTACCCCGGCTGGGTCTACGGCCCAGGCGACAAGGCCTTCTTCCCCGCGCTCGCAGATTCGATCCGCGACGGGTCGATGTCGTTCTGGTGTCGCGACTGCTGGTTGCCGTGGGTCCACGTCGACAACCTCGCCGACGCCTGTCTGCTGGTTGCGCGACACCCGGACGCATTGGGGCAGGGTTTCCTCGCCTACGACGACGATCGCGGGCCAACCCTCCAGGAGGTATGCGGCAAGATCGCCGAGGCGATCGGCTGCCCGCCGCCGAAGCGCCACATCCCGTACACCCTCGCTTTCCTGGTCGCCTGGATGTCGCAGAAGATCCGCAGCGATCCGACCCTGCGTACGGTCGACGTAAAGGCCTTCGGCTACGTCTGGCGCTTCTCCAACGAAAAACTCCGCGCCCTCGGCTGGCACCCCACCATCCCCGTCGAGGAAGGAATCGACCAGGCTATCCAAGCCCTGTTCGCCGAATCCCCGAGGCCATCAAAAGCCTGAGCGCACCAATCACTGAAACGATCGCACTGCAATCAACCGCAAGGGCGCATTCTATCGTCCACAGGTTTCACAGATGACCCAGATTCTCCCGGTCCCCCGTCCCTCTGAGAACCTAATCTGTGTCATCTGCGAAATCTGTGGATAAAAGCTGAGCCACCCTGACCATTCGAGTCGTCATGCCCCAGTGACCACCCGCAATTGACCATGTCGCCAGACTTCCCGGAGTTCCGCCCGCGCCTTCCCTGGATCGGTCCCGATCTGCAGACCCTGCGCAACCGCGTCCGCGTCCCGCGCAACGAAGTCATCGCCGGCGCCCGCCGGATATCCATTCCGATGAGCGACGGCAGCGGCGACCAGCTCGCCGCATCGCTGCACGGCGGCAGCGACGACGGCCAGCCTCTGTTCGTTCTCATCCACGGCCTCAGCGGCTCCGAAGACAGCGACTACATCCGCGTCACCAGCAGGAACCTGCTGCAGCGCGGCGCGCGTGTGCTTCGGCTCAACCTGCGCGGCGCCGGCGCTTCGCGCCCGACTTGTCGTCTGCAGTACCACGCCGGGCGCACCGCCGACCTGCGCGACGCCCTGAACCACATCCGCGAATCCGGCATCGCCGAGCGTTTCTTCCTCGTCGGCTACTCGCTCGGCGGAAACATGTTGCTCAAATTCCTTGCCGAGCACGGTGACGATCTCGACATCGACGGCGCCGCGGCCGTCTCCGCACCGATCGACCTGGAGGCAGCCTGCCGGCGCATCCTCGAGCCGCGCAATTACGTCTACCAGCGCGTCCTGCTGACCGCGATGCGCGAAGAAAGCCTCGGCCACGGCGCGGAGGTCAGCGAAGCGGAGCGCAGCGCCATCCTCGCTGCGCGCACCATCTATGACTTCGACGCGAGCTTCGTGGCACCGCGCAACGGTTTCGAAAGCGCCGAAGACTACTACGTTCGCAATGCAGCGCAGGGCTTCCTCGCCGAGATCAGCACGCCGACCCTGGTGATGTTTGCACTCGACGACCCGTGGATCCCGCGCGACGCCTACGATCGCTTCGACTGGTCGAGCAACCCCCGCCTGGTTCCCCTGCTCGCCCCAGGCGGGGGCCATGTCGGATTCCACGCTGCCGGCTCCCGGTTACCCTGGCACGATCGCTGCCTGGCGGCGTTCCTCGACGCAGCCGGCCCGAATCGAAGCTGAATCAGGGCTCACCCAGGTTCGAGAAACTTCCGCCTCAGAAATTCCCAGAACTTGTTAAGTAGGGGTTCTGGCAGCGTTTGCGTCTTCTAATGATCGCCGTGGCGCAGTTCTTGAGATCCTTCCAGGCGTAGGGCACGGGCGAGCATCGCCGATCCCGCTCCCTGCGGAGGGGCGGAATGGTGTCACGCACCGATCAAGACCCAGCTGGGCTGAGAATTCTCGTCGACGGAACCGTCCAAGGGGTCGGGTTTCGGCCCTGGGTCCATTCGTTGGCCAATCACGGTGCGGTCGCGGGCCGCGTCTGGAACGACGCCGGTTCGGTGCACATCGAGGCCTTCGGCCGCCACGCCGACTTGCTCGAGTTCGTTGACGCGCTGCGCTATCCGCCGATGACCGCGGCGGCGGTTCGCAGCATCCGCTGGCAGGAGATCCCGCACCAAACGATTGGCTCGTTTCGCATCGTGACCAGCCGTACCGGTGAGGCAAGCCCCGCCATCCCACCCGACTCGTCGATGTGCGATGCCTGCCGCGAAGAGCTGCACGACCCATCGAACCGCCGCGCCGCGCACCCTTTCATCAACTGCACCGAATGCGGCCCGCGCTACTCGATCAGCGTCGGGACGCCGTACGATCGGCAACGCACCACCATGGGCGCGTTCGAGATGTGCGACCAATGCCGCGCCGAGTACGAAGACGTCGAGGACAGGCGTTTCCACGCGCAAGCGCTGGCCTGCCCTCAATGCGGTCCGCAGCTCGGCCTGATCGTCGCCGACGGTCGGCGAGTCGCAACCGGAGAACGCGCGCTCGCCGAGGCGCGCGACCGGATTGTGAACGGTGAAATCGTCGCCATCAAAGGAATCGGCGGATACCACCTCGCCTGCGACGCGACTTCGGAGTCCGCAGTGGCTGAGCTGCGCCGGCGCAAAGCCCGGGACGCCAAGCCGTTCGCCATCATGGCGGCCAACGCGGACCAGGCGCGCCAGATCGCACACATCGGCAGGACCGAGTTGGCGGCACTTTCCGACCCGGCCAGGCCAATCGTTCTCGCCGACCGGCGCCACCCGGCGCCGCTCGAGATCGCCGAGGCAGTGGCGCCGAAGCACCGCCAGCTCGGCCTGATGCTGCCGTATGCCCCTCTCCACGAGCTGTTGATCCAGGCGGTCGGGGTTCCGCTGGTCATGACCTCCGCCAATCGCTGCGACGAACCGATGGTCACGACGGACGAGGACGCGCGCGACCGACTGCTCGGTGTCATCGCCGACGCAATGCTGGTCCATGACCGGAACATCGCCAACCGCTGCGACGACTCCGTGGTCCGCGTGCTGCGGGGCGCTCCGACGATCCTACGGCGAGGGCGCGGTTTCGTTCCCAGCCCGATCGCGCTGCCGCTGAACGCGGCAACGGCGGTGTTGGCGTGCGGCGCGCACCTCAAGAACACGTTCTGCTACCTGCGGGACGATCAAGCCTGGCTGGGTCCGCACGTGGGCGACCTCGAAACCGATCTCGCCTGCCGCGACTTCGAAGCCGCAGTGTCGCGGTTCGGCGATTTCGTCGGCATCGAGCCGGCGGCAATCGCCTGTGATCTTCACGAAGACTACTTCTCGACTCGATTCGCCGTAGAGCAGGCCTCCCGCCGCGGTGTACCGCTGGTGCGGGTACAGCATCATCACGCGCACATCGCGGCGGCGATGGTCGAGAATGGACTGACCGACCGCGTTCTCGGACTGGCCTGGGACGGCACCGGCGCCGGAACCGACGGCACGGCGTGGGGCGGCGAGCTCCTGCGCGCGGATCTGACCGAGTACGAACGCCTCGCGACCTTTCGGCCGATTCCGCTCGCCGGCGGGTCGCGTGCGATCCGCGAAGTCTGGCGGATCGCGCTGGCCGTCCTCGACGACGCCTTCGACGGAGCGGCGCCCGCACATGCCCTGGCGCGGTTCGAAGCGGTCCCGGCGGCGCGGATCGAAGCGATCCGCTCCATGCTCGTGTCCCGAGTGAACACCCCGCTCGCCCACGGAGTCGGGCGTTGGTTCGACGCCTTCGGCGCCCTGATCCTTGGGATCAGCGAAGCGCGCTACGAGGGCGAAGTGGCAATCCGGTTGGGACACGCGGCGGAAGCTGCGGAAGCAGAAGGTCTGGACGCGACGCCATTCGACTTCGCGATCGACGAATCCAACGCGACCTGTGCGCAGGTCGACCTGCGATCCGCCGTGCGCCAGGTGGTGTCGGAGCTGCGGCGCGGCGCCGATCCGGGCTGGACCGCGCTGCGCTTCCACTCGACGCTGGGCGCGGCCGCGGAAAGGATGCTCGACCGCATCGATTCTGGAAACGAGCGCCTGCCAGTCATTCTCTCGGGCGGCTGCTTCCAGAACCCGCTGCTCATCGACGAAGTCGCTGAACGACTGGAGACAACCCGATCCGTGTTCGTTCACCGACGCGTGCCCACCAACGACGGCGGGATTGCGCTCGGCCAGGCGGCGGTCGCCGCGGCACGGCTCACGGCCTCCGGCACACCGCCGACGCCAAGGGAAGGAGACTCCTGAGATGTGCCTAGCGGTGCCCGGTCGCATCACCGAGATCGTCGGTGAGGGGGAGCTGCGCAAAGCGCGCGTCGACTTCGGCGGCGTTGCACGAGAGGTGTCCCTGGTTTTCGTCCCCGAAGCTGATCTCGGCGACCACGTCATGGTTCACGTCGGTTTCGCCATCTCCGTGATCGACGAGGAAAGCGCTCGCGCCACGCTAGCGGCGCTGCGCGAGCTGGAGGCGGGCGATGCGTCACGTTGACGAGTACCGCGACGCGCGCGCCATCGAAGTCGTGCGAGCCCGGGTCGAGGCGCGACTGAGCCGCAACCGAACCCTGATGGAGGTTTGCGGCGGGCAGACGCACTCGATTCTGAAGTTCGGCCTCGACCAGCTCTTTCCCGAACGCCTGCAGCTCGTCCACGGCCCGGGTTGCCCGGTTTGCGTGACTCCGCTCGAGGAGATCGACCGCGCCCTGGCGATCGCCGAGACCGAGGGAACCATCTTCTGTTCCTTCGGCGACATGCTGCGAGTTCCCGGCAGCACCCACGACCTTCTGATCGCCAAGGCGCGCGGTGCCGACGTGCGCATCGTCTACTCGCCCGTCGACGCGGTCGCCATCGCCCGCGAAGAGCCCGATCGCGAGGTCGTGTTCTTCGCGGTCGGCTTCGAAACCACCGCGCCGGCCAACGCGATGGCGATCCGTACCGCGGCTCGAGAGGGCTTGGACAACTTCTCCATGCTGGTCGCCCACGTGCTGGTTCCTCCGGCGCTGGAAGCACTGCTCGGCGACGACGACTGCCGCATCGAAGGGCTGCTCGCCCCAGGACACGTCTGCGTCGTCACGGGAATGCACGACTACCACTCGGTGGCCCGGCGCCACAGCATCCCAATCGTCGTCACCGGCTTCGAGCCACTCGACCTGATGCTCGGAATCGACCGCTGTGTGGAGATGATCGAGAGCGGCGAGGTCGGCGTCGTCAATGCCTACGAGCGAGCCGCGCGCGCCGACGGCAATCCGGCCGCCCGGGAGCTGCTCGCGGACGTATTCTCCGTCTGCGATCGAAAGTGGCGCGGAATCGGCGAGATTCCGGCGAGCGGATACGAGATCGCTCCCGCCTTCCGCCGCTTCGATGCGCGGACGCGATTCGCAGTGAGCTGCATCGAGGCGCAGGAACCGGCCGAGTGCATGGCCGGTCTGGTGCTGCAGGGCCGCCTCAAGCCAACCGAGTGCCCGCAGTTCGGCCGTCGTTGCACACCGCAGAACCCGATGGGCGCCACCATGGTCTCGTCGGAAGGTGCTTGCGCCGCTTACTTCCAGTACGGACGTCCAGCCGACGTCGGAGCAAGCGCATGACCGCTTCGACCGATATGCGCGCGTCGAATGGCGTGGCGCGACTCCGCGGCGGCGGCATCGCCTGTCCGTTGCCGATCGACGACCGGGCCGTGGTGCAGATGGCGCACGGCGGCGGCGGTACCAAGACCGCCGAGATCATCGAGGGCATGCTCCTACCGGCGCTGACCGAGGCCGCGGTCGCGGCGACTCCCGGGCAAGACTGCCGAGTCCAAGCCGGCGAGCTGAGCGACGGCGCAATCGTCCAAGTCGGCGACGAACGCCTCGCCTTCTCGACCGATTCGTTCGTGGTATCGCCGCGCTTCTTCCCCGGCGGCGACATCGGATCCCTCGCCATCCACGGAACCGTCAACGACCTCGCCATGTGCGGCGCGGTACCGCTCACCCTGAGCCTCGCTCTGGTGCTCGAGGAAGGTCTCGAAATGGCGGAGCTGCAGCGCATCGTCGATTCGATCGCCGCCGCCTCGGCGGCGGTCGGAGTCCCGGTGACGACCGGCGACACCAAGGTCGTCGACCGCGGCAAGGGCGACGGCGTGTACATCAACACGACCGGGATCGGCCGGATCACGGCGCCCGTCGACCTGTCGCCTTCGAACTGCCGGCCGGGCGATGCAATCCTCGTCTCCGGTCCGATCGGCGACCACGGCGTCGCAATCATGGCCGCGCGCGGCGGGCTTCACCTCGACACCGACGTCGTCTCCGACTCAGCCTCGGTAGTCGACCTGGCGATGGCCGTGCTCACCGCGGCTCCGAACACTCGGGTTCTGCGCGATCCGACGCGCGGCGGCGTCGCCACGGTGCTGTGCGAGCTGGCCGATGCCTCGAGCGTCGCTTTCGACGTAGACGAGCACCACGTCCCCGTTCGCCCCGGGGTCCGCGCCGCCTGCGAGCTGCTCGGACTCGATCCGCTCTACGTCGCCTGCGAAGGACGCTTCCTCGCAATCGTTCCACCCGAAGAGGCCGACGCCGCACTCGCCGCCATGCAAAGCCGGGCCGACGGCGCGGCAGCCGCCGTCATCGGTGAGGTGGCGCAGGGACCGGCACATGTCGTCCTGCGAACCGCAATCGGAAGTCGGCGGCGACTCACCCGACTCTCCGGCGAGCAACTGCCAAGGATCTGTTGAGCACGACCATGCATGAATACTCGCTAGTCCAATCCCTTCTCGAGCGCGTGCTCGAGCAGGCTCGCGCGCACGACGCGACCGCGGTCCACAGCGTCACCGTACGCATCGGCCCGGCTGCCGGTGTCGAGCCCGATCTGTTCGCGACCGCCTTCGAGCACTGTCGACAGCGCAGCCGCGTCTCTGCCGAAGCGGAGCTGATCATCCTCTCCGAGAACGAGCGCTGGAGCTGCCCCATGTGCCAGAGCGAGATCGGCCGAGGTCACCAGTTGTCTTGTCCGAGCTGTGACTGGCCGCTGCGGCTGACGGCCGGCGACGCCCTCTCCCTCGAACGCATGGAGCTGGAGGTACCCAATCATGTGTGACGTCTGCGGATGCGGAGATACCAAGATCGTACCGCTGGAGATCCAAGAGAATCTGATGGCCAGCAACGACCGGGTGGCCGACCACAACCGGCGGCACCTGCAGGACAAAGGGCAAGTAGCGATCAACCTGATGGGATCGCCGGGCGCCGGCAAAACCGCGCTGCTCGAGTCCATTGCACACTGCGGCGCTCGCGGTCGGCAGATGATGGCGATCACCGGGGATCTCGAAACCGATCGCGACGCCCGCCGGATCGAACGCGCCGGGATCAGGGCGGTCCCGATTACGACCGGCACCGCCTGCCATCTCGACGCCGAGATGATCCACCGCGCGTTGCACGCGCATGCAGGCGCCGAATGCCGCTACGTCTTCGTCGAAAACGTCGGCAATCTGGTCTGCCCCGCGATCTACGACCTCGGCCAGAACGCCAACGTGGTGGCGATCTCGGTTACCGAGGGCGAAGACAAACCTTTGAAGTACCCGGTGATGTTCCGGCACGCCGATCTGGTTCTCCTGACCAAGACCGACCTGCTGCCGGCGCTTCCCGACTTCGACCTCGCCGCCTTCGAATCCGCGCTCGCCCAGGTCATGCCGGCGCCGCGCGTGATCCGAGTCTCGGCGAGGACGGGAGACGGGATCGACAAATGGGTCGCCTGGCTCGACGAGCTTCACCCCGGCTCGGCGACCCGAGAGCACGATCACCACCACCACGCGGGGGACAACCCCACGCCCCGCAAGGAAGGAGCCGCTCATGCATAACGAGACCATCGGCGAGCACCTCGTGCGCTGCGGAGTCAGCCGGCGCAGATTCCTTCGCTTCTGTCTCGAGCTCGCGGTCGTCGCGCCGGCCGGCGTCGCCTGGGCCGACAAGACGCGCGGAGCAGAGATGGCACGCCAGATCGCCGGAGCGAGACGGCCCTCGGTCATCTGGCTGCACATGCAGGACTGCACCGGCTGCAGTGAGACTCTGCTGCGAACCTCGGCGCCCGACCTGGCCGAGCTGATCCTGCACCTGATCTCGCTCGACTATCACGAAACCCTGATGGTCGGCTCCGGGCACCAGGCCGAGGCGTCGCTGCACCAGGCGATGAGTGAGAACGCCGGCGAGTACGTGCTGGTCGTCGAGGGCTCGATCCCGCGAAAGGACGGCGGCGTCTACCTCAAGATCGCCGGCGAAAACGGCATCGACCTGCTCGAGCGAGTCGCGGCAAACGCCGCCGCGGTGATCTCGATCGGCTCGTGCGCATCGTGGGGAGGGATCCCCTCGGCGGCGCACAACCCGACCGATGCGGTCGGGGTTTCGTCGGTCGTGCGCGACAAAGCGGTCGTCAACATCCCGGGTTGCCCGGCCAACCCCTACATCCTGCTCGCCACCGTTCTGCAGTACGCTACCGCCGGAACGCTGCCTCTGTTGGACGATCTCGGACGACCGCTCTTCGCCTACGATCGCGTCCTCCACGATCATTGTCCGCGTCGCGCGCACTTCGACAAAGGCGAGTTCGCCGGCGCATTCGGCGACGAGGGGCATCGCAAGGGCTGGTGTCTCTACCATCTCGGCTGCAAGGGCCCGGTCACCCACGCTCCCTGCTCGACCCGGCACTTCAACGAAGTCGTCGACTGTTGGCCGATCGGCATCGGCGCGCCCTGCTACGGCTGCACCGAGAAGGAGATCGCCTTCCGGGTTCCGATGTTCGACACCGTCAAACCTGAGAGCTTCGCCCCCGCCGCGTCCTTCGCGCCGATCTACCACGAGACGAAGACGGTCTCGCCGGTCGCCGCCGGAGTTGCCGGCGCGGTGATCGGCGGGCTCGCCGGGGCCGGGCTCGCGACCGCGCGCTCGCTCGACAAAAAAGACGAAGAAGAAGAGAGCTGATCATGGGAATCTCACGACGATTCGCACTCAAATCGGTGGCGACCGCCGCCGGAACGGCCCTGGCACGGGCGATCGCCCCCGCCAAGGCCGACGCCTACGAGCGTGTCGAACCGGCCGACGACGCGGTCGGCATGTTGTACGACACGACCAAGTGCATCGGCTGCAAGTCGTGCATGACGGCGTGCAACGAGGCCAATAACCTCCCCTACGACACCCGCGGCGAGTCGGCGGGCCGTTGGCACATGCCGTTCGACCTCAACGAGTACTGCAAGAACATCATCAAGCTGTACAAGGACGACGAAACGGGAGAGCAGAGCTTCGTCAAGCGCCAGTGCATGCACTGCGTCGACCCCGCGTGCACGACGGCTTGCATGCTCGGCGCCCTGTACAAGGCCGAGCACGGAATCGTGCGCTACAACGCCGACCTCTGCGTCGGCTGCCGTTACTGTGAAATGGCCTGTCCGTTCAACATCCCGAAGTTCGAATGGGAGTCTCGCGCCGGCAAGATCGTCAAGTGCGAGCTTTGCGCCCACCTGGTGGCGGAAGGGAAGCTGCCGGGTTGCTGCGAGGTGTGCCCGACCGGGGCCGTCATCTACGGCAACCGCGCCGAGCTGCTCGCCGAGGCGCATCGCCGCATCGAAGCCGAACCCGACCGCTACGTCCCGCATGTCTACGGTGAAACCGAGGCCGGCGGGACCCAGGTCCTCTATCTCGCCCACCTCGACTTCGAGAAGCTCGGTCTTCCCGACTACGGAGACCGCCCGGTTCCGCAGACCGTCAAGACGATTCAACACGGCATCTACCAGGGGTTCGTCGCGCCGGTCGGTCTGTACGCGATGCTCGCGGCAGTGATGATGCGCAACCGCCGGCAGCAATCCGAAGAAGACACCAAAGACGAAGGATGACATGCCGATGAACTATGCAACAGGGTCTCGGGCTCGAGCCGTCGGCGGTCCGATTTTCACCAAGACGGTCGTCGCGTTGCTCCTCATCGCCGCTCTCGCCGTCGTGCTGATCGCGGTTCGTTTCGCGCTTGGCCTCGGCGCGACCACGGCGATGAACGACGGCTACGCATGGGGTCTCTGGATCGCCTTCGACGTCGTCACCGGCACTGCGTTCGGCTGCGGCGGGTTCGCAATCGCACTGCTCGTCTACATCGCCAATCGCGGGCAATACCATCCGCTGGTCCGTCCGGCGCTGCTGACCAGTGCCCTCGGCTACTCGATCGCCGGCTTCTCGGTGCTGCTCGACCTCGGCCGCCCGTGGCTGGCTTGGAAGATCCCGTTCATGTTCTGGCACTGGAACCCGCACTCGGTGCTTCTCGAGGTCGCGCTCTGCATCATGGCCTACATGCTCGTGCTCTGGGTCGAGCTGTCGCCTGCCTTCCTCGAGAAAGCGCGCGACAGCGGCAGCGCGACCCTGCGCAACTTCGCCGAACGCACTCTGCCGATCCTGCGCAAGTCGATGCTGTGGGTGATCGCGCTCGGCATGCTGCTCCCGACCATGCACCAGAGCTCGCTCGGGTCCTTGCTGCTGTTGAGCGGGCCGCGGCTTCACCCCCTGTGGAATACCCCGCTGCTGCCGCTCCTCTTCCTCATCTCCTGCATCGCCATGGGCTTTGGCGCGGTCGTGCTCGAAAGCACTCTGTCCAGCCGATACTTCGGGCGCTCCGCCCACCGCGACATGCTCGCCAGCCTCGGCGGATGGATTCTGCCCATCGTCAGCCTGTTTCTCTTGATTCGGGTCGTCGATCTCGTGGTTCGCGATCAATTGGGAGCGCTGCTCGCGTTGGATCGCTACGGCACCATGGCTGCGGTCGAGATCGCGCTGTTCGCCGCATCGATCGTCATGATGCGAAGCCAAAGCCAGCGGCTGCGCCTGGGAAATCTGTTCCGCGCCAGCATGTGTCTGATGGCGGCCGGCACCCTGTATCGTTTCAACGTCTACCTTCTCGCATTCCAGCCCGGCGAGCACTGGGGCTACTTCCCCAGCCTGACCGAGCTTCTGATCACGGTCGGCCTGGTCGCCGGAGAGGTCGCCGCGTTCATCGTCTTGGTGCGTCTGTTTCCGATTCTCGAGGCAGGCTCATCGACGACGAAGATCGACCCGAGTCCAGCCGGCATCGGCTCCACGTCTCCAACCGCATAATCGAGGGATAGGCTCATGACACGCATCACCATCGACCCGATCACCCGCATCGAAGGTCATCTTCGCGTCGACGCCGTCATCGACGGGGGCGAAGTGACCAAAGCCTGGGCGTCGTGCAGCATGTGGCGCGGCATCGAGCAGATCCTGCTCGGCCGCGATCCGCGCGAAGCCTGGTTCTTCACCCAGCGGTTCTGCGGCGTGTGCACGACCGTGCATGCGATCGCTTCGGTTCGCGCCGTCGAGGACGCGCTGGAGCTGCCGGTACCTCCGAACGCGCAGTTCATTCGCAACCTGATCCTGATCGCCCACGCGCTGCACGATCACATCGTCCACTTCTACCACCTCTCGGCGCTCGACTTCGTCGACGTCACGACGATTCCCGACGCAGACCCTGCCGGCGCGGCCGCGATCGCACAGAGCCTTTCGGATTGGCCGCGCAACTCCAAGCAGGAGATGGCCGCGGTCAAGAAGAAGATCGTCGGACTTCTACAGAGCGGTCAGCTGGGAATCTTCTCGAACGGATATTGGGGACATCCGGCGATGAAGCTTCCGCCCGAGGTCAATTTGCTCGCGGTCGCGCACTATCTGCAGGCGCTCGAGTTTCAGCGCAAGTCGAACCAGGTCGTCGCCATTCTGGGAGGGAAGACTCCGCACATCCAGAACCTCACGGTCGGCGGCGTCATGAACGCGATCAACCTCGACGGAGGAGCCGCGCTCAACCTCGACCGCATCTACATGATGAAGTCGCTGCTCGACGAGGTCATCGATTTCGTCCAGCAGGTTTACGTACCCGACTGCTGCGCCATCGCCGGATTCTACCCCGAGTGGTTCACCTACGGCTCGGGGGTAACCAATTACCTCGCGGTTCCCGATCTGCCCCTGGACCCGGAGTCGACGAGCTTCGATCTGCCCGGCGGCACGATCATGGGCGGCGATCTCGCAACCTGCAGACCGATCCAGTCGGCGCGGGATCCCTACTGGCGCGACAACGTCGTCGAGGACGTGACCCACGCCTGGTACGAAGGGTCCGGCCCACAGCGCCCGTGGCAGGGAGAAACCGTTCCCGACTACACCGACTTCGAAGACGAGGGAAAGTACAGCTGGGTCAAGGCGCCTCGCTTCGACGGCCAACCCATGCAAGTCGGCCCACTGGCACAGGTCCTCGTCGGCTATGCCCAGGGCCACGAGCTCACCCGTACCTGGGCGGATGCGGCCATGGGCAAGGTCGCGGCGATCGCCAAAACAGACGTGCATCCTGGGATGCTCCACTCCACTCTGGGCAGGCACGCGGCGCGCGCCATCCGCGCCGCAGTGATCTCCGACCTCGCCCGCAAGCACTACCAGCTTCTGCTCGACAACATCCTTTCGGGCGACACCAGCGTGGCCACGCCCTTCCAGTTCCCCGCCGGACGGATCGAAGGTGTGGGCTTCCACGAAGCACCGCGCGGTACGCTGTCGCACTGGGTGGTGATCGAAGATGGAAAGATCGCCAACTACCAGGCAGTGGTGCCGACGACCTGGAACGCGAGCCCGCGCGATCGGGAGGAAGTGCCTGGACCCTACGAAGCGGCGCTGCTCGGCAATCCAGTGGCCAACGACGAGCAGCCGCTCGAGCTCATCCGCACCGTGCACTCGTTCGATCCCTGCATGGCCTGCGCCTGCCACACGCTGGATGTCGACGGCAACGTCAAAGCGACGGTGAAAGTCCTGTGACCGAGTCGCCCCAGAGAGCACCGAGGGTTGCCGTCATCGGCATTGGCAACGTGCTGCTCGGCGACGACGCCTTCGGCCCGACCGTGGTCGAGCTGATGCGCGCCCACTGGCGTTTTCCCGAAGGAGTGGAGCTGATCGACGCCGGCACGCCGGGTCTGGATCTAGTCGACTACATGTCCGACCGCGATCACGTCGTGCTGGTCGACGCGGTGGCGACGCGATCGCCCCCCGGCACCGTAGTGGTCCTCGATCGCGAAGCCATTCGGCGCCTCCCCCGCAAGCAGCGGGTCAGCCCGCACGACCCGGTGTTGCAAGATGCCGTGTGGCTCACCGAGATCACCGACGACGGCCCGCGCGAGCTGACCCTGATCGGGGCCGTGCCACAAAACCTCGAACCGGGCGCCGATTTGAGCCCGGCGATGCTCGCCGCGATCCGCGACGCGTGCATCACGTTGTTCGACCGACTCGAAACGATCGGCTGCACACCCGACCCCGAGCTCGGCAAACCGTGTCGCCCGTGGTGGGTTGGCAACGGAGTCGACCTACCCCGTCCGGGCCTCGCCTGATCGGATTCGACCCGCAGCCCCGCCGATTCGTGGCGCTGCAACTGCCTATTTCCTTCGCGCTTGCCCGACGCGAGTCGGGTATGGTCAAGTGCCCGCCCCAACTGGCCGCCAGAGCCACGGCGCAAACGCCAAGGAGGATCGATGTCCATACCGGAGTATGCGGGTTACGACGCGATGGGGCTCGCCGAGCTCGTCGCCAAAGGCGACGCGAAGCCGAGCGAGCTCTGCGAAGAGGCGATCGCGCGCATAGAGAAGCACAACTCGGCGCTGAACGCGGTCATCTTCAAGACCTACGACCTGGCGCGTGAGCGCGCCCGGGAGCTCGACGGGACACGACCCGCCTCCCCGTTTCACGGTGTTCCCTTTCTGCTCAAAGACATTCTCGGCGACCACCAGGGCATGCCGACCACCAGCGGCTCGCGCTTTCTCGCCGGCAACGTCGCCGCCCACGACGCGACCCTGACGGCGCGCTATCGCGACGCCGGATTCGTCTTTCTCGGCAAGACCAACGCCCCCGAGTTCGGCATCCTGCCGACCACCGAGCCGGTCGCCTACGGCCCGAGCTGCAATCCCTGGAACCTCGAACATTCGACCGGCGGTTCCAGCGGCGGCTCGGGTGCCGCGGTGGCCGCCGGAATCGTTCCCGCCGCGCACGCCAATGACGGTGGCGGATCGATCCGCATACCGGCCTCCTGCTGCGGACTGGTTGGGCTCAAGCCGACGCGGGCGCGCAACCCGCTCGGCCCGGTCATTGGCGACGCCCTCGGCGGGCTGATCGCCGAGCACGTGGTCACCCGCAGCGTGCGCGACAGCGCCGCCATCCTCGACTGCACTCACGGCCCGGAAGCTGGCGATCCCTACCATGCCCCGACTCCGGCGCGCCCCTACCTCGACGAGGTCGGGGCGCCGACCGGCAAGCTCAAGTTCGCTTACGTCAAAGAGTCCACCGGCGGTTCCAAGCTGCATCCAGAATGCGAAGCCGCTATCGACGCGACTCTGGCAACGCTCGTCGATCTCGGCCACACGGTCGAGGAAGCGAAACCGGCGGTGAGCGACGAGACCCTCGCCGGCCCCTTCATGCAGGTTTGGGCGGCGGGTCTCGCGTTCAACGTCGACGCCATCGCCACCGTCAGCGGCAGGTCGCCCGAGGAAGAGCTGTTCGAGCCGCTCACCTGGGCGCTCTACCAAGCCGGTAGAGAGGTCAGCGCGTCGCAGTACTTGATCGCGGTGGCGATGCTGCAGATGGTGTCGCGCGAGATCGGTCGTTTCAGCGAGGGCTACGACGCCTGGATTACGCCGACCCTCGGAGCTCCGCCGATCAAGAACGGCGTCATCGACACCTCACAGAAAGACGTGATGGCGGCCTTCGCACCGATCATCGACTACGTGCCGTTCACGGCGATCGCCAACGTCACCGGGCAGCCGTCGATCTCTCTGCCGCTGCACTGGTCGGCCGACAATCTCCCGGTCGGGGTGTTGTTTACCGGTCGCTTCGGCGACGAGGCCTCGCTGCTTCGCATCGCCGCGCAGCTCGAGCAGGCCAAGCCCTGGATCGACCGCAAACCCCCGGTGTGGGACTGACCGAGGAGACGCGCGAGAATGAGCAAACCCGTCTGCGTGATCACCGGCGTCGGCCCCGGCAACGGCGCTTCCTTTGCCAAACGCTTCGCCGACGAGGGCTACGCGGTTGCGATGCTGGCGAGATCGGGCGACCGATTGGCGGAGCTGGAAAAACAGATCCCGGGCAGCAAGGGATACCCGACCGACGTGAGCCGCCCCGACGCCGTGCGTGAGACCTTCGCCGCGGTTCGATCCGACCTCGGTCCGGTGAGCGTGCTGCTGCACAACGCGGGCAGCGGCGCCTTTCACGAGTTCGAGAACGTCAGCGCCGAAGAGTTCGAAGCGAATTGGCGAGTCAACGCGCTGGCGCTCCTCGCCTGCGGTCAGGAAGCGGCAAAGGACATGCTCGCCGCGGGCGGCGGCTCGATCATCGTCACCGGCGCGACCGCGTCGCTGCGCGGCGGCGCGATGACCGCCGCCTTCGCCCCCGGCAAGGCCGCGCAGCGCTCGCTGGCGCAATCGATGGCGAAGAGCCTCGGACCGAAAGGAATTCACGTGGCGCTGGTCATCGTCGACGGCGTCATCGACATCCCGCGCACCCGCGAGCTCCTCAAGGACAAGCCTGACGACTTCTTCCTCGATCCCGACGAGATCGCCGACACGGTGGTCCACCTGGTGCGACAGGACCGCTCGGCCTGGACCTTCGAAGTCGACCTGCGTCCCTACGGCGAGAAGTGGTGAACCGACTCGATCGCGGGAGAGAGCACGAGACACGGATGAACACGGGTCCACACGGAGCCAGCCGCCTTTTTCAACACGAAGACACAAAGACACTAAGGGAGAGTCGGGTTCAGCACCGGTCTTGGCCGGGGACTTCTTCGTGCCTTCGTGTCTTCGTGTTGAGAGAGGCGGATTGACGCTTCCTAGCGTTCGCGGATCTGGGTACCGACCCCGGCTGTGACGAACAGGGCGGTCGCCGAGTCTTCGATGTCGGCGGTGTGCCAGACTCCGGGGGGGTTGATGATGGCTTCGCCGGCGCGCAGCTTGACTCGCACGTGCTCGCCGCCGATCTCTTGCGTCAGCGTAACCTCGCCGGCGACGCAGAGCACCAACTCCTCACCTTCGGGATGCATCTCCCAGGTGTCCCACGGCGCCGAGAATGTGTGCATGCTCACCAACCGGCCCTCGACTCCGTCGGCCTCGGTGCGCGCGCCGTAGCGTTCGTACCAATCCATCGCGCCGGTGAACTCTTCCTGCACGGTCACCTTGGCGCCGAGCCCGAGGTGCACCGGGTACTTGGCGAGATCGAAGCTCTTGCTGTCGCTCATGGCTTTACTCCTTGGATCTGGGATCTGGGAGTTGGGAGCTGGGGGTGGTTGGCTTGCATCGGGTTCGGCGCTCCGCCCAGGGTTCCTCATTGCACGAGTGGGTGAGCGGCGTCGAGCGCAAGGTGGGATTTGGAGCACGGCTTCGGATGTGGCAGATCGGACGACGGCGCGACTCATGTGGCTCTGGCGAATCATTCTTTCGGTATCGGTTGCGATCGTCGGCTTGTTCGCGGGCACGATGCTCGGGGGATGGTACCTGGTTCCCGCGGGCAGCGGCATGGCCGGTCCGGCGATCGCGCTCGGCTACGGGCTTGCCGCGGCGGCGGGTTCGGCGGTGCTGGCGGCGATCGGCTCTGCATATCTTTCAGCGCGCCGCGTGCGCGGGATCGCGCTGGCGACCGGTGCTGTCGCCGTTGCTCTGCTCGGCCTCGGTGTCGCCGGCTATCTGCGTTCGCAGGCGGCGCTGTACGATGCCGACGAGGCGTACGCCGGACTGCCGAGCTATCGCCTGGTGGTCGAGCGCGTCGTGGTTCGCGATCCGGTGCTGTCGCCGCGCGTGGCGATCGACACCGAGCGGCGCATCTGGGAGATCGCATTGCCGGACGGCCGCGTCTGTCGGGGCAACCTGCGCGCCGCGGCGCAGGCTCGAGTCGGCGAAGCAGCGCTGGCCCTGGCCGCGCTGGCGCGGAGCAGTGGCGCCATCTGCGACGGCAACGAACCGGTCGAGCAACGCCTGCAGCTGACGCTGCCCGGCGAGCGGCCGATCGACATCGGCGTGTCTCCCCTCTGCGTCGAGCAACAACCGCTCCTCGCCAGAGCGATGCGCGAGGCGCGCAACGTCAACCTGCGCGCCGATTCGGACGTCGAATGCGACTGATTGCTCGGATCTGCGCGAGCGTCACCGGTGTAATCGCTTGCACCGTGGCGATGGCCGAGCCGCCACCCTGCGAGCCGGCGCAGGGCCGCCACATCGCGTCGGTCAGCGGTGAGGTCGCCGGCGAACGCGCGTTCTCGCAGCCGGTCGGACCCGGTTGGACCTTGAGGCTAGAGCGCGCGGCTGCGGGATGGGAGCTGCGCTTGCTCGCCGACGACGGCGTCGACCTCACCGCGGTCACACCGCCCTACCACGGTACCAATCCGCGCCAGCTCTACGGATGGCACTTCCGCAACGCAGACAACTCGGGCCCCAATCGCGGCGAGATCAACGCGCCGCAGCACTTGCGCCTCTTTCTCTTCTCGCCGGGACTGGCCGGTACCGGCGGCTTCAAGCCGCCGAAAACCGAACCGAGCTCGGTCGACGCCGACGGCCGCGGTTGGCTCTACGTCGAAGAGATGGGTCTCACCGACCTCGAGCCCGGCGAGCGAGCCCGCATGGTTTATCTCCGCTTCCGCGGTTGCCTGAGTTGGCCCAAGACGGCATCCGAGATGGCCGAGGAAGAAGATCTCGCCAGCCCCATCTACATCGCCGAGGAGATCGAGACCTTTGCCTCCTGCGGACTGAGCGAGCCGTACCAACTGCGCGCCTACCTGCTGCCGCGCATCCAACTCGGCGACCTCGACGGCGACGGCGCTCTCGACAGCGTCGCCACCGCGGTGCGCACGACCGACGACAGCCGCGGGCTGGCGGTGTGCCGCTCCGGGTCGAGGCTCGATCTGCTCGGTTTCGACGAGCCCATCGACGCGCTCGAGCCCGAGTACTTCGAGCGAGCCGAGCGCTGGATCGTGCTGCCGCGCTCCGAAATCATCGCCTACCAGGGCGCGCCGCCGCTGCGGCGGTTCGACCACGACGTCATCACCATCGAGCGACTCGAAAAGTCGAGCTACACGATTTACTGGGACGAGGATCGCTTCCGCGCCCGCCGCGACTACCGAATGGTCGAGCCGTAGACGGCCGGGGCCCCAGCCTGAGCCTCTAGCCCCAGCCTTCAGCCTTCTCTTCCCTGGCCGAACAACTCGAAGAGCCGAGACGAGAGCAACTCAAAGCGGCTGAACTCCCGTGTAGCGCGCCCGCGGCCGGATCAGACGGCCCTCCTCGTACTGCTCGATCGCGTGCGCGATCCAGCCGACCGTGCGGCCGAGCGCGAGGAGAGCGAGCGGCGCGTGCGACGGCAGGTCGAGGCCGCGGCACAGGGTGATCAATCCGAAATCGACGGTGGGAAACTCGCCCATCAGCTCGCGCACCGCGTCGGCCAGCGCCCAGGCGACCGCGACTCCCTCCGAATCGGCACAGCGCTCGCGGGCGAGCTCCATCAGCAGCGCGCCGCGCGGATCGCCTTCGGGATAGAGCGGGTGACCGAAACCCGGCATGCCCTCGCCGCGACGAATCCGCGCCGCAACCGCTCGATGCGCGCCGCGCACGTGCGGCGCCTCGCGCAGCAGCGCCTCGGCACGCTCGCAGGCTCCGCCGTGTTTCGACCCCTGCAGCGCCGCCAGCCCGGCGCTGACGACACCGTAGGGGGTCGCGCCCGCCGAGGCGACACAGCGAGCGGTGAACGTCGAGGGATTGAGCTCGTGGTCGGCGTACAACACGAGTGCGGCGTCGAGCAGCTCGGACGCCTCGGCGCGATCCGGACACCAACGACGGCGCAGCACTTCGGCAATCCCACGGCGTGCCTGCGCGCCGCTGCTTGCCGTCCGACGCCCACGCGTCACCGTCGCCAGACAACGCAAGATCGCCATTCCTGTTCGCTGCAAACCGACCGGGCGCAAGTCGTACGCATAGGGATCGTGCGCCGCCGCCACCGCCAGGTGCGCCTGGAACTCCTCCATCACGCTCCAGGGCGCCTTGATCTTGCGCAGCACGGCAGCATCGCCACCGAGATCGACAGGCTCCGGGTCGGGCAGCTCGGCCGCCAGATCGCCAGCCCAGAGCAGGCCGCAAACCTCCTCGATGGTCCGCCGGCGCGCCAACTCGACGACGTCGTGACCGCGGTAGTAGAGCCGGCCCTCGGCAATCAGCGACAGCCCGGAACGCAGCACCGGCAGCCCCCAGTGCAGGGCATCCTCGACCGCTTTGTCGGGATCGCGCCGATTCTGCTTGCGCCGCTTGAGCGCCCAGATGTCCTCGGTGCGATAGCGGCGGCTGCGCGAGTCGACCCCGCTCTCGGAGCGGATCAAGCCGCGGCTGACGTAGGCGTAAAGCGTGGCCGGACTGATGCCGAGCTCCGCCGCCGCCTCGGCGGCACTCAGGTAACCGGATGCCAGCTCCCCCATACCGCGAACCTTCACCATACATTGATTCCCAAATCAAGATTGACCGCATTTATCCAGTCGTCCATGACTCTTCGGAGGCCAAAAAGAAGAGATAGATGGAGGATCGGGAGATGACCGAGATCATTCACGGGCTCGACGGGATCGTAGTGACGGAAACTCGTCTCAGCCGGGTCGACGGAGAGGCCGGCAAGCTGACCATCGGCGGATTTCCGCTGGAAGAGCTGGCGCCGCGCGCCTGCCACGAGGAGGTCCTGTTCCTGCTGTGGAACGACCGCCTGCCCAGCCAGGCGGAGCTACACGGCTTGCGAGCCGAGCTGTCGGCGCGGCGCGCGGTGCCGGAGCTGACGCGACAGGTCGTCCGCGCCGCCGCCGGCCAGGGCGCTCATCCGATGGACGCCTTGCGCATGGGTGCGGCGACCCTGGCGCTGCGCGATCGCGACCCGCGCGGGCAGAGCAGAGCGGCAAACGTCGATCGCGCGCTCGATCTGGTCGCGGCGTTTCCCACCCTGGTCGCGATCTACTGGCGGGGGCTCAACGGCGATACCGAGATCGAGCCCGACCCGGACCTCGGCCACGCCGCGAATTACCTCTACATGCTGACCGGCGAAGCCCCCGATCCGCGCGCCGTCCGCGGACTCGAGACCTATCTCAACACGGTGGTCGATCACGGGCTGAACGCCTCGACCTTTGCCGCCCGGGTGATCGTCAGCACGCGCTCCGACATGGGCTCGGCGATCTGCGGCGCGATCGGCGCGCTCAAGGGTCCTCTACACGGCGGGGCGCCGGGTCCGGCGCTCGACATGGTCTTCGAGATCCAGCGCGAGAGCCTGCGCAGCGGTGGCGACATCGCCGAAGTCGCGCGCGGTTGGGCGGATCGCACGATCGCGGCCGGCGAGCGAGTGATGGGCTTCGGTCACCGCGTGTATCGGGTTCGCGATCCGCGCGCCGAGGTGCTCGGCGCCGCCGCCGCCGATCTCTTCGAAGGGCGCGACGACCGCGCGCTGTACGAGGATGCTCGCATCGTCGAACGTGAGATCCTCGCCGCGCTGGAGCGCGCCAAACCCGGACGCCGCCTGCAAACCAACGTCGAGTTCTACACCGCGCTGCTGCTGCACGGCATCGGGCTCGGCGGGGAGCTGTTTTCGCCGACCTTCGCCGTCGGCCGGGTCGGCGGGTGGACGGCGCACGTCCTCGAGCAGATCGACGAGGACCGCCTGATCCGACCGCGCGCCGCCTATTCTGGCGTGTTCGATCGGCGGTGGGTGGACCTCGGCGACCGCGGCGAGATTGCGGGCTAGAAGCGTCCCCCTCTGCTGATATGGGTTAGGAATGCACACGGAGTCGAAACCATGAGCAAGGTCGGGATCGTCGTCGCCGGTGGACCGGCGCCGGGAATCAACAGTGTCATCGCCGCCGCTTCGATCCGCGCCTCGCTGGCCGGGGTAGACGTGCTCGGGATCCACGACGGTTTCGAGTGGATCATGCAGGGCAGAACCGACCGAGTGACGCATCTGACGATCGACACGGTGAGCCGTCTCCATTTTCGCGGCGGCTCGTTCATCGGAATTTCGCGGGCGAATCCGACCGCGGCCCCGGAACGCATGGAAAACGTGCTCGCGTCGCTCGACGCGCTCGACATCTCCATGCTGATCACCATCGGCGGTGACGGAACCGCGTTCCTCGCCAACCGTGTTCAACAAGCTTCGAACGGCAAGATTCGGGTCGCGCACGTGCCGAAGACGATCGACAACGATCTGCCCCTGCCCCCCGACATCGATACCTTCGGCTACCAGACGGCGCGCCACATCGGCGCCGGCATCCTCAACTCCTTGATGGTCGACGCCCACTCGATGTCGCGCTGGTACTTCGTGGTCACCATGGGACGCACCGCCGGCCATCTGGCGCTCGGCATCGGCAAAGCAGCCGGCGCAACACTCACCTTGATTCCCGAGGAGTTCCCGGCGCCGACCCCCCTGCAAACCATCGTCGACACGCTGGTCGGCGCGATCGTCAAGCGCCGCACCCTCGGCCAGCGCCACGGCGTCGCGGTCATCGCCGAGGGGATCACCACTTCCATCGAGCCGGCCGACCTCGAGAAGCCGAAGGTGCTCGACGAGCACGGCAATGTCCGCTTCTCGACCGTGCGCATCGGCGACGTCCTCGCCGACCGCGTCCAGCGCGAGCTGGAGAAGCTCGGCATCGCCGCATCGACGATTCCCAAGGACATCGGCTACGAGGTGCGGTCGGCCGATCCCATCCCGTCCGACATGGAGTACACGCGCGACCTCGGTTACTGCGCCGCGCGGTTCCTCTGCGAAGGCGGAAGCGGCGCCATGGTCACCATGCAGGGCGGGCGATTCGTTCCGATCCCGTTCTCGGAAATGCGCAACGACAAGTCGGGTCCGACCCGCGTGCGCCTGGTGGACATCAACTCCGAACGCTACAAGATCGCCCGGCGCTACATGATCCGCATCCGGCGCGACGACTTCACCAACCCGGAGCTGTTGGCCGAGCTCGCCGACACCGCCAACATGTCGGTCGCCGACTTCCGCGCCCGCTTCGAGCCGTTGACCGAGCACGAGCCGCCGCCGTTCACGATGATCCCCGGCTGAAGATCGCCGCAACGCCACCGCCGACGAGTAATGGGTCAGCGCTTGATCGCTGGCAGTGAAAAAGCACGCCCCCGCGGATCCCCCCTCCTTACCAAGGAGGGGGCTAGGGGGCATATGCGTTAACCTAAAATCCAATGCCGGAGCATTGCGTTCATCCGCTCGGTCTGTCGCGTGCGAGTGCGGCGCTCGCGCGGCTCCAGGTCGCCGCGTGCTGCCGCGTGGAGGAGAGCCG
>JAUIGL010000138.1 GCA_030430165.1 bacterium | reverse complement strand
TTGCTCAGCGGGCTCGACCGCTACCTGATCGCCGACGACGTCGAGCTCGAACGGTGCGACGACGAGGCGCCGCTGATTTGTCTCGAGGGGCCGGAGAGCGGCGCCGTCGCCGCCGCGGTCTTCGGCGCCGACCTCGGCGCCGTGGCAGCGATGGGGCAGACGGCCGGCGAGATCGGTGGTGCGACGGTACAGCTGGCGCGGCTATCCGAGATCGGCGGCGACGGGGTGCTGGTGTGGGGCGCCACCGACCTTGCCGACGAGGCGGTCGACGCCTGCGCCGAACGCGGTGCGCAGCGCGCCGGCAGCGAAGCGCTGCACTACCTGCGCGTCGCCGCCGGCATCCCGTGGGTCGGCGTCGACATGGGCGACGATACTCTGCTCATGGAGATGGAGCTCGAGCAGAGCATCAGCCGCACCAAGGGCTGTTACCTGGGCCAGGAAGTCGTCGAGCGAGTGAGCGCCCGCGGCCGCGTCAACCGCCGGCGCACCGGCTTCGAGGTGGCCACCGACGGCGCCGATCCCGGTCCGCTGCCGTGGCTGGTCGAAGACGCGGAGGGCGCCGAGGTCGGCAGCATCACCAGCGCCGCCCGCGACCCCGAGACCGACCGAATCCTCGCCCTCGGCCTGCTCCACCGCAAAGCCGAGGCCGCGCCGGCGCTTCGCCTGCGCGCCGGCGGCAGAAGCGTCGAGACGCGTGCCACGAGCTAGCGGCAGCGGACGACCGGCGGAGCAACCAGGCCCCCCGGTCCTGTACGAGAAACGCGATGCGATCGCCGAGGTCGCGCTCAACCGGCCGCACCGCTTCAACGCCTACGACACGGCGATGCGTGACGCGCTGTTCGAGGCGCTCGGCGCGGTCGCCGACGACCCAGAGGTCGAGGTGATGATTCTCTACGGCAAGGGGCCGGCGTTCTCGACGGGCGGCGACCTCGCCGAGTTCGGCAGCGCGCCATCGGCGGTCGCGGCACGCGAAATCCGTTGGCTGCGCGACGTCTGGGGGCGTCTGTGGAATCTGCCGCAACTGACGATCGCGGCGGTTCACGGCTACACCATCGGCGGCGGACTCGAGATGATGTTGCTGTGCGATCTCTGCATCGCCGATCCGGCGACGAGGATGTTTCTGCCGGAGACGGGCAGGGCGATGATCCCCGGTGTCGCCGGCACCCAGACGCTGCCGCGTCTGCTCGGGACGGCGCGAGCGCTCGACCTCTGCGTCGCCGGTTCCGAGCTCGACGCGGCGAGCGCCTGCCGCTTGGGCCTGTGCGCCGAGGTCGCCCCCACCGGGGAGGTGCTCGCCACCGCCCGAGCTCGAGCAGCTCGGCTGTGCGACCTGGAGCCACGGCTTCGCGAGGCGACCAAGCGACTGGTTCGCGATGCCCTCGATGTCGACCTGAGCGCCGGCCTGCGGCGCGAGCGACAGTGGGCGAGGGCGTTCGCCCGGGCGGCTACATGAGCCGACGCAAAGTACAGTGGACCCTCGACCGCGGCGTCGCCGCGATTTCGATCGCCGCCGGCGAGGGCAACCGCATCGACCTCGAGGTCGCCCAGCAGTTGTGCGGTGTCGCCGAAGAGATTCGCGGCGATACCGACGTCGTCGTCGTCTCCCTGCTGGCGAGCGGCCGGCACTTCTGCCGCGGCGGGCAGGGCGGCGATCGCCAGGTCGACTGGAGCGGCGCCCTCGCGGCTCTCGCGCCGCCTATCGTCGCCGGCATCCAGGGCGATGCCGAGAACGAAGGCGCCGAGCTTGCGCTGCTCGCCGACCTGAGGATTACGACTCCCGCCACCCGCTTCCGCTGGGCGCACCTGCACGAACGCCAGCTGCCCGCCGCCGGCGCCACCCAGCGGCTGCCGCGCATGGTCGGACGCATGAGAGCGCTCGATCTGCTTCTCAGCGGTCGTTGGATGAAAGCCGAAGAAGCCGAGCAGACGGGGTTGTCGAGCCGCTGCGTCAGCCGCCGCAGCCTCGGCGCGGCGGTTGCTGCTGCGGCGCGTGACCTCGCCGAGAAAGGGCCGCTCGCCCTGCGCTTCGCCAAGGAAGCGGTGCTCGCGGGAGCGGAGATGACGTTCGAGCAGGGGCTCCGGCTGGAGCAGGACCTGTACGTACTGCTGCAGACGACCGAAGATCGGCGCGAGGGAATCGAATCGTTCCTGGAGAAACGCAAGCCGCGATTCCGCGGGCGCTGAGCACAGTCGGATGAAGCGGACGATCCGCTGGCTGAAAGCCCCGGTCGACGACTATCTGGCCGCCTTGGAGAGCGTTGCTCCCGGGGCTGGCTGGCGCGGACTGGCGCTCGGACTCGCCGCCGCCGCCCTGAGCTGGTGGATCTACGTGCCGATCCACGAGCTGCTGCACGCGCTCGGATGCATCGCCGGCGGCGGCGAAGTCACGCGCCTCGAGATCGACGCCGTCTACGGCGCCGCGTTGCTGCAAAAGGTGTTTCCCTTCGTCGCGGTCGGTTCGCAGTACGCCGGCCAGCTGACCGGCTTCGACACCGGCGGCAGTGACCTCACTTACTTGATGACCGACGCGCTTCCATTCGCCTTGACCGTCGCCCTCGGGGTGCCGGCGTTGCGCGCGGTGCCGCGGCTGCGCAATCCGCTCGCCGGAGCTGCGCTGCTGGGAGCCGCGATTCCGGCGGCTTTCGCGCCGTTCATCTCGCTCAGCGGCGACTACTACGAGATGGGTTCGATTCTCGTCTCACGCATCGCCGCGCCGGCGCTACACGTACCGCTCGAGCGGTGGCGCAGCGACGACCTGTTCCTGCTGGTGCAAACGCTGCGCGGCGCCGGTGCCGTCGATTGGCTCGGCATCGGCGCCGCATTCTGTGTCGGCGCGCTCCTCGCGTGGGCGACCTACGGTGCTGGCCGCGTCGTCGCGAACGCCTGGTTGGGGGCTCAGCGCAGCAGGTAGCGCGGCTTGAAGATGTCGTCGGTCACTTCGGCCTCGAAGTCGACCTCGCCGACGTCGAGGCGGGAGGTCTTGCCGTCGCGCAGGTCTTCCATCTTCTGCCCGGTCGGGCTCAGCACATCGCCGATCTTGTCGACCTTGTCGACGGTCCACACCTTGATCTTCTTGCCGTCCTTGTCGAAGAACTCGCGGCGCAGCACCAGGTTGTCCTCGGGCGCGAGGGCCGAAATCGTCTTGCCGTAGATGTCGGCGTCGGCGTCTTTCGGAGTCATCTCGACCAGCGTGACGGTACGATCTTCGATGACGTCCTTGCCGACGTACTTGCAGTCGTAGTCGTCGAGGTCGGGCATCACCAGATCGGAGACGTAGAAGGTCGAGCCGAGAAACGGCTGCTGGCGGACATCCTCCGAGACCTGGATCGCGCTGCGGCTGGCTTTGACCTTGATGAACTGTTCGTTCGGCTGATCGGCGCGCTCGAGGAAGAGGAAGCGGATGCCCTCGAGATCGTCGGGGCTCTGCACTTCGAGGTAGGTCCCGTGGGCACCGTCGACGTAGCGTCGCACCATGCGCAGCTCGCGCGGCGCGAAATCCTTCGACGAGACCGTCATCTTGGCTTCGAACGAATCTTTGGGCAGCCCGTCGAGGACCTTCTTGACCAGGGCCCGCGGATCCACCTCGTCCTCGGCCAAAGCCGCGCCGCCAATCGCCGCGAACAACAGGACCAATCCAACGATGCTAGCCCGACCACAGATTTGTCGCATTTCTCACGTCTCCTTGTATTCCCTCGGGGTCCCGGGCGAGGGCCCCGTCCCGGTGCCGGCGCACGATATAGCAGCCGCAAGACCTCCGCAAATTCCATACGGCAGCCCGAGAAGTCGAGGTTTCCAACGAATTGGAAAGAATGCTGCGGAACGGTGGGCGACAGCGCATGGACGGTGCGTAACCGATCGGCATTTTCCGGTCACTCCGGCGATTGGGTAACAGAGGGCGTTCTCCTTGGAATCCCGGGGTCTAGCAGCGAGGCCCCTCGGGAACCCGAATGCTCCACCGCCACATTCTGGACCCTTTCGGTGTGCTCGTGGAATCCGCAAGCGCGACCCCTTTGGCACGGAATAAGCATTGTTTGCACTGCGGGAAGGCCAATGAGTGGAAGGATCGGGGGGATCTATGAACGCCAGAGGCACAACGGGCAAAGACCCGGAGCCGCCTGACTATTCAGAGGGATCGTTGCAGAGTTTGATTCTACTTCGCTGGGTACTGATCATCGCCATCGCCTACCTCGTCTTGCTGAGTCGGCCGTTGGCGGAGCTGCCGCCGGTAGCCGGGCTCTTCATCGCCTTCTACCTGGGCAGCAATCTGGTGCTGCCGCCGCTGCTGCGCAAAGCACGCGAGGAGTACAAGGCGGAGAGGCTGCTGGTGGTACTCGACGTCGCCGCCGTGACCGTCGCGCTGGCAATGTGCAGCGACCACAGCAGCGAGCTCTTCGTGCTGTACTTCGTGGTGCTCTTTCTCAGTGCGCTGACCGACGGAATCGCGCTCGCCGCCGGCGCCGCGATCTTCATCAGCGTCGCCCATTTGATTACGGCGAGCAGCTTCGTCGACCTCGGCGAGCTGGTGCAACGAGGCTACATCGCCCGCATTCCGTTTCTCTTTGCGGTTGCGATTTTCTTCGGAAATCTGGTGCAGAAGGCGCGCGCCCGCGAGCGCCGCGAACGCAATGCGATGCTGCGCAGTCGACGCATGGAGTTCCTGTCGACGGTCAGCCACGACCTGCGCAATCCGCTCGGAGTGATCGAGTCGCTCACCGACCTTTTGCTCGATGCGGACGCCGGACCTCTCAACCCCGAGCAGAACGACCTCGTCCAGCGCATCCACGCGAGCATCCGCCAGGTACTCAACCTGTCCAACAACCTGATCGACGCCGAGCGCATCGAGCTCGGCAACTTCCCGCTGCGCAAGAGCGTCTGCGACATGCGCGACGTGGTCGGCGAGTCGCTGGTGTTGGCGCGAACCGCGGCCGACATCAAGGGCGTCACCCTGGAATCGAAGCTGCCGGCGACGCCTTGCCTCGCCCACGTCGACCCCATGCAGATCGAGCGCGCGCTCTCCAATCTGCTCGGCAACGCGCTCAAGTTCACCCCGGCCGGCGGCAGCGTGCGGGTGGAGGTCGAGCGTAGCGACGCCGGCGTGCAGGTCACCGTCGCCGATTCGGGACCGGGAATTCCGCCCGATCTATTCCGCGAGCTCGGCCGCAAGCACGTCTCCGGGGCCGACGGAAACCCCAGCGGTACCGGGCTCGGGCTCTACATCGCGTCGGCGATCAGCGAGGCGCACGGCGCCCGACTCTCCGCCAAGACCTCGGAGCTCGGCACCCAGTTCACGATCAACTTGCCGCTGCCGAGCAACTGCGATGTGCGCGACGACGAGAAGCCGGTCTCGTTCGCGCTGGCCGAATCCTGCTGAGAGGCTTATTCCGGCGCGAAGTTGGCGCCCATCAGGCCGCCGATCGTCGCCGACGCACCCATGACCGACAACGAGGTCGCGACCATCGTCCCCATCCAATCGGAACCGGCGATCCAGATGGCGGTCAAAAAGCCGGCGATCAAACCGACGATGACTCCGTAGGTGACGTTGCGCGCGAGTCCGCGCGACTTGTCCCTCATGTCCGGAGTAGACGAATCGACGCCGACGTTGGTGACATCCTGGTCCATACCGTGTGTTCCTCCCCGCGATCCGTTGCGCCCGAACAGCGTGCGCTCGATGGGCAATTCCCGGATCAGGCCATAGCGGACGGCGCTTTTCAAGCGCGCGCTCCCCGCCGCGGGGTAAAAGCAGCGGCGCCGCCGCCGGCGAGGCGCGGCAAGCGATTGGTCCGCGACCGCAGCCGGGGTCGGAGTCGCCGCGCTGCGCCGCGGGCGCCGCAGCGGCGCCCGCCGCCGACGCGCCAGCGGCCGCCCTTGCGCTCCCTCGCCGGACCGCGTCGGATCGCGCCGCAAGGGCGTGTCGGACGCCGTAAGTACCCAAAAAATCTTGATAGACAGCATGGCGTTTGGTCGCTACCATTTTTCATCGTGGAGGAGACTGCGGAGCGCGCTGAGCTGGGCTCCGCAGCGGCTTGGAATGCTGGTGACGAGTAGACTCAAAACGCGCGGAATCTCGCGGGCATACGGACCTTCAGGTGCGCCGGAGTCGAGCTCTCGCAACGGCCGGTGAAAGAGCCCATGGAAGACCAGAGCAGCGGATACTCCTCCGCCGAGGCCGAACGCGGCGAAGGGCCGGATCGCGAGCAACGGCGGCGCGAGTTCGAGGCCAGGGTCGCCGAGCTCGAGAACGAGCGGGTGACCGCCGAGGAGGACGGCGATCAATCCGCCGAAGGCAACGCGCTGCGCAAACTGGGCGACCTGCAACGCGCAATGGATCTCGCCGAAGGGGCCCGCGAGTCGTACTCGCGGGCGCGCTACCTCTTTCAGCTCGCCGGAAACGGCGACGGCGCCGCCACCGTGCTGTCGAGCCTCGGCAGTCTGGAGATGCGGCAGAAGCGCTACGACGCGGCGGTGCGCTGCTTCCACCAGGCCGCCGAGCTCTACCAAAGTCTCGCCATGGCGACGCAGGAGGCCGACGCCCGCCTGAGCGAGGGCGACGCTTACCTGATGCGCGGCGATTCGCGCGAAGCGCTGCGCAACTACGACGACGCCGCCAAGCAGTTCGCCAAGGCCGACGACACTTTGGGCCAGGCTCATGCCGCGTTTCGCTTGGGCACCCTGGCACTGACCGAAGACCCGGCCGAAGCGGAGCAACAGCTCGAGCTCGCCGGCAGGCTCTACGGTGACCACGTGATCCGCGATTCGCCGCAGCAGGACATTGCGCTGCCAAATCGCGTCGTCGATTCGCGACGCTATCCCCCCTCGGTGATGCAGCGCGTCTGTCTGCGCGAGCGACAGAAGCTCGGGTTTACCGGCGCCCGGGCGAAATCGAGCGGCGCCGGCCAGCGCCGCTCTCGCTACGTCGCCCCCGAGGTGGCCTCAGAAGGCACGTCGTGGACCGTCTGGATCGGGCTGGCCGTGCTGGTCGCCGGCGGACTCTACCTCCTCCTGTCCGCGTTGGGAGAGGGCGACAGTTCACTCCTGCGACAGATCAACCAAACCATCCCCCTGGCGACCGTGCTCCACATCACCGTCGGCATCTTCGGCGCGGTCACCGGCGTCGTCGCGGCGCGGCAGCTCGGCATCGGCGCGCCCGTCGTGCTGTTGGCCATGGGGATCGGATTCGGCGCCATCTTCCATGAGATCAGCCGCGCCGTCTTCGTCGACATCGGGCCCGAGCCGGCTGCCGACGAGACCGTCGCCGAAGAGACGACCCTCGACCAGGAGGCGGCGATCATGGCCCGGGCAGCCGCCAACAAGTTGATCCGCGAGGCGCAGGCGGCGTTGCAGCGGGGCGAGGTCGACGGCGCGCGACACCGCCTCGAGAAGGCGGCAGAGCTCGCCGAGCACAACGTCGATCGCGCCGGACACGCCCAGGCGCTGCAGGAGCTGCTTGCCCTGGAGACCAAGCACGGCACCCTGCAGGTGCGTTTCGAAGTAGCCGAGAGCCTCTTCGAATCGCTCAGCGGAACCGGCAAGCCGGGCGAGCGCGAAGCGATCGAGACGCTGGTGTCGCTGGCGCGGCGCGAGGGCGATCCGGCGAAGCTGCGCGACACCCACATGAAGCTGCTCGGCTTCCACGAGCGGGTCGGCGACGCCCAGGGAGAGGTGGCGGCACTACTCTCGCTGGCCGCCATCGACCGTGACGCGGGCGAGCTCGATCAGGCGTACGAATGGTACCGCCGGGCCCACGCAATCTATCAGTCGCTGCGCGACGAGCAGGGCCAGATCGGCACCTTGTTGGCGATGGGCGAGCTCGACGCCCGGCTCGGCCGACGGCGCCGCGCCTACGGTCGCTACTATCACGCCTTCGCCATGTACCGGGAGATGGGCGACCGCGGCGGGCAGGCGGCAATGCTGCTGCACATGGGCTCGCTCGACGAAGCCGCCGAACGTTACGAGGAGGCGAGCGCGGCCTTTCGCCAGTCGAAGAAGCTGTACCGCGAAGTCGACGACGGCAACGGCGAAGCCCAGGCGTCACTGCGGTTCGCCGCGACCCAGGCGGCGCACGGCAACCAGCGCCAGGCACGCGATGCCTTCCGGCGCGCTCTCGAGCTGTTCACCCAACTCGACAACACCATGGGTGCGGCGCGCGTCCATCTAGGTATGGGCCATCTCGCGCGCAAGGCGGGCCACAACGCGCAGGCGTGGGACCACTACGAGCAGGCGCGAGCGCTCTACGCCGAGATCGGCGACCGTCGTGGCCAACTGGCCGCATTGCGTGAGATCGGCCTGATGGCGCGCGATCAGGGAGCGCCGTCGCAGAAGCTCACCGAAACCGTGGACCGGATCGATCTGGTCGCCAACCAGCCGACCGACCCGAGTGCCCGCGGCGAGCTCTTGCTGAGCGCCGGCGACATCGTCGCCGCGCTCGACCGCACCGACAGCGCCGCCGGGATCTACCGCCGAGCCCTCGAAATCTTCGAGATGCTGGGTGATGATGCGGGGCGCAGGGCGGCGCGCGAGCGACTGGAGTTGATCACCGCCGCCGGATGACGAGCTTCGATTGCCGACCAGCGTGACTGCCGCAAAACCGCCGCGGCGGGGCGACGAAACAGCGAGGAAGAGAAATGAGAGGCCTATCGTCCGGGATCGTTGCCGGACTCGCCCCCCTGTTGCTGTTCGCCTGCGCCGGGTCGGCGCCGCGGAATCCGGTGCCGGCCCAACCCGCCGCGCTAGCAGCCGCCACCGCGCCGGCCGAGCCGGCGCTGCCGCCGGTACCCGCGGACGCGATCACCCGGTCGTACGAGTGTGTCGACGGCTACCGCTTCGTCAGCCGCTTCGCCGGATCCGAAGCCTGGCTGTCCCGACCGGAAGGACCGGCGCACCTCAGCGGCCAGCCGGTCGGGTCCGGCGCGCGCTACAGTGACGGGACTCTCACCCTGTGGACCAAGGGCGACGAGGCCCTGCTCGAAGGGCTCGGCGCGATTCACCGCGGCTGCCGCTACGATCGGGCGCAACCGGTCGGACCCTAGCCCGGGCTATTCATGAACTTCCCGCTGCACCCCACTGAAACCGTTGTCCCAGTTGAGTTAGGGACGATTCTTCGGGCCCCCGACGTCTCGACACTGTGTAGATTGCCCGTTGTGGACAGCGACCACATGACCCCGCAATGGCACGGATTTGGCGGGCGCTTCCTCGATTCTTGAATTTTCCAGGCTAGCCCGGCCCCCTGCGTGCCGCCGGATCATTCGGAGAAGAAACTCCGATCTGGTCTCGATGAGCGGGACGTGGTTGAGAAGGAGGAGGGAGGCTGCGGCAGCTATGACCCGGCGTTCATTGGT